>NZ_JAHHIT010000043.1 GCF_024539675.1 Streptomyces hilarionis | reverse complement strand
CGGGGTGGGGGTACGGGGGCACGCAAGACACAAAGGACTCGGGGAGTGGGTCGCACGCGGCTCCCCACGCAGGGCACGGGGGTCGCACCGCTCCTCGCGGGGGAAGGGGCAGGGGAGGGCGTCCTCGAAGGGGCCGGGGCCCGGGGACCGAGGGGAGGAGCGACGCACTGCCATGGGTGAGGTCTTCGCCGCACGGTACGAACTGGCCGATCCGATCGGCCGGGGAGGGGTCGGCGCGGTCTGGCGCGCCTGGGACCACCGCCGACGCCGCTACGTGGCCGCCAAGGTGCTCCAGCAGAGCGACGCGCACGCGCTGCTGCGCTTCGTGCGTGAGCAGGCCCTGCGGATCGACCATCCCCATGTGCTCGCGCCGGCCAGCTGGGCCGCCGACGACGACAAGGTCCTGTTCACGATGGACCTGGTGGCGGGTGGCTCGCTGGTCCACCTGGTCAACGACTACGGCCCGCTGCCCCCCGTGTTCGTGTGCACGCTGCTCGACCAGCTGCTCGCCGGGCTCACGGCCGTCCACGCCGAGGGCGTCGTGCACCGCGACATCAAGCCGGCCAACATCCTGCTGGAGGCCACCGGCACGAGCAGGCCGCGCCTGCGGCTCTCCGACTTCGGCATCGCGATGCGGCTGGGCGAGCCCCGTCTGACGGACACCAACCTCGTGGTGGGGACGCCCGGTTACCTCGCCCCCGAGCAGATGCTCGGCGCGGATCCCGACTTCCCCGCCGACCTGTTCGCCGTCGGCCTGGTGGCGCTGTATCTGCTGGAGGGCGCCAAGCCCGACGCCAAGGCGCTCGTCCAGTACTTCGCGGAACACGGGACGCCGAGCGCACCCAAGACCGTTCCCGAGCCGCTCTGGCAGGTCGTGGCCACCCTGCTGCAACCGGATCCGCAGGCACGTTTCCGCTCGGCCACGGGGGCGCGCAAGGCGCTCGCCGCCGCCGTCGAGCTGCTGCCCGAGCCGGGCCCGGACGACGAGTTGATCGAGATCTTCGATCAACTGGGGCCTCTTCCACCGGGGTTCGGCCCCGACGGCCCCTCGGCGTCCGCACGGGGCACCGCTTCCGTGACCGCCCGTACCGGACCCGCGGCCCCCGGCAGCGCCGGTACGGCCCCTGCGGACGCCGGATCTCTGCCCTCGCGGCCGGGAACGACCGCCCCCGAGTCGGCCCCCGGGGGCAGGGGCAGGGGCGGCAGCGAGGACGGCACGGGGTCCGGCTCGGCGTGGCCCGGCACCGACTCGGCGCCGATCGACCCGCGGCGGGCGACGCACCCCTCGATGTCGGACACCGGCAGCTTCCACCTGCCGCCGCCGCAGCCGACGCGCACCTCCTCCCCCACGCCGACGCCGACGCCGACGCCGACGTCCACGCCCACGCGGCCCCCGGCTTCCGGACCGCCCGCCTACGCGCCGCCGCCCGTGCCCCCGCAGGCCCCGGCTCCGCCGCTTCAGGCGCCGCCCGGCGCCGCCGGGCCCTCCTACGCGCCGCAGCCGACGTTCGCACCGTCCTCCCGCGACGGACGCCACCCGGACTCCTCCACCGCCTCCTACACCGCGCAGGTCTCATCGGTGCCCTCGACGTCACCGGCGCCGTCGATCCCGTCGGCCCCGTCGGTCCCCCAGCGGGGCGGACGTCGACGGGCGCATCGAGCCGTGCGCCGGGGGCGTCCCGGCCCGCCGGTCCGGGTCGCGGTGCCGATGCTGCTGCTCGCGCTGGCCTGTTACGCCGTGGGGTTCTGGGCGTTGACGCGCATCTGAGCCGCGGCCCTGCGCCGGGCGGTCAGCGTCCAGACGCCGAGCACCGCCAGCAGCACGCTTCCGGCGCCGATGCCGCCCACGGCGACGGCCTTCATGGCGGGGTCGCCCTTCGGGGCGCCACCGTCTTCCGACGCGTCGGCCCTCGTCACGCCGGACGCCGCCGGGAGTTCGGGATCGCGGGCCCCCACGTCGAAGAAGCCACGCGGCGCCGATCGTCCCGCGTAGCCCGGGGCGGCCTGCGCGCTCCCGTCGACCCGCACGCGCAGCGTCAGCCCGTAGGGGCCCGCCCCGAAACGCTCGCCCACCTGGGCGGCGAGGTGCACGACCAGGTAGTAGGAGCCGGCGAACCGCAGGGCCTTCGTCGCGCTCGCGGACGCGTACCGGTTGACGTACCGGACCGGCGGCACGGGCGCGAGCGCCGCCGACTTCTGGCGGCCGCCGTAGCCGAAGTCCACGTCCTTGACCTCGGCTCGCACGGGGTTGTAGAGCGTCATGTCCAGGGCGTCGACCACGTACCCGGAGTTCCGGTCCGCGCTGCCGAGGTCGACGGAGGCGGACACCTGGCGGCCCCAGTCGACGGGGACCTTGTAGAAGAGGGTCTGCCCGGGAACGATCTCGTCGCGCCAGACGCCCTGTTCGACGGCGGCCGCCCGGGCGAAGCCCGCCCCGCCCCGGACGGTCACGGGTGCGCCGGTGGGGGGCGTGGGGGTGGCGGAGTCCCACGCCCTGGGCACGTTCGTGGCGGCCGTCCTCGCGAGGGCCGGCTCGGAGACGGGCGCGATCTCCAGCTCCCACGGCTCCTGCGCCGCGCGGACACCGGCGCCGTCGCCCGCGCCGGGCCCGCCGCTCGGCCCGGCGTCCGCACCGGTTCCGCCGCTCGCCCCGGCTCGCGTCCGGGTGCGTTCGACGATGACGTAGTACGTCCCCGCCTTCTGGCACGCCCCTCTGCCCGGCTGAAGCTCGCGCGCGCCCCACGCCGTGATCGGCTGCGGACTCCTGGACGCTCCGACGACCGCCGAGTCACGGGAGCACGGGGTGCTGTCGGCGTCCTGCACGGAGACGCTGATCCCGTCGCCGGCGGCGAGCTCCGATCCCGCGCGCGGGACGGCCGTCACACCGACGTAGACGTTCGCGACGTCGTCGAGTTCGAGCCGGAAGTAGGCCTTCGCGACCGCTCCCCCCGCCCGCCCCTGCTGCTCCTGCTCTTGTCCCTGTCCCCGGCTCTCGTCGGGGCTCTCGCTCTCGTTCCCGGCCGCGGAGGGGAGCGCGAGGGAGCTGCGGTAGGTCGCGCCGGGTGTCAGCGCCGCGGCCCCGGTGGTGCCGGTGGCCGCCTGCACGGCGCGGACGTCGTCGGAGAAGGCGTACGCCGGGACGTCGGGCGCGGCCAGGGCGTCCGGCGCGGGCAGCGCCGCCGCCGACGCGCACAGCAGCGCGCCCACGGCCGTGAACCGTACGACGGCCCGCCGTCCGGCGAGCCCCCGCCGCTCGCCCCGTCGCCCCGTACGCCGGCCCATCGACCCCGCCCCCTCGCCTTCCACCGAACGTGGGCCATCCTGCCCCGCCCGCACCCACGGCACCCGCGCATCGCGCACGAGCGTCCGAAAAGCCCGCTTCTAACTCCGCTCGGGGCCTCGTGCAACACAAGACCCCGACCGCTACGGCGGCCGGGGTCTGCTCAGTCTTCGGTATCGGTGCTCAAGAACCCGTGGGCACGGAGTCGGTCGCCTCCGTCCACAGGTCCTGCTCGGCGCGATCCGCCTGGATCTGGCGGTACACGAGGAGCCCGCCGATAGCGGCCAGTGCGACCAGGAGAAGCTTCTTCACCGCGCGACCTCGTCTTTCCTTGACGTTGGGGACCTCTGGCGCCCGACTATACACACCGGCCGATACCGATCGGTGACCTGCGTCCCGCCCCCAACTCCCGCCTTCGGCAGCGCATTAGGAGCGCAGGACGCCGCTCCGATCGGAGGGTGATCACACCTCCACAGAGGGTGATTTTCGCCCGACATCGCTACTTACTCGCCCCTTCCTCCGCTTTTGCCGCCCTTTGCCGCCATCCGAGTGGTGTTCATCGGAACAACGCCACGCCGCGAGCGTCGGTCCACCACTTCGCGGCGTCCATACACATCATGAGGAAAGTACGCAAATCGCCCAACCCGAAAGTGAGGGGCCATGACCGAGAACCGGGTCATGAAGCTGTGGACCGCCATCGTCACCGCCGTCCTGGCGCTGTGCACGTCGCTCGGACTCATCACGACGACCGCCGCGGCGGCGCCGGCGCAGACCGAGCCGGTGCGGGCGGGTGAGAGCGCGACGACCGCGCACACGCCGGAACTGACGGCGGCGGTGTCACCCAGGCCCTGGTCCCAGGCCCGCTCGCTTCCCCCCACGATGAAGCAGCGCATCCGCGCCGAGGCACACGGCAAGTCCCCCAGCTGCCGCCACCGCGGCCTGCCCGACTCGGAGCAGGCGGAGCAGGGCGCGTCCTCCTGCGAGCCGGCCGAGCCGGCCGACGCGGCCGAACCGGCCGTCCTCCTCCAGCGCTGAGCCGCTGTCGCCCTCTCGACCCGAACCAGACGTAACGGCGAACTTGCGTACAGCCCGCACGGACAGGCCCGGCAGCTCCCCAGGAGCCCCCGGGCCTTCGCCATGTCCGCACCCCGTGCCGGGCCGGACATCACCCGGCGGACCGGCCAGGACTCCCCCTCGGTCGCGCCCACCCCCACCCGGCTCTCCCTCGGTCGCGCCCACCGCGGTCCGGCAGGAGTGCGGCCGACCCCCCGCCGTCCGGACAGGGGACGACCTTCTCGCAAGGGGCGACGACCGGACCGGGGAACAGCCCGGGCCCCGCTCCCCCTCTACCCCCGGCTCACCGACGGCGGCCGTGAACGCCGAAGACCCCCGACCATGAAGGGTCGGGGGTCTTCGTGCTGGTGGGGCTAACAGGATTTGAACCTGTGGCCTCATCCTTATCAGGGATGCGCTCTAACCAACTGAGCTATAGCCCCGCCGCGCTGTGCGGTGTGTGTCCCGCGCGCTGACTCCTGAAGATTAGCGCACGACCTGGGCAGTCCCAAAATCGATAGTCGCGGGGCACTCCGCGGGGCCTCGCGGCCCTCGTGGCGGTCGGGTCACTCGTCCTCGGCCAGCGTCAGTTCGACGCCGCCGACGAAGCCCGCGGAGAGGTTGTAGATGAACGCGCCGAGGGTCGCCAGCGCCGTCGCGAGGACGACGTCGATGACCGCGATGATCGCCGTGAACATCAGCACGTGGGGGAGGGAGAGGAACGACTGGAGGTCGAAGCCGTTCGACTCGTTGGAGCCCGTCGCCTCCGAGATCGTGCCGCCGACCGTCGAGAAGACGCCCATCGCGTCCATAACCATCCACAGCACGGCGGCCGCCACGATCGTGCAGATGCCGAGGGCGATGGAGAGCAGGAAGCTGACCTTCATCACCGACCACGGGTCGGCCTTCGCCACGCGCAGCCGCGCCTTGCGCACACGGGGCGCCGTGCGGGCGCCGGTGCGCGGTCGCCGTACCGCTCCCGTCGACGCCGGGGCCGCCTGGGGCGGGTAGGCCTGCGGCGGGTGGTAGGGCCCGGCGGGCTGCTGCGGCTGCCGCTCACCGGGGAGCGGCGAGGCGTCGGGCTTCTTGGCCTGCGGGCCTCGGGTGTCCGTCACGGTTCCCCCCTGGGATCCCTTCGAGCCTTGCGTGTCGGTCGAGGGCGAGGGGGAGGAGGGCGGGTCGGCCACGGGCGCCTTGATGGCCTTCAGCTGGGTCGTGTGGGTGTCCGCCGCACGGCCCTCGGCGCTCCCCGCGCCCCGCGCGTCGGTCGTACGCGCGTCCCCCTCGGGCGCGGCGGAGCCACGGCCGCCGCCGTTCTTGTCCGTACCGGCAGACGTACCGGCGCCCGTGGCTCCGCTCACGATGACTCACTCCTCGTGCTACTCGGCCGAGGGCGCCTCACCCTCGTCCGTGCCGGCGGTCGTGGCGCCGTCGGCGGTCTCGTCGACGGCGATGTCGCCGTCGACCTCCTCCGCCTCGCGCCCCGCCTCGGCGTTACGTGCGATGCCGACGACGGCATCGCGCTTGCCCAGGTTGATCAGTTGGACGCCCATGGTGTCACGGCCCGTCTCCCTGATCTCGTTGACTCGCGTACGAATCACACCGCCGCCCAGCGTGATGGCGAGGATTTCGTCGGTCTCCTCGACCACCAGCGCGCCTACGAGGGAGCCACGGTCCTCGACGATCTTGGCGGCCTTGATGCCGAGGCCGCCGCGACCCTGGACGCGGTACTCGTCGACGGCGGTCCGCTTGGCGTACCCGCCGTCTGTGGCAGTGAACACGAACGTACCGGGTCGAACAACATTCATCGAGAGCAGCTGGTCTCCCTCGCGGAAGCTCATGCCCTTGACACCCGAGGTCGCGCGGCCCATGGGCCGCAGACTTTCGTCCGTGGCGGTGAACCTGATCGACTGTGCCTTCTTGCTGATCAGAAGCAGATCGTCGTCCGCCGAGACGAGTTCGGCTCCGATCAGTTCGTCGTCGGAACCGTCCTCCGTCTCACGGAGGTTGATCGCGATGACACCACCGGAACGCGGCGAATCGTAATCCTTCAGAGGCGTCTTCTTGACCAGTCCGCCCTTGGTGGCCAGCACCAGGTAGGGCGCCACCTCGTAGGTGCGGATCGCGAGGATCTCGGCGATCGCCTCGTCCGGCTGGAAGGCCAGCAGGTTGGCGACGTGCTGGCCGCGCGCGTCCCGACCGGCGTCGGGCAGCTCGTAGGCCTTGGCCCGGTAGACACGGCCCTTGTTGGTGAAGAACAGCAGCCAGTGGTGCGTGGTGGAGACGAAGAAGTGGTCGACGATGTCGTCTTCCTTCAGCTTCGCGCCGCGCACGCCCTTGCCGCCGCGCTTCTGGGCGCGGTAGTCGTCCGTCTTGGTGCGCTTGACGTAGCCCCCGCGCGTGACGGTGACGACGATGTCCTCCTCGGCGATGAGGTCCTCGATGGACATGTCGCCGTCGTAGGGCACCAGCATCGTCTTGCGGTCGTCGCCGTACTTCTCGACGATCGCGGCCAGCTCGGCGCTCACGATCCCGCGCTGCCGCACCGGGGACGCGAGGATCGCGTTGTACTCGGTGATCTTCGCCTGGAGTTCGTCGTGCTCCTGGATGATCTTCTGGCGCTCCAGGGCGGCCAGTCGGCGCAGCTGCATCTCGAGGATGGCGTTGGCCTGGATCTCGTCGATCTCCAGGAGCTCCATCAGGCCCGTGCGCGCGATGTCGACGGTGTCGCTGCGCCGGATCAGCGCGATGACCTCGTCGATGGCGTCCAGGGCCTTGAGCAGGCCGCGCAGGATGTGCGCCCGCTCCTCGGCCTTGCGCAGCCGGAAGCGCGTACGGCGGACGATGACCTCGATCTGGTGCGTCACCCAGTGGCGGATGAACGCGTCCAGGGAGAGCGTGCGCGGAACGCCGTCGACGAGCGCCAGCATGTTCGCGCCGAAGTTCGTCTGCAGGTCCGTGTGCTTGTACAGGTTGTTCAGGACGACCTTGGCGACCGCGTCCCGCTTGAGGACGATGACCAGACGCTGGCCCGTGCGCGACGACGTCTCGTCGCGGACGTCCGCGATGCCGCCGATCTTGCCGTCCTTCACCAGGTCGGCGATCTTCTGCGCGAGGTTGTCCGGGTTGACCTGGTAAGGCAGCTCGGTGACCACCAGGCACTGGCGGTTCTGGATCTCCTCGACCTCGACCACCGCCCGCATGGTGATCGAGCCGCGGCCGGTGCGGTACGCCTCCTCGATGCCCTTGCGGCCCACGACGAGCGCGCCGGTCGGGAAGTCGGGGCCCTTGATGCGCTCCATCAGCGCGTCCAGGAGCTCCTCGTGCGAGGCCTCCGGGTTCTCCAGGTACCACTGGGCGCCGGAGGCGACCTCGCGCAGGTTGTGCGAGGGGATGTTGGTCGCCATGCCGACCGCGATGCCGGCCGAGCCGTTGATCAGCAGGTTCGGGAAACGGGCCGGCAGGACGGTCGGCTCCTGGGAGCGGCCGTCGTAGTTGTCCGTGAAGTCGACTGTCTCCTCGTCGATGTCACGGACCATCTCCATCGACAGCGGCGCCATCTTGCACTCGGTGTAGCGCATGGCCGCCGCCGGGTCGTTGCCCGGCGAGCCGAAGTTGCCGTTGGAGTCCACGAGCGGCATGCGCATCGACCACGGCTGGGCGAGCCGCACCAGGGCGTCGTAGATCGAACTGTCGCCGTGCGGGTGGTAGTTGCCCATGACGTCGCCGACGACGCGGGCGCACTTGTAGAAGCCGCGCTCGGGCCGGTAGCCGCCGTCGTACATCGCGTACAGCACACGACGGTGCACGGGCTTGAGGCCGTCGCGGACGTCCGGCAGGGCGCGCGAGACGATGACGGACATCGCGTAGTCGAGATACGAGCGCTGCATCTCCGTCTCGAGCCCGACGGGCTCGATGCGCATGGCGATGTCGCCGCCCTCTTCAGGGGTGACGGGAGTGTTCTCGTCGGTCATTGCTGGTGGGGATCCTTCCTGGTGCGGTCAGCTGAGACCGACTCAGATGTCGAGGAAACGGACGTCCTTGGCGTTGCGCTGGATGAAGGCGCGGCGCGCCTCGACGTCCTCGCCCATGAGCACCGAGAACAGGTCGTCGGCCTGGGCCGCGTCGTCGAGGGTGACCTGGCCGAGGACGCGGTGCTCCTGGTCCATCGTCGTCACGCGCAGCTCCTCGGCGTTCATCTCGCCGAGGCCCTTGAAGCGCTGGATCGAGTCCTCGCGCACCCGCTTGCCGCGCTGGCGGCCCATCTCGATCAGCGCGTCGCGCTCGCGGTCGGAGTACGCGTACTCGATGTCGTCCCGGCCCCACTTGATCTTGTAGAGGGGCGGACGGGACAGGTACACGTGCCCGGCCTCGACCAGCGGCCGCATGAAGCGGAACAGGAAGGTCAGCAGCAGGGTGGAGATGTGCTGACCGTCGACGTCGGCGTCCGCCATCAGGATGATCTTGTGATAGCGCAGCTTCTCGATGTCGAAGTCCTCGTGCACGCCCGTGCCGAAGGCGGAGATCAGCGCCTGGATCTCCTGGTTCTGGAGGATCTTGTCGATCCGCGCCTTCTCGACGTTGAGGATCTTGCCGCGGATCGGGAGGATCGCCTGGTACTGCGGGTTGCGGCCGGACTTGGCCGAACCGCCGGCGGAGTCTCCCTCGACGATGAAGATCTCGCACTTGGTGGGGTCGTTCGACTGGCAGTCGGACAGCTTGCCCGGCAGCGACGCCGACTCCAGCAGCCCCTTGCGGCGCGTCAGGTCGCGGGCCTTGCGGGCCGCCACGCGCGCGGTGGCCGCCTGGATGCCCTTGCGGACGATGTCCGCCGCCTCGACCGGGTTGCGGTCCAGCCAGTCGTTGAGGTGCTCGTAGACCGCCTTCTGGACGAAGGTCTTGGCCTCCGTGTTGCCCAGCTTGGTCTTGGTCTGGCCCTCGAACTGCGGCTCGCTCAGCTTGACCGAGATGATCGCCGTCAGACCCTCGCGGATGTCGTCGCCCGTGAGGTTGTCGTCCTTCTCGCGCAGCAGCTTCTTGTCGCGCGCGTACTTGTTGACCAGATTGGTCAGCGCCGCACGGAAGCCCTCCTCGTGCGTGCCGCCCTCATGCGTGTGGATGATGTTCGCGAAGGAGTACACGCCCTCGCTGTAACCGCTGTTCCACTGCATGGCGACCTCGAGGGACAGGCTCTTGTCCTTGTCCTCCGCCTCCAGGTCGATGACCGTCGGGTGCACCGCTTCGCCCTTGCGGGAGTTGAGGTACTTCACGAAGTCGACGATGCCGCCCTCGTAGTGGTACGTGACGGTCTTGACCTCGTCCTTCTCGTCCGCACCCGCCTCGTCCGCCCCGGCGGTGGCCTTCGCCGACTCGCGCTCGTCGGTGAGCTTGATCGTCAGGCCCTTGTTGAGGAACGCCATCTCCTGGAAGCGCCGCGACAGCGTCTCGAAGGAGTACTCGGTCGTCTCGAAGATGTCGGCGTCGGCCCAGAAGGTGACCGACGTGCCGGTCTCGTCCGTGGCCTCGTGCTTGACCAGCGGGGCCGTCGGCACGCCCATCTTGTAGTCCTGCGTGTGACGGTGGCCGTCGGTCTTCACCTCGACCGCGACCTTGCTCGACAGGGCGTTCACCACCGAGACGCCCACGCCGTGCAGACCGCCGGAGACCGCGTAGCCGCCGCCGCCGAACTTGCCGCCCGCGTGCAGCACGGTCAGCACGACCTCGAGGGCCGGCTTGCCCTCGGAGGCGACGATGCCCACCGGGATGCCGCGGCCGTTGTCGGTGACCCGGACTCCGCCGTCGGCCAGGATCGTCACGTCGATGGTGTCCGCGTGCCCGGCCAGCGCCTCGTCGACCGAGTTGTCGACGACCTCGTACACGAGGTGGTGCAGACCGCGCTCACCGGTCGAACCGATGTACATACCGGGTCGCTTGCGGACGGCGTCCAGGCCCTCGAGGACGGTAATGGCGCTGGCGTCGTACGAGGCGGTGACCTCGTGGCCAGACGAGGCGGGTGCCTCGCTGTTCGCGCCGGCGTCGGTGGACGGGATGTTCTCGTTGGGGTTGCCGGAATCGGCCACGAAGCGCCCTTTCTGGCACAGCACCAGCCAGGCTCGTCGGCGGGTTGCCGGAGCGGCTGCGGCATGTTGCGTTGGTAAGCCTTGATCAGCGTTGCTCAGCTTTTCCCGGGCGGTCCCCACGTTCGGGGCGGGATTGGCTTCCAGTCTACCGGTAGCACTGACACTGATGGGGGTTTGCCGGTACCTGAGTCCGCATGTGCCGCCCTCAACCGGTCTCTTCCGGGTCCCGATATGCGGAAGGGGGCTCCAAGAGGCTCACGGAGGCACTCAGCGCTTCCAGGTGTCAACCCTTGGCTACTTGGGAGTCAGGTCCCGATTCGCACTCGCACGCGGGCACGCGAAAAGAAGGCCGGGCGGTCCCGACAGGACCGCCCGGCCACCCCAGGACGTGATGCACGTCACCCGTAGGTATCACCGGGTCCGGTGCTCCCGGGGGCCCTCAGGGGGCCGTAGCGACGCGGGGGACCACCGGGCCCCAGGACCTTGATCAACCGGACGGTGCCCTGGCCCAGATCCTCGTTCAGGCGCGCCACGAGCGTCGGGGCGAGCAGCCGCAGGTTCGTCGCCCACGCCGTCGAGTCGCAGCGCACGATCAGCGCCCGCTCCTCCTCGTCGTACCGCTCCGGCACACAGTGCTTGGCCACGTCCTCGCCGACGATCTGCGGCCACCGGCCCATGACCCCGCCCACCGCGGCCGGCGCCTCCCAGCCCCGCTCCGTGAGCAGCCGGTTGATCGCGGCCCCCAGCGCCAGGGGATCGCGGCCGTCCGCGCCCGCGCCGGAGCGCAGCCCTCCCCCGCGCCGGGCCTGCTTCCTCTGCTGCGCCGCGTCGCCCCGCGCGCGTGCCTGCTCCCGCGCCGCTCTCAGCGCCACGCGCGCGAGATCGACGTCGGACGGCTCCGGGCCCCGCTTCGGGGCGCTCTCGTCGCCGCTCACACCCGCTCCACCGACCCCTCGGCCACGGCGTACCGCGCCCCCGCCAGCACACCCGGCACGTCGTCGTCGACCGCGGCCGTCACCAGCACCTGCTCGCCCGGCGCCACCAGCTCCGCCAGCCGCTCCCGCCGACGGGCGTCCAGCTCGGCGAAGACGTCGTCCAGCACCAGCACCGGCTCGTTGCCCTCCGCCCGCAGCAGGTCGTAGGAGGCCAGCCGCAGCGCCAGCGCGTACGACCAGGACTCCCCGTGCGAGGCGTACCCCTTGGCGGGCAACTGGCCCAGCTTCAGCGTCAGATCGTCCCGGTGCGGCCCCACCAGCGTGACGCCCCGCTCGATCTCCTGCTTGCGCGCCTCCGCGAGCGCCGCCGTCAGCTGCGCGTAGAGGTCCTCCCGCGTGTGCGCCTCGCCCGGCGCGGACGGCTTGTACTCCAGGCCCACCGGACCGCCGCCGGGCGCGAGCTGCTCGTACGCCTTGTCGGCGAGCGGCTGGACCGCCGCCACCAGATCGAGCCGCTGCGCCAGCAACTCCGCGCCCACGCGCGCGAGATGCTGGTCCCACACGTCCAGCGTGGACAGGTCCATGGAACGGCCGCCGTGCCGGCGGGCCAGCGCCGCGGACTTCAGCAGCGTGTTGCGCTGCTTGAGCACCCGTTCGTAGTCCGAGCGCACCCCCGCCATCCGCGGCGAGCGGGCGGTGATCAGCTCGTCGAGGAAGCGGCGCCGCTCCCCGGGATCGCCCTTGACCAGCGCGAGGTCCTCGGGCGCGAACAGCACCGTCCGTACGATGCCCAGCACGTCACGCGGCTTGACCTGCGAGGACCGGTTGATGCGGGCGCGGTTGGCCCGGCCCGGGTTCAGCTCCAGCTCCACCAGCTGCTGCCGCTCGCCCTGTCTGACCTGCGCCCGCACGATCGCGCGGTCGGCGCCCATCCGCACCAGGGGCGCGTCCGAGGCGACCCGGTGACTGCCCAGGGTGGCGAGGTAGCCCACGGCCTCGACGAGATTGGTCTTGCCCTGCCCGTTGGGGCCCACGAAAGCGGTGACGCCCGGGTCGAGCGGGACCTCGACCCGGGCGTACGAGCGGAAGTCGGCCAGCGACAGATGCGTGACGTGCATGGTCGTGTCCCGACCTCCCCCGGGGTTGTGGATCGCGGGGCGACCCTGTGGACTACTTCTTCTCGACCGCGTGGCCGCCGAACTGGTTGCGCAGCGCCGCGATCATCTTCATCTGCGGCGAGTCGTCCTGCCGGGAGGCGAACCGCGCGAACAGCGAGGCCGTGATCGCGGGCAGCGGCACGGCGTTGTCGATGGCGGCCTCGACCGTCCAGCGGCCCTCGCCGGAGTCCTGGGCGAAGCCGCGCAGCCTGTCCAGGTGCTCGTCCTCGTCGAGGGCGTTGACGGCCAGGTCCAGCAGCCAGGAACGGATGACCGTGCCCTCCTGCCAGGAGCGGAAGACCTCGCGCACGTCCGTGACCGAGTCGACCTTCTCCAGCAGCTCCCAGCCCTCGGCGTAGGCCTGCATCATGGCGTACTCGATGCCGTTGTGGACCATCTTGGCGAAGTGGCCGGCGCCGACCCTGCCGGCGTGCACCGCGCCGAAGTCGCCCTCGGGCTTGAGCGCGTCGAAGACCGGCTGCACCTTGGCGACGTTCTCCGCATCGCCGCCGTACATCAGCGCGTAGCCGTTCTCCAGGCCCCAGACGCCTCCCGAGACGCCGCAGTCGACGAAGCCGATGCCCTTGGCGGCGAGCTCCTCGGCGTGCTTCTCGTCGTCCGTCCAGCGGGAGTTGCCGCCGTCGACGACCACGTCGCCCGGCTCCAGCAGCTCGCCGAGCTCGTCGACGGTCGACTGGGTGGCGGCGCCGGCCGGAACCATCACCCAGACCACCCGCGGGCCCTTGAGCTTGCCCACAAGCTCTTCCAGGCTGTGGACGTCGGCGAGGTCCGGGTTGCGGTCGTATCCGACGACGGTGTGGCCGGCGCGGCGGATCCGCTCGCGCATGTTGCCGCCCATCTTGCCGAGGCCGACGAGACCGAGCTCCATCAGTTGTTCCTTAGGTCGCTGTGTGGCGTGTGAGGGCACCTCGTGCCCCCTCCGAGCCTAAACCCGGACCGTCACGCACACCTGTGGGCATACGCGCTCATACGTACCGCCCCGCGCGCCGCTCACCTGCGGCTTCGTCCACAGACCGGGGACCGTTGGCCACAACCTGTGGACGACCTCCGGTACCGACGCCGGTACCGCTCAGCCGCTCAGCCGCACCGGCATGATCAGGTACTTGTAGGCGTCGTCCGCCTCCGCGTCCAGGGCCGGCTTGCCGCTGAGCAGCGCGGGCTTGGTGGACGTCGTGAAGGACAGCTGGGCCACGGGGGAGTCGATGGCGCTCAGGCCGTCCAGCAGGAAGGTCGGGTTGAAGGCGATCGAGATGTCGTCGCCCTCCAGCTGCGCGTCGACCCTCTCCACAGCCTGTGCGTCGTCGCTGGAGCCGGCCTCCAGGATGAGCACGCCCTGCTCGAAGCTGAGCCGCACCGGGGTGTTGCGCTCGGCGACCAGGGCCACGCGCTTGACGGCCTCCACGAAGGGGGCGGTCTCGATCACCGCGACGGAGTTGAACTCGGTCGGGAACAGGGTGCGGTACTTCGGGAGGTCGCCCTCCAGCAGCCGGGTCGTCGTCCGCCGGCCCGCGCCCTCGAAGCCGATCAGGCCCTCGCCCGAGCCGCCGCCGGACAGCGCCAGGGTCACGCTGTCGCCGCTCGTGAGCGCCTTGGCGGTGTCCAGGAGCGTCTTGGCGGGCACCAGGGCGACCGCGGAGGCGTCCGGGTTCTCCGGCTTCCACAGGAACTCGCGGACCGCGAAGCGGTAGCGGTCGGTGGAGGCCAGCGTGACGGTGTCGCCCTCGATCTCGATGCGCACACCGGTGAGCACGGGCAGCGTGTCGTCGCGGCCGGCGGCGATGGCGACCTGGGCGGCCGCGGAGGCGAAGACGTCACCCGGGACGGTGCCCGTCGCGTTGGGCATCTGCGGCAGCGACGGGTACTCCTCCACAGGCAGGGTGTGCAGGGTGAAGCGCGAGGAGCCGCAGACCACCGTGGCCCGCACACCGTCCGTGGAGATCTCCACCGGGCGGTTGGGCAGGGCACGGCAGATGTCCGCGAGCAGGCGGCCCGAGACCAGGACGGTGCCCTCCTCCTCGACCTCGGTCTCGACGGAGACCCGCGCGGAGACCTCGTAGTCGAAGCTCGACAGGCTCAGCTGGCCGTCCTCGGCCTTCAGCAGCAGGCCGGCGAGGACCGGCGCCGGCGGACGGGCCGGGAGGCTGCGTGCCGCCCAGGCCACGGCCTCCGCGAGTACGTCGCGTTCCACCCGGATCTTCACTCTTGCCGCCTCCTGCTGTTGCCGGCGCTTCTCGCCCTGCCTGGCCTTCGTCGTCTGTCTCGGTGTGGTCGGCCCCGGTGAGGGGAAGGACCATCGGGGACCAGTCTGACGCACCGCACTGACAGTCGGTGCCCCTCGGGGTCAAGTCGTGACGAGGGGCAGCCGGACGCCGAACAGCGAGTTGTGCACAGGTCCCACTTCGAAACGGATTCCTCGCTCTCTCTAGTTGTCAGTAGTAGTAGGGCCTGTGGATACCGTGGATAACCCCGTTTTCGCAGCTCAGAGCCGATATTTTATCCACCGACCCTGTGGGCGGAGCCGGTGGATAACCGGGGCCTTCTGTGGAGAACAGGAAGTTCTGCACACTCCGTGCACAGGGAGGGCCGACTTGTCCCCAGCGCCGTCCCCAGGTTTCGTCGTCTTTCCCACAGGCACCCTCGGCAACTTCGTGTGACGCCTTTCACTCGACGCGGTGAGGAGGCGCGTCACGTTGCCGAACAGTGGACAGACATGTGGAGAAGCCGGGGATCGCTGGGGACAACCGGCTCCAGCCTGTGGGTTGCCGGTGGACAACTTCGTGCACAGCCTGTGGATCATTTCTTCGTCCACAGGCTGTGGAGAACCTTTGTCCACGAATCCACAGCCAGGTGACCTGGCTAGATCGTCCCGCACCGGCGACGCCTGTGGACACAGTCTGGACAACTTCGCAGTCCCCAGGGTGTGGACGGGAGAAAGTCACCGAATCTGTGGAGGGAGGCCGTAACCCCGGCTGTTAATCGAACACCGGGTGAGCGGTGAGCGACCGCTGTACGACCGCTACACGGCCTCCGGGCGGGCCCGAAACGGGCCGGGACGGGCCTCGGACGGGCCGGCAGGGGCGTGGAGGGGCCCAGGGCGGGACCGGAGCCAGGTCCTCACGGCGTCGGAGGTTCTCGGTCCGAGGGCGCTCAGGCCCTTGGCAGGCTCCTCACCACGGCATGCCGGGGCGGCGCGCGGGCGACTTCGGGCCGGCTTCGGGACGGCTCCCGCACCATCGCGGTGCGGGAGACGGCGAAGGGCGTCCCCGGGGAGTTCCGGGGACGCCCTTCGCCGACGTCCGGGATGCGCCGTGCCGACCTGAAGACCGCGGTGCTGCGGTGTTTCAGCGGCGGGCGGTCAGCCGTTCTTGATGCGGTTGGTCAGCTCGGTGACCTGGTTGTAGATGGAGCGCCGCTCGGCCATCAGATTGCGGATCTTGCGGTCCGCGTGCATGACCGTCGTGTGGTCGCGGCCGCCGAACAGCGCGCCGATCTTCGGCAGCGACAGGTCCGTCAGCTCGCGGCACAGGTACATGGCGATCTGCCGGGCCGTGACGAGCTGGCGGCCTCGGGAGCTGCCGCACAGGTCCTCGATCGTGAGGCCGAAGTAGTCGGCGGTCGCGCTCATGATGGCCGTCGAGGTGATCTCCGGGGTGGAGTCGTCACCGCCGGGGATCAGGTCCTTCAGGACGATCTCCGTCAGGCCGAGGTCGACGGGCTGCCGGTTGAGCGAGGCGAACGCCGTGACCCGGATCAGCGCGCCCTCCAGCTCACGGATGTTGCGCGAGATCCGCGAGGCGATGAACTCCAGCACCTCCGGCGGGGCGTTGAGCTGCTCCTGCACCGCCTTCTTGCGCAGGATCGCGATGCGGGTCTCCAGCTCCGGCGGCTGGACGTCGGTGGTCAGACCCCACTCGAAGCGGTTGCGCAGCCGGTCCTCGAGGGTGACCAGCTGCCGGGGCGGCCGGTCGCTGGAGAGCACGATCTGCTTGTTCGCGTTGTGGAGGGTGTTGAAGGTGTGGAAGAACTCCTCCTGCGTCGACTCCTTGTCCGCGAGGAACTGGATGTCGTCGACGAGCAGGATGTCCATCTCGCGGTACCGCTTGCGGAAGCTGTCGCCCTTGCCGTCCCGGATGGAGTTGATGAACTCGTTGGTGAACTCCTCCGAACTCACGTACCGCACGCGCGTGCCGGGGTAGAGGCTTCGCGCGTAGTGCCCGATGGCGTGCAGCAGGTGCGTCTTGCCGAGACCCGACTCCCCGTAGATGAAGAGGGGGTTGTAGGCCTTGGCGGGTGCCTCGGCGACGGCCACGGCGGCCGCGTGCGCGAAGCGGTTGGAGGCGCCGATGACGAACGTGTCGAACAGGTACTTCGGGTTCAGGCGCGCGGTCGGCTCGCCCGGACCGGGCGTCGGCGACGACGATCCGGCCGACGGTCCGGGCCCGCCCATGCCGCCCTGGCCCGGTCCGCCGGGACCGCCGCGGTGCTGGTGGCCGGGCCCGGGCTGCGACGCGTCGGGCAGCTCCCGGCGGCCGGTGTCGCGCTGGTCGTAGTCGGAGCGGGGCTTGTCGTACTCCGGGCGCTTCTGCTCGTAGGGCGACGGGTCGTACGGCGGCCGCTCCGCGGACTGCGGCCGGTAGTCCTGCGACGGCGAGGCGTACGGGTCCTGGGCGGCGGGCCCGCCGTAGGAGTCCTGCGACGACGGCGACGCGTAGGGGTCGCGTTCGGGGAAGCCGAGCCGCTGCTGCTGCCAGCTGTACTCGTCCTGTTGGGGCGGCCGCGGCCAGGCGCCGGGCCCCGGACGCTGGTACTCCGAGGGGTACGCGGGGCGCGCGGTGGGCAGTTGGTCCCCGCGCGTGCCGGGGAGCTGGTCGCCGGGCGTCGGAGGCAGCTGGTCGGCGCGGTGCCGGCCGTAGCCCTCGTACTGGCCCTCGTAGCGGCCGTCCTGTCCCTCGTAGGGGCCGGCGGGGAGCTCGGGCTCCTCGTAGCGCTGCTGCTGGTGGGAGGGGTTCGACGACGGCGGCGGCGGGCTCGCGGGGTCGCCGGCGGAGTCGTCGACGGTGATCGCGATGCGGATCGGACGACCGCACTCGCGGCTCAGCGTCTCGCTGACGACAGGGGCGAGGCGCCCTTCGAGGACGTTCTTCGCGAATTCGTTGGGGACGGCCAGCAGGGCCGTGTCGGCCACCAGCGCGAGCGGTTGGCAGCGCCGGATCCAGTGTTCGTCCTTCACCTCGACGCCCTGGCCACGGCCCTCACCGAGGAGCTGTTCCAGTACTCGTGGCCACACTGCGGCAAGATCGGCAGGCACGTCAGCCACAGGGCACGCTCTCTCGTGGGTCCCACGTTCGTGTGGTGGTGGGACGGTGGGGATTCATATCGGGCGGGGGCAGGGACAAAGGAACGAATCGGAGTCCGGCCACGGTAGTCAGGGCGGCGGGTACGGTTCAAGTTGTTGTCCCCAGCCTGTGGACAGTGTCTCCCCGTGACCGCCGGTTTGACCGGATGGCGCAGCCGCGCGTACCGTAACCAGGTCGAGTTGTCGATGGCTGCTGCCGCCTGCCTCCGATGGGCACAGATCGCGTCAGGTGATCGGGAAGCGGTGCACTCGGGCGTTGACCGCGAGCTACCTCGTGGGCGCACGGTGACAGCCAGGACGGCACCCCGCCACCACCGATTGATTTCTGGAGCCCCCGAGTGAGCAAGCGCACCTTCCAGCCGAACAACCGTCGTCGCGCCAAGACCCACGGCTTCCGCCTGCGGATGCGCACCCGTGCCGGCCGCGCGATTCTCGCGAACCGCCGCAGCAAGGGTCGCGCGAACCTGTCCGCCTGAGCCTGATCAGGTCATGACGTCGTGCTGCCTACCGAGCATCGGCTGAGGCGGCGCGAGGACTTCGCGACCGCGGTTCGACGGGGTCGTCGGGCAGGACGCCCGACTCTCGTCGTCCACCTTCGAAGCGGTGCCACGGACCCGCACGCGCCTGGGGAGAGCGCTCCCCCGACGCGTGCGGGTTTCGTCGTCAGCAAGGCTGTGGGCGGCGCCGTCGTGCGCAACAAGGTGAAGCGCAGACTGCGTCACCTGATGCGCGATCGAGTCACCCTGGTCCCCCCCGGTAGCCTGGTAGTCGTACGGGCGCTGCCCGGGGCGGGCGACGCCGACCACGCACAGCTGGCCCAAGACCTGGACGCCGCTCTTCAACGGCTACTGGGAGGGGGCGCGCGATGAAGTACCCGCTGCTGGCTCTCATCAAGCTCTACCAGTGGACGATCAGTCCGCTGCTCGGGCCGGTGTGCAAGTACTACCCGTCGTGCTCCCACTACGGCTTCACGGCCATCGACCGGCACGGTGCGGTCAAGGGAACGGCACTCACCGCCTGGCGCATCCTGCGGTGCAATCCGTGGTCGCTGGGGGGCGTGGACCATGTCCCGCCGCGCAAGCGCCCGCGGTGGCACGAAATGCTGCGTGACGCCTGGCGTGCACGCAAGGGCGGGACCTCCGCCGCCGAAACGGCCACCGACGAGGACTTCTCTTCGAGCCCGGCCGCAGAGACACCGTCCCATGCCCAAGGAGCATGATTAGTGGACACGATTGCCAGCCTCTTCAGCTTCATCACGACACCTGTCTCCTGGGTCATCGTCCAGTTCCACAAGGTGTACGGGTCGATCTTCGGCCCCGACACCGGGTGGGCCTGGGGCCTGTCGATCGTGTCCCTGGTGATCCTGATCCGTATCTGCCTGATCCCGCTCTTCGTGAAGCAGATCAAGTCGACCCGGGCCATGCAGACGCTGCAGCCCGAGATGAAGAAGATCCAGGAGCGCTACAAGAACGACAAGCAGCGCCAGTCCGAAGAGATGATGAAGCTGTACAAGGAGACGGGCACCAACCCGCTCTCCTCGTGCCTTCCCATCCTGGCGCAGTCCCCGTTCTTCTTCGCCCTGTACCACGTGCTCAACGGCATCGCGACGGGCGACAAGATCGGCGTCATCAACGAGCAGCTGCTGGAGAGCGCGCGCAAGGCGCACATCTTCGGCGCTCCGCTGGCGGCGAAGTTCACCGACGGCTCGGCGAAGGTGGAGGCGCTCGGCGCCTCGCTGACCGACGTCCGCGTGGTCACCGCGATCATGATCGTCCTGATGTCGGCCTCGCAGTTCTTCACGCAGCGCCAGCTGATGACGAAGAACGTCGACACCTCCGTGAAGACGCCGTTCATGCAGCAGCAGAAGATGCTGATGTACGTCTTCCCCGTCATGTTCGCCGTCTTCGGCATCAACTTCCCCGTGGGTGTCCTCGTCTACTGGCTGACCACCAACGTGTGGACCATGGGCCAGCAGATGTACGTGATCCGCAACAACCCGACCCCGGGTTCCAAGGCCCAGGCCGCCTACCTGGAGCGTCTGCACAAGCACGTCACGCACCACGGCAAGACGCGCCGGCGCAGCGAGAAGGCCATCGTCAAGGCCATCGTCGCCAAGGGCCGGGACCGCAACGAGGCCGAGCGCAAGTTCATCAACGCTCTGACCAAGTCGGGCTTCGTGGCCCAGGCCGACGGCGCCGTGGTCAAGGGCGACGCCCAGGCCGTCGCCCTTGCCGAGGACGGTACGGCGACGAGCGCGGCCGCCGCGAAGCGCCAGCAGCCCAAGCGGCAGTCCAAGTCCCAGCGGCAGTCGGCGACGCCGAAGGCGGCCGGTGAGCCCACCTCGCTGGTCAAGTCCGAGGAACCGGCGGACGACAAGCCCGCCAAGACCGCCGACGGCAGGACACAGTCCGCCGCCAAGCCCGGTTCCGCCGGCCGCAGCAAGGCCCAGTCCGGGCAGCGCAAGGGCGGCCCGCAGCGCCCCAAGTCCCCGTCCAAGAAGTAGCCGTCCAAGAAGTAGAAGGAGCCCATCCCGTGACGGAAGGCACCACCTCCGCCGCCGCCGAGGGTGCAGACACCCTCACCCGCCTCGAGCAGGAAGGCGAGATCGCGGCGGACTACCTCGAAGGTCTGCTGGACATCGCCGACCTCGACGGCGACATCGACATGGACGTCGAGGCCGACCGCGCCGCCGTGTCGATCATCAGTGACTCGGGCACCCGTGACCTGCAGAAGCTGGTCGGCCGGGACGGCGAGGTGCTGGAGGCGTTGCAGGAGCTCACGCGCCTGGCCGTGCACCGGGAGACCGGCGACCGCAGCCGGCTGATGCTGGACATCGCGGGCTACCGCGCGGGCAAGCGCGCCGAGCTCTCCGAGCTGGGCGCGAAGGCCGCGGCCGACGCGAAGAACGGCGGTGAGCCGGTGCGGCTGAAGCCCATGACGCCCTTCGAGCGCAAGGTCGTCCACGACGCGGTCAAGGCGGCCGGCCTGCGCAGCGAGTCCGAGGGCGAGGAGCCGCAGCGCTTCGTCGTCGTGCTGCCCAACTGATTCGGTACCCACGCGTTCCCCGGCCCCGTCTGTCGCGCAGACGGGGCCGGTCTTTGTCAGCCCGGTGGTTCTGGTGGTCGGCGCTCGAGCAGCGCCGATGCGGTACGGAAGGACGGTTCCCGTGACGGAGGCAGCGGAGCTCCCCCCCGCGCCCGAAGTGGCCCGCGAGGTGTTCGGCGATCGCTACGGCGATGCGGTCCGGTACGCCGAGCTGCTGGCCGAGGCGGGCGTGCAGCGTGGGCTCATCGGTCCGCGAGAGGTGCCGCGTCTGTGGGAGAGGCACATCCTGAACTGCGCGGTCCTCTCCGAGGTCGTGCCCGAGGGGGTGACCGTGTGCGACGTCGGCTCGGGCGCGGGCCTGCCCGGCATCCCGCTGGCGCTCGTGCGGGAGGACCTGAAGATCACCCTGCTGGAGCCGCTGCTGCGCAGGACCAACTTCCTCACCGAGGTCGTGGAACTGCTCGGCCTGGACCACGTGACCGTCGCCCGCGGTCGCGCGGAGGAGGTCATGGGCAAGATCCCGCCGGTCCACGTGGTGACCGCCCGTGCCGTCGCGCCCCTGGACCGCCTGGCCACGTGGGGCATCCCGCTGCTGCGTCCCTACGGCGAGATGCTCGCCCTCAAGGGCGACACCGCCGAGGAGGAGCTGAAGAGCGCCGCGACGGCGCTGAGCAAGCTCGGCGCGGTGGGCACCTCGATCCTCCATGTCGGGGAGGGCGTCGTCGATCCCCTGTCCACCGTGGTGCGGGTCGAGGTCGGGGAGAGCCCGGGCGGTGTGCGTTTCGCGGCCAAGCGCGCCAAGGCCGCGCGGACCGGACGTACCCGGCGACGCCGCTGACCGTGCCGGACGCCCGGCCGGGCCTGGCCCGGCGTGGCCTCGCCGGGCCGGGCATCGGGCCGCTGCCGCGCCACCGGGTCCCGGTGCGGGCCGGCCGGGTGCAGCGCCCAGCTGGTTGTCGGGCGACCCGTCCTGTGCTGCGCCATAGGTGCTCCGGCCGTCCGCCCGGGTGCCTGGTCACCGGGCGGACGGCTCCCCGGCGGCGCGTCTGTCGGCGGTCCGCGCGACCGTGGTTCGCTCGTCCGCGGTCCGTGCGTTTGCGGTCCGTGCGTCCGCAGTCCCTGCGTCCGCGGTTCGCGCGTCCGGGGGCCGTTCAGCGAAGGCCGGCTCGTCGTGGGGCGGCTCGGCACGGGTGGAATCCTGCGTGGTCGACTCTGCGGAGCGATCCGCGTGATCCGCGTCGGCCGCGAGGGCCCATCCCCGCGCCCGCCGGGTCGCGATCAACATCGAGCACAGCCCCGCCAGGAGACCGACGGCCACGACCACGCCGCCGCTCGATGCCAGCAGTCCGACGGTGACGTAGGACGGGCCTCCGTCGCCGACCGGCGCGGTGAGCCAGGCGGCCACCGGCGGGCCGGCGACCCCGCCGGCGGCCAGCGGGACCGTCACCGACCACAGCGCCGCGCCCCGCAGGGCACGGGTGCGGTCGGCCGGCCTCGACCGCGCCGCCAGCGACCGGGCGCGGCGCAGGAACAGGCTCACGGCGGTGCACCCGGCGGCCACGGACATCACGGCGATGCCCACGATCCCGAGCAGCACGACCCAGCGGCTCTGGTCCCGGTTGGGGACGTCGGCCGTGATGTTGTCCTCGCCGAGGGCCTTCACCCCTGCCCCGCGCGGGAAGATCCCGTAACCGAGGGCCTTGAGCGCGGGCACGTCCAGGTCCTGGCCGCGCGGGTCCAGCAGCGCGAGGGTGCTGGTGGTGTCCTGTGCCGCACGTTTGGCCAGGTCAGCCGGGGCGACCCGGGAGATCTCCACGTCGGGGCTGTTCCCCAGGTGCCACTTGACCAGTTCCTGAAGGCGGGTGTCCACGGGCAGGCGGTCCAGGCGGACGGGCGCGGCCGGACACGGCAGGTGCAGTGTCTCCAGGGCGGCACAGTCGCCCTGGAGGGAGAGCGGGCCTTCGGGATCGCCGGACGGAGGTGCGAGCAGCACCGCCCTGGAGTGCGGGAGCCCACCCAGGAACGAAGCCATCTGCCCCGTGGTCACCTCGCCGTTCGGGACGACGTCGACCACGCTGCGTCCGACCCGGTCGAAAGTCGCCCGTCCCTCGGTGTTCTGCCAGCCGAACAGTCCCTGCCAGGCGACGGCCTGGACGAGCGCGATGAGCGCGACGACCACCGGTGCGACCACCCGGACGGGGGTCCCCGGGTGCGCCGTGGCCAGCCGCCCGGCCGCCACGACCCCGGGGCGCCCTCGCCGGTGTCCACGGCGCACGAGCCGTGGGCCGAGCTTGGCCGAAGCCCACGCCGCGACGGCGGGCAGAGTGAGAGCGGTCCCGATCACGCCCGCCCCGACGATGCCCATGCGCAGCCGGGCGTCGGAGACCAGCTCCGGCCCGCGCAGGGTGAGCACGATCATCAGCGGGCACAGTCCCGCCCACTGGGTCACCCGCTCGCCGAGCCAGGAACGCAGCTTCCGAGCGGAGGTCGGGCGGAACGGGATCCGGTCGGCCAGGACGGCCGTGACCAGCACGGCAGGCACCGCGGCGAGCGGTCCGAGCGTGACCAGCCACGCGTGGCTGCGCAGGTCCGCGGAGGAGAGGAGATAGTCGGTGCAGGGCAGACGGACGTCCCCCAGCAGGGCGGCGGCGACGGGCAGGGCGGCGACGACGGCGCCCAGCAGAGCGGGTCGTATCACTCCGGCGGCGGCCGACCGGGCCCGTACGCTGGTGGCCTCACCGGGGCCGGCCCCGGTGTCGGGGCCGCTCTTTCGCGTGGACGCCCCGAGCCGTACGGCCATGAGCAGCAGCACCACGCCGGGCAGCAGGAGCAAGCCGGCGACGGCGGCCAGGAACAGGGCCTCGGGCTGGTCGTCGGCCCGGCCGGAGCCGGGCTCGAGGCCCCGCGAGGTCTTCCCCGCCGACGGGCCGAAACCGGTGACGATCTCGGTCGGCTGCTTGGCGCCCAGGCCGGCCGCGGGCCGCACATAGGCGAGCCACTCACCGGGGTCCTCCAGACCCTCCTGGCCGATGGTTCCCCCCAGTCGGCCGTAACGACGCTCGATGTCCTCGCCCGCGCCGGCCTTCAGGAGGGCGGGGGACAGCACGGCTTCTCCGGGAGCGGGCCAGTGGCGCAGGCCGGGAGGCAACGGTGCGTCCGCCGTGTGCGGGGTCAGGTAGACGACGCTGAAGCGGCGTTCGCCCTTCAGGGTGTCGGAGCCGACGAGCCAACGCGTCGCGCTGTGCTGAGGGTTCCCGGCGGCCTGCGGCACGGGGGTTCGGTCCTGGCGGTGCTGTTCCTTGCCCTGGTACGCGGCGTGGACGCCCGCCATGGCGCTCAGACCGAGGGCGATGACCAGAGCGGCGAGCAGCAGCGCGACGAACCTTGGCCCCTGGGCTTCCGCACCGCTGACCGTGCGTGCGGGGCCGGGCTGCCGACCGGGCGGGCCCGCACGGTCCGCCCCGCCGGTCGCCGTGGACTCGACGAGCGTGTGCCTGGTGTCGCCGTCTGCGGACTGGCTCCTGATAGTGCTCACGGGACCCTCGGTGTTCTGGCTTCGGCGTGCCGGCGGGAGTACGGCAAGGGCTGGCGCGGGGCGCCGATGTGCCGCGGGGGAAGTCCCCCGCGGCACCGGGGCATCAGCGGCCGTCGCCCGGGCGGTCGTCCGGGCCGCACTGGTCGGGAGCCGCCTGGATGTCGATGCACGCCGTCACCTTGACGACGTAGTTGGTGGCGGAGGAGCCGCTGGTGACCGTGCTGCCCGCACCGTTGTCGTTGTCCAGCCGCAGACCCGTGGTGTTCTTCCGGTCGTACAGCGTGTAGACGGAGTGGCTGTCGCCGTAGCCGTCCTTCACGGAGACGGTCTTGTTGCCAGAGCTCTGGTAGCTCCAGGCGGACACCCACGTGATCCTCACGCCGTCGGCTCGGGTGAAGCCGTACGAGGAGGTCACGTTCTCGCCGGCGTCACCGAAAGCCGGGGAGGCGCCCAGAAGGGCTGCGGAGAATGCGGCGACCGCGGCGCCTTTGGCGAGAGTTTTCGAACGGAACATATGGAATCCCCTGTCTTACGCGAATTGCAAGATGACCCCGCAATGGCGGATATGTGCGACTTCCGCAGGGCGTGGCAGCCACACGTTGCCGTGGCGGAGAGGAGGGGATCAAGGGCTTTTTGCCCAGGTGGGGCCCGATGTCCAGGATCGTGTGGGTGGTTTTGGGTCAAGGTCCTCCCGGAGGGTTTGGATCCTCGGCGTCGCCGGTCCGTCCGTGAATCGGGTGATCGGGGACTGCGAATTCCGGTGAATTGAGCTGTGCCGGGAGAGGGGGTGTGAACGACTGGCTTTGTAGTCGCCTGCGCAGCGGCCGTCCTTTCAGCCATGGATGGCTGTGATGTATGACACCCGTTGGTCGTTCTGCTCGTGAGGTGTTCGCTGGGCTGCCGTCAGCCTTGGGGGCATATCCCATCCAAGAAGCCAAACGTGCGCATACCGGGGTGTCGCGCGACCGGCAACCTGGCTGCCGTGCATCGTGTTTCACGTGAAACGTCGCTCCCTGCTCCACGGCATCATCAGCCGCGGCCGCGCTGCTGCCGAGCCGCGCGACCGCAAGCCCCTCGGTTCACTCGATGAGGGACGGGAGTTGTCCACAGAGGTGGATTTCTCCACAGAACGACAGGCCTCACTGGTTCACCACCCCGAAGACATGGGAGGCTCTGTTCATTGCGAGCCTGAAGTCGAGGAGAGTGAATCCTTGCGGTCCGACGCCAACATCGCGGGACCGATGACCGATCCGGTCCCCGGTCCCCGTACCGAGTCGTCGTTTGGGGAGGATGTTTCACGTGAAACACCGCCCCCGATGGACGACACTCCGATCGGTCGTGCTGCCCAACTCGCGGTGGAGGCTCTGGGCCGCGCCGGCGAGGGCCTGCCACGTCCCGAGCACACCCGTGTGATCGTGGTCGCCAACCAGAAGGGCGGGGTGGGCAAGACGACGACGACGGTCAACCTCGCCGCCTCCCTTGCTCTGCATGGCGGTCGTGTCCTGGTGGTCGACCTCGACCCGCAGGGCAACGCGTCCACGGCCCTGGGAATCGACCACCACGCCGAGGTGCCGTCCATCTATGACGTGCTGGTCGACAGCCGTCCCCTCGCCGAAGTCGTACAGCCCGTGCCTGACGTAGAAGGCCTTTTCTGCGCTCCGGCGACCATCGATCTCGCGGGTGCGGAGATCGAGCTGGTGTCCCTGGTGGCACGAGAGAGTCGCTTGCAGAGAGCGATTCAGGCGTACGAACAGCCCTTGGACTACATCCTCATCGACTGCCCGCCGTCGCTCGGCCTCCTGACGGTCAACGCTCTGGTGGCCGGTGCCGAAGTCCTGATCCCGATCCAGTGCGAGTACTACGCACTCGAAGGGCTGGGACAGTTGTTGCGCAACGTCGACCTGGTGCGGGGCCACCTCAACCCCGAGCTGCACGTGTCGACGATCCTGCTCACCATGTACGACGGCCGGACGCGGCTCGCGTCGCAGGTCGCGGAAGAGGTGCGCACCCACTTCGGCGAAGAGGTGCTGCGGACGAGCATTCCTCGCTCGGTCCGTATCTCCGAAGCGCCGAGCTACGGGCAGACGGTGCTGACCTACGATCCGGGATCGAGTGGCGCCCTCTCCTATCTTGAGGCTGCACGAGAACTTGCGCTGAAGGGCGTCGGTGTCAGTTATGACGCCCCGCACGCCCATGTCGGCGCCCAGAACAACCCGAGCATGGTGGAGGGGACCCAATGAGTGAGCGACGGAGGGGGTTGGGCCGTGGCCTTGGGGCCTTGATCCCAGCTGCCCCGACGGAGAGGACACCGGCACAGGCCGCGGTGGGAGGCGGAGGCTCCACGTCGCCCGCTTCCGTTCCGGTCCTGACGACGGACAGAGGAGTGGCAGCAGCCAAGGTCGCCACGCTCCCGACTGTTTCACGTGAAACAGAGGAGCTTCCGGCGAGTGATCTCCTGGAGATGCCGGCACCGCCCATCGGCGCTCACTTCGCGGAGATTCCCCTCGACCAGATCACGCCGAACCCGCGCCAGCCGCGTGAGGTCTTCGACGACGACGCCCTGCACGAGCTGATCACCTCCATCAAGGAGGTCGGCCTTCTGCAACCGGTCGTGGTGCGTCAGGTCGACTCTGCACGCTATGAGCTCATCATGGGCGAGCGGCGCTGGCGGGCCTGCCGTATGGCGGGGCTGGAGGCGATCCCGGCGATCGTGCGCGCCACGGACGACGAGAAGCTCCTCCTGGACGCTCTGCTGGAGAACCTGCACCGGGCCCAGCTCAATCCGCTGGAAGAGGCAGCCGCCTACGACCAGTTGCTGAAGGACTTCAACTGCACGCACGACCAGCTGGCGGACCGTATCGGTCGGTCCCGCCCGCAGGTCTCCAACACGCTGCGTCTGCTGAAGCTCTCACCGGCGGTCCAGCGTCGGGTCGCGGCGGGTGTGCTCTCGGCCGGTCACGCACGGGCGCTGCTCTCCGTCGACGACTCCGAGGAACAGGATCGTCTCGCCCACCGCATCGTGGCCGAGGGACTGTCGGTGCGGGCCGTCGAGGAGATCGTGACCCTCATGGGGTCGCGTCCGCAGGCGGCTCAGCGGGCCAAGGGGCCGCGTGCCGGCGGCCGGGTCTCCCCGGCGTTGACCGACCTCGCGACGCGGCTCTCGGACCGTTTCGAAACGCGGGTGAAGGTCGACCTCGGACAGAAGAAGGGCAAGATCACCGTCGAGTTCGCCTCGATGGAGGACCTGGAGCGCATTCTCGGCACGCTGGCTCCTGGTGAGGGCCCGGTCCTGCCGAAGGGCCTCGCAGAGGGCGACACCGAAGAAGCGGAAGACTGAGCCCGGGCTCGGCGGCTCCCGTGTCGTCCGGGAGCTGTGCAGAGCGGGCCGTGTCCGGTACCCACCGGACACGGCCCGCTCTTTGCTTGCAGGCGCTGTCGAGGGCATCGCATCGTGGATACGATGCGATAAGGCTTTGGCGCGTCCACCTGGCAGTACCTCGGAGCGGGAGGCGGGTGCCATGCGAACGATGAGCCGGACCGGACTGGTGAGCGCCGGACTGGGGCTGGGCGTGGTCGGCGGGTTCGTCGGCAGTCTCCTCAGGGAACGGAGCGCTCTGACGGCAGCTCGCGGTGGAGCGGGCGAAGGAAGCGAGGAACAGCCTTCATGGGGCGTCGGCTCGTACCGCTCACGCTGGACAACCTCCCGGACCTTCCCCAGCGGTGTCGCTCGTGCGTCTTCTGGGAGCTCGATCCCGTCAGCGGCGAAGCCGCGCTGAAGGCAGGGACGACCGCTCTGGAGAAGGAGGCCTGGATCTCCGCCGTCCTGTTGGACTGGGGATCGTGCGGCCGAGTCGTCTACGTGGACGACGTCCCGGTGGGCCATGTGCTCTACGCCCCGCCCGCCTACGTCCCCCGCTCGACGGCATTCCCCACCAGCCCGGTGTCACCGGACGCCGTGCAGCTCATGACGGCGTTCATCATGCCGGGCTATCAGGGGCAGGGGCTCGGGCGGGTGATGGTTCAGACGGTCGCCAAGGATCTGCTGAGGCGAGGCTTCAAGGCCATCGAGGCGTTCGGCGACACCCGCTGGAAGGAACCGGCCTGTCTGCTCCCCGCCGATCATCTGCTGGCCGTGGGCTTCAAGACCGTCCGCCCGCATCCCTCCCACCCTCGGCTGAGACTGGAGCTGAGGAGCACGCTCTCGTGGAAGGAAGACGTGGAGATGGCGCTCGACCGCCTGCTGGGAGCAGTCCAGAAGGAGCCGGTGTTGCGTCCGCTCTGAACGTCTTCGCTCTGGCGGTCCTCGCCATAGACACAGTGAAGGGCCGGTCCGTGGGGACCGGCCCTTCACTGTTTCACGTGAAACATCGGCCGTCGGCGGGACGGCTCATCGCGTCACTCGGAGATGAAGGTCTCCAGGTCGCGGACGAGCGCGGCCTTCGGCTTGGCGCCGACGATCGTCTTGGCGACCTCGCCGCCCTGGTACACGTTCAGGGTCGGGATCGACATGACGCCGTACTTGGCGGCCGTGTTCGGGTTCTCGTCGATGTTCAGCTTGACGATCTCGATCTTCTCGCCGTGCTCGGCGGCGATGGCCTCGAGGGACGGCGCGAGCTGACGGCACGGGCCGCACCACTCGGCCCAGAAGTCCACCAGGACGGGCTTGTCGCTCTTGAGGACGACCTCTTCGAAGTCGGCGTCGGTCACATTCTTCAGGGTGCCGGCCACAGGGGGCTCCTTCATTCTTGTGCGTGGGGCGGGAGAGAGGGGGTCAGACGGAGGTCTTCTCGGGCTCGGCCTGCTCCTCGTCCGCGAGGGCGGCGAGGTAGCGCTCGGCGTCGAGAGCGGAGGAGCAGCCGGTGCCGGCCGCGGTGATGGCCTGACGGTAGGTGTGGTCCACCACGTCGCCGGCGGCGAAGACGCCGGTCACGTTCGTCCGGGTGGAGGGCGCGGCGACCTTCAGGTAACCCTCCTCGTCGAGGTCGAGCTGCCCCTTGAAGAGCTCGGTGCGCGGGTCGTGGCCGATCGCGATGAACAGGCCGGTGACCGGCAGGTCCGAGAGCTCACCGGTCTTGAGGTTGCGCAGCTTCAGTCCGGCCAGCTTCGGGTCGCCCTGGATCTCCGCGACCTCGCTGTCCCAGATGAACTTGATCTTCGGGTCGGCGAAGGCGCGCTCCTGCATCGCCTTGGAGGCGCGCA
Organism: Streptomyces hilarionis; assembly: GCF_024539675.1. GTDB lineage: Bacteria > Actinomycetota > Actinomycetes > Streptomycetales > Streptomycetaceae > Streptomyces > Streptomyces hilarionis. The sequence goes on along the minus strand of NZ_JAHHIT010000043.1, from coordinate 67,123 downwards.
GGGTGTCCCGGCGGTGGACGATCGTCACGGACTTGGCGAACCGGGAGAGGAAGGTGGCCTCCTCCATGGCGGTGTCACCGCCACCGATGACGGCGATGTCCTGGTCCTTGAAGAAGAAGCCGTCACAGGTGGCACACCAGGAGACTCCGCGGCCGGAGAGGGCGTCCTCGTTCGGCAGACCGAGCTTGCGGTGCTGGGATCCGGTGGTCACGATGACGGCCTTGGCGCGGTGGACCGTGCCGGCGGTGTCCGTGACGGTCTTGATCTCACCGCTGAGGTCGACGGAGACGATGTCGTCCGGGATCAGCTCGGCGCCGAAACGCTCGGCCTGGGCGCGCATGTTGTCCATGAGCTCGGGGCCCATGATGCCGTCCTGGAAGCCGGGGAAGTTCTCGACCTCGGTGGTGTTCATCAGTGCGCCGCCCGCGGTGACGGCGCCTTCGAACACCAGCGGCTTCAGCGAGGCGCGCGCGGTGTAGAGGGCCGCGGTGTAGCCGGCGGGCCCGGAGCCGATGATGATCACGTTACGGACGTCGCTCACGGCTTGTTTCCTCGTCTCTGGACAGCGTCGGTCGACCGGGGGAGCCTCTTCGGACTCTCACCCCACCCAACGGATCCTAAGGGGCGTACATTCCCGCTGTGTCCGGGCACACGAAGGGGGGACGTCGTGTGGGACGCCACGTGGGGACCGCGGGAGAACGGGGTGAAGCCCGGCTGCGTCAGCGGCGGGCGTACGAGGTCGTCAGCAGAACCCTGGCCGGACCCGACGACGGATGATCCACACAGGCCGTGTCCATGATGTAGGCGTCGACCCGCGTGCTGTCCTTGGCGCCGGGCAGCACGACCAGCACGGCGTCCGTCCCCTTGTACCTGCCCGGTTCCGTGGCGAGGGCGGCTTCGTCGCGTTTGATGCCCTTCTGCACGCAAGGGGGGACCGTGGGCTGCCGCAGGATCTTCGGTGTCTGACTGTCGGCTCCGCCCTTGACGCCCATGCTGGACGGCGAACGAGAGCCGCCGGCCTTGGCCAGGAGATCGGTGACCTGGCTCTCCAGTCTGCTCGCGGAGAAGGTGTCAGGCGCCGTGGACTGGTGGGCGGCACTGCCGGAGGTCCCGCCGCCCGTGAGGGAGGACACCAGGACCGAGCCGAGTCCCAGTGCCGCAGCGGTGAAGACCGCACCGAGAACCGCCACCTTGCGGCGGTTGCCCGGCCTTCGGGTCTGGCGATTCTTGCGCCCCGGCCCGGTGGTGGTGGCGCGGGGCCGTCCTGAGGGTCGCTCCGCAATCGTCGCTGTTTCACGTGAAACAGCGGTCTCATCGGAGGCAGCGGTCTCGTCGGTGTCGGCGGCGTCTGCGGCGACGGCCTCGCGGGCGCTCTCACTGTCCGGCGCCGTGGCGTTCAGCAAGGCCTCGGCCGCCAGTGCTGCGTCGATGCGGCGGGCGACATCGTCCGGCATGCGGGGTGGGCCGGGAAGGTCGCACAGCAGGCCGCGGATCTCCTCCAGCGAGGCGTGGACGTCGGCGCACAGGTCGCAGGCATCCAGATGGCGACGTACGGTCACGCTTCGTTCGGGGGTGAGCAGACCCTCGGTGAGGTCGGAGATCTCCGTGACGTCCGGGTGCCCGGTCATGTCCGTCGTCGATGTCACGCTCGCCCACCTCCGCCCTTCACAGCAGCTGAATCGCCTGTCCCGGCGTTGTCCGGTCCCTCGCTTCGAAGGCCCGCTGCCGGTGGGACGGATGGCTCCTGCGCTCGGTTCCGTCCTGTGCCGCCTTGTCTTGCGTCCCCCGAACCTTCGGGCCGCAGGTGGGTGAGCAGGGGCAGCAGTTTGGCTCTGCCCCGGGCACAGCGGCTCTTCACCGTCCCGGTCGGGACGTCGAGCACGCGGGCGGCCTCGGCGACCGGATAGCCCTGCATGTCCACGAGGACGAGAGCGGCCCGTTGGTCGGGCGGGAGTGTGCCCAGCGCTTCGAGGAGCTGGCGGTGCACGTCATTGCGTTCTGCCGGCGCGGCCGCCGACTCGTGAGGTTCGAGGAGCTTCTCCAGACGCTCGGTGTCGTCGACCGGAGAGGTCTTGCGGGAGGCTGCCTTGCGGGCCCGGTCCAGGCACGCGTTCACCGTGATGCGATGCAGCCAGGTCGTGACGGCGGACTGGCCGCGGAAGGTGTGGGCGGCCCGGTAGGCGGAGACGAGGGCGTCCTGGACGGCGTCAGCGGCTTCCTCGCGGTCTCCCAGCGTGCGCAGGGCCACCGCCCACAGCCGGTCGCGGTGACGTCGCACGAGCTCACCGAAGGCGTCGGGGTCACCCTCGACGTGGCGGGTGAGGAGGTCCTGGTCGCTCACCGCCTCGTGCGCGGCGTCGTCCGTCATGGGCCTCCTCCCCCTCCGGTGAGACGTCAGCCCGTGAACTTCACATCGGTGACGGCCTGCTTATATCCGGGGTCGCTGTACTGGTCGCCCGGCGCGTGCGGCGCGGCGGTGATCCAGAGGAGAACGTACCGCGTCTTCACCGGTGTTTTGGCGGAGATCTTGAGTTCTCCGCCCGACGTCCGGGCCCCGGCGATCTTCTTCATGGACTCCAGGGGCGCCGAGGACGACAGCGAGTCGGCCGCGTACAGCGACGCGGCGGTGTACGCGCCCTCGTAGTAGAGCCCTATCGACGCCGTCGAGACGGTCTGCTCCGAGCCCAGGTCGTAGACGATGCCCACGCCCTGCTTGTACGGCGCGAGACGGGGCCCCGCGTCGAAGGAGCGCGAGCGCCAGTACGTGTCGCCGTTGCCGTCGTAGGTGAGCTTGGCATCATCGGGGTGCTGTGCATTGCCGTCCGGGTAGTACTCGGCGGCGTCGACGATCTTCAGGGGCCGGACGGGCTTGGGCACCGCGCTGTTCTTGTCGCCCTCGTCCGTCGTCTGCGTCTGGTTGGGGTCGTCGGAGTTGCTCCGGTCCATCAGGGCGTCCGCGAGCTGCCAGCTGCCGAGGCCGAGCGCGGCGATGAGGAGGGCGGAGACCGCCCACTTCAGGGCCCTGCCGGTACGGCTCTGCAGCGGCGGCGGAGGCGTCGGCACGGCCTGCGTGGCGCCCGGGTGAGGCGCCGGCCGACCGTAGGTGCCCTGCTGGTACGTGGTGCGCTGGTACTCCGGAGGCGCGGTGAACGAGGGCTCCGGCGGCCTGATGCGCGGCATCTCACCGATGGCCTTCACCAGCTCTTCCGGCGTGGTGCAGGCGGCCTCGTGCCGGGAGGCGGTCGCGCCGTCGTTGACCAGCGCGCGCATGGACAGCTCCGACAGGCCCCGATGGACGCCGGCGCGCACCTGGTCGGGGGCGATCAGCCCGACGTCCTTCGGCAGCCCGGACAGGCCGTAGGCGTCGTTCTCGTACGGCCAGCGCTGGGTGAGCGCCGCGTACAGCAGCGCGCCGATCGCCTCGGTGTCGGTGCGCTGCGGGACGTCGGTGGAGATGCCGCGCAGGGCGGCGTTCACGGCGAGGCCGCGGATGCGCCACTGCCCCGAGGAGGTCCGCAGCACGGCGTTGGGGTTGAGCCGCAGATGCGCCAGGCCCTCCCGGTGGGCCGCGGCCATGGCGGAGGCGATCTGACTGACCATCTGGTAGGCGTCGTGCGGCTCCAGCGGACCGGGTGCGAGCAAGGCGGTCAGCTCGGTGGCGTCGGGCAGCCACTCGTGGACGACGTAGACGAGGTCGTTCTCCTCGACGGCGTCCAGCACCTGGACGAACCGGGGATCACCGAGCAGCGCCGAGGAGCGCGCCGCGGCCAGTACCGAGCGGGCCCGGGTGTGGTCCGCGGGCAGGACATGCACGCCCACGGCACGGCGGAGTTTCTCGTCGACGGCCCGCCAACTGCTGAAACCGTCCAGACGGGTGACGCACTCTTCGAGACGGTAGCGTCTGGCGAGCTTGTGGCCGCTGTGCAGTTCCGGCGGTGAGGCCTTCCCGGGACGTTCCGTCCCGCCACTCCCCTGTGCCTCGTCGGTGTCCGTGTCCTGCTCCCGGTTCTTGACCACCCCGTCGGCCGTGGACTGGTCCGCTTGTGCGGTCAGCGGTTCGTCACCGCTGTTGTCTGCCACGTCGACGGCAGCTGTGCTCCGTTCCGCCACCGTCGTTCCTGCCTCCCCATTCAGTGCGCGCCGTGCGACCTCGTGCGCGCCGTCCGACGCCGAACCCAATTGTGCCCACAGTCCGCCGCTATGCACGACACACGGCGGCGAACGATGGTTGTGCGACTGCCCCTCGCTCACCTTCGTTCAACAGGCGGCGCTCCTTTCTCGGACCTGGTCCGCCGGTGATCTCTAGCGCCCCAGGCGGCCGCGGACCATGCCGACCAGCGAGTTGAGCTCCTCGATGCGCATTCTGCGGGCGGCGAGGAAGAAGACGCCCAGCAGAAGCGCCCCGCCGGCCAGCAGCGCGGCGAAGGAGCCGAGAACGCCCTGGCCCAGGCTGTGTCCGATGCCGTAGCAGGCCGCGCCGCTGATCAGGGCGGCGGGCACGGAGGCGATGCACAGACGGGCGTACGTGCGCAGGACGTGGGAGCCGTCGAGGTCGCCGTCGAGCCGCTTGCGGAGCCGGTTCCAGGCGACGCCGACGCCGATGGCGTACGCGAGACCGTAGGAGGCCGCCATGCCGACCACGGCCCAGCGGGCGGGCAGGACGAAGTAGCAGACCGCCGAGGCGCCCGCGTTGACCGCGGCCACGATGACCGTGTTGTAGAAGGGGGTGCGGGTGTCTTCGTAGGCGTAGAAGGCGCGCAGGACGACGTACTGCACGGAGTAGGGGATCAGGCCGAGGCCGAAGGCCATCAGCATGAAGCCCATGTTCGTGGCCTCGCCGGTGCCCGAGGAACCGAAGATCAGCGTGCACATCGGGATGCCGAGGGCGAGGAAGCCGAAGGCGATCGGCACGATCGCCACGGCCGTGGTGCGCAGGCCCTGGGAGATGTCGTCGCGGACCGCGCCGCCGTCGCCCTCGGCGGCCGAGCGCGAGATGCGGGGCAGCAGCGCGGCCATCAGGGAGACGGTGATGATGGCCTGCGGCAGGCCCCAGATCAGCTGGGCGTTGGCGTAGGCGGCGAAGCCCGTGCCGTCGACCGGCGAGTCCTTGCCGGCCGACGTGGACAGCTGGGTCACGACGAGCGCGCCGGCCTGGTTGGCCAGGACGAACAGGACGGTCCACTTGGCGAGCGTCGCGGCCTTGCCCAGGCCGTGGCCCCGCCAGTCGAAGCGCAGCCGCAGCCGGAACCCGGTCTCGCGCAGGTACGGGATCATCGCGAGGGCCTGCACGACCAGGCCGAGCAGGATCCCGATGCCGAGGAGCCGCTCACCCTCCGGCGGGATGCTCGTGACCTTCATGCCGGAGTCGGCGGCGGTGCCGTAGACCCAGATGAACATGCCCAGCGTCACGATGATGACGATGTTGTTCAGGACGGGGGTCCACATCATCGCGCCGAACTTTCCGCGCGCGTTGAGGATCTGACCCATCACCACGTGGACGCCCATGAAGAAGATCGAGGGCAGGAAGTAGCGGACGAACGTGACGCCGACGTCGTTGGCCGCCGGGTTGCTGGCGACCGAGTCCGACAGGAGGCGGATCAGGACGGGGGCCGCGGCGATCGCGGCGACCGTGAGCAGGCCCAGCGCCACCATGACGAGGGTGAGCAGACGGTTGGCGTAGGCCTCGCCGCCGTCCTCGTCCTCCTTCATGGCGCGCACGAGCTGCGGCACGAAGACGGAGTTGAGTCCGCCGCCGACGGTCAGGATGTAGATCATCGTCGGCAGCTGGTAGGCCACCTGGAAGGTGTCGCCGAGCAGGCCCACGCCCAGCGCGGAGACGATCAGCGCGGAACGGACGAAGCCCGTCAGACGGGAGACCATCGTGCCCGCCGCCATGACGGCGCTGGACTTCAGCAGCCCGGACGCGCGCCCGCCCTTCTTGGGCGCGGGCGGAGCGGCGGCCGGGGGCGGCGCCGCGTCGGGCGTGGCGGTGAGGTTCATGGTCTGGTCGTCGGCGGGCGTGGCGGCCACCGGAGCCTGGTACTGCTGCGGCGCTCCGTGCGCTCCCGGCGGCTGGGCCGGACCGGGCACGGCCGCCGACTCCGCCGACGGCCGGGGGGCGCTCTGCTGCTGGTCGCGGAACAGGTGGGCGAAGGCGTCCGGCTGGTGCTGCTGCTCGCCGGAGTGCGTGACCAGGTCGTCCACGCCCACGAACTGGGTGGTGCGGGGGTCGTCGCCGTACGGGAGGTACTGCGTGGGGCCCTCCGGCTCGGGCGCGGGGGTCTGGGCCCACACATGAGGGTCGGGGGCGTACGGGGACTGCGGCGGCCGGCCGTACAGGGGCTGAGACGGCTCATGAGCGCCCGGGGGCGGCGGCGGGTGCGCCGCGCGGTCGTAGAGCGCCTCGGCGACCGGGTCCTGCGCGGTGAGGTCCTGGGCCCGGTAGGGGTCCTGGTCGTAGGCGTCCTGGAGATACATGTCCGCGGGGTGCTGCGGCGGCACCTGGCCCTGCTCGGGCGGCGGGCCCTCGGGGCGCCCCGAGCCGCCCGCGGCCCGGCCGCGGTCACCGTCGTACGGCGCGTTCATGGCTTACCCCACCTCATCGTCCCGGGCCCACCGGCCACGACATCCTCAACGGTCCACTCTCTCACCCGTGCCGGACGGGTCTGCGTTTTCCGCTTCGGTGTCCGGACTCTCGTCACTCGCCTGCTCATGGTCGTCTGCCCCGGCCGACGGGCCGGACTCTCCACTGTGACGGTCCCGGGGCCCCGCGGGATCCTGCGGGTCGTCCGCGGGCTCGTCGCCCTCGCCGGGGTCGTTCTCGTCGGCGTCCTCGGGTTCTTCGGCCCGGCGGGCGGCGGCACGCTTGCGCTGGGTGTACATGCGGAAGCCGGCCAGCACCAGGAGCAGCACGCCGCCGCCGATGACCAGCATCACGGTGGCGGTGATCTCGGTGACCTTCACGTCGAAGGTGACCGGCGCCCCGTACTCCTGGCCGTCCTCGGTGTACAGCTGGGCGATCACCGTCGTCTGGCCGTTGACCTTGGCGGACGTGCTGAACTTCACTGTCGTGGTGTGGCCGCCGGAGACCGTGATCCGCTGCTCCGCGTAGGGCTCGCCGGAGATCTCCAGGCGCGTCTGGTTCGTGGAGGTGAGCCGCAGGACCAGGTGGTCCACTCCCTGCACCAGGTTGTTCTGCACCGTCACCGGGATCGTGGCGCTGCGGCCGGAGAGCTTGGTCTCCGACTTGTCGATCAGCTTGACCTGCCCGGCCAGTGTGTCCAGATACGCCCGCACGCTCGCGCGGAACGCGCTCGCCGCGGCGCTGCGACCCCGCCAGGACGTGGACGTCTCCCGGTTTATGGCCCGCCCGAAGGGGGTCACGACCCGTGCCTCGTTGGCGAGGATCACCTTGAAGTTGTCGAGCTTGTCCTGGGTGTCGGCGATCTCCTCGAAGGCGGAGCGGGGCAGCTCCCGCTTGCGCAGCGACGCCGGATAGTCCGCCCTGGACGGCACCTTCGTGTTGGCGGCCGGGTCGGGCTTCGCCTTGGCGGCCGCGGTGAGCTGCTGGGGCTGCGACCAGGTCCCGCCCTGGAGCTGCGTGACGGCCTGCGCGAGCGTGCGGGCCTGGTCCGCGGTCGGCATGCGCTGGGGGGCGACGACGATGCTGCGCTGCTTGTCCGTCTGGAGGTTCAGTTCCAGGCTCTGCGCCAGGAACTCCTGCACGGCGAGGGTGGACGCCGAGGCCTTCGTCAAGTCGCCCTCGAAGACCGTGGACAGCCACGAGTCCGCGACCACGGCCGTGGTGCCGCCGCCGATGGGGCGGGCCGCGGAGGGGGTGTAGGAGAGGTCGCCGGTCTCGGCGAGGCTGTCACCGCGGGCGATGACCTTGTCGGCGCCGGCGGAGGTGGCGACCTTGACGATCGACGGATCGACGGCGCCGTCCACCGGCCAGGCGAAGTCGGTGCTCGGGGTCACGTGGAGCACCGTCTCCACCGTGGTGGCGGCGACGTCGGTGGCTTCCTTGAGCTGGCTCAGGGAGCCGGCGACGCCGGTTCCGTTGTGCGCCAGCGAGGCCAGGTCGGGGTCGGCGAAGGGCAGCGCGACGACCTCCTTGCCCGTGACCGCGCTCTGGAGCTCGTCGAGCCACTGCTTGGCGACCGCCTGCTGGGTGCCGGCCGTGGTGGTGTCGCCCGCGCCCCGGATGCGGTAGCTGCCGGTCATGGCGTCGACGGACGCCAGCAGGTCCGGGTCGATCACCCAGGTGACGTCGAGCTGCTTGCCGAGGGCCAGCATCTGGTCCAGGCGGCCGCCCGGGGCGATCTCCTTGGCCAGGTCCTCGTTGAGGAAGACGGGAGTCTGCTGGGCGTTCGAGCCGGTCTCCGCCGTCATGTGCACGGTGGACATCAGCGGCCACAGCACGGTCGTCGGCGTCCTGGTGTCCGCCTCGCCGTCCTGCCACGGGAGGAAGGTGCGCTGTACGCCCAGGACCCGGTCCCACGGCTGCGCGGACGTCTCGCCGGACAGGGAGACCCCCAGCGGGTAGACGCCGGCCTTGCCGAGATCGAGCTTGTCGACGGGGACGGAGATGCTGAAGTGCTGGGCCACGCCGGGCGTGAGCTTGGCGAACTTGGCGACGTACTTGCCGCCGACCGTGACGCCGTCGTCCGCGGGGAGGGAGCCCGCCCGCCTGGAGGCCCGGTCGATCGCCGAGCGGGTGGCGAGGGCGTCCCCCACCTGCAAATCCACGTGGGCGGCCGTGACCGCTTGCTTGCCGTTGTTGGTGACCGTGCCCGAGACCGTCAGGGTGTCTCCGTCGGCCGGGGCGCTGGGGCTGAGCGAGTCGACCGCGACGGCGACCGTGCCCGCGTCGGAGGCCTCCTTGACACCGGCCTGTTCGGCGGCCTGTGCGGGGGCGGCGGGCAGCTGGAGGAGACCCGCCAGCAGGGGCGCTCCCGCGAGCAGTGCTCCGGTGCGCCGCAGCCACCGGCGGGCAGGTGAGGGAGTCATCCCCGGAAAGTCTGCCGCCTCGGCCACGCGTTCGCCCGTCCCTCGTCGTCGTCAGTGGTCGTCGGAATGTGCGTCCAGGCATCGTAACGATGCGCGCTAAGGGGAAGTGCCGCGGACTGCTCCACAAGATCGCGGACGATGGTCGACTCGTCCTCTATGTGTGCATATAAGGAGAAGCGGTGCCCAAGCGGCCAAAAACCCGTCTTGCCGCCTGTCGGCAGGAGTGTCCGAGGTCATTTAACGGGGCGGCTCCGGTTGGCGCGGCCACGTACCCTCTTTTGTTGTGCCGAACGCCAATGAAGACAATCTCAGTGCCCTCAGCCAGGTGCAGCACCGTGCGGTGAGTGAACTGCTGCGGGTCGCCCCTGTCGCCGACGACCTTGCCCGCCGCTTTCAGGAGGCCGGGTTCTCCCTCGCCCTGGTCGGTGGCTCGGTCCGGGACGCGCTGCTCGGCCGGCTCGGCAATGACCTGGACTTCACGACGGACGCCCGGCCCGAGGACGTCCTGAAGATCGTGCGGCCGTGGGCGGACTCCGTGTGGGAGGTCGGGATCGCCTTCGGCACCGTCGGCGTCCAGAAGGAGGCCCGGGTCGGAGACATCGACCGGTGCTTCCAGATCGAGGTCACGACCTACCGCTCGGAGGCGTACGACCGCACCTCGCGCAAGCCCGAGGTCTCCTACGGCGCCAGCATCGAGCAGGATCTCGTGCGACGGGACTTCACGGTGAACGCGATGGCCGTGGCCCTTCCGGAGAAGGAGTTCATCGACCCGCACGGGGGCCTCGACGACCTCGCGGCGCGTGTGCTGCGCACCCCGGGCACCCCGGAGGAGTCCTTCTCCGACGACCCGCTGCGGATGATGCGTGCCGCCCGTTTCGCCGCCCAGCTCGATTTCGAGGTCGCTCCGGACGTCGTCACGGCGATGAAGGAGATGTCCGACCGGATCGGGATCGTCTCGGCCGAGCGGGTCCGGGACGAGCTGAACAAGCTGATCCTCTCCTCTCACCCGCGCAAGGGACTCTCCCTGCTGGTCGACACCGGCATCGCCGAGCGGGTGCTGCCCGAGCTCCCGGCGCTGCGGCTGGAGAGCGACGAGCACCACCGGCACAAGGACGTCTACGAGCACACCCTGATCGTTCTCGAACAGGCCATCGCGCTGGAGGAGGAAGGACCGGACCTCGTCCTGCGGCTCGCCGCCCTGCTGCACGACATCGGCAAGCCGCGCACCCGCCGCTTCGAGAAGGACGGCCGCGTCTCGTTCCACCACCACGAGGTGGTGGGCGCCAAGATGACGAAGAAGCGGATGACCGCCCTGAAGTACTCCAACGAACTGGTGAAGGACGTCTCCCGTCTGGTCGAACTCCACCTGCGCTTCCACGGGTACGGCACGGGTGAGTGGACCGACTCCGCGGTACGCCGTTATGTACGGGATGCGGGACCACTGCTCGAACGGCTCCACAAGCTGACGCGCTCGGACTGCACGACGCGTAACAAGCGCAAGGCCGCCACGCTCTCCCGCGCTTACGACGGGCTGGAGGAGCGCATCTCGCAGCTGAAGGAGCGGGAGGAGCTGGACGCGATCCGTCCCGATCTGGACGGCAACCAGATCATGGACATCCTGGGCGTCAGTCCCGGCCCTGCCATCGGCAAGGCGTACAAGCATCTGCTGGAACTGCGGCTGGAGAACGGACCGATGGAGTACGACGCGGCGGTGGCGGCCCTCAAGGAGTGGTGGGCCGAGCAGAACTGAGGCTGTGCGACGGGGGCATGTTTCACGTGAAACAAGCCCCCGCATGGCTGGCCGGACATGCGTAGGGGCGGTGTTTCACGTGAAACACCGCCCCTGTTCGCGTCTGCCTTACTTCTTGTAGTCCTTCAGGCAGAGCAGGAAGTTGTCGCCGTCACCGCTCTCGGTGTACGAGTACTGGAAGTCCTTCGCTTCGGCCTGGCACTTGCTGTCGGCGGTGAGCTGCGAGTACGTGCCCTTGACCTTGGCCAGCACGATGTACTGCGCCTGCGTGGAGTCGCACTTGACGACCTCGAGGTCGGGGTTGTCGTTGTCGCTGTTGCCGCGGTGCATGCAGTCGCCGACCGCCGCCGTGTTGGCGTCGTCCTGGCTGGATATGTACGCGCCGATGCCCACGCCGACGACGGCCAGCACGATGACGATGTTCTTGATCAGCTTGAAGCTGACCTTGCGGCGGGGCTGCTCCGGGGGGACCCCGCCGTAAGGAGCGGTGGGGTAGCCGGGCTGGCCGGGCTGCTGGGGGTAGCCGCCCTGCGGCGGGTACGGAGCCTGACCCTGGGGCTGGCCGTAGGGCTGCTGGCCCGGCTGCGCGAACGGGTTCTGGCCCTGGGGCGGCGGAGTCGACACTTGGGGGTCCCCCTAGAAAACTTGGACGTGGCGCGAAATCACTCGCGACGTAAGACGCACGTAAGTTACCGGGCCCCACTGACAACCTTGTAGCCGAGAGGGAGTCTGTGTCATTGATGTGACACTCTCCCTCGTGCAAAGCGGGCCATAGCACCAGCAACTGCTCCGTAAATAACGGCGACCGTGACCACCAGGGCCGGTGAGCGTCCGTCAGCGGGCAGCATCAGGGCGGCGACACCCGCCGCGCCGACGAACGCGACGTTGAACAGGACGTCGTAGAGCGAGAAGATCCGGCCGCGGAAGCCGTCCGCCACGCAGGACTGGACGACGGTGTCGGTCGCGATCTTCGCGCCCTGGGTGACCAGCCCCAGGACGAACGCGGCCACGAACGTGGTGAGCTGAGCGAACGGAAGCATCAGGGCGAGTTCCAGAACCGCGGCGACCGCGGCACAGACGGCGATCCAGCCGATCGGGCCGAGCCGCTCCGCCGCCCACGGGGTCACCACCGCCGCGACGAAGAAGCCGGCGCCGGAGACGCCCACCGCCACCCCCAGGAGCGCCAGCCCGTCGTCCGGGTCGGACGACCAGGCGTACCGGCACAGCATCAGCACCATGACGGTCAGGGCGCCGTAGCAGAACCGCATCAACGCGATCGCGCCGAGCGCCCAGGCGGCCTCCGTGCGCCGGGGTTCGGCGAGGTGACGTACGCCGGCCGAGAGGCCGCGGGCGGTCCCCCGGACAGCGGCCAGGAGCCCGGGCCTGCCGAGCACGTCATCGGGGCCGAGCAGCTCCACGGCCATCGACAGGGACACCAGCGCGGCGCACAGATACAACGCGCACGCCAGCAGCACCACGGCCGCGTCGGTGTCCGCGACCAGCAGCCGGACGACGAAGGCGAGACCGCCGCCCGCGACCGCCGCGAGCGTCCCGGCCGTCGGCGAAAGGGAGTTGGCCGTCACCAGCCGCTGGTCGTCGACCACCCGCGGCAGAGCGGCCGACAGTCCGGCGAGGACGAAGCGGTTGACCGCGGTCACGCAGAGCGCCGAGGCGTAGAAGAGCTGGTCGGGAACCTGGCTGATCATCAGGACAGCCGTCACCGAGGCCAGCAGGGCCCGCAGCAGATTGCCGTGCAGGAGGACCTGCCGGCGACGCCAACGGTCCAGCAGAACCCCGGCGAAGGGCCCGACCAGCGAGTAGGGCAGCAGCAGGACCGCCATGGCCGAGGCGATCGCGGTGGCCGAGGTCTGCTTCTCCGGCGAGAACACCACGTAGGTGGCGAGCGCGACCTGGAAGACGCCGTCCGCGCACTGGGAGAGCAGCCGAACGGCGAGCAGGCGCCGGAAGTTCCTCAGGCACAGCAGAACACGCAGATCACGGGCGGCCATGGGCACAGCCTCACATACGGGAAGGGTCCCCGGGTCACTGGACCCGGGGACCCTTCTCAGCCCTGGCAGGAGCGAATTTTCCGTACGGGTCGGGTTAGCGCTCGACCTCGCCGCGGATGAACTTCTCGACGTTGGCGTACGCCTCGTCGTCGAAGTACTGCACCGGCGGGGACTTCATGAAGTAGCTCGACGCCGACAGGATGGGGCCGCCGATGCCGCGGTCCTTGGCGATCTTCGCGGCGCGCAGGGCGTCGATGATGACACCCGCGGAGTTCGGGGAGTCCCAGACCTCGAGCTTGTACTCCAGGTTCAGCGGAACGTCACCGAAGGCACGGCCCTCGAGACGGACGTACGCCCACTTGCGGTCGTCCAGCCAGGCCACGTAGTCCGACGGACCGATGTGGACGTTCTTCTCGCCCAGGTCGCGGTCGGGGATCTGCGAGGTGACGGCCTGCGTCTTCGAGATCTTCTTGGACTCGAGGCGGTCGCGCTCCAGCATGTTCTTGAAGTCCATGTTGCCGCCGACGTTGAGCTGCATGGTGCGCTCGAGACGGACACCGCGGTCTTCGAACAGCTTCGCCATCACACGGTGCGTGATGGTGGCGCCGACCTGGGACTTGATGTCGTCGCCGACGATCGGGACGCCCGCCTCGGTGAACTTGTCCGCCCACTCCTTGGTGCCGGCGATGAAGACCGGGAGGGCGTTGACGAAGGCGACCTTGGCGTCGATGGCGGCCTGGGCGTAGAACTTCGCCGCGTCCTCGGAACCGACGGGCAGGTAGCAGACGAGAACGTCGACCTGCTTGTCCTTGAGGACCTGCACCACGTCGACCGGCGTCTCGGCGGACTCCTCGATGGTCTCGCGGTAGTACTTGCCGAGACCGTCGAGGGTGTGACCACGCTGGACCGTGACGCCCTTGTTCGGGACGTCGCAGATCTTGATGGTGTTGTTCTCGCTGGCACCGATGGCGTCCGAGAGGTCGAGGCCGACCTTCTTCGCGTCGACGTCGAAGGCGGCGACGAACTCGACGTCACCGACGTGGTAGTCCCCGAACTGCACGTGCATCAGGCCCGGGACCTTGGTCGCCGGGTCGGCGTCCTTGTAGTACTCGACGCCCTGCACCAGTGACGCCGCGCAGTTGCCCACGCCGACGATGGCTACGCGAACCGAACCCATTCCGGTTGCTCCCTGTGTGTACGAGTGAGGCCCTGAACAGGCGCTCACGTGGCGGTTTCGTCGGGCGAATCCGTCCCGGGGGTGTCCCCGGGGCGGGGCAGGCCGCCCGTCGATCCAGATGTGGTGTGCTGCTGAGCGGACCCCCCGGACGGTGGACCCTTCAGGTCCCGTCCGGCCCGCTCGCTCTCGATGAGCTCGTTCAGCCAGCGCACTTCGCGCTCCACGGACTCCATTCCGTGGCGCTGGAGCTCAAGCGTGTAGTCGTCGAGGCGCTCCCGGGTGCGTGCCAGAGAGGAGCGCATCTTCTCCAGACGTTCCTCCAGCCGGCTGCGACGCCCCTCCAGCACGCGCATGCGCACATCACGGGACGTCTGGCCGAAGAAGGCGAAACGAGCGGCGAAGGTCTCGTCCTCGTACGCGTCGGGACCCGTCTGGGACAGGAGCTCCTCGAAATGCTCCTTGCCCTCCGCCGTCAACCGATAGACGATCTTGGCGCGTCGCCCTGCGAGTGGAGCGGCGAGGGCGTCCTCCGGGGTGCTCCCCGGCTCCTCGATCAACCAGCCGTTGGCGACCAGCGTCTTGAGGCAGGGGTAGAGCGTGCCGTAGCTGAACGCACGGAACACGCCCAAAGACGTATTGAGTCGTTTGCGCAGCTCGTAGCCGTGCATGGGGGACTCGCGCAGCAGGCCGAGGACGGCGAACTCAAGGATGCCGGAACGCCGGCTCATCGTCGCCTCCTCTCGCCTTATGCCGCGCTGATGTATCGACTCGATACATCTAGACGATAGAACGGCCTTCCGGATGCGACAAGAGGGGGGATGGTGAACGGGATCACATCACTGATTCGTTGCAGGCGACTTGCCTGATTTGGGGTGAACTTCAGGGCTGGGCAGGTTTTGGCGGTGCGTAGTCTGTGCGCCATGCACACCACCGGGACCCATGAGACGCCGGGGGGCGTCGAGGTCCTCGGTGCCGTACGGGTGAATGCGCAAGCGACCGCATCCGTACATCGGGGGGACAGGAAACCAGCCGCCTTTTCCAGGCGCGCACGGATGCGCCTGCCCGAGGAGTAATCGTTCGATGAGCGAGCACCGTCGCAAACCGCCGCAGCCGCAGGGAGGCGGACGTGCCGCGGCCCGACGCGGCCAGTCCGGTGCGTCCTCCGGCCGCCGCGCGGCACCGCGAGGCGCCACCGGAACGCCTGCCGACTACGGGTTGGGCCATGGAACCGGAGGCGAGGACCAGCCGATCGGCAGCCGCGCCGACGCCCGACGCGAGTCCCAGAGGAGTGCGGGCGGCAGCAGGCGCAGAGCAGCCGAGCCCGCGGCGGGCCGCCGCGGCGGTCAGAGCGGCCCCGGACGGGGCAGAGGACGCTCGGCCCCGGACCGCAAGCGCCTGATCGACTACCCGCGCGCCGACAAGTACGGCTGGCAGCGCTGGATGCCCTCGTGGAAGCTCGTCGCGGGTCTGTTCGTCGGTTTCGTCGGCAGCCTGGTGGCCGTCGCGGGCATCGGGTACGCCATGGTCGGCATCCCGGACATCGCCAAGACGGCCACGGCGCAGAACAACGTCTACTACTGGAAGGACGGCAGCCAGATGGTTGCCACCGGTGGTGAGACGAACCGGCAGAACATCGACCTCTCGCAGATCCCGGAGGAGATGCGCTGGGCGGTGATCTCGCAGGAGAACAAGACCTTCTACGACGACAGCGGCATCGACCCCAAGGGCATCGCCCGCGCCGTGTTCAACATGGCCCGGGGCGGCCAGACGCAGGGTGGCTCCACGATCACCCAGCAGTACGTCAAGAACGCCATGCTGAACGACCAGTCGCAGACGATCTCCCGCAAGTTCAAGGAGATCTTCGTGTCCATAAAGGTGGGCGCGGAGGTCGACAAGGACCAGATCATGGCCGGCTACCTGAACTCCGCGTACTACGGGCGCAACGCCTACGGGATCCAGGCCGCCGCGCGCGCCTACTTCAACAAGGACGCGATCAAGCTCGACCCGGGTGAGTGCGCGTTCCTCGCGGCCATGCTGAAGGGCGCCACGTACTACGACCCGGCGGGCGCGACGTCCGTCGACTCGGTCGGCGCCACGCCCGCGGCCAACAGCAAGCGGGCCCTGCGCCAGATGCAGGACACCCTCGACAAGATGGTCGAGTACGGCCATCTCGACGCGTCGGTGCGGGCGAAGTACAGCACGCTCCCCAAGTGGCAGAACCCCCGGTCGAACACCGATCTGAAGGGCCAGATCGGCTACCTCGTCGACCTGGCCAACGGTTACCTGGTGACCCACAGCAAGGAGACCGGGGTCACCCAGGACACGCTGCAGCAGGGCGGCTTCTCGATCTACACGACCTTCGACAAGAACAAGGTCAACCAGTTGCAGGCGTCGGTGAAGAAGGTCCGGGACGCCAACATCAAGCCGGAGCAGCGCCCCGACACGGACACGCACGTGCAGTTCGGCGGGGCCTCCGTGGAGCCGGACACCGGCGCCATCCGGGCCATCTACGGCGGTGAGGACGCGACCAAGCACTTCACGGACAACGCCGACCAGACCGGCGCCCAGGTCGGTTCGACGTTCAAGCCGTTCGTGCTGGCCGCCGCGATGACCTGGGGCGTGCGCGACCCGGACCTGGGGTCCTCGCAGGCCCAGGACGAGCGCACCATCGTCTCGCCGAAGAGCCTGTTCAGCGGACAGAACAAGCTCAAGATCAGGAACTACGACGACTCGATCTGGAAGAACGAGAAGGGCGAGGAGTGGCTCCAGACCAATGACGGCAACGTCTCTCTGGGGAACCCGCCCGACTACAAGATCGACCTGAGGGAGGCGATGCGCGAGTCCGTGAACTCCGCCTTCGTGCAGCTCGGCATGGACGTCGGTCTGGACAAGGTGAAGGACTCCGCCGTCAAGGCGGGCCTGAAGGAGTCCAGCCTGACCAACAGCGGCTTCCCGTCGTTCTCGATCGGCATCTCCGACCCGAGCGCGATCCGGATGGCCGGCGCCTACGCCACCTTCGCCGCCAGCGGCAAGCAGCGCGATCCGTACTCGGTGGAGAAGGTCACGAGCGAGAAGGGCCAGATCTTCACGCACAAGACCCAGACGCAGCAGGCGTTCACGGACAAGGTCGCCGACAACGTGACCGACGTCCTGAAGACCGTGGTCGAGAAGGGCACCGGCACCAACGCCCAGCTGCCGGGCCGTGAGGTCGCGGGCAAGACCGGTACCACCGACGGCAACAAGTCGGCATGGTTCGTGGGCTACACCCCGCAGCTGTCGACGGCGGTCACGATGTTCCGCTACGACGACGACGAGTCCAAGAAGGACCGTACGTTCCTGAAGATGTTCGGTACCGGTGGCCAGAAGAAGATCCACGGCGCCTCGTTCCCGGCGCAGATCTGGCACGACTACATGCTCGATGCGCTGAAGGGCACGCCGGCGAAGGACTTCCCGGAGCCCCAGCCCATCGGTGAGGTCGTCAACGCGGAACCGTCGCCGACCCCGACTCCCTCGGCCACCGAGACCGAGGAGGAGAAGCCGTCGCCTTCCCCGTCGCCGAGCAAGTCTGCGGTCGAGCCGTCACCGTCGGCGTCCGAGACCTGCAACAAGTTCTTCGGCTGTCAGAACGACGGCGGCACGAGCAACGGCAATGGCAACGGCGGCACGGGAGACACAAGCCCCTCACCCAGCCCGTCCGAGTCCCAGGGAGACAACAGAGGCAACACAAACGGCGGCTTCTTCGGAGGCCCCGGCGGGTGACCGTGCCCTCGCCCGGCTTGCCTGTTTCACGTGAAACATGCGCATGTTTCACGTGAAACGAGGGCCGCTCCACCGCACCAGGTGGGGCGGCCCTCGGCTTTTTCTCAGCCCGGTACGGCAGGATGGCGCCCATGCCCAGTGCAGAATCCTCGCCGGCGCGCGTGCACGAGCCGGATCCGGTAAAGCCGACCAGCGACGACCCGGTGGCCGCGGCCGGCAGTGAGCTGATCGGCGGCCCCATCGGCCGACGGGCCCTGCTGGGGACCTCCTGGTGGACTCCCGTCCGCATCATCGCGCTCGTGGCGATCGGGATGTTCGCCCTCGGACTGATCCAGAAGGCGCCCTGCTACAACGGGGGCTGGTTCTTCGGAGCCACCACCCAGTACACGCACGCCTGCTATTCGGACATCCCGCACCTCTACCAGGGGCGTGGCTTCGCCGACGGACTCGTGCCGTACTTCGACAAGCTCCCCGGCGACATGGACTACCTGGAGTACCCGGTACTCACCGGTGTGTTCATGGAGGTGGCCAACTGGCTGACGCCGGGCGGGGGCAGCATCCAGGACCAGGAGCAGTGGTACTGGATCGTCAACGCGGGGATGCTGATGGCCTGCGCGGCCGTCATCGCCGTCTGCGTGACCCGGACGCACGCTCGGCGCCCCTGGGACGGTCTGCTGATCGCCCTGGCCCCTGCCTTCGCGCTGACCGCCACGATCA
The DNA here is from genome assembly GCF_024539675.1 of Streptomyces hilarionis. GTDB lineage: Bacteria > Actinomycetota > Actinomycetes > Streptomycetales > Streptomycetaceae > Streptomyces > Streptomyces hilarionis. Next base: position 48,702 of record NZ_JAHHIT010000043.1, on the reverse strand, counting down.
ACTGGGACCTCCTGGCGGTCGCCCTGACGGCCGCGGCGATGCTCATGTGGTCCCGCGGCCGGTCCCTGGCCTTCGGGGTCCTGCTGGGGCTTGCGACGGCCGCCAAGCTCTATCCCGTCTTCCTGCTCGGCCCCCTGTTCGTGCTGTGCTGGCGCGCGGGCAAGTGGCGGGACTTCGGCAAGGCGCTGGGCGGCGCGGTCGTCTCCTGGCTGGTGGTGAACCTGCCGGTCATGCTCTTCGCCTTCGAGGGCTGGTCGAAGTTCTACCGGTTCAGCCAGGAACGAGGCGTCGACTTCGGCTCGTTCTGGCTGATCCTGGCCCAGAACTCCAGCGACCCGCTCACCACCGACAGCGTCAACACCCTGGCCACGCTCCTCGTCGTCCTGTGCGCCGTGGGCATCGCGGCCCTGGCGCTCACCGCCCCCCGCCGACCCCGCTTCGCCCAGCTGGCCTTCCTGATCGTGGCGGCCTTCATCGTCACCAACAAGGTCTACTCGCCGCAGTACGTGCTGTGGCTGGTGCCGCTGGCCGTGCTGGCCCGGCCCAAGTGGCGGGACTTCCTGATCTGGCAGGCGTGCGAAGTCGTCTACTTCCTCGGCATCTGGATGTACCTCGCGTACACGATGAGCGGAGACGCGCACAAGGGACTGCCGACCGACGGCTACCACTGGGTCATCGGCGTGCACCTGCTGGGGACGCTCTACCTGTGCGGTGTGATCGTCCGGGACATCCTCATGCCGGAACGGGACGTCGTACGACGAGCCGGCGAGGACGACCCCTCGGGCGGTGTGCTGGACGGAGCGGAAGACGTCTTCGTTCTCGGCGCCGCGGCGCACCCGCCCCGACACGCCTCCCACTTCGACGGTCCGCAGGTGGAGTGGGGCAAGCAGGACGCCGTCGACAGTTCGCCCTGAGCGAACATCCTGGTGCCGTGTCCGTCCGGCACCGGACGGGCGCATCGGACGCGAGAGAGGCCGTACGCGTGATCCGCGTACGGCCTCTTTTCGCTGTCTCAGGGATGCTCGACCGGTCCCCCTCCGCTCAGCGGTCCACGATCCGGTCGAACTGCGTGGTGGTGTGCCGCAGATGGGCCACGAGCTCATCGCCGACGTGCGGCTCGGGAGCGTCCGACGGCACGAACAGGATCGACACCTGCATGTGCGGCGGCTCGGCGAACCAACGCTGCTTGCCGCCCCACACGAACGGCGACAGGTTCCGGTTCACCGTGGCCAGGCCGGCCCGGGCGACGCCCTTGGCGCGGGGCATGACGCCGTGCAGCGCCTTGGGGGCCTCCAGGCCCACCCCGTGCGACGTACCGCCCGCCACGACCACCAGGAAGCCGTCCGAGGCGGCCTTCTGCTGCCGGTACCCGAACCGGTCGCCCTTGGTGACCTTCGTGACGTCCAGGACCGCGCCGCGGTACTCCGTGGCCTCGTGGTCCCCCAGCCACAGCCGCGTGCCGATGCGCGCGCGGAAGCGCGTCTGCGGGAACTGCTGCTGGAGCCGCGCGAGTTCGTCGGCCTTGAGGTGGCTGACGAACATCGTGTGCAGCGGCAGGCGGGCCGCGCGCAGCCGGTCCATCCAGCCGATGACCTCCTCGACGGCGTCGGAGCCGTCGGTGCGGTCCAGCGGCAGGTGGATGGCGAATCCCTCCAGCCGCACGTTCTCGATGGCGGAGTGCAGCTGCGGCAGGTCCTGCTCGCTGATCCCGTGCCGCTTCATCGAGGACATCACCTCGATGACCACCCGCGCGCCCACGAGGCCGTACACGCCGTCCACCGACGACACCGAGCGCACGACCCGGTCGGGCAGCGGCACCGGCTCCTCGCCGCGCCGGTAGGGCGTCAGCACCAGCAGGTCGCCGCCGAAGAAGTCCTTGATGCGCGCGGCCTCGTACGTCGTGCCGACGGCGAGGACGTCCGAGCCCAGCCGGGTGGCCTCCTCCGCCAGCCGGTCGTGTCCAAAGCCGTAGCCGTTGCCCTTGCAGACGGGTACGAGCCCCGGGAACTGCTCCTGCACGTGCTTGTGGTGCGCCCGCCAGCGCGCGGTGTCGACGTAGAGCGTGAGCGCCATGGCCGGACCCGGGACCTTTCTCGTGGCTGCCGTGTGGGGAGGTGCGTCGGAGGTTGTGGAATCAGTGCACTGACGTCAGCGGCGCGACATGTAGATGTCGAGCGCCTTGTGGAGCAGCTTGTTCAGCGGGAAGTCCCACTCACCGAGGTACTCCGCGGCCTGACCGCCCGTGCCGACCTTGAACTGGATCAGGCCGAAGAGGTGATCGGTCTCGTCCAGTGAGTCGGAGATGCCGCGCAGGTCGTAGACGGTGGCGCCCAGCGCGTAGGCGTCGCGCAGCATGCGCCACTGCATCGCGTTCGAGGGACGGAACTCCCGGCCGATGTTGTCGGAGGCCCCGTAGGAGTACCAGACGTGACCGCCCACGATCAGCATGGTGGCCGCCGACAGGTTCACGCCGTTGTGCCGGGCGAAGTACAGCCGCATGCGGTTGGGGTCCTCGGTGTTGAGGGCCGTCCACATCCGCTGGAAGTAGGACAGGGGGCGCGGCCGGAAGTGGTCGCGGACCGCCGTGATCTCGTACAGCCGCTGCCATTCCTCGAGGTCGTGGTAGCCGCCCTGGACGACCTCGACGCCGGCCTTCTCGGCCTTCTTGATGTTGCGTCGCCACAGCTGGTTGAAGTTCTTGTGGACCTCTTCGAGCGAGCGGTTCGCCAGCGGCACCTGGTAGACGTAGCGCGGCTGGACGTCACCGAAGCCGGCGCCGCCGTCCTCGCCCTGCTGCCAGCCCATGCGGCGCAGCTTGTCGGCCACCTCGAACGCGCGCGGCTCGATGAAGTCGGCCTCGATGTCGCGCAGCCGCTTCACGTCGGGGCTCTGGATGCCGGCCTTGATGGACGTTGCCTCCCAGCGGCGGATGATCACCGGCGGGCCCATCTTCACCGAGAACGCGCCCTGCTGCTTGAGGTGCGCGAGCATCGGCTCCAGCCACTCCGTCAGGTTCGGCGCGTACCAGTTGATGACCGGGCCCTCGGGCAGGTAGGCCAAGTAGCGCTTGATCTTGGGAAGTTGGCGGTAAAGGACCAGACCCGCGCCGACCAGTTCACCGGTTCGTTCGTCGAACCAGCCGAGGTTCTCCGAACGCCACTCGGCCTTGACATCGGCCCAGGCCGGAACCTGCATGTGGCTCGCCGACGGCAGGCTCTGGATGTATGCCAGATGCTGCTCGCGGCTGATCGTCCTCAGGGTCAGGCTCATTCGGGGCGCTCCTCGGGCTGGGGTGTCCCCATGGGTAGGGGCTCCGGCTCTCGCGCCGAAGCCTACTGCGCCGTGCGAGCGGCCTCACTGGGCGTACGCCACCTGCGCCCCGGCCTTCGTGCGGCCGGGGCGTGGCGTGTGGGTCCACAGGCGCCTACGAGCCCTTCGGGGAGGGCGGGGTCGCCGGTGTCCGGGCCGGTGCCGGTGAGGTCACCAGATTCCGCCGAAGAGCCCGCCGTGCGCCATGCCGAGGAAGAAACCGACGCCCGAGGCGCCGAGACCGAGAATGAGGCCGAAACGCTCGCGCGTGGTCTCGGAGATCCACTGCCCGTAGGCGCCGGTCAGGATTCCCACGAGTCCGGCCCAGGAGCTGAGCAGATGCAGGCTGTAGAAGAACGACGTGATGAAGGCCGTCACACCCAGCACCAGCGTCACCGCGAGCAGCGTGTCCTGGAGGGGATGGGGCTTGCCGTCGGTGGCGAAGAGAGAACCGGCGGTGTTCGGTCGCAATGTCTGTGCCATAGGGCACCTCCTGCGGAACGCGGCGCATCGTAGCGCCATACACACCCGACGTGTACAGATTGAGGGTCAACCACGCCGGATTTCAACCGGAAGCGCGTGTGCAGGTAGTCTGTACCCTCTGCACCGGTGTCTGCCCAGCCAGAGCCAGGGAGTCCACCCAGCTCAGACCGGGGAAGTCGCCTGCCGACCCCCATTGTCAGTGGCGGCCGATACCGTTGCGTACGCATCACAACCCTCCTGCCACGGATCGACCGTGGCCGCTGAGTCCAAAGGAGGTGGGTTCCACATGCGTCACTACGAAGTGATGGTCATCCTCGACCCCGATCTCGAGGAGCGCGCTGTCTCCCCGCTGATCGAGAACTTCCTCTCCGTCGTCCGCGAGGGCAACGGAAAGGTCGAGAAGGTCGACACCTGGGGCCGCCGTCGTCTCTCGTACGAGATCAAGAAGAAGCCCGAGGGCATCTACTCGGTCATCGACCTGCAGGCCGAGCCTGCGGTCGTCAAGGAGCTCGACCGCCAGATGAACCTGAACGAGTCGGTCCTCCGGACCAAGGTCCTCCGTCCCGAGACCCACTGAGCTCACGAGCTCAGCCGATCTCGGGATTCTGAGTAGCAGCACTAGCAGCCAGCAGCAAACCCGCCGAGAGGTTCCCCCATGGCAGGCGAGACCGTCATCACGGTTGTCGGCAATCTTGTCGACGACCCCGAGCTGCGCTTCACCCCCTCCGGTGCGGCGGTCGCGAAGTTCCGTGTCGCGTCCACTCCCCGCACCTTCGACCGCCAGACGAACGAGTGGAAGGACGGCGAGAGCCTGTTCCTGACCTGCTCGGTCTGGCGTCAGGCGGCGGAGAACGTCGCGGAGTCGCTTCAGCGAGGCATGCGCGTCATCGTGCAGGGCCGGCTGAAGCAGCGGTCCTACGAGGACCGTGAGGGCGTCAAGCGCACGGTCTACGAGCTGGACGTCGAGGAAGTCGGCGCCAGCCTTCGCAGTGCCACGGCCAAGGTCACCAAGGCTTCCGGCCGCGGTGGCCAGGGCGGCCAGGGTGGTTACGGCGGCGGTGGCGGCCAGGGTGGCGGCAGCTGGGGTGGGAACTCCGGCGGCGGCCAGCAGGGCGGCGGCGCTCCCGCCGACGACCCGTGGGCGACCGGCGCTCCCGCCGGTGGCAACCAGGGCGGCAGTGGCGGTGGCGGCGGCTGGGGTGGAAACTCCGGCGGCGGCAGCGGCAGCGGCGGCGGCTACTCGGACGAACCCCCCTTCTAGGCCCACGGGCCCGGATGTCCGGGCCCGGTCGGGTTGAGGGCGGGTCGTATCCCCACTTCTTGATCACACAGGAGAAACACCATGGCGAAGCCGCCTGTGCGCAAGCCTAAGAAGAAGGTCTGCGCATTCTGCAAGGACAAGGTCACGTACGTGGACTACAAGGACACGAACATGCTGCGGAAGTTCATTTCCGACCGCGGCAAGATCCGTGCCCGCCGCGTGACCGGCAACTGCACGCAGCACCAGCGTGACGTCGCCACGGCCGTGAAGAACAGCCGTGAGATGGCGCTGCTGCCCTACACCGCCCAGGCGCGATAAGGGAAGGGTGACCGACAAATGAAGATCATCCTCACCCACGAGGTCTCCGGCCTCGGTGCCGCTGGCGACGTCGTCGACGTCAAGGACGGCTACGCTCGCAACTACCTGATCCCGCGGAACTTCGCGATCCGCTGGACCAAGGGCGGCGAGAAGGACGTCGAGCAGATCCGTCGTGCTCGCAAGATCCACGAGATCCAGACCATCGAGCAGGCCAACGCTGTGAAGGCCCAGCTCGAGGGCGTCAAGGTCCGTCTGGCCGTTCGCTCCGGCGACGCCGGTCGTCTCTTCGGTTCCGTCACCCAGGCCGACGTCGCTTCGGCGATCAAGGCTTCCGGTGGCCCCGAGGTCGACAAGCGCCGCATCGAGCTCGGCTCGCCGATCAAGACGCTGGGCGCCCACGAGACGTCCGTGCGTCTGCACCCCGAGGTTGCCGCCAAGGTCAGCATCGAGGTTGTCGCGGCCTGATCGCCGCGTTCGGCTCGAAGAGCCACGAAGGGGCCGTACCCACGGGGTGCGGCCCCTTCCGCTTGCCGCGTTTCACGTGAAACGCGGCACCGGGGCCCGCCGTCCGTTTCACGTGAAACGGTCAGCGAGCCGCGCCGGTGACGACCCAGCGGCCGGAGCGAGCGCGCACCCAGAGGGTCAGCATCCGCACGACCATCATCAGCGTCATCGCCCCCCACACAGCGGTGAGACCGCCTCCGAGAACCGGTACCAGCAGGGCTGCCGGAGTGAACACGGCCAGAGTGAACACCATCGCCCAGGCCAGATACGGTCCGTCGCCCGCTCCCATCAGCACACCGTCCAGTACGAACACGACGCCGCAAACGGGCTGGGAGAGCGCCACCACGAGAAGGGCCGGCAGTGCCGCGTCCTTCACGGACGGATCGCCGGTGAACAGGGGCAGGAACAGCGGTCTGGCGAGCACGACCAGCAGGCCGAGGAGGACCCCTACGGCGATGCCCCACTCGACCATCCGTCGGCAGACGTCCCGAGCGCCCTGGGCGTCGTCGGCGCCGAGGTAGCGCCCGATGATGGCCTGCCCCGCGATGGCGATGGCGTCTAGGGCGAAGGCGAGCAGGCTCCACAGGGCCAGAGCGATCTGGTGGGCCGCGATGGCGTCGTCCCCGAGGCGGGCGGCCACTGCGGTGGCGATCAGAAGGATCGCTCGCAGCGAGAGCGTGCGTACCAGTAGGGGGGCGCCCGCCTGGGCAGACGCCTTGATGCCCGCTGCGTCGGGTCGCAGGGACGCGCCGTGGCGGCGGGCTCCTCGTACGACCACCACGAGGTAGACCACGGCCATGCCCCACTGGGCGATGACGGTGCCCCAGGCGGAGCCGGCGATGCCCAGACCGGCCCCGTAGACGAGGGCGGCGTTCAGAACGGCGTTGGCGAGAAACCCCGCGACGGCGACATAGAGAGGTGTTCTCGTGTTCTGGAGGCCGCGCAGCACACCGGTCGATGCCAGCACGACGAGCATGGCCGGGATGCCGAGAGCCGAGATGCGCAGATAGGTCGTCGCATAGGGAGCCGCCGTGTCCGAGGCGCCGAAGAGCTGCACGAGGGTCGGGGCGGTGGGCAGAACGGCCGCGATCACCACGGCTCCGAGCAGGAGCGCCAGCCAGATGCCGTCCATACCCTGCCGAATGGCCGCCGGAAGGTCGTCGGCGCCCACGCGGCGCGCGACGGCGGCGGTGGTGGCGTAGGCGAGGAAGACGAAGACACTGACGGCTGTGGTGAGAAGAGCCGAGGCGACGCCGAGACCGGCCAGCTGGGCGGTGCCCAGGTGCCCCACGATGGCGCTGTCGGCCATCACGAACAGCGGCTCGGCGACCAGCGCGCCGAACGCCGGGACGGCCAGTGCGACGATCTCTCGGTCGTGCTGTCGCCGGGCGGCCTTGGGGGGCGCGGGAGCCTGTGTCATGAGCACCAATCTAATCGTCCACAGGTAAGAGATGCAATCCACCTGTGACCCTTACCTCTGCGTCGGTGGCCCACCCGCTCGCGCTGCGTTCGAAGAGATCTTGGCCCGATAGGGCAACTTTTTCTTCTGCACAGCCGGTGGATGAGGAAAGTGCAGGTCAGAGGAGATCGGAAAGAAAAGTAGAGGGCTTGTTCACAGGGCTGTCCACCGGCTCGTGCACAGGTTTCGCAGGGTTGTCCACAGCATTGGGGGCGTCGTCCACATGCCCTGTGGATAACCAGATTGGCTGAAGGTGCCCGCGGGCCTACCGTGGTCCGGCGCCCGCTCCGTACGTCGGCCGAAGAAACCCGCACAAAAACGACGCGCCACAAACGGAGTTGGGCCTCTCAATTGTCAGTGTCGTGCCGTAGAAAAGAGGCACGGCGAGGTCCGCTCGGCGGACGGGAGGAGGTGGCTCGGTTGAGCATTTCCGAGCCCTTGGACGACCCGTGGGCCGACAGCGGCCCCAGCGATCGTCTCCCTGCTTCCCGCCGACGCGGCGACGGTGACGGCGGCCGTGGCGGTCGTGGCCGGGACGACCGGCATGATCGCGGGCGCGACACCGGAGAGTGGGAAGGCGGGGGAACCCCCTTCGAACGGGTGCCGCCCCAGGACCTCGACGCAGAGCAGTCCGTCCTCGGCGGCATGCTCCTGTCCAAGGACGCCATCGCCGACGTGGTCGAGGTGCTCAAGGGCCACGACTTCTACAAGCCCGCGCACGAGACGATCTACCAGGCGATCCTCGACGTCTACGCCAAGGGCGAGCCGGCCGACCCGATCACGATCGCCGCCGAGCTCACCAAGCGCGGCGAGATCAACAAGATCGGCGGCGCGTCCTATCTGCACACCCTTGTCCAGACGGTGCCGACCGCCGCCAACGCCGAGTACTACGCGGAGATCGTCCACGAGCGAGCGGTCCTGCGCCGCCTGGTGGAGGCCGGCACCCGCATCACGCAGATGGGATACGCGGGCGACGACGACGTCGACGAGATCGTCAACCGGGCTCAGGCGGAGATCTACGCGGTCACCGAGCAGCGCACCAGCGAGGACTACCTCCCGCTCGGCGACATCATGGAGGGCGCCCTCGACGAGATCGAGGCGATCGGCTCGCGCAGCGGCGAGATGACGGGCGTCCCCACCGGTTTCACCGACCTCGACTCGCTCACCAACGGGCTCCACCCGGGGCAGATGATCGTCATCGCGGCCCGTCCCGCCATGGGCAAGTCCACGCTGGCGCTGGACTTCGCGCGTGCGGCGTCGATCAAACACAACCTGCCGAGCGTCATCTTCTCCCTGGAAATGGGGCGCAACGAAATCGCGATGCGTCTGCTGTCCGCGGAGGCCCGGGTCGCCCTGCACCACATGCGGTCGGGCACGATGACGGACGAGGACTGGACGCGTCTGGCGCGCAGGATGCCCGAGGTGTCCTCCGCGCCGCTCTACATCGACGACTCCCCGAACCTGTCGATGATGGAGATCCGTGCGAAGTGCCGTCGTCTGAAGCAGCGCAACGACATCAAGCTCGTGATCATCGACTATCTCCAGCTGATGCAGGCCGGCGGCTCCAAGCGCTCCGAGAGCCGTCAGCAGGAGGTCTCGGACATGTCCCGTAACCTCAAGCTGCTGGCCAAGGAGCTCGAGGTGCCCGTGATCGCGCTCTCGCAGCTCAACCGTGGTCCCGAGCAGCGCACGGACAAGAAGCCGATGGTGTCCGACCTGCGTGAGTCCGGCTCCATCGAGCAGGACGCCGACATGGTCATCCTGTTGCACCGCGAGGACGCCTACGAGAAGGAGTCCCCGCGCGCGGGCGAGGCGGACATCATCGTGGGCAAGCACCGTAACGGCCCCACGGCCACGATCACGGTCGCTTTCCAGGGTCACTACTCACGCTTCGTGGACATGGCGCAGACCTGATCCCGTCGATCTCCCCGGGCCCGCCCGCGGGTTGGGCCGCGCACGGGGTCGTCTCGCACAAGCCGGTCTCCGGGCCGGGGCCCGGCCAGGGGGACGGTACGCGCGGACGTGTCGAGCTGACGTACGTCGCGTCGGCGGACACGTCCTGGGCGACCGGAGCGAAATGGATTCGACGTCGGTGGCGGCGCCGGGTGGACTGACCCCATGACGACACCTCAGGAAGAGCTGCTGCCCGGCACCCGGCGTGCGCTGCTGCACAGGATCGCCGTGGCGCAGACCGAAGGGCGGGCGCCGTCGCTCGTCGCCGCCGTCGTGAGGGGCGGGCGAACCGTGTGGCACGGGGCGCGGAGCTCCGTCGAAGGCCACGGCCCGGACGAGAACGTGCAGTACCGTATCGGCTCCCTCACCAAGACCTTCACCGCCGTCCTCGTCCTGCGACTGCGGGACGAAGGGCTGCTGGATCTCGGCGACCCGCTGGAGAAGCACCTGCCCGGGACGGGCGTCGGCGAGGCCACCATCGCCGAGCTGCTCGCGCACACCGGCGGGCTGGCGGCCGAGACGCCCGGTCCGTGGTGGGAACGGACCCCGGGCTCCCTGCGGCCCGAACTCGCCGACGTCCTGGGCGAACGGGCGGCCCCGCATCCGGCCGGCCGCCGGTTCCACTACTCGAACCCCGGCTACACCGTGCTGGGGGCACTGGTGGAACGGCTTCGCGGGGAGCCGTGGGACGAGGTGCTGCGGCGCGAAGTCCTCGAACCTCTGGAGCTTCGCCGCACGAGCGCTCACCCCCAGGCCCCGGCCGCGGGCGGCTGGGCGGTGCACCCCTGGGCCGACGTCATGCTGCCGGAGCCCGCCGAGGACTTCGGACGGATGGCGCCGGCCGGACAGCTCTGGTCCACCACCGGCGACCTCGCGCGGTTCGCCGTCTTTCTGGCGCGGGGCGACGACCGGGTGCTGAGCGTGGAGACACTGCGCGAGATGGGGACGCCCGCGGCGCCGGCGGGACCGGCGGAGCTGGCGGACGGCGCGTCGTACGGGCTGGGACTGCAGATCCAGCACCGGGACGGACGGCTGCTCGTCGGCCATTCCGGCTCGGTCCCCGGCTTTCTGGCCACGCTCCTCGTAGGCGTTGAGGACGACGTGGCCGCGGTCGTGCTCGCGAACTGCACGTCGGGGCTGATGACGTCCCAGGTGGCGGCCGATCTCGTCCGGATCGTCGCCGAGTCCGAGCCACGGATCCCCGAGCCGTGGCGGCCTCTGTCCGAGGCCGCTGACTCCATTCTGGAACTGGCGGGGCAGTGGCACTGGGGAACCAGTCCCATCGCTCTGCGGGTGACCGCCGACGGGCTGCTGTCCCTGGGGCCTGTGTCCGGCGGTGGCAGGCGCTCGCGGTTCCGGCCGAACGGAGACGGGACCTGGACCGGACTGGACGGCTACTACGCGGGAGAGATCCTGCGGGTGGTGCGGCGGGCGGACGGGAGCGTGGAGCACCTCGACCTGGCGTCGTTCGTGTTCACGCGCCGGCCGTACGAGGAGAGCGCCGCAGTGCCCGGGGGCGTCGATCCGGCGGGGTGGCGGGGGATCGGCTAGACGCACGCGGCGGGGGGGGGGCTGTTTCACGTGAAACAGCCCACCCCGCCGAGCGTGATGTGCTGCTTTGCGAACGGGGCTCTCAGAGCTGCAACTTGAAGCCCACGTGGGAAGCGACGAAGCCGAGCCGTTCGTAGAAGCGGTGGGCGTCGGTGCGGGTGTTGTCGGAGGTCAGCTGCACCAACTGGCAGCCGGCCTGCCGTGATTCCTCGATGGCCCACTCGATGAATCGCGTGCCCAGCCCGCTGCCGCGCTCGTCGGCGTGCACGCGGACCCCCTCGACGATGGACCGGGTCGCGCCCCGCCGGGACAGGCCCGGGACGATCGTCAGCTGGAGGGTGCCGACCACGCGTCCTTCCCGGACGGCGACGACCAGGCGCTGGTTCGGGTCGGCGGTGAGCCGCTCGAGTGCGGCCAGGTAAGGGCCGAGGTCGTCCGGTGACTCACGTTGTGCGCCCAGGGCGTCGTCCGCGAGCATCGCGACGATCGCGGGGACGTCCTCGGCGACGGCGGCCCGTATCTCAAGATCTCCCATGGCCGCCACCCTATGCAGGCAGCGTCACCGGCTCCTTGAGGGATTCCACGACCTTGACGAGCGGGGCCAGTTCCGGGTTCCTGGCAGCCTCGTCGAGAGCCTCACGCAGCGCGGCGTCGTTGGTCGGACGGGCTTCGCCCAGCAGCGTCAGGCCGGCGGCGGTGACGTTGGTGTAGATGCCGCGGCGGTCGGTGGGGCACAGGTAGCGCTCCAGCAGCCCGCGGTCCTCCAGCCGGGTCACCAGCCGGGTGGTCGCGCTCTGGCTGAGGACCACCGCGTCGGCCACCTGCTTCATCTGTAGATGGCCGCCGTCGCCCTCGTGCTGCCTGCTGAGGACGTCGAGCAGGGAGTACTCGCGCACGCTCAGGTCGTGGCTCGCCTGTAGTGCGCGTTCGATGTGGGCCTCGATCCTCCCGTGCAGCAGAGAGAGGGCACACCAGCCCTGAGCGAGTGCGGTGAGCGCGGGGTCCGTCGCAGTCATGGCGTTTCTCCTCCGTCCCGGAACGGCTGACACCCAGGGTAGAGCACCTCTGCAATTGTCGGCGCTTGCCGATAGCCCGCGTGTGCAACTATTGTGGAAGCACGTAAAGCGCTCCTGCAATCATCTGGGAAGGTGTCAACCCCTATGCCTCTTGCGCTTCTGGCCCTCGCGATCGGGGCCTTCGGGATCGGAACGACCGAGTTCGTGATCATGGGCTTGCTCCCCGAGATCGCGGACGACTTCGGAGTCTCGATCCCCACGGCCGGCTTCCTCGTGACCGGCTACGCGCTCGGCGTCCTGTTCGGCGCCCCGCTCATGACGGCCCTCGGCACCAGGATCTCCCGCAAGAGGATGCTGATGCTGCTGATGGGCCTGTTCATCGTCGGGAACCTGCTCTCCGCGGCCGCCCCGGCCTTCGGCGTGATGCTGATCGGCCGCGTGGTCGCCTCCCTCGCCCACGGTGCCTTCTTCGGCATCGGTTCGGTGGTCGCGGCCGACCTGGTCGCCCCTGACAAGAAGGCCGGAGCCATCGCGATGATGTTCACCGGCCTCACGGTCGCGAACGTGGTCGGCGTACCCCTGGGGACTCTCGTCGGGCAGAGCATCGGATGGCGCGTCACCTTCGCCGTCGTGGCCGCGCTCGGTGTGATCGGTCTGGCCGGCATCGCCAGGCTGGTACCCGAGATGCCGCGGCCCCAGGGCGTCCGCCTGCGGCACGAACTGGCCGCTTTCAAGAACGCCCAGGTGCTGCTCGCCATGGCGATGACCGTCCTCGGCTTCGGCGGCGTCTTCGCGGCCATCACCTACATCGCGCCGATGATGACGCACGTGGCCGGCTTCGCGGACGGCTCTGTCACCTGGCTGCTGGTCCTCTTCGGACTCGGCATGGTCGGCGGAAACCTGATCGGCGGCAGGTACGCCGACCGAGCGCTGATGCCCATGCTGTACGTCTCCCTGGGCGCTCTGGCCGTCGTCCTGGCGCTCTTCACCCTCACCGCCCATCACAAGGTCCTGGCAGCCGTCACGATCGCCCTGATCGGCGCCCTGGGCTTCGCGACCGTCCCGCCCCTGCAGAAGCGCGTCCTGGACCAGGCGCACGGCGCCCCCACGCTGGCGTCGGCGGTGAACATCGGCGCCTTCAACCTCGGCAACGCGCTGTCCGCCTGGCTCGGCGGCCTCGTGATCGCGGCCGGACTGGGCTACACCGCGCCGAACTGGGTCGGAGCAGCCCTGGCGGCGGGCGCCCTGCTGCTCGCCGTCGCCTCGGCCGCGCTGGAGCGCCGTGACAACGCCCGCGACGGTTCCACGCCCGCCGTCACCGCCAGTCCCTCCGCCGAGCGGCAGGCGGCCGTCCAGCACTGAGCCCGCACGGTCGCCGCGCCGACACCGTCCCGGCGACCGCCGCCGGCCGACCCGTCCTTCCGTAAGCCCCCGACAGCGTCACCACCCCCCGAGGAGCACCTCCGTCATGAACACCCCTACCGCCGCGCCCCTGACCACCCACGACGCCGAGACCATCGTGGCGGCGGCGCGAACCGCCGCGGAGACCGCCGGGGTCACGGTCAGCGTCACCGTTGTGGACGCGGGCGGCCACCTGCTGGCCTTCCGCCGGGACGACCGAGCGGTGCTGATCTCCGGAGAGACGAGCACCCGCAAGGCCTACACGGCGCTCCAGCTGAACACGGCCACCGCCGACCTCGTGGAGGCCGTACAGCCCGGCGGTCTCTTCCACACCCTGCCCACCGCGCTCGACCGGCCGCTGCTGTTCATCGCGGGCGGTGTGCCGATCCACCGCGACGGGCGGCTGATCGGGGCGCTCGGGGTGGGCGGGGGAGCCCCGGAGCAGGACCACGGCTTCGCCACGGCGGCGGTCAAGGCACTGGTCTGACACGGGCGGTCACCCGCGTCGAGCGCCGGCCCTCCCCCCGAGGAACCGGCGCTCTGCGCGGCACCCAGGCGTTGTCAGCCGGCCGCCACCGTCAGCGGGGCGAAGCGGCGACGCCAGTCACCGGGCAGCTCCGCGATCCCGTAGGTCATCACGGAGTTGAAGGCCACGGTTTCCAGGCCCCGCGCCTTCACCCAGTCCAGCAGTTCCTCGTGCCGTACGTCGATGTCGGTGCGCAGCGGCCGGTCGGTGCGTACGGCGAGGGAACAGAGAAGAGCCTTCGCGGTCCCGGTGTCCCGGGCGATCAGCGGCCCGACCACCTGGGTGTCCATGTTGGGCCATGCGGCGGCGTAGCCGATGATCCGACCCTCGTCCTCCGCGACCCGCAGCTGGTCGGCGAACGCGGGCAGGCGGGCGATCACGTGGGTGCGATCGGCGCCGAACACCTCCTCGTCGAGGCGCAGGATCGACGGGAGGTCCTCGGCCGTGGCGGCACGCGTGATGACGTCTGTGGCCGGTTCCGGCGTGGCGAGGCGTCCGCGCACCATCTCCGCGCGGCCCGTCGCCTTGAAGCCCAGCTCCTCGTAGAGCGGACGGCCGCTCGGGGTGGCGTGCAGGGTGAGGGGAGTGGCGTCCATCAGCGACACGACATGGCGCATCAAGCGACGGCCGACGCCTTGTCGGGCATGCCGCTCGGCGACCAGGACCATGCCGATCGCGCCGAGGCGGGGATGCCCGTGCGGGCCGTACTCGGTGACGACGCATGCGGCGACGAGGCCCCCGGCGGGATCGTCGATGCCATAGCCGTTCCCCGCGGAAAGGAGGAGGCCCCATTTGTGTTCCTCACGAGGCCACCCCCGATCTTCGGACAAGTCGGCACAGGCAGCGAGATCGCGGTGTGTCAGACGGCGGATGGGCAGAGCGGTGAGAGGAGGAGTCGGCACGCAGGTCAGGCTGTCCGAACCGTGTGCTCGGCGTCCACCCGATTCCCCTGGGCGAGCGCTCTTTTGGCCACGTCATGGCTCCTTGCGCACTGCATCGACAGGCACATGGCTCCGCAGGGGCGGGCAGGCGGTGTTTCACGTGAAACAGAGAGACGGAGGCCTCCCCCTGCAAGGCCGGGGCACGTTTCACGTGAAACCTCGGCGCATGCGCGAAGTCCGAGAAGGCTCGGTGCGTCCGTGTCACACATAACCGCTGTGACACGACTCCCCATCCGCGAATCCCCCCTGCCGCACAGGGCGATTGGGCAGACGCCAGGCTGTGATCCTCGGGTGCCCGGGGGTACTCGCGCGAGCACTGGCGGCCGGTAGGGTCGAATCCGGTTCGCTTCCGGGACGAGGCGCACGAGACACGGGTGGAGCAGGACGTCGTCTCTCCAGGGAGTGCCCGGACCGACCCAGAAGACGTTCGAGGCGAGGCACATCATGGAGGTTCCGGCCACCAGGTCGGCCGACGACGGCACGTCCGGCAAGGGTGGATGGTTCGCTCCACCGAAGCAGCCGAAACCGCCCGTGGACAGCGAGCTGCGGCCCACTGGCCCGGCCGGCGGTCATCTGGGACCCGTTCAGCAGCCGGAGCCCGCCGAGCAGGCGTCCGAGGCGTCCCCGGACGCCATCCTCGTCCGCCGCACCATGGCCGAGGTGGTCCCGGTCGCCGACGAGGTCACCTCGTACTTCTACGCCATGCTCTTCGTCCGCCACCCCGAACTGCGGGCGCTCTTCCCACCCGCCATGAACGTCCAGCGGGACCGGTTGCTGAAGGCGCTGCTGACCGCCGCCGAGCACATCGACGACACGCCCGTCCTTCTCGACTACCTGCGGAACCTGGGCCGCGGTCACCGCAAGTACGGCACACGGGCCGAGCACTATCCGGCTGTCGGCGAGTGCCTCATCGGTGCCCTGAGCAGGTACGCGAGCGCGGTGTGGGACGGCCGGACGGAAGCGGCCTGGGTCCGGACCTACACCAGGCTCTCCCAGGTCATGATCGACGCGGCTGCTGCCGACGCGCTGCGGGCACCGGCATGGTGGCACGCGGAGATCGTCTCGCACGAGCTCAGGACGCCGGACGTGGCGATCCTGACCGTTCGCCCCGACCAGCCCTACGCCTTTCGCGCCGGGCAGTACACCAGTCTCGAGACGCCCTGGTGGCCGCGGATCTGGCGGCACTACTCCTTCGCCTCCGCGCCCCGCTCCGACGGTCTGCTGACCTTCCATGTGAAGGCCGTTCCCGCGGGCTGGGTCTCCAACGCGCTGGTCCACCGCGCCCGGCCCGGTGACGTCATCCGGCTGGGGCCGCCGACCGGCTCGATGACCGTGGACCACACCAGGGGCAGCGGGCTGCTCTGTCTGGGCGGTGGGACCGGCATAGCCCCCGTCAAGGCGCTGGTCGAGGAGATGGCGGAGCACGGCACGCGGCGCTCGGTCGAGGTGTTCTACGGCGCCCGCAGCGATCACGACCTGTACGAACTCGAGACGATGCACGGTCTCCAGCGGTCCCACCCCTGGCTGGAGGTTCGCCCCGTCGTCGACAGGAACGGCCTGCCGCAGTTGCCCGACGCCTTACGCACGTTCGGCCCCTGGACCGACTGCGACGCCTGTGTCGCCGGTCCGCCCGGCATGATCCACAGCGCGGTGGACGCCTTGCGCGAGGCCGGTGTTCCCCGGGAGCGCATACGCCATGACGCGGTCGAGGAACTGGCCGCCACCGGGAGGTGAGCAGCGGCCGCGCCGCCGCCCCGCACTCGACCGCACCGGCCCGTGTAGGCGGCAGTCCGCCGACCGGGTGGGCTCAGCCGAGGTCGGGGGCGTGCATGGCCCGTACGCCCTCGATGTTCCCGTCCAGATAGTGCCGCAGGGACAGCGGCACGAGATGGACGGAGGCGATGCCGACCCGGGTGAACGGCACCCGGACGATCTCGTACTCGCCGGCCGGTTCCTCGACCTCGGGCCCGTGGCGCAGCGCCGGATCCATGGACTCCAGACGGCAGACGAAGAAGTGCTGCACCTTCACGCCGGTCGCACCGCCGTCCGCGCCGATGTGCTCGACGGTGTCGACGAAGCAGGGCACCACGTCCGTGATCTTGGCGCCGAGTTCCTCGTACACCTCACGATGCAGTGCGTCCACGACCGTCGCGTCATCCGGCTCGACCCCGCCACCGGGCGTCACCCAGTACGGATCGACACCGGGCTTGGTGCGCTTGATCAGGATCAGGTTGTCGCCGTCGAGGAGAACGGCTCGTGCGGTGCGCTTGACCACGGGTCGGACGGTCATGGGAGAAATGTGGCCCGGCTGGTTCCACGTGAAACATCCCGAGAGGTCACTGGTCGGGCTCATCCCTCGGCTTCGCCGCCGGGAGTGTCAGCACCACGCGGCGGCCGCGCCCAGCAGCAGGTCGTGCGCTCGCGCGACATGCGGCATCGCGAGGGTCCCGGTGCGCACTGCCAGGACGTACGTACGCAGCGGCGGCACCGCCGGCTCGTGCAGCGCGACGACGTCACCGCATGCCAGAGCGGACGCACAGAGGTAGCGCGGAAGGACCGCCAGACCTGCTCCCGCGACCGCACAGGCGAGGACCGCCCGGAGATCGGGCACGATGACGGTGCCCGAGGCGGTGGGGCGGGCGTCGAAGACTGCGGCCCAGTAGCGGGTGACCAGGGGCAGGGACTCGTGCACCTCGACGACGGGGAGGTTCACCAGCGCGGACGCGTCCTTGCGGCGCAACCTGCCGGAGTCGATCCGCCCGGCCCACCGGGAATCGGCGATCAGCACGTGCTCCTCGTCGCACAGCGGCGTCGCCGTGAGCAGTGACCCGCGGGGCCGTGCCGTGCTGATGACCAGGTCGTGGTGGCCCGCGGCCAGGCCCTCCAGAACCTCTTCGGCGGTGCCGAAAGAGGCGCGCAGAGCGAACGCCTGGCCGTCGTCGCCGGACAGCCCGCTGAGGGCCGGCAGGGCCCGCTCGGCGGTGAACTCGGGGGGCCCGGCGAGGTGCAGCG
Organism: Streptomyces hilarionis; assembly: GCF_024539675.1. Lineage (GTDB taxonomy): Bacteria > Actinomycetota > Actinomycetes > Streptomycetales > Streptomycetaceae > Streptomyces > Streptomyces hilarionis. The sequence continues at coordinate 30,968 of NZ_JAHHIT010000043.1, read as the reverse complement.
TCCGCGCTGCGGACTCGTCGTCGAGGCCGACCTCGGCGATCTCCACCAGAGCGTCGAGATGGGGAGCTGCCTTGTGGGCGAGTTCGTTACCGATGCTCGTCGGCGTCACACCGCGGGGCTGCCGCAGGAACAGAGGGCGGCCCACTTGCCGCTCCAGTGTGCGTATCTGCGAGGTGACGGCCGGCTGGGACAGGCCCAGCAGCGCGGCGGCGCGGGTGAAGGAGCCGGCCCGGTGCACGGTCACGAAGGTGCGCAGCAAGGCCAGATCCATGGAGCGTCCTCCCCCTTGCCGCCTTTCGCAGGGCTTTCGAACAGGTTCCCACTATAAATAAGTCAATAGGCTACTGTCGTTACGGTGATTGGACACTGACACAGAGTCAACTAGCCTTGTGAGCGCGGTTCTTCGCGCGCAGAACCGGGGGCGGTCCGAGCCACGAGGGGGGAGGCTCGGACCGCCCGACGCGTTCAGCGGGGGTCACACGGGGCGCTCCCGAGCAGGTCACCGCTCCGATTCCTCCAGCGCACGCAGCACGTCCGCCACGAGGTCCTCGGGATCCTCGGCCCCGACCGACAGCCGAACGAAGCCCTCCGGCACGGCGTCGCCGCCCCAGCGCCCTCGCCGTTCCGCGGTGGATCGCACGCCGCCGAAGCTCGTCGCCTCGTCCACGAGCCGCAACGCGTCCAGGAACCGCTCGGCCCGCGCGCGCGTGGCGAGCGTGAAGGACACCACGCACCCGAAACGCCGCATCTGCTGCGAGGCGACCTTGTGGGAGGGATCGTCGGGCAGCCCCGGATAGCGCAGGCCGCTCACTTCGGGCCTGCCCCGCAGCGCCTCGGCGACGGCCAGAGCGGTCGCGTCCTGTCGGTCGACGCGCATCTGCAGGGTCGCGATCGAGCGGTGTGCCAGCCAGGCTTCCATCGGCCCGGGGATCGCCCCGACGACTTTGCGCCAACGCCGCACGGCCGTCATCGGCTCGCCGGCCCGACCGGTCACATAACCGAGGAGGATGTCGCCGTGGCCGGTGAGCTGCTTGGTGCCGCTGGCCACCGAGAAGTCGGCGCCCAACTCCAGCGGGCGCTGCCCGAGCGGGGTGGCGAGCGTGTTGTCCACGGCCACCAGCGCGCCCTGCGCATGCGCCGCCTCGGCCAGCCTGCGGATGTCGCACACGTCGAGTCCCGGGTTCGAGGGGGACTCGATCAACAACAGCTTCGCGCCGTCGAGCACCTCGAGCTGCGCGTCCGCACCGGTCGGCGCGGTACGCACCTCGATGCCGAACGCCTCCAGCTGGGCGCGGGCCAGGGGCAGCGCCTGGTAGCCGTCGCCGGGCAGCACGACCGCGTCCCCGGCGCGCAGCTGCGAGAAGAGCACCGACGAGATCGCTGCCATGCCGGAGGCGAAGACGAGCGTCTCGACGCCGTCCCGCCCCGGCGCCTCCAGCTCGCCGATGGCGTGCTCCAGGTGGGTCCAGGTCGGGTTCTCGTCACGCCCGTAGGTGTAGGGGCCCGTGGGTTCTCCCGGCAGGTGGAAGTGCGCCGCGAAGACCGGCCCGGGGAGGGTGGGCTCGTACTTCACGGGCTCGGGCAGTCCGGCACGCACCGCGCGGGTGCCGTCGCCGGCGCCCGGGGAGACCCCCTCGTTCCCAGGAGAACCGTTCATGCCATCCGTCCTTCCACGTCCTCACGCACGGCGGCGAGCAGACCGGTGCTCGCCTCCTCCACCATCTCAAGACATTCCTGGAAGCCGTCGCGGCCCCCGTAATAAGGGTCGGGGACGTCGAGGTCGTCGCCCGCCGCGGGGTCGTAGGAACGCAACAGGCGCACCTTCGCCGCGTCCTCCTCGGTGGGTGCGAGGTGGCGCAGCGCCTTGAGGTGTCCGAGGTCCAGGGCGATCACCAGGTCGAGGCCGGCGAACCAGGACGACTCGAATCGCCGGGCGCGGTGGTCGAGCGCGTAGCCGTGCTCCTCCAGAACGGACCGGGCGCGCGGGTCGGCGTTCTCGCCCTCGTGCCAGTCGCCGGTGCCGGCGCTGTCGATCTCGACCAGGGTGTCGAGACCGGCCTCCTCCACCCGCGCCCGGAAGACCGACTCGGCGATCGGAGAGCGGCAGATGTTGCCCGTGCAGACGAAGCAGACGCGATAGGTCATCGCGGGCTCAGTCCTCGTCGGGCAGCACGACGTTGAGCGCCCAGGAAACGACGGAAATGATCAGGCCACCGAGGACGGCGGTCCAGAAGCCGTCCACGTGGAAACTCAGATCGAACTTGCCGGCCAGCCATGAAGTGAGCAGCAGCATCAGGGCGTTGACCACCAGGGTGATCAGACCGAGCGTGAGGATGAACAAGGGGAAGGTCAGCACCTTGACGACCGGCTTGACCAGGAAGTTCACCAGGCCGAAAAGCAGTGCGACGACGAGGAGCGTGCCGATCTTCTTGCCCGTGCTGTCACCGGTCAGGGTGATCTTGTCGAGCAGCCAGACGGCGACCGCCAGGGCGCCTGCGTTGGCGATCGTCTTGACTACGAAATTCTTCATGTGTCTGATCGTGGCAGAGAGATCGCCAACGAGCACCGGACGAGAGCGGACAAGGTCGATGAAGGCATTCCGGCTGGATGAACTGGAGGCGGAACGAGCCGCCAACGACGGCGCCTACCTGCAGTTTCTGCGCGAGCGGAACATGTCGGTCGGCCTGTACGCGCTCGACGCCGGCACCCATGATCCACAGAACCCGCACAACCAGGACGAGGTGTACTTCGTGGTGAGCGGCCGGGCGTCGATCACGGTCGGTCTGGAGACCACACAGGTCGCGCGCGGGAGCGTGGTGTACGTACCGGCCGGCGTCGCCCACAAGTTCCATCACATCAGCGAGGACCTGCGCGTCCTGGTGGTGTTCTCGCCGCCCGAGAGCTGAGTCCCTCCACCTTGCCGCCGACCCGCGGTCTCGGGGTTCCCTAGGGGTTCGATCAGGGGAGGACAAGGGATGCGGGGCCCCCGTCGGACCCCTCTTCGGACCTAGCATCGACGCAGGACATCGAAGTGATCCGGCGCGGCAGGAGCGCCGGACGTCGATCGAAGAGGATGAGGTCCAGGGCCATGCAGGAGATCTTCTCGGGACTGCCGTGGTGGGTGAAGTGGGTCGCGGTGCCGGTCATCGCGCTGGTCGTGTTCGGGGGGCTGATAGCCAGCGTCGTCGGCTTCGTGATCGGCCTGCTCTTCAAGCTGCTGGTCTTCGTGGCGCTCGTCGGCGGACTGATCTACGTGGTGCGGAAGTTCACGTCGAGTTCGTCGTCGCGCGGCGGGTGGTGAGGCGCGGGGCCGGTGAGTGCCCCGCCGGAGGCCGGTGAGCGGTAACAGGAATCACCGGTTCGCTCGGCCGGGGGAAGTTTTCCCACAGGCCGTCTGCAAGCGGTGGCAGGCGGTTAAAGTCCGGAATTCGACGCGGGGACGACGCCCCGCATGCGGCGTAGCCCCCTCCCGTGTTCCCCCGCACGGACCGCCCCCTCGCGCTCCGGGAGTGCCCCCCTTGTCCACGGTCGACACCGCAACCGCAAACACCTACGCGCCCCCCACTCCGCCGCGATCGCTCGCACCGCCGCTCCAGCGGCCGCCCAACCCGGCAGTTCCCGAGCAACCGCACCCGGCGGCCACCCTGATCGGCTCCGTGCAGCGGGCCATGAGGCTGCTGGAGACCGTCGCGGAGCACGAGTTCGGGGCCCCGGCGAAGCAACTGGCCCGCGAGACCGGTCTCGCGCTGCCCACGGCCTACCACCTGTTGCGCACCCTGGTGCACGAGGGCTATCTGCGCCGGGACAAGGGTCTGTTCTTCCTCGGCGAGGCCGCCGAACGGCTGGGCAGCAGTGGGGCCGCGCAGAAACGTCGCAGCACCGTCGCCGACACTCTCGCCCAGTGGCGCGATTCGATCGGTGTCCCCGTGTACTACGCGCGGTACCGGGACGGCGAGATCGAGATCATGTGCGTCTCCGACACCCCGGGGAACCCGGCGGTGGAGGAATGGGCCGACTTCCGCGAGACGGGACACGCGCACGCCATCGGCCAGTGCCTGCTCTCCCAACTGGACGAGGACGCACGGCGCGACCACCTGCACCGTTACCCCGCGCAGTCGATCACCCCCTATACGGTGCGTGACAACCACACGCTGCTGCGGCGCCTCGAGCGGATGCCGCGCATGGAACCGGTCGTCGAACGACAGGAGTACGCGCTCGGCACCGTATGCGCCGCCATTCCGATCACCGTGGGCACCACGGCGGCGACGATGGCGATGTCACTGCCCGCCCACCACGCCGGCCGACTGCACGTGGCGGCCCGGCAGTTGCAGAACGAGGTCGGACGCCTGCTGGGGTCCCTCGCGATCTCTATCAGTATCTGAAAACTCACTCCTTGTGATCTGTTGTGTACGTTCAGCAAGATGCCTGCAGTGTCAGAAGGTTCATTCCCGGCCAATCGACGGCAAATGACGGGGTTAGGCGATGCGCGAGTCCGTGCAGGCAGTACAGGCAGAGGTCATGATGAGCTTCCTCGTCTCCGAGGAGCTCTCGTTCCGCATCCCGGTGGAGCTGGGTTACGAGTCGTGCGATCCCTACGCGGTGCGGCTCACCTTCCACCTGCCCGGCGACGCGCCGGTGACTTGGACCTTCGGTCGGGAGTTGCTCATCGACGGGGTGGGCAGGCCGTGCGGTGAGGGCGACGTCCGCGTCTCGCCCGTCGATCCGGATGTGCTCGGAGAAGTGCTGATCCGGCTTCAGGTCTGCGGAGATCAGGCGGTGTTCCGCTCCTCGGCGGCTCCTCTGGTGGCGTTCCTCGATCGAACCGACAAGCTGGTCCCTCTCGGGCAGGAGGGCGCGCTGGCCGACTTCGACGCGCATCTGGACGAGGCGCTGGGCCGCATCCTCGCGGAGGAGCAGAGCGCGGGCTGACGGGCGGGCGCAGCGAGCGGTGGCGTAACGCTTCGTCACCGGGCGGGACTATGCAGGAACGCTTCTCCATCGGTTCATCCGTCAAGACGCCCCACCGTCAAGACGACCGTGCGTCAAGCCGCACATCGGCCCACTCGAGGGTCGGAGGGCTGAACGGACGGTCGGACGGATGGACGGATGGGCACGCGCCGCCCGGCTCCAGGGCCGGGCGGCGGGAAGACAGGTCAGCGTTTGCGGCGCCTGCCGCGGCCGCTCCGGGACGGAACGGGATCGGCCGTCGCTCCCACCGAAGCCGTCGAGCCCGTCGTACCGGCCACAGCTGCCGCCGGAACCGCCCCTGCGGCCGCGTGGGTTCCCGGGCGGTCGGCGGAGACCACGAGGGCCGCCAGCAGCGTCGTGACCGGCACGGAGGCCACCAGGCCGATCGAGCCCACCAGCGTCCGCACGATCTCCTCCGCCACCAGCTCGCTGTTGGCGACCGCGCCCACGCTGCTCTGCGCGATGGAGAAGAGCAGCAACAGCGGCAGGGCGGCTCCGGCGTAGGCGAGGACCAGCGTGTTGACCACCGAGGCGATGTGGTCCCGGCCGATGCGGATACCGGCCCGGTAGAGCCCTCGCCGGCCCATCGAGGGGTTGGCCTCGTGCAGTTCCCAGACCGCGGACGTCTGGGTGACCGTCACGTCGTCGAGCACGCCGAGCGAGCCGATGATGATGCCGGCGAGCAGCAGGCCGCTCATGTCGATCGACGGGTACAGACCGTGGATGAGGCCGGTGTTGTCGTCCGTGTTGCCGGTCAGCGCCGCCCAGTCCATGAACACCGAGCCGAGGATGCCGATGAGCAGCAGTGAGACGAGGGTGCCCAGCACCGCGACGGAGGTACGGGCCGACAGCCCGTGACACAGATAGAGGGCGATCAGCATGATGGCGCTCGACCCCACCACCGCCACGATCAACGGGTTCGAGCCTTGCAGGATGGCCGGCAGTACGAAGAAGTTCAGCACCAGGAAGCTGATGGCCAGCGCGACCAGCGCCATCACGCCCCGAAGCCGCCCGACCACCACGACGGCGATCGCGAAGATTCCGGCCAGCACGGACATCGGGATGCGACGGTTCACGTCGGTGACCGAGTACTGGAGGTCCTTCGGCGCGGAGGGCTCGTAGGCGACCACGACCTTCTCGCCCTGGTCCAGCTGCCGGGTCTGGTCCGGCTGGATGATCTCGGTGAACGTACGGCCCTTGTCGTCGCCCGTGTCCACCCGGATCGTGGCCCTCTTGCAGGTGCCCTTCGCCTGCTGCTGCGCCGAGGACCCCTCGGCCGTGGAGGTGTCGCCGGTCGGAGTGTCGCCCGAGGCGTTCACCGAGGCGCAGTTCACGCTCACGACCTTGGTGACCGTCGCCTGCTGGGTCTGCCGGTCGAAACCGACCCCGGTGCGCTCGTGCGCCGGCGCTCCCCCGGGCCACAGCACCACGAGCCCGACCAGGACGGCGACGCCGAACGGGATGAGGACGGCCGCGATGACCTTGCGCAGATGCCGGGAGACGGGAGCGGCCGGACCGTGGCTGTGGCTGTGACCGTGGGAATGCCCGTGCCCGCCGTGCCCGCCGTGCCCCTGCCCCTGCTGCCCCTGCTGCCCCTGCCCCTGCCCCTGCTCCTGGCCGGGGTGGTGGTCGTGGTCGCGGCCGGGCTTGTGTCCCGCACGCTGCCCGCCCCCGCGTCCGTCACTCGGACCGCCGCCGTGTCCATCCGGACCGCCGCTGTGTCCGTCACCCGAACCGCTGCTGTGTCCCTCACTCAGGCCGTCCTGGTATGCCTCATCGTGGCGGCTCCCGTGACGGTCCCGGCTCTCATGAAGGCCGTTGCCGCCCCCATGGCCGCCATACCCGTACGCGTAGCCGTCTCCGATCCCCTGGCCGGGGCCAGGACCCGCTCCGGGAGCCGCTCCGGGATCCGTGTCAGGCCCGACGCCGGGCCCGGCGACAGGTCCCTGACCGCCGGGAGGCCGACCGCGGCGTGTCAGGCCGCCCAGCCCTCCCGCGTACCCCGGCTCCCGTCCCGGGCCTGGGCCTTGGGCACGCCCGGGTCCGTGCGGACGCCCTGGTCCGCGACCGCCGATGCCGAGATCCCGAGGGTCTCCTTGACCGCCCCCGGAGGCGCCGCCGGGGCTGTTGGCCGGGCCGTTTCCGCCACCGGACCGACGCGGCGGCTCGGGCGGGAGTGGGGGATGGGGTGTCGTGGTCACCGACCGATCATCGCAAGAACGACAGGGGCCCCCTGTTCACCGCGCCCGAGTTGACGCTAGCGTGGAGGCACTTTTGCACACGCGGGAGCTCGGAGCACCGGGCTGAGAGGGCGCTGACCTCCGTCTTCGCGATGTTTCACGTGGAACGTCCCTCACGTCGAGTGATGTTTCACATGAAACGTCGGCAGGCGGTAGCCGCTGCGTCGACCGCCGAACCTGTTACCGGGTAATGCCGGCGTAGGGAGTAGGTCTCATGACCAAGAAGGACGCACGCACGCCTGCCTCCATGCAGAACGCGGCCAGCGACAACGCGGCGGAAGACAACCCGCTCGACGCGAACCCGCTCACCGCGAACCCGATCAACGCGAAGGCAGCCGGCGTGGACGCGGGCGCCGCGAGCGCCGTCGACGAGAACGACGCGGAGAGCCGGCCGTCCATCGGCTGGCACAAGGGGTACCTCGAGGGCGGCGAAGGCGCCCGGGCCGACCTCCGGGTGCCGGTCCGTCAGGTGCATCTGACCAACGGGAAGTCGGTCACTCTGTACGACACCTCGGGCCCGTACACCGATCCGCTCGTCGAGACCGATGTCCGCAGGGGGCTTTCGCCGTTGCGTGAGAGCTGGATCATCGCCCGTGGGGACACCGAGGAGTACGCGGGTCGTCCGGTCCGGCCGGAGGACGACGGCATCAAGCACACCTCGCCGCGCGGTGGTCTGCGCAACCTCGACGCCGTCTTCCCCGGTCGGCCCCGGCTGCCGCGTCGCAGTCGGGACGGCAAGGCGGTCACTCAGCTCGCTTATGCGCGGCGCGGGGAGATCACGCCCGAGATGGAGTTCGTCGCCATCCGAGAGAACGTTTCTCCCGAGGTGGTCCGCGAGGAGATCGCAGCGGGCCGCGCCGTGCTGCCGGCCAATGTCAATCACCCGGAGATCGAGCCGATGATCATCGGCAAGCGGTTCCTGGTCAAGGTCAACGCCAATATCGGCAATTCCGCTGTGACGTCCTCCATCGAGGAGGAAGTCGAGAAGATGACCTGGGCGACCCGGTGGGGCGCCGACACGGTCATGGACCTGTCCACGGGGCGCAACATCCACACCACCCGCGAGTGGGTCCTGCGCAACTCCCCCGTCCCCATCGGCACGGTGCCGCTGTACCAGGCGCTGGAGAAGGTCGACGGCCGTGCCGAGGAGCTGACCTGGGAGATCTACAAGGACACGGTTGTCGAGCAGGCCGAACAGGGCGTCGACTACATGACGGTCCACGCCGGCGTCCGCCTTGCGTACGTCCCGCTCACCGCCAACCGCAAGACCGGCATCGTCTCGCGCGGCGGCTCGATCATGGCGGCCTGGTGCCTGGCACACCACAAGGAGTCCTTCCTTTACGAGAACTTCGAGGAACTCTGCGAGATCCTCGCCGCGTACGACGTCACCTATTCGCTCGGCGACGGTCTGCGGCCGGGCTCGATCGCGGACGCCAACGACGAGGCTCAGTTCGCGGAGTTGAGGACGCTCGGGGAACTCAACACGATCGCCAAGCGTTTCCATGTACAGACGATGATCGAAGGCCCGGGACATGTCCCGATGCACAAGATCAAGGAGAACATCGACCTTCAGCAGGAGATCTGTGATGAAGCTCCGTTCTATACGCTCGGCCCGCTGACGACGGACGTCGCGCCGGCCTACGACCACATCACCTCGGGCATCGGCGCCGCGATGATCGCCTGGTGGGGCACGGCCATGCTCTGCTACGTCACGCCCAAGGAACATCTGGGACTGCCCAACCGCGATGACGTCAAGACCGGTGTCATCACCTACAAGATCGCCGCCCACGCGGCCGACCTTGCCAAGGGACACGCCGGTGCACAGGAATGGGACGACGCGCTGTCCGACGCGCGTTTCGAGTTCCGCTGGGAAGACCAGTTCAATCTTGCTCTGGACCCGGACACGGCACGGGAGTTCCACGACGAGACGCTGCCCGCGGAGCCCGCGAAAACAGCCCATTTCTGCTCCATGTGCGGGCCGAAGTTCTGCTCCATGAAGATCAGCCAGAGCATCAACGAGCGGTTCGGCGGCGGGGTGACCGAGGGCGCCTCGGCGGACGAGATCGCCGAGGGAATGCTGGAGAAGTCGAAGGAGTTCGCCGCGAGCGGGAACCGGGTGTACCTGCCGATAGCCGACTGAGAAGCCGTCCTCCGTCGGCGCCACCCGATCCGCGCCACCCGATCCGCGCCGTCCGATCCGCACCGCCCGTTCGGTCCGGCCATTCGGCCTGCCCGTTCGGACGGCCGGCCGGGCGGCGCCGGTGGGGAACCGACAGGCCGACTGACAGGGGGGAGCGATGAAGGTACCGGTGGGGGGCCGGTGGGGCGGAAGGGCGGCCGCGGCCGACCGGAGGGCCGATGAGCGGTTCGGCAGAGGGCCCGTCGCAGGGTTGAAGTCGGACGGCTACTCGGCAGACTGGCCCCCATGACAGCGCGATCCATGAGCAAGGGCGCCAATCTGCCGGTCGACTCACCGGATGTCCGGGTCGATCTCAGTTGGGCCGAGGGAGCCGGCGGGCCGGACATCGACGTCTCGGCGCTGCTGCTGACCGATGCCGGGCAGGTGCGGAACGACGGGGACTTCGTCTTCTACAACCAGCCGCTCCACGCGTCCGGAGCCGTGCGGCACGTCGGCAAGCGCCGGGACGGCGCAGTCGTGACCGACGCCGTCCACGTCGACTTCCGTTCGCTGGAGAGCGCGATCACCCGGGTGGTGCTGTGCGCGTCCGCCGACGGTGGCGTCTTCGGGCAGGTGAGGGACCTGACGCTGCGGCTGTTCGGTACGGGCGGCGGGTATGAGATCGCCCGCTTCGAGATGCAGGCCGACACGGAGACGGCCTTCATCGGGGGCGAGTTGTACCTGCGCGAAGGGAGGTGGAAGTTCCGGGCGGTCGGCCAGGGTTACGCTTCCGGACTCGCGGGGCTGGCCACCGACTTCGGCATCACGGTCGACGAGGAGCCGGGGGAGGCGACCGCGGCGTCCGTTCCGCCGCTGCCGCCCGGTCCGCCCCCTGCGGCCACGCCCGTGCCTGCGGCCACGCCCGCGCCCGGCCGTCCGGAATCGGTTCCCTCCGCTCCGCCTTCGGGACCTCGCCTGACGAAGGGCGAGGAACGGCTCCCCGTCGACATGCGCAAACGGCTGTCGCTGCGCAAGGAGCAGGTCGCCGTCAGCCTGAGCAAGCGGGGAGCCGCCGGCATCAGCGCGCGGATCCTGCTCGTGCTCGACGCCTCGGGCTCCATGTCGTTCCTGTACTCCAAGGGCGTGGTGGCGGACGTCGTGGAGCGGATGGCGGCGGTGGCGGCTCAGCTGGACGACGACGGGGAGATGCAGGCGTGGACGTTCGCCAGTGAGGCGGCTCGACTGCCCGACCTGAGGCTCGGCGAACTCCCCGAGTGGCTGCGGCTGCATGTGAGGGTGGGCGAGATGAGTCTGTTCCGTCGGTCCAAGAAGCCTCGGAAGGGGATGGAGCCGGGGCAGGTCGACATGCGCACGGTCGGTATCCAGAACGAAGAGCAGAAGGCGATCGCCCAGGTCAGAGACTTTGTCCGGGAGCATCCGGCGGACGCTCCGACGTTGGTGCTCTTCTTCTCCGACGGCGGGGTGTATCGCGACGCGGCGATCGAGCGGGAACTGAGAGCGGCGGTCGAGGAACCCATCTTCTGGCAGTTCGTGGGGCTCGGACGGTCCAACTACGGGGTGCTGGAGCGGTTCGACACGCTGCCGGGCCGACGCGTCGACAACGTGGGCTTCTTCGCGGTCGACGACATCAGCACCGTCCCGGATCAGGAACTCTACGACCGGCTGCTGTCGGAGTTCCCCGACTGGATCAAGGCGGCGACCCGGGCGGGCATCCTCTGACGGTCCCGGTCGAAGAGGTCGAACCGGTCGGATCGTCGAACCGGTCGGATCGGGTCGCTCGGTCCGGCCGTCAGCCTCCGTCTGAGTGCGGCCGTCCGTCTCCGGCCGCTCCGGCCGAGTCCGGCCGTCCACCGAGCCCCGCCAGCCGTCCACCGAGCCCCGCCGGCCGTCCACCGGGCCCCGCCGGCCGACCACCGGCGCGTCGGCTGTTCGCCGGCCTCGCCGGACGTTAGGCCCCGCCCGGTCCGGGCGTCCGTCCGTAGTTCGGCGGTCCCTGGGCAGGCGGCGCAGGACAGGGGCGGATCGGCGCGGGTCGAGGGCCCAGGCGCCGGGGCACCGGGGCACTGGGCTTCCTTCCGGCCGGTTCCGAGCCGGTGGACGGGTGTCCTTCCGCCCCCGGCCTGCGCCCCTGCCCCTGCCCCTGCCCGCCGCAAGGTCCTGTCCCACGTTCCGGTCCAGTCCACGTCCAACATCCCCGCCCTGAGTCCCTGAGTCGAGGGGCGCGCCGTGACGCCTATTCCGGGTGGTTTTCCGGGCCGCCGAACTCGGGGCTGGTGTAGTCCGGGCTGCTGAAGCTCGGCCGCGGGCCGGTCGAGCGGCCGTCGTCGGGACTGCTGAAGCCCGGCCGGCCGTAGCCGATCTTCGGGAGACGACCGGTGGGAGCAGGCGGGGCCGGTTCGGTGTGCAGGGCCGTCGCCGCGCCGGGGTTGGCGAGGGCCTCGCGGAGAAACGGCAGGATCCCGCGTTCCAGCAGGGCTTCACGCCAGGCCTCCTTGGCCTGGGTGACCTCCTCGTTCTGTTCGCCGTACGCCGCGGCCTCCAGGGAGGGCCGATTGCGCAGGGCGGTCAGCAGCAGAGCGACGGTGGCGACGAGGATCGCGGCCGCGGCCACGGCTCCGAACGCCCACCCGGCCGCGACCATGGTCTGGGCGAACGCCTGCTCGGGGGCGACGGTTCTGAGGATGTAACCGACGAGCAGGAAGATCACCGCGGCGGTCCCGGCGAGCACGGGGGTGAGGACGGCGGCGACGGCGCCCGCCCCGGCGGCCTCGGCGGCCTGGGTCGCCTCGCCCATGGTGGTGGCCAGGCCGATCGTGGCGACGCCGGATTCGGCGGAGCCGGACCCGGGCGCGTCCGTCGCGGTGGACGGTGCGGGGTGGCGCAGTTCCTCGCGGACCTTCACGTAGTGCTGGTACTCGGCCGCCGCGGCCACCGTGATGAGCGCGGAGGCGTTGAGCGCCATGGTGCGCAGCTGCTCGGAGTTGAGCCGCTGTCCCACAGCGGCGAGGTCCGGGTGGTGTGGGGCGGAGCGCAGCGCCTCGTCGAGGATCCGCTCGTACTCCTGGCGGTCCTCGCTGTGCAGGTGCTGCGGAACGCTGTTCATGTGCATCCCCCGATGCTCCGTAGGGCTTGGGGCTCGCATGCCAACGAGCCGTCGGGCAGAAACGGAGGGGAGCCTGCTACGGATAAGGCGATGGTAGAGCGGCGACGGCATGCGGTGACAGGGGGTTTGCCGAAATTGGCCCTTGGCCTGCGGTGTCGCCGGAGGCCGAGGGGCAGGGGGCGCGCTCGGCCCCGGGCGGCCCGGGGAAGGCCCGTGGAGGGGGCCGCGAGGCCCCGGCGAGGCCCCGGCGAGGCTCCGGAAGCCAGTGGCCGGAGCCTCGAACGGTCAGGCTTCCAGGGGGAGTTGCTGGACCAGGAGCTTGCCGGCCATCGTCACGCCGCCGTCCATCGCGATGGCGAGCCCGTCGGCGTAGACGTGGGGCCCTGCGACGTGCGGGCCGCCGTTGTCCTCGTCCTCCTCGGAGCCGACTTCGCCGAGCAGGTAGGGAATCGGGCTGTGGCCGTGAACGATGCGGGTGCCGCCGTACGTATCGAGCAGGGAGCGGACGGCGTCGGCGCCGCCCTCGTCGCGGAAGGAGAAGCGCTTGGTGAACTTGCGGAACAGATCCCACACCTCGTCCGCGTCGTTGCGCGTGATGGTCTCGCGGACGGTGTCGTTGACCGCCTCGATCGAGTCGCCGTAGTCGAGGTAGGCGGTGGTGTCGGAGTGGACGAGCAGGTGGCCGTCGACTTCCTCGACGGCGTCGAGCCGGGCCATCCACTGCAGGTGATGGTCCTGGAGACGGTCCATGTCGTACTTCTGGCCGCCGTTGAGCAGCCAGGCCGCCTGGAAGGTGGCGGTGCCGGCGCCGGAGTTGACCGGGGTGTCGCCGAAGCGCTTGGCGCCGAGCAGCAGCAGTTCGTGGTTGCCCATGAGGGCCTTGCAGTACCCGCCGGCCGCGGCGGCCTCCGCGGACAGCCGCATGACGAGGTCGATGACGCCGATGCCGTCCGGTCCACGGTCGGTGAAGTCACCGAGGAACCACAGCCGGGCGGTGCCCGCGCACCAGTTGCCGGCCTCGTCGATGAGGCCCTTCTCCTGGAGTGCGGCCACCAGTTCGTCGAGGTAGCCGTGCACGTCGCCGACGACGAAGAGCGGGCCCGGCCCGGTCGCGGGCGCCGGGGCCTGCGCGGGCGCCGGGTCCACCACGACCTGGAGGGTGTCTCCGCGGCGGTTGATGACGGGCAGGTCGCGCTGGGTGGGCGTGTAGCCGTCGGGGTGCTCCAGGGGCTCCTCGACGGGCGGCGCCGCATCGCCGGGCTGTGTGCCGTGGTCGTACGGACCGGTCTCGTTGACGTACGCGGGCACCCGGAAGTCGCGCAACGTCGCCGTCCGCTCCACCTCGGGTCCCTGACCGGCCCCCTGAGTCATCAGACCCCTCCACCATCGCGCCGCATCTGCACTGCGCGGGCTGCTTGGTCGCAGCGGCCCGCGGTGCCGTGCGCCCATCATAGGAATGCGGATCGTGCCGTGTGATGACCCAGGGGTGCTGAATCGGAGCAAGGCTCCAGTTCATCGCGGCTTTCGCCCCGATTGGACCGGGCTTCGGCCACCCGAACTCACCCGGCGCGCAGCGCGCTCCCACCCGCGCGCCACAGCGACGACCGGTTCCAGCGACCCGGGTGAGGGGGCTTTTCGGCCGGGTGGGGGACTCCGGCGACGTCAGAGAGGCGCTTTCCGTGGGCCGGGCGGGATCTCGGGCGGGCCGCGGAGCGCGTTCCACGGCCCTCGCGGGTGGACGACGAGGTCGTCGCCCTCCGGGCTCGACGGGCTCGGCGGGGGTGCTCTGCTGTGCGTCAGAGCGAGCACACCACGCGGCTGACGGCGGTCGGACGATCCCGTGAGAATCGCCCGTACGTGCCCTTTGCCCGCCCACGTTGACGACCTCCGACGCCCCCCCGCCGGAACCCGACGACCACTGCTGGCGACCCCCTACAACCGCCGGCACCCGGCGACCCCCTACAACCGCCGGCACCCGGCGACCCCCTATAACCGCCGGCACCCGGCGACCATCGTCGAACACGCCGAACCCGACGAGCCCCGGTGGGCGCCGCCGTGGACCGGCGGGACGAGCGACCAGCGGCGATACCGGCGGGAACCAGAGGCGGCCGGCGGAAGCCGGGGGAACCGGCGCGGGCCGGCGGGAACCGGCGCGGGCCGGCGGAAATCCGACCGGCATCGACCGGCAGAACCCACGAACATGCGGCGCAGGCAACCGAAAGGCCGCCACCGTCCCGCCCTTCCCCGGAGGGGCGGGCGGAGCACGACGGCGGCCCGGTCGTCCGGCCCGGTCATGCCGCTCGGCCGCGCGGCCAGGTCGTGGCGCCGGGGGCTCCGGCTACTTGCCCTCCGGGGCCCTCGGCGGGCTGACCGTCGTACGGGGCGGGCGTCGCTGGGAGGAGGTCCGCACGATCAGCTCGGTCGGTATCACCTGCTCGACCGTTCCGTCCGTCTGCACGCCCTCGATCGCGTCGATGAGGAGCTGGACGACCGCGGTGCCGATGCGGCGCGGTTTCAGCGAGAGCGTCGTCACGGGCGGCTCGGTGTTGGCGTAGACCGTGGACTCGCTGCAGCAGACGATCAGCAGCTCCTCCGGCACCCGCAGCCCGTACCGGCGGGCGGCGGCCAGCAGGTCCGTTCCGTTGGGGTCGAACAGGCCGTAGACGGCGTCGGGGCGGTCGGGGCGCGCCAGGAGCCGGTCGGCGGCGACGGCGCCGGCGCACGGGTCGTGTGCGGGGTAGGCCTCGTAGACGGGTTCCTGGCCCACGCGCTCGCACCAGCGCAGATAGGCGCTGGTCGACAGGTGGGTGTACGTGTCGGTCGTGGTGCCGGTGAGCAGGCCGATGCGGCGGGCGCCGGCGTCGGCCAGATGGTCGAGGATGTCGAGGACGGCGGTCTCGTGGTCGTTGTCCACCCAGGCGGTGACCGGGAGCGTGCCGGCCGGGCGGCCGTCGGAGACGACCGGTAAGCCCTGCCGGACCAGCTCGCTGACCACCGGATCCTGGTCGGAGGGGTCGATGACGACCGTGCCGTCCAGGGCGACGTTCGACCACACGTCGTGGCGCGAGGTCGCCGGGAGGATGACGAGCGCGTAGCCGCGGGCGAGCGCTGCGGAGGTGGCGGCGCGCGCCATCTCCGCGAAGTACGCGAACTCGGTGAAGGTGAAAGGTTCATCCCCGTACGTGGTCACGGTCAGGCCGATGAGGCCCGACTTGCCGGTACGGAGGGTTCGGGCGGCCGCGGAGGGGCGGTAGCCCAGTCGGTCGGCGACCTCGCGGACATGGCGGCGGGTGGCGTCCGGGAGCCTGCCCTTGCCGTTGAGGGCGTCGGAGACGGTCGTGATGGAGACTCCGGCGGCGGCGGCCACGTCCCTGATGCCCGCCCGGCCCGGCCGGTTGCCTCGGCGTGAGGTTTCCGCGCGGCTCACCTGGTGCTTCCCTGCTGCTGTCATGGCGAGCCGATAGTAGGGCTCATTGGGTGGGGTAGGGCGGACGCATATGCACGCGTTGACAGGCACGTTTCTGCAAGGCTTATCGGGGTCAAGTGCCTTGGAAACAAAGCCGATTGTCGACTTCCATGCCAGGACGTGACCTGTCTACACGGATGAGCCTGCCAAGGCGCGGATGTTTCGAAGAGGTCTCAACTCACCTGCACGAGGGATGCGCGCCACGGAGTGAGCCACCGGCGCGTAGATATATGTGCAGCGCGCCCCCTGAGGAGTACGCCTTCGTGCGCCTTCGTCCTCAGAAGTCGTAGAGATCCCTCCGCTCCGGGCGTCGGTCTCCGACCGACAACCTGTACGCACCCGGGCCGAATCCTCATAAGGTGAGCAGTATTGAAGCCGGTGGTGGTCAAGAGGAGGACTGCGGTGAGCGAGACGAGCCCCAAGCTGCGCGCCGAGCTGGAAGGGGTCCCCACCTACAAGCCGGGCAGGCCGGCCATGGCCGGTGGCCCGGTGGCCTACAAGCTGTCCTCCAACGAGAACCCCTATCCGCCGCTGCCGGGCGTGATGGAGTCCGTGACGGCCGCTGCCGCCTCCTTCAACCGCTACCCGGACCTCGCCTGCTCGGGCCTGGTGAGCGAGCTCGCCGACCGTTTCGGGGTGCCGGCCTCGCACCTGGCCACGGGCACCGGCTCCGTCGGCGTCGCCCAACAACTGGTGCAGGCGACCGCGGGGCCCGGCGACGAGGTGATGTACGCCTGGCGGTCCTTCGAGGCGTACCCGATCATCACGCAGATCAGCGGCGCCACGGCGGTGCAGGTGCCGCTGACGGCGGGTGACGTGCACGATCTGGACGCGATGGCCGACGCGATCACCGACCGGACCCGGTTGATCTTCGTCTGCAACCCCAACAACCCCACCGGCACCGTCGTGCGGCGGGCCGAGCTGGAACGGTTCCTCGACCGCGTGCCGGGCGATGTGCTGGTCGTGCTCGACGAGGCCTACCGGGAGTTCATCCGCGACCCCGAGGTGCCCGACGGCGTCGAGCTGTACCGCAACCGGCCCAACGTGTGCGTCCTGCGGACCTTCTCCAAGGCGTACGGTCTCGCGGGGCTGCGCGTCGGCTTCGCCGTCGCCCACGAGCCGGTGGCCGAGGCGCTGCGCAAGACGGCGGTGCCGTTCGGGGTCAGCCAGCTGGCGCAGGAGGCGGCGATCGCCTCGCTGCGCGCCGAGGACGCGCTGCTGGGCCGGGTCGGCTCCCTGGTGTGCGAGCGGCTGCGCGTGGTCGAGGCGCTGCGCGCGCAGGGCTGGACGGTGCCCGAGACACAGGCCAACTTCGTCTGGCTGCGGCTGGGCGAGCACACGGTTCCCTTCGCGGGGGCGTGCGAGCAGGCCGGCGTCGTGGTGCGGCCGTTCCCGGGTGAAGGGGTGCGGGTGACGATCGGCGAGAACGAGGCGAACGACATCTTCCTGAAGGCGGCAGAAGGGTTCCGCAAGGACCTGTAGGCGCTGTTCTGCGGGTTTCTGCTGGTCAGGCCCGGTGTCCGTAAGTGTGGTCCAGGGGGTTCCCGCGGGTAAGGGGACCCCCTTTGCCATGTCGAAAATCCTTGCGGCATACTAGCTTGTGAATGTGAACGCTTTCACAAGCGTGATCCACGAGCGTGAGGTTAGGAGTGACGACGTGGACCTGGCTCTGGCGCCGGAGACACTGGCGCGCTGGCAGTTCGGCATCACCACCGTCTACCACTTCCTCTTCGTTCCCCTGACGATCTCCCTCGCGGCGCTCACCGCCGGGTTGCAGACCGCCTGGGTACGGACGGAGAACGAGAAGTACCTGAGGGCGACGAAGTTCTGGGGCAAGCTCTTCCTGATCAACATCGCGATGGGCGTCGTCACCGGCATCGTGCAGGAGTTCCAGTTCGGCATGAACTGGTCCGACTACTCGCGCTTCGTCGGCGACGTGTTCGGCGCCCCGCTGGCCTTCGAGGCCCTGATCGCCTTCTTCTTCGAGTCCACCTTCATCGGCCTGTGGATCTTCGGCTGGGACAAGCTGCCGAAGAAGATCCACCTGGCCTGCATGTGGATGGTCTCGATCGGCACGATCCTGTCGGCCTACTTCATCCTCGCGGCCAACTCGTGGATGCAGCACCCGGTCGGCTACCGGATCAACAAGGAGAAGGGCCGGGCCGAGCTCACCGACTTCTGGGCCGTGCTGACCCAGAACACCGCGCTCAGCCAGGTCTTCCACACGATGTCCGCGGCCTTCCTCACCGGCGGCGCCTTCATGGTCGGCATCGCCGCCTTCCACCTGTACCGCAAGAAGCACATCCCGGTGATGAAGACCTCGCTGCGGCTGGGCCTGGTCACCGTGGTCGTCGCCGGCCTGCTCACCGCCGTCAGCGGCGACGTGCTCGGCAAGGTCATGTTCAAGCAGCAGCCGATGAAGATGGCCGCGGCCGAGGCGCTGTGGGACGGCGAGGCGCCCGCGCCCTTCTCGGTCTTCGCCTACGGCGACGTCGAGGAAGGGCACAACAAGGTCGCCATCGAGATCCCGGGACTGCTGTCCTTCCTCGCGAACGACGACTTCAGCTCGTACGTCCCCGGCATCAACGACGTGAACAAGGCCGAGCAGGAGAAGTTCGGCCCCGGCGACTACCGGCCCAACATCCCGGTCGCCTACTGGGGCTTCCGCTGGATGATCGGCTTCGGCATGACGTCCTTCGCGATCGGCCTGGCCGGACTCTGGCTCACCCGCAAGAAGTTCCTGCTGCCACAGCACCTCAGGGTCGGTGAGGACGAGGTGCCGCACGTGGTGCTCTTCCGCACCAAGGCGCTGGGCCCGCAGCTCACCAGGCTCTACTGGCTCGCGGCGATCTGGACCCTGGGCTTCCCGCTGATCGCCAACTCCTGGGGCTGGATCTTCACCGAGATGGGCCGCCAGCCCTGGGTCGTCTACGGCGTGTTGCAGACCCGGGACGCGGTCTCCCCCGGCGTCTCCCAGGGCGAGGTGCTCACCTCGATGATCGTCTTCACGGCGCTGTACGCGGTGCTCGCCGTCGTGGAGGTCAAGCTGCTGGTCAAGTACGTGAAGGCCGGCCCGCCCGAACTCACCGAGGCCGACCTCAACCCGCCCACGAAGATCGGCGGCGACTCCCGTGACGCCGACAAGCCGATGGCCTTCTCCTACTAGGCCGAGGGAGCTGCACAGTCATGGAACTTCACGACGTCTGGTTCGTCCTCATCGCCGTCCTGTGGACCGGTTACTTCTTCCTTGAGGGCTTCGACTTCGGGGTCGGCATCCTCACCAGGCTGCTCGCCCGCGACCGGCCCGAGCGGCGCGTGCTCATCAACACCATCGGGCCGGTCTGGGACGGCAACGAGGTATGGCTGCTCACGGCGGGCGGCGCGACGTTCGCCGCCTTCCCCGAGTGGTACGCCACCCTCTTCTCGGGCTTCTACCTGCCCCTGCTGTTCATCCTGGTCTGCCTGATCGTGCGCGGTGTCGCCTTCGAGTACCGGGCCAAGCGGCCCGAGGAGAACTGGCAGCGCAACTGGGAGACCGCGATCTTCTGGACCTCGCTGCTCCCCGCGTTCCTGTGGGGCGTCGCCTTCGGCAACATCGTGCGGGGCGTGAAGATCGACCGGAACTTCGACTACGTGGGCGACGTCTGGGATCTGCTGAACCCGTACGCACTGCTCGGCGGCCTGGTGACGCTGACCCTGTTCACCTTCCACGGCGCGGTGTTCACGGCGCTCAAGACCGTCGGCGACATCCGGGAGAGGGCGCGGAAACTGGCGCTGAAGGTGGGCGTCGTGACCGCTGTCCTCGCACTGGTCTTCCTGCTGTGGACGCAGATCGACAGCGGCGACGCCAAGAGCCTGGTCGCGGCTGTCGTGGCGGTGGCCGCACTGGTCGCGGCGCTCGTGGCGAACCAGGCGGGGCGTGAGGGATGGTCGTTCGCCTTCTCCGGAGTCACCATCGTGGCCGCCGTGGCGATGCTCTTCCTGACGCTCTTTCCGAACGTCATGCCGTCCACGCTGAACGCGGACTGGAGCCTGACCGTCACCAACGCCTCGTCGAGCCCGTACACCTTGAAGATCATGACCTGGTGCGCGGGGATCGCCACCCCCCTGGTGCTGCTCTACCAGGGGTGGACCTACTGGGTGTTCCGCAAGCGGATCGGCACGCAGCACATCGCCGAGTCCGTGCACTGAGTCCCTGCTGAGGGGTGTTTCACGGGAAACACCCCTCGTGAGGCGAGAGAGCGTGTTTCACGTGAAACACGCTCGGCGAGAAGAGGGTGTTTCACGTGAAACCGATCGACCCGCGTCTGCTGCGGTACGCCGGCGCCACGCGCGTCTTCCTGGCGGCCGTCGTCGGTCTGGGCGCTGTCGGGGCCGCGCTGGTCATCGCTCAGGCCATGCTCATCGCCGAGATGGTGGTCGGCGCGTTCCAGCACGGTATGTCGGTCAGCGAACTGCGCACCCCGGTGCTGTTGCTGGCGGCCGTCGCGGGCGGCCGTGCCCTGGTGGCCTGGTGCACCGAACTCGCCGCGCATCGCGCGAGCGCGGCCGTGAAGTCGGAGCTGCGGGGACGGCTGCTGGAGCGGGCCGCGGCCCTGGGGCCCGGCTGGCTCAGCGGACAGCGCACCGGTTCGCTGGTGGCCCTCGCCACCCGGGGCGTGGACGCTCTCGACGACTACTTCTCTCGCTATCTGCCCCAGCTCGGTCTGGCCGTGGTCGTGCCGGTGGCGGTGCTCGCGCGGATCGTGACCGAGGACTGGGTGTCCGCCGCGATCATCGTCGGCACGCTGCCGCTGATCCCGGTCTTCATGATGTTGATCGGCTGGGCCACCCAGGCGCGGATGGACCGCCAGTGGCGGCTGCTGTCCCGCCTGTCCGGGCACTTCCTGGACGTCGTCGCGGGGCTGCCCACGCTGAAGGTGTTCGGGCGGGCCAAGGCGCAGGCCGAGTCCATTCGTCGCATCACCGGCGAATACCGTCAGGCGACCATGAGGACGCTGCGCATCGCGTTCATCTCGTCGTTCGCGCTGGAGCTGCTGTCGACGCTCTCGGTGGCCCTCGTCGCCGTGACGATCGGCATGCGACTCGTCCACGGCGAGATGGATCTGTACGTCGGGCTGGTGATCCTCGTGCTGGCCCCCGAGGCCTACCTCCCGCTCCGGCAGGTCGGCGCGCAGTACCACGCGGCGGCCGAGGGGCTGGCGGCGGCGGAGGAGATCTTCGAGGTACTGGAGACCCCGGCGCCCACGCCGGGGACGGTCGCGGTGACCGAGGGCGGGGTGGCCTTCGAGGGGGTGACCGTCCGCTACCCGGGACGTTCCGGTGATGCCGTCTCGGACGTGAGCTTCACCGTCGAGCCCGGTGAGACGGTCGCGCTGGTCGGCCCGAGCGGCGCGGGCAAGTCGACGTTGCTGCACGCCCTGTTGGGCTTCGTGGAGCCGGCCGAGGGGCGGGTGCTGGCCGGGGGAGTCGACCTGGCGGTGGCCGACCTGGAGCAGTGGCGGTCGCGGATCGCCTGGGTGCCGCAGCGCCCGCACCTGTTCGCGGGGACGATCGCCGAGAACGTCCGGCTGGCGCGTCCGGAGGCCGACGACGCGGCCCTGCGCGGAGCGCTGGCGGACGCGGGCGCGCTGGAGTTCGTCGACGCGCTGCCCGACGGGGCCGACACCGTGCTCGGTGAGGACGGGGCCGGACTGTCGGCCGGCCAGCGGCAGCGCCTGGCGCTGGCCCGCGCCTTCCTCGCGGACCGCCCCGTCCTGCTGTTGGACGAGCCGACAGCCGCACTCGACGGGAGGACCGAGGCAGAGGTCGTGGCGGCCGTGCGGCGGCTCGCGGCCGGGCGCACGGTGCTGCTCGTCGTGCACCGGCCCGCGCTGCTGGCAGTGGCGGACCGGGTGGTGCGGCTGGCCGGGACCGAGTCGCGCGAGTCCGTGCCGGCCGCCCCCAAGGACGCCCCGGTCCTTCCGGTACGGACGACGGCGGCGGCGGTGGCGGCGGCGGCGCCCGCCGCACGGGACGGCGAGACCGCGGCCGCAGCATCCGGGGGCGGCGTCCTCGCCCGGGTCCGCGCCATGGCGGGCGCCCGACGGGGCCGGCTCGGCCTCGCGCTGCTGCTGGGCAGTCTGGCTCTCGGCAGCGCCGTGGGCCTCATGGCCACCTCGGGGTGGCTGATCTCGCGCGCCGCACAGCAGCCGCCGGTCCTGTATCTGATGGTGGCCGTGACGGCGACCCGTGCCTTCGGCATCGGGCGGGCCGTGTTCCGGTACGCGGAACGCCTCGTCTCCCACGACGCCGTGCTGCGGATGCTGGCCGACACCAGGGTCGCCGTCTACCGGCGGCTGGAGCGGCTGGCGCCCGCCGGACTGCGCAGGACCCGTCGGGGCGATCTGCTGACCCGGCTCGTCGCCGACGTGGACGCCCTTCAGGACTACTGGCTGCGCTGGCTGCTGCCCGCCGGCTCGGCCGTCGTCGTCTCGGCCGGATCGGTCGCCTTCACCGCGTGGCTGCTGCCCGAGGCCGGGGCCGTGCTCGCCCTCGGCCTGCTGACGGCAGGGGTGGGCGTCCCGCTGGTCACCGGCGCCGTGGCGCGCCGGGCCGAGCGCAGGCTCGCTCCCGCTCGGGGCGTGCTCGCCACCCGCACGGCGGACCTGCTCACCGGCACCGCCGAGCTGACCGTCGCGGGCGCCCTGCCCGCCCGTACGGCCGGGGTGCGCGCGGCCGACGGCGTGCTCACCCGGATCGCCTCGCGTGCGGCGACCGCCACCGCGCTCGGTGACGGACTGACCGCCCTCGTCTCCGGCCTGACGGTCATGGCGGCGGCCCTCGTGGGCGCCCGGGCGGTGGGCGACGGCCGACTCGACGGTGTGATCATGGCGGTGGTCGTGCTGACCCCGCTGGCCGCCTTCGAGGCCGTCCTGGGCCTTTCGCCGGCCGTGCAGTACCGCCAGCGGGTGCGCAGGAGCGCGGAGCGGGTCTTCGAGGTGCTGGACTCCCCCGAGCCGGTGCGGGAGCCGGAGCGGCCCCGTCAGGCGCCCGCGTCGCCCTTCCCGCTCGTCGTCGAGGACCTGTCCGCCCGGTACGCCGGGCAGGACCGCGACGCGCTCACCGGCGTGGGCCTGACCCTGACCCCGGGCCGCAGGGTCGCGCTCGTGGGGCCCTCCGGGTCCGGCAAGACCACCCTCGCGCAGGTGCTGCTGCGGTTCCTGGACGCGGACGCGGGCTCGTACACGCTGGCCGGGGTGGACGCGCGGTCCCTGGACGGCGACGACGTGCGCGCGCTCGTCGGGCTGTGCGCCCAGGACGCGCACCTCTTCGACAGCTCGGTGCGCGAGAACCTGCTGCTCGCGCGGAAGGGGGCGAGCGAGGAGGACCTGCGGGACGCGCTGGCGCGAGCACGGCTGCTGGAGTGGGCCGACGGGCTGCCGGACGGTCTGGACACGCTCGTCGGCGAGCACGGGGCGAGGCTCTCCGGCGGGCAGCGACAGCGGCTCGCGCTCGCCCGCGCCCTGCTCGCCGACTTCCCCGTCCTGGTGCTCGACGAGCCGGCCGAACATCTGGACCTGCCGACCGCCGACGCGCTGACCCGGGACCTGCTGGCCGCGACCGAGGGCCGGACGACGCTGCTGATCACCCACCGGCTGGCCGGACTCGACGCCGTCGACGAGGTGATCGTCCTGGACGCGGGCAGGGTGGTGCAGCGCGGGTCGTACCAGGAGCTGACGCTCGTGGAGGGCCCGTTGCGGAGGATGGCCGAGCGGGAGGAGGCCGCGGAGCTGATCACCGGCGCGGGGCCGGGTCACGACCCGCGGCGCGGGCGTCGAGTCGTGAGCGCTACGCCCGCTCGGTGAGCAGCTGCTCGATGACGAGGGCGACCCCGTCCTCGTTGTTGGCGGCGGTCCGGCCGGAGGCCGCCGCCAGGACGTCCGGATGGGCGTTGCCCATCGCGTACGACCGGCCCGCCCAGGTGAGCATCTCGACGTCGTTGGGCATGTCCCCGAACGCGACGACCTCCTCGTGGGAGATGCCTCGCTCCGCGCAGCACAGGGCGAGTGTGCTGGCCTTGGAGACGTCGGGGCCGCTGATCTCCAGCAGGGCGCTGGGGCTGGAGCGGGTGACGGTGGCCCGGTCGCCGATGGCCAGCCGGGCCAGGGTGAGGAAGGCGTCGGGGTCGAGCGTGGGATGGAACGCCAGGATCTTCAGCACCGGCTCGCCGGCCCCCGGGGCGTCCGGCGCCAGCAGCTGCTCGGCCGGCGCGAGGTGGTCGGGGATCTCCATGTGCATCTTCGGGTACTCCGGCTCCTGGTAGAAGCCGTAGGTCTGCTCGACGGCGTACATGGTGCCGGGCGCGGCCTCCCGCAGCAGCCGGACGGCGTCCAGCGCGTTGTCGCGCGCCAGCTCGCGCACCTTGACGAACCGGTGTGCGCCCGGACCGCCGTGCAGGTCGACCACGGCGGCGCCGTTGCCGCAGATCGCCAGTCCGTGTCCGTGAACGTGGTCGCTGACGACGTCCATCCAGCGGGCCGGGCGGCCGGTGACGAAGAAGACCTCGATGCCCGCCTTCTCGGCGGCGGCGAGTGCGGCGACCGTGCGGTCGGACACCGACTTGTCGTCGCGCAGCAGGGTGCCGTCGAGATCGGTGGCGATCAGCCGCGGCGGGAGGGCTGCGGCCGGGGTCACGGGCTGTCGAGTCGCTGAGGTCACCGGGTCATTCTCGCGCATCGGCCCGTACGGCCGTGCGAGAGCCCGCCCACAGCGGGCCGGGGGCGGGGCACGGCGGGTCCGGACGCCGGGCTCAGCGCAGCTGGGCCGGGGCCTCCATGGCGATCCGCTCGAAGACCTTCTCGTCGGCGGCGAAATCGGAGTCCGGGATGGGCCAGTGGACCACGAGCTCCGTGAAGCCGAGCTCCTGGTGCCGGCCCGCGAAGTCGACGAAGGCGTCCAGGGACTCCAGAGGCCGGGCACGGTCCGGGGTGAACCCGGTGAGGAGGATCTTGTCCAGCTCCGTCACGTCCCGGCCGCGGGCGGCGCAGGCGTCGGCGAGCTTCTCGGTCTGGTCGCGCAGGGCCCGCACCGACTGCTCGGGGGTGCCGTTCTCGTACAGCTTGGGGTCACCGGTGGTCACCCAGGCCTGTCCGTACCGGGCGGCGAGACGCAGGCCGCGCGGTCCGGTCGCGGCGATCGCGAAGGGGAGCCGGGGGCGCTGGAGGCAGCCGGGGATGTTGCGTGTCTCGTGCGCCGAGTAGTGGTCGCCCTCGTAGGACACGGAGTCCTCGGTGAGGAGCCGGTCGAGCAGGGGCACGAACTCGCCGAGCCGGTCGGCCCGCTCGCGCGGGGTCCACGGTTCCTGGCCGAGGGCGGTGGCGTCGAAACCGGTGCCGCCGGCGCCGATGCCCAGGGTCACCCGGCCGCCCGAGATGTCGTCGAGGGAGATCAGCTCCTTGGCGAGGGTCACCGGGTGCCGGAAGTTCGGCGAGGTCACCAGCGTGCCCAGGCGCAGTCGCTCGGTGGCGCCCGCGGCGGCGGTCAGCGTGGGGATGGCGCCGAACCAGGGGCCGTCCCGAAAGCTTCGCCAGGACAGGTGGTCGTAGGTGTACGCGGTGTGGAAGCCGAGCTGCTCGGCCCGCGTCCATGCGGAACGACCCCCCTCGTGCCAGCGGCGGTAGGGGAGGATCACGGTGCTCAGACGCAGACTCATGTCGTCGAGCGTATGCGGACGGCCGGTTTCACGTGAAACGGTCACCGGGCGCGTCGGGCCAGCCACGGACTGAGCCCGACCAGGATGTACTCCTTGTGCACCCGGTCGCGCGGCAGCGGCACCATCAGGAAATGGCCGGGCGGAAAGCGGCGCGCCTTCACCCAGGCGTGGCCGTCGTAGAGGGAGCGCAGGAAGTCGGGAACGTCGTCGCGGTCGACGTCCGGGCACTCGACGCCCTCGACGGTGATCAGGGCGTCGTCGTCGGGATAGAGCCGCACGCTCACGCTGGGGCGCCCACCGAGCTCGACATGGGCCTCGTGCGGCAGCGATCCGTCCGGGTCGGCGGTGACGCCCACGCCGGCGGAGGTGCGCCGGGAGGTCTGGTCGGCCCCGATGTCGTGGGTCACCTCGATCTCGCGCGCGTACGTGGCGGCGATGGCGCGCAGGGCGGTGACGGCCGCCTCGGTGGAGGGAAGGTGAGTCATGTCCGTGATCATCCCGAACGCGGGCCCGGCCCGTCGATGCGGGCCGGTGTCTCAGCGTGGCCCGGGGAAGCGCAGGTACCGCGGGGGCACGGACTTCGTCAGCCACACGCCGTTGGCGCTCACGTGGAAGACGTGGCCGTCGCGGTGCATGGCTCCCGCGTCGACGGAGAGCACCACGGGGCGGCCTCGGCGGGCGCCGACACGGGTCGCGGTCTCCCGGTCGGCGGACAGATGTACGTCGTGGCGGTTCATGGGGCGCAGTCCCTCGGCCCGGATCGCGTCCAGCAGGCGGCCCACGGTTCCGTGGTAGAGGTACGGCGGCGGGGTCGCCGGGGGCAGTCCGAGGTCGACCTCGACGCTGTGGCCCTGGCTGGCGCGGATCCGGGTGCCGTCGATGGCGAAGCGCTTCTTGTCGTTGGCGGCGACGACGTGGTCCAGCTCGGCGCGGGTGATGCGGAAACCGTGGGCGGCGCACGCCGCGATCAGCTCGTCGATCTCGACCCAGCCGGCCTCGTCCAGAGTGAGGCCGATGCGTTCGGGCTGGTGGCGGAGGTGTTTCGAGAGGTACTTCGACACCTTCACGGTGCGTCTCTCGTCCTGGTCGTTCTCGTTCATCCACTCAGCATGGCGGGAGAGACGCGGATCACGCATTTTGTTTTGCGGCCGAGGTTTGATCCACAAGCAACTACGGTTATCCACAGGTTAGTTGGCGATTCTGTGGACAACCGACCGGTCCGTCAGCCGTGTTCGTCAACAGGGTTCGCGTCGCGACCGCTTGAGGCCAGGTCGTCCAATCGCCTGGCACGCACCTCGCGTTCGGCCGCCAGGGACAGGAACGTGGCAGCGTTCTCCGGCCCGATCAGGCTTTCCACAGCCCGCATTGTCGCTTCCGGGACCGCCACGGAACGCGTTCTGGCCGGGATGGCCGCCGGTTCCTCGGAGCCGAGGTGCCGGCGCAGGTGGAGCGTGGCGAACAAGCGCATGGCCCGCGCCAGTTCGGCGTCGACGGTCTGCCGGGCGAGGGGGCGCAGCCGTCGAACGAGCGAGGCCGCTTCGGCCGCGTCGGCGTCGGTGGGACGCTGCTCGCCGTCGAGGTAGCGGGCGAAGACGTGCTCAGTGGTGAACTCCAGGAAACGGGAGGCGATGTGCTCGACCTGCGTCCTCAACTCCCGCAGGTGCGCGGTGATCGCGTCGAGGGGAACGCCCGCCGCGTGCAACTCCACCGCCACCGACAGCTCTTGGGGGCTGGGCACGAGGAAGGCGTCGTCGTCGCCGGGGACGGGCTCCAGTACGCCGAGAGCCACCGCGTCGGCGATCGCGGCGCCGTCGGGGACGCCCCCGAAGCGGGCGGTCAGTTCGGCTCGGGAGACCCGCGCGGGCTCCTCGTCCGTCCACGGGCCGTCCACCTCCGCGACCAGGCCCAGCACGCCGCCCAGCCCGCGGCCGGTGTCATGGGCGTCGAGTAGCTCCTTGATGGAGGCGAGCGTGTAGCCGCGGTCGAGGAGGTCGGCGATCTGGTGGAGCCGGGCGAGATGGGCGTCCGCGTAGTGGTTGGCCCGCCCCTTGCGCTCCGGGCGGGGCAGGAGGCCGCGGTCCTGGTAGGCGCGGATGGTGCGGACGGTCGCGCCCGAAAGGTGCGCGAGGGTCTCGATGCGGTACGGCGGCCCGGACCCCGCAGGCGCGGTCAACTCGCCCTCACCAAGGCCGCCTTCGTCCCGCCCGCACCGCAGCTCGCGCCTCCGCGCGCCCCCGTGAGCACGCCCGCACCCGAGCCCGCGCCCACCACGGAGCCCGCGTCCGCGCCCCGACGGCAGCCCGCGCTCACGGCGGAGGCCGCGTCGGGGCCGACCGTGCGCGCAGGGCCCGTTCGGCCGCCGCTCACAGCGGCGGTCCCACCCGCGCCAGCGCCCTCAACGCCCTCGGCAGGAACCGGGACAGGGCGTAGGAGACCTTCGCCTCCGGGGTGACCCGGACCATCGCCTCGTCACGCAGGACGGCCCGCAGGATCGCGTCCGCGACCTTCTCCGGCGGGTAGTTGCGCAGCCGGTACGCGCGCGTGGAGCGCTTCTGGCGGCGTCGTTCCTCCTCGGCGTCCACGCCCACGAACGTGGCCGTGCCGGTGATGTTCGTGTTGACCAGGCCCGGGCAGACCGCCGAGACGCCGATGCCCCGGCCGGCCAGCTCCGCGCGCAGGCACTCGCTCAGCATCAGGACGGCCGCCTTGGAGGTGCTGTAGGCGGGCAGCGCCTTGGAGGGCTGATAGGCCGCCGCCGACGCCGTGTTGACGATGTGGCCGCCCTGCCCCCGCTCGGCCATCCGCCGGCCGAACAGACGGCAACCGTGGATCACCCCCCACAGGTTGACGTCCAGGACCTTGCGCCAGTCGTCGGACGTCGTGTCGAAGAAGGAGCCCGACATGCCGATGCCCGCGTTGTTCACCAGCACGTCCAGTACGCCGTGTTCGGCGTGGACCCTCGCGGCGAGCTTCTCCATCGCCTGCTCGTCGGAGACGTCGACCGTCTCGGCCCAGGCCCCGGGCGCGCCGATCAGCAGGGACAGCTCGGCCGTTCGCGCGGCGGCCTCCCCGTCACGGTCGACGGCGATCACGCGCGCGCCTGCCTCGGCGAACGCGAACGCCGTGGCCCGCCCGATGCCGCTGCCCGCGCCGGTGACCAGCACCAGCCGGCCGCCGAAGCGCTCGGCGTACCGGCCGGCGGCGGTCGTGCGCACCGGCCCGCCGCCCGCCTGCCGACCCCGTCCGCCCGCCTCCCGGCCCTGTCCTGCCGCCTCCCGGCCGTGTCCGTCCGCCTCGCCCGCCCGCTCCCGCTCCACCGAGGCGACGAAGTCGTCGATCCAGGAGGCGACCTGGTCGGGCCTGGTGCGCGGGATCCAGTGCCCGGCCGCGAGGGTGCGCCGGGTCAGCCGCGGCACCCACTCCTCCAGTTCGTCGTACAGCCGCTCCGAGAGGAACCGGTCCGCCAGGGGCGTGATCAGCTGCACGGGCGCGTGCGCGTGCGCGTCGGGTCGCGGACGACGCAGCCGGCCGCGCACGTTGTCCCGGTACAGCCACGCTCCGTGGGCGGCGTCCGACGGCAGTGAGGGCGTCGGGTACCCGTCCGTGGAGACCTTCTCGATCCGCCGCAGAATGCCCGGCCAGCGCTTGCCGAGCGGGCCCCGCCAGGCGAGTTCGGGCAGCGCGGGGGTGTGCAGCAGGTACACGTACCAGGACTTCGCGCCCTGGCCGAGGAGCTGGCCGACCCGGCGCGGAGTCGGCCGCTTCAGCCGCCTGTCGATCCAGTGCCCGAAGTGGTCGAGGGACGGGCCGGACATGGACGTGAAGGACGCGATCCTCCCCTCGGTGCGCCGCACGGTCACGAACTCCCACGCCTGCACCGAGCCCCAGTCGTGCCCGACCAGGTGCACCGGCCGGTCAGGGCTGACCGCGTCCGCCACGGCCAGGAAGTCGTCCGTGAGCTTCTCCAGGGTGAAACCGCCGCGCAGCGGCTTCGGGACGCCGGACCGGCCGTGGCCCCGGACGTCGTACAGCACCACGTGCAGCCCGAAGCGGTCCGCCAGCCGCGTCGCGACCTCGGTCCACACCTCCTTGCTGTCCGGGTAGCCGTGCACCAGGACGACCGTCGGCCGGCCCGGATCGCCCAGTTCGGCCACGCACAGGTCGATCCCACCGGTCCGCACCCGGCGCTCTCGCGCGCCCTGCGGCAGTGTCACGGGCCCTCCCCCTCGTCCTTCGGCATCGTCTCCGCCTTTCCCTGCGCCCAACGCCGCACGTGCGGCAGGTCGTCGTCCAGCCAGAAGGCGCGCTCGCGCGGATCGGCCGAGTCGGTGACCACGAGGATCTCCTCGAACTTCGCACCCGTGCCACGGAACCCGAGATGCGGTTCGACCGCCCACAGGCCCGGCTGCGGCGGGTGGTCGGAGAAGCGGTACGGCGACCAGAGGGGCGACCAGCCCTCGCGGTGGCCGTGCAGCGCGTCGGAGACCAGCCCCTTGAGCGACTGCGTGCCGAACCCGAACACCCGGGGTGCGAAACGGCGTTCCCGCACCCGGTCCACCTTGTGCGCGATCACGCCGAACGGATAGGCGCGGTGCCGGTTCGTGTAGCCCTGGCGGGCCATGAGGCGGTCGACGTCGGCGTAGATCTCGCGCAGCGAGCGCCCTTCGCGCACCTCGCGCAGGATCAGCTCCCGGTGCGCCTCCAGATCGGCCAGCAGTCTCTCCTGCACCGGGTTCGGGCCCAGGGCTCCCGAGTGGCCGACGTCCGCGGTGTACCCGTCCAGCACCGGCGCCAGGTCGAGGATGAACGGCATCCCCTGCTCCAGGCGGCGGTCCGTCGGGAAGAACTGCAGCGGGATCCGGAAGCCGGTGAACGCCGTGCGGTCGCCGAACCAGGCGAACGGCAGATGGAACCAGTCGCGCACGCCCCGCTCGCCGCACCACTCGCGCAGCATCCGCGCCGCCTCGCGTTCCGTCACGCCCGGGCGCAGCTCTGCGGCGACGGCCTGCGCGCACGCGTAGGCCAGCCGCTGCACCCGCCGGAACCCCTGAAGTCGGTCGGGGAGTTCACGGGCTGTGGCTGTGGCTGTGGCTGTGGCTGTGGCTGTGGCTGTGGCCGTGGCAGCGGCGGAAGCCGTGGCCGTGGCCGTGGAAGTCGCGGGCGTGGGTGTCGTCGGTTGCGCCGGTGTCGCCGTCATGCCGCCCCGTCCCGCCGGTCCCGTGGGCCTCGCGGGCCCGTCGACTGCGCTACGCGTCCGTAACCTGACATCACCGAATGTGACAGTTGTTAGAGGCTGCGTCAATAGCCGGAACCCGGCCCGTGGAGAGACCTCCGCCGCCCCCCTGTCCCCCCGGTCC
>NZ_JAHHIT010000042.1 GCF_024539675.1 Streptomyces hilarionis | reverse complement strand
CCCCCCAGCCGCCCCCGCGCGCTCACCCGAGGCCGGGGCCGCGGACCGGGATCGTGGTGAAGGCGGGCGCGGGCGCCGGGTCCTGGAAGAAGTCGTTCGGCTTGTTCGTCCGACGGCACCAGCCAGCCCGTCCGGCGTTCGAGGACGAGGCCGTTCAGGCCGAAGCGGGGTCGAAGGGGCGGCAGGCCCTGGGGATGGGACGGGTAGGGGCGGCGGGGGCGAGATCCATCCCCGCCGCCGGGAGGCACTACGCCAGGCCCGGTCCCCGCACCGGGATCGACGTGAACGTCGGGGCCGGCGCCGGGTCCTGGAAGAAGTCGTTGCCCTTGTCGTCGACGACGATGAACGCCGGGAAGTCCTCGACCTCGATCTTCCAGACGGCCTCCATGCCGAGCTCCTCGTACTCGACGACCTCGACCTTCTTGATGCAGTCCTGGGCGAGCCGCGCGGCCGGGCCGCCGATGGAGCCGAGGTAGAAGCCGCCGTGGGCGTCGCACGCGTCGGTGACCTGCTTGCTGCGGTTGCCCTTGGCCAGCATCACCTTGGAGCCGCCCGCGGCCTGGAACTGCTCGACGTAGGAGTCCATGCGGCCGGCGGTCGTCGGGCCGAAGGAGCCGGACGCGTAGCCCTCGGGGGTCTTGGCCGGGCCCGCGTAGTACACCGGGTGGTCCTTGAGGTACTGGGGCATCTCCTCGCCCGCGTCCAGCCTCTCCTTGATCTTGGCGTGCGCGATGTCACGGGCCACGACCAGCGGGCCGGTCAGGGAGAGCCGGGTCTTGACGGGGTACCTGGTCAGCTCGGCGAGGATGTCGTCCATCGGCTGGTTCAGGTCGATCCGCACGACGTCGGACGACTCGTCGAGGTGCTCGTCCGTGGTCTCGGGAAGGAACCGCGCCGGGTCCGTCTCCAGCTGCTCCAGGAAGACGCCCTCGGCGGTGATCTTCGCGACGGCCTGGCGGTCGGCCGAGCAGGACACGGCGATGGCGACCGGGCAGGACGCGCCGTGCCGCGGGAGGCGCACCACGCGCACGTCGTGGCAGAAGTACTTGCCGCCGAACTGCGCGCCGATGCCGATCCTCTGCGTCAGCTCGAAGACCTTCTCCTCCAGCTCCTTGTCCCGGAACCCGTGGCCCAGCTCGGAGCCCTCGGCGGGGATCTCGTCCAGGTAGTGCGCGGAGGCGTACTTGGCGGTCTTCAGCGCGTACTCGGCGCTCGTGCCGCCGACGACGATCGCCAGGTGGTACGGCGGGCAGGCGGCCGTGCCCAGCGAGCGGATCTTCTCCTCCAGGAACTTCATCAAGGAGGCCTCGTTCAGGACGGCCTTGGTCTCCTGGTAGAGGAAGCTCTTGTTGGCCGAGCCGCCGCCCTTGGCCATGAACAGGAACTTGTACGCGCCGCCGTCCGCCGCGTACAGCTCGATCTGCGCCGGGAGGTTGGAGCCGGTGTTCTTCTCGTCCCACATGGTCAGCGGGGCCATCTGCGAGTAGCGCAGGTTCAGGTTCAGGTAGGCGTCGTAGATCCCGCGGCTCAGGGCCGCCTCGTCGCCGCCGTCGGTGAGCACGTTCTGGCCGCGCTTGCCCATGACGATCGCGGTGCCGGTGTCCTGGCACATGGGCAGCACGCCCGCGGCCGCGATGTTCGCGTTCTTCAGCAGGTCCAGCGCCACGAACTTGTCGTTGGCGGAGGCCTCCGGGTCGTCGATGATCCGGCGCAGCTGGGCGAGGTGGGCGGGGCGCAGGTAGTGCTGGATGTCGTGGATCGCCTCCTCGGCGAGCTTGCGCAGCGCCTCCGGCTCCACCTTGAGGAACGTCCGCCCGTCGGCCTCGAAGGTGGAGACACCCTCGGAGGTCACCAGCCGGTAGGGGGTGGTGTCCTCTCCCATGGGGAGCAGATCGGTGTACGCGAACTCAGGCATCTCGCCCATTCCTCACTCGACAGACGGCGCCCGCCTCCATTGGCGGGCGCCCACCAGCGTAGAACCTGCCGCGGACGGGCCGCCTGTGAGGTCGGGCTCAGTGGGGCCCGCATCCCGGCGCCGGGTTCCCGGCGGTGACGGCCTTCGGCGGGGGTATCGCGATCTATCGTGTTTGGGTACGCTGCTGCCGTGGACCTTCAGAAGCAGAGCAGCGCCCCTGCCGCCGCCCCCGCGGCCTCCGCGCCGGCCTCCGAGCTGCGTGCCTCGGACGCCGACCGCGACCGTATCGCCGACATGCTGCGCGAGGCCCTGGCGGAGGGCCGGCTGACGGCCGACGAGCACGCCGAGCGCGTCGAGG
The DNA here is from genome assembly GCF_024539675.1 of Streptomyces hilarionis. Lineage (GTDB taxonomy): Bacteria > Actinomycetota > Actinomycetes > Streptomycetales > Streptomycetaceae > Streptomyces > Streptomyces hilarionis. The sequence goes on along the minus strand of NZ_JAHHIT010000042.1, from coordinate 103,664 downwards.
GAGTGCTGGCCGCCAGGACCGTCGGCGAGCTGGAGGCGTTCGTGCGGGACCTCCCCGCCGCGCACGAACGGCGCGCGGCCCCCGCCTCGGCCCCCTCCCGGCCCACCGCCGGCGCGATTCCGGCCGACCCCGACGACAGCGTCGTCGCGATCTTCAGCAGCGCGGTCCGCCGCGGGCGCTGGCGCGCGGGCCGGCGCATCCACGTCTACGCGGTCTTCGGCAGTGTGGAGATCGATCTCACCGAGGCGCTCTTCGAGTACCAGCAGGTCGTGATCAAGGCGATCTCGGTCTTCGGCAACGTGGAGGTCCGCGTCCCGGAGAACGTCTCGCTGCGCGGCACGGGCGGCGCGGTGCTCGGCAACTTCGAGGTGGTCGCGCTCGACTCCCCGCAGCCGGACGCGCCGGTGGTCTACGTGGACGGCTGGGCGGTCCTGGGCAACATCGAGGGCCGGCCGAAGCGGGGCAAGCTCGTGGCGGACATCCTCGACCGTGTGCAGCGCAAGGTCGACAAGGGGCTGCGCAGGCACCTGGACCACTGAGGGACGGGAACGCGCCAACAGCGGCGGCGGCGGGGTCCGGCGGTCGCCAACCCTGTGCATAGGCGCGCGTACAGCGGGTAGGCCTTGCTGCATCGTCGCTCGCTCGCGAAGCCGTCGTCAGGAGTAGACCCGTGCTGCAACCGCCGCATTCGTCCCTGCAGGTCGCCGCCGTCCCGGCCCAGCGGGTGCCAGCGCGCGACAGGGACCAAGACGCTCCCTGGCACACCGAGGCGGTGTGCCGCCGGGACGAGGCAGGCCTGTTCTTCGCCCCGTCCAAGGAGCCCACGGCCGCCCGGCTGTCGCGCGAGGAAGCGGCCAAGCGGGTCTGTGCGCGCTGTCCGGTGATGGTGGAGTGCCGCGAGCACGCGCTGTTGCAGCCCGAGCCCTACGGCGTCTGGGGCGGCCTCACCGCCGCCGAGCGCCGCGTGGTCCTCGCCCGGCGCCGCCGCCGTGACGTCGAACTGCAGAAGGCGCGGGCGGCGGGCCGCATAGCGCAGGCCGGTTAGGGCCTGCCCGGAGCATGAGAAGGGGCGCCCCCCTCCGCACCGGGGGGCGCCCGCGGTTCGCGGCCGGGCCGCTCGGCCCGGCCGGGGCTACTTCGCCCGGTCGAAGTCGACGGCGCTGTAGGCGCGCAGCTTGCTCAGCCGGTGCTCTGAGTCGATGCGCCGCACCGTCCCGGACTTCGACCGCATCACGATCGAGTCGGTGGTCGCGGTCTCCGAGCGGTACCGGACGCCCCGCAGCAGTTCGCCGTCGGTGATGCCGGTGGCGACGAAGAACACGTTCTCGCCGGTGACCAGGTCCTCGGTGGTCAGCACCCGGTCGAGGTCGTGTCCGGCGTCGATCGCGCGCTGCCGCTCCTCGTCGTCCTTGGGCCACAGCTTGCCCTGGATGACGCCGCCCAGGCACTTCACGGCGCAGGCCGAGATGATGCCCTCGGGGGTGCCGCCGACGCCGAGCAGCAGGTCGATGCCGGTGCCCTCGCGCAGGGCCAGGATCGAGCCCGCGACGTCGCCGTCGGAGATCAGCTTGATGCGTGCGCCGGTGGCCCGGATCTCCTCGATGATGCCCGCGTGCCGGGGCCGGTCCAGGATGACGACGGTGACGTCCTCGGGCGTGCCCCGCTTGGCCTTGGCGACCCGACGGATGTTGACCTCGACGGGCGCGTCGATGTCGACGAACTCGGCCGCCTCGGGACCGGTGACCAGCTTGTCCATGTAGAACACGGCGGACGGGTCGAACATCGCCCCGCGCTCGGTGGCGGCGAGGACGGCGATCGCGTTCGGCATGCCCTTGGCCGTCAGCGTGGTGCCGTCGATCGGGTCGACCGCGATGTCGACCTCGGGCCCCGTGCCGTCACCGACGCGCTCGCCGTTGAAGAGCATCGGGGCTTCGTCCTTCTCGCCCTCTCCGATGACGACCACGCCGTTCATCGACACGGTGGACACGAGGGTGCGCATGGCGCGTACCGCGGCGCCGTCGGCGCCGTTCTTGTCCCCGCGTCCCACCCAGCGGCCGGCGGCCATGGCGGCGGCCTCGGTCACCCGGACGAGTTCCAGGGCGAGGTTGCGGTCGGGGGCTTCGGAGGGGACATCGAGTTCGGACGGCAAGTGATGATGCTCGGTCATCGGAGCGCACCTTTCTGACTGATACGACGACGGCCGGATGAGGGTTCGATGCCCGACTCTATCGTCAGTCCGACAAAATGAGCAGGGGACCCCACGGATGAGCGCGCCGGGCACCTGCGACGATAGGGGGCGTGGCAGGTTCGAACGGCAAGCAGAAGACGGCCCGGGACATGATCCTCTCCCTGGGGCTGATCATGATCGCGGCGTGGGTCATCTACCTCTTCATCCCGCACGAGGACCGCGCTCCCGACGTCAAGCGGGTCGACTACCGCGTCGAGCTCCTCACCGCGCGCCGCGCGGCCTCGTACCCGGTGGCCGCGCCCGAGGGCCTGCCCGAGACGTGGAAGGCGACCTCGGTGCGCTTCAAGGGCGACGCCTTCGACGCCTGGCACCTCGGTTTCCACGCCCCCGACGGGGAGTACGTGACCATCGAGCAGTCCACTCAGCGCCGCTCGCAGTTCATCGACGAGGCCAGCCAGGGTTCGACCGCGACCGAGGTCACCGAGCGGATCGCCGGCCGCACCTGGACCCGCTACACCGGCGGCCGCTACGACGCGCTCGTGTTGCAGGACACCAAGGGCTCGACCACGGTGGTCGCGGGCACGGGCGGCTTCGGACAGCTGGCGACGATGGCCGGTGCGCTGAAGCTGGCGTGAGCGCCCCCCGGCGTACGACAGAAGGGGCCCCCGGCATGCCGGGGGCCCCTTCGCGTGTCAGCGGTCTCGCGTGTCGGCGGTCTCGCGCGTCAGCCGTCTCAGACGGTGGTGACGACCTCGTCGTACGCCAGGCGCGGGGAGCGCGGGTACCAGGCGCCCTCGCCGGGACGGCCGATGTTGACGACCATCAGCGGGGTGTGGTCGTCGTCGAGGAACTCCTTGCGGACGCCTTCCAGGTCCACGCCGGTCATCGGGCCGGCGGCGAGGCCCGCGGCACGGACGCCGATGATGAAGTACGCGGCCTGGAGCGCGGCGTTCAGCGCGGCGGCGCCCTCACGGGCCGGACGCTCGCTGAAGAAGAGGTCCTTGGCCTGCGGGAAGGCCGGGAAGAGGGTGGGCAGCTCCTCGTGGAACTCGTTGTCCGCGGAGAGGATCGCGACCAGCGGGGCGGTCGAGGTCTTGGCCTGGTTGCCCTCGGCCATGTGCTGCACCAGGCGCTCACGGGCCTCGGCGGAGCGGACCAGCGTGATGCGCAGCGGGGTCTGGTTGAACGCCGTCGGTCCGTACTTGACCAGGTCGTAGATCGCCTGGACCTGCTCGTCGGTCACCGGCTCGTCGGTGAAGGTGTTCGCGGTGCGGGCCTCGCGGAACAGCAGGTCCTGGGCGGCGGGGTCGAGAACGAGAGACATGCGTGGGCTTCCTTGGGTTGCGTCCGGCGGGTCCGATACGACCGGATCCCGTACCGGACCGTGGTCCGGATCGGCTGACGTGGTCGACCGTACGCGAGAGAAGTTCAAGGTTCAACAAAGGGTGGGGTGGAGTGATCCGCTTCACAGCCCGCCGCGACCGGGCGACCGGCGTCCGACGATCCCGCGGGAGGGCGGCGGCGCGGTGCGCCGCGCCTGGACCGGAGCCTGCGCGCGACGGCCGACGGACCTGGGACCCGCGGGAGGGAGACGGCCGATCCCGGCCGCCGGTCGCCCGTCGCCGATCCCGGTCGCCCGCCCGCCGTCGCCCGCCGGTCGTCGTCGGCCGATCACCGATCACCGATCACCGAACGCCGATCACCGAACGCCGAACGCCGAACGTCGGTCGCCAAAGGCCGGCCGCCGAATGTCGGCCGACGTGCGTCACGTGCCGGGCGTCACTCGTCGGCCGCGCCGCTCGGGGCCCGGTTCCGCTCCTCGTCCGTCTTCTCCTCGGCCAGCGCCGCGTCCAGCCGTGCCCGGGCGCCCTCCAGCCAGCGCCGGCACACCTTGGCCAGCTCCTCGCCGCGCTCCCACAGGGCGAGGGACTCCTCCAGCGTCGTGCCCCCCGCCTCCAGCCGCCGTACGACCTCGATCAACTCGTCGCGGGCCTGCTCGTAGCCGAGGGCCTCGTCCGTCCTGCTCGTCATGCACCCATTCCCTTGCCGGTTCCTGCCTGGTCGTCGACGCCGCCCGCCGCACCCGCGCCGCCCGGGCCGTCGACCCGGACGGTGAACTCGCCCTCGGCGACCCGCGCGCGCAGCACGTCGTCCGCCGTCACCTCGCCCGGGTCCCGCACCACATGCCCGTCGGTCCGTTGCAGCACGGCGTACCCGCGCCGCAGGGTGGCGGCCGGCGACAGGGCGACCACGCGCGCGTGCGTGTGCGTCAGCTCGGAGTCGGCACGGTCCAGGAGGTGCCCGAGCGTGCGCCGCGCGCGGTCCGCGAGCGAGGCGACATGGTCGGCCCGCTCGTCGATCATCCGGTGCGGATCCTGGAGCGCCGGTCGCGCGAGGGCGTGCGCGAGCCCGCGCTCCTCCCGCTCCACCGCGGCCTCCACGCACCGGCGGGCGCGCCCGCGCAGCATCCGCACCCGCTCCAGCTCCTCGCCGACGTCCGGCACCACCTTCTTCGCGGCGTCCGTCGGCGTCGAGGCGCGCAGGTCGGCCACGTGGTCGAGCAGCGGGTTGTCCGGCTCGTGCCCGATGGCCGAGACCACGGGCGTGCGACAGGCCGCCACCGCGCGGACCAGCTGCTCGTCGGAGAACGGCAGCAGATCCTCCACGCTGCCGCCGCCGCGCGCGACGACGATCACGTCCACCTCGTCCAGCGCGTCCAGCTCCTTCACCGCCTGGACGACCTGCGTCACCGCGTGCACCCCCTGCACGGCGACGTTGCGCACCTCGAAGCGGACCGCGGGCCAGCGGTGCCGGGCGTTCTCCAGGACGTCCCGCTCGGCGGCGGAGGCCCGCCCGCACACCAGCCCGATCAGCTGGGGCAGGAAGGGCAGCGGCTTCTTCCGCGACGGCGCGAAGAGCCCCTCCGCGGCCAGCGACTTCTTCAACTGCTCCAGCCGCGCCAGCAGTTCCCCGACGCCGACCGGCTTTATCTCCACGGCCCGCAGCGACAACTGTCCGCGCGGCGCGTACCACTCCGGCTTGGCGTGGACGACGACCCGGGCGCCCTCGCCCACGACGTCCGCCACCGCGTCGTAGACCTGGCGGAAGCACGTCACGCCCACGGAGATGTCGTGCGACGGGTCCCGCAGCGTCAGGAAGACGACGCCCGCGCCCGGGCGCCGGGACAGCTGGGTGATCTGCCCCTCGACCCACACCGCGCCGAGCCGGTCGATCCATCCCCCGATGAGCCGCGAGACCTGGCCGACGGGCAGCGGGGCGTCCGCGGACGTGTTCACAGCCATGCGGTCGAGAGTATCGGCACGGACCGACAACCCGGGGTCCACGACCGGGCCCCACGACCGGGCCCCACGACCGGGCCCCACGACCAGGGCCCCGCGCCCCGGCCCGGCGGGCACGCCCCCGGCGCACGCCGAGCGGAGCCGGGCACGGCCTTACGATGGGACGCATGACTGCTTCGCCTGGCCGCCGCCGTGTCCTGCTCGCCGCCCCCCGGGGCTACTGCGCGGGCGTCGACCGCGCCGTGATCGCCGTCGAGAAGGCGCTGGAGCAGTACGGGGCGCCGGTCTACGTCCGGCACGAGATCGTCCACAACAAGTACGTCGTGCAGACCCTGGAGAAGAAGGGCGCCGTCTTCGTCGAGCGGACGGAGGAGGTGCCCCCGGGCAACATCGTGATGTTCTCCGCGCACGGCGTCGCCCCCGTCGTCCACGAGGAGGCCGCGCGCGGGCGTCTGGCCACCATCGACGCGACCTGCCCGCTGGTCACCAAGGTCCACAAGGAGGCCGTCCGCTTCGCCCAGGAGGACTACGACATCCTGCTGATCGGGCACGAGGGCCACGAGGAGGTCATCGGCACCTCCGGCGAGGCCCCGGACCACATCCAGCTCGTCGACGGCCCCGAGGACGTCGCCAAGGTCGAGGTCCGCGACCCGTCGAAGATCGTCTGGCTCTCCCAGACCACCCTCTCCGTCGACGAGACGATGGAGACGGTCGACGCCCTCAAGGAGAAGTTCCCGCAGCTCGTCTCGCCGCCGAGCGACGACATCTGCTACGCCACGCAGAACCGTCAGCTCGCCGTGAAGCAGATGGGCGCGGAGGCCGAGCTGGTCATCGTGGTCGGCTCGCGCAACTCCTCCAACTCCAAGCGGCTCGTCGAGGTGGCCAAGCTCGCCGGATCCCGCGAGGCCTACCTGGTCGACTTCGCGAGCGAGATCGACGAGGCCTGGCTGGAGGGCGTCACCACGGTGGGCGTCACCTCGGGCGCCTCCGTCCCGGAGGTCCTCGTGGAGGAGGTCCTCGCGTGGCTCACCGAGCGCGGTTACGGCGACGTCGAGCTGGTCAAGGCCGCCGAAGAGCACATCACCTTCTCCCTGCCCAAGGAACTCCGCCGTGACCTGCGGGAAGAGGCGGCGGCGCTGGTCGCCGAGCGGGGCGGAAGCGGCGCTTCCGGCTCCTCGGCTGAGTGACTGTCAGTCGATCGTCGTAACGTAGGGCCATGCAGATCTTCGGCGTGGACATCGGCGGATCCGGGATCAAGGGTGCTCCCGTGGACCTGGACAGGGGCGACCTGGCTCAGGAGCGCCACAAAGTCCTCACCCCGCAACCGGCGACTCCCGAGGGCGTCGCCGACGGCGTACGGCAGGTCGTGGAGCACTTCGGCTGGACCGGGCCCGTCGGCCTGACCTTCCCCGGCGTGGTCACCGGCGGATCCACCGTCCGCACGGCCGCCAACGTCGACAAGGGCTGGATCGACACCGACGCGCGCGCCCTGTTCAGCGAGCGGCTCGGCGGGCTGCCGGTGACCGTGGTCAACGACGCGGACGCGGCGGGCGTCGCCGAGATGTCCTTCGGCGCCGGCCGCGACCGCAGCGGCACGGTGATCCTGCTGACGTTCGGCACCGGCATCGGCAGCGCCCTCTTCGTCGACGGCGTCCTGGTCCCCAACACCGAGCTCGGCCACCTGGAACTGCACGGCCACGACGCGGAGAAGCGCGCCAGCAGCAAGGCCCGGGAGGACCACGAGCTGACGTGGGAGCACTGGGCGCACCGCGTCCAGAAATACCTGGCCCACGTCGAGATGCTCTTCTCGCCCGAGCTGTTCATCGTCGGCGGCGGCGTCAGCCGCAAGGCCGACAAGTTCCTGCACTTCATCGAGGGCATCCGGGCGGAGATCGTGCCGGCCCAGCTCCAGAACAACGCGGGAATCGTCGGCGCGGCGATGCGAGCGGCCAAGCCGGAGTAGACGGACCCCGGCGCGCTTCCCCTCTCGTTCGCGGGTGGAAGAGCGCCGGGCCCCGAAGGGGGTCAACGGCGCGGCGACGCCGCGCGGCGGCGGGCCGTCGCGCGGTGCAGGCCGCGGGCCAGGACGGTCAGTCCGGCCAGCAGGGTGCCCCCGTACAGCCAGCCCACCTGCGTGGCCAGTGCCGTCACCAATCCCGCCAGGCGCTCCCCGGCCCCGTCGCCGCTCCTGGCCACGGGCAGCAGCCCGAACGCGAAGGCGATCGGCGCGACCACGGGCGCGGCGAGCAGCTCGGCCCCGCGCACCCACAGGCCGGTGAGCACGCACACCAGCAGGAACAGCACGCTGTACACCGTCAGCGAGGCCCCGAACAGCACCTGGTCCAGGTACCCGAGCACGAACATCAGCGCCCCGCTGAACAGACCGCCGCCCAGACCGGTGAGCCGCGGGCCGGGCAGCCGCCGCACCGCGCCCGGCACGGCCGGCCGGCCCGTCGCCGCCGGGACCGGCCGCTGCCCGAGGGGGCGGGCGGGCCGGCCGGAGGGGCGGGGCGATCTGCGGATTCTCTCGCGGTCGGCCTGAGGCGGCGGCTCCTGCCCGCCGGGTCGGATTCCTTGCTTCGGGGGGCGCGTCCTGTGTTGCTCCACCGGACCAACTTAGGTCGGTTTATGTGCTGAATCGGGTGTCGGACACGCCGTGCGGCGATGCCTGGCCATCCGTTCGACAGGGCCGCCGGACCGGGGCCGGCCACGCCGTAAACTGGTGGATCGGCCAGCCCTCTGGCCCCTGGCCCTCTCACTCCGGGAACGGGCCCTACGGCCCTCTCACCACGGGAAGTCGCAACGTGTCGCTCACGATCGGAATCGTCGGTCTGCCGAATGTCGGCAAGTCGACCCTGTTCAACGCCCTGACCAAGAACGACGTGCTGGCGGCCAACTACCCGTTCGCCACGATCGAGCCGAACGTGGGCGTGGTCGGCGTCCCCGACGCGCGCCTGACCAAACTGGCCGAGATCTTCTCCTCGCAGCGCGTCCTCCCGGCGACCGTCGACTTCGTCGACATCGCGGGCATCGTCAAGGGCGCCTCCGAGGGTGAGGGCCTGGGCAACAAGTTCCTGGCGAACATCCGCGAGTCCGACGCGATCTGCCAGGTCATCCGTGCCTTCAAGGACGAGAACGTCGTCCACGTCGACGGCAAGGTCTCGCCCAAGGACGACATCGAGACGATCAACACCGAGCTGATCCTCGCCGACCTGCAAACCATCGAGAAGGTCCTGCCCCGCCTCCAGAAGGAGTCGCGGATCAAGAAGGACATCGCGCCCAAGGTCGCGGCGGTCGAGGCGGCGAAGGCGATCCTGGAGAAGGGCGACACCCTGTTCTCCGCGGGCATCGTCCAGGGCTCCGGCAACGAGGAGCTCCTGCACGACCTGCACCTGCTCACCACCAAGCCCTTCCTCTACGTCTTCAACGTCGACGAGGACGAGCTGGTCGACGAGGACTTCAAGGCCGCGCAGCGCGCCCTCGTCGCCCCCGCCGAGGCGATCTTCCTCAACGCCAAGCTGGAGGCGGACCTCGCCGAGCTGGACGAGGACGACGCCATGGAGCTCCTGGAGTCCGTCGGCGCGGAGGAGCCCGGTCTCACCACCCTCGCCCGCGTCGGCTTCGACACCCTCGGCCTCCAGACCTACCTCACGGCCGGCCCCAAGGAGTCCCGCGCCTGGACGATCAAGAAGGGGGCCACCGCCCCCGAGGCCGCCGGCGTCATCCACACCGACTTCCAGAAGGGCTTCATCAAGGCGGAGGTCATCTCCTTCGCCGACCTGGTGGAGACCGGCTCGGTCGCCGAGGCCCGCGCGAAGGGCAAGGCGCGCATGGAGGGCAAGGACTACGTGATGCAGGACGGCGACGTGGTGGAGTTCCGCTTCAACGTGTAATCGAACAGTTACTGCACGCTAGATAATCCGTCAAGCGGGCAGGTCAGAAGGGGTCGACTCCTCGGGGGGTCGACCCCTTCGCCGTCACCGTGCTGGATGGGTGCTGGATATTCTGACGTTTGATCAGCTGGCGTCAGGTGTCGTAAACGGTGGAGCGATGCCCGACGTGCACGACCCACACCACGAGCTCCCCGTTGTCGATCGTGTAGACGACGCGGTAGTCGCCGACCCGCAGCCGACGGCGTTCCGGCTGCGACACGAGCGCGGTGGTGTTGAAGCCGAGAGGGTCGCTCTCCAGCTCGGTCAGCTTGGCCAGGATGCGCAGCGCCATGTCGCGCGGGATCTTCCGAAGCTCGGCCTGCGCCTCTGGCCGGAAGACGGTTCGGTACTCACTCACCGCGCGCCAGCGTCTCCCTCATGATGTCCTCGATCGGGATGCCAGGTGCCGGGTTGGCCATGCGCTCGTCGATGATCCGGTTGATCTCGCGCTCTTCCCACTCCTGGTACTTGCGCAGCACCTCGATGGAGACCACGGCGGCGACTTCCTTGCCTCGGCGCGTGATCACTGTGGGTACGTCGTCGCGATCCGCGCGCTCTACAACCTCAGCCAGGTGTGCGCGCACGTCGCGGATGGACTCTATGGGCAGCGGCTGCGTCATGCGCTCAAGCGTACCGAGTGTGCCATGTGTACACCACCTTGCCGGGCGCCGTGGTGCTGGATGTGCTGGATGAACTCGCACCGTGCTGGATAGGTGCTGGATAGCCACTTCCGGAACCGTGTTTGCGCAGGCCGGAGCTCTGAGCTGAACGTTCCGCTTCAACGTGTAGCGAGTGGCTCGACACCATGTCGCTGATCTGGCGAACATGCAGGTCAGAGAGGGTCCGGCTCTTCGGGGCCGGGCCCTTGGCGTTTTTCCGTGCTGCGATGGTGCTGGGATGGGATGAGAACGCACGTGCTGGATTTCGGGCAGTGATCTCCCGATGCGACAGGCAGGCGGGTGGTGCTCCATCCGTGCGGCTACTTCACGACTCCGGGGCCCGTGCGGATGCGATCCGTGGCGCTCGCGCTTTTCCTACTCGTTTGACACACTCGGGCTATGGGTGAGACGACGTACGGCATTGGGGAGGGACCGGCGACGCGGGTGAGCCTGTCGCTGCCGGAGGGGACCGCGGAGGCGATTCGGGCGCGCGTGGGCAAGCGGGAGTTCTCTGCGTTCATCGCCGAGGCGGTCGAGCGTGAGCTGCGTGGGCAGGTCCTGGACGAGTACCTGGCGGACTACGAGAGTCGCAAGGGGCCGGTCTCCGAGCCGGCTCGTCAGCGGGCGCGGCAGGTCTTCGACGAGGTGTTCGCCGAGGAGGCTGAGTGGCCCGCCGCAGGGTGAGTCACGAGGGGACGCTGGTCCTCGACAGTGAGGGGCTCTCGCAGCTGCTCGCCGACGACGAGCAGGTGGTGGCTCTGATCGCTGAGGCGCGCTCGCGCGGCATGGAAGTCGTGATCAGCGCGCTCACCATCATCGAAGTCGTCCACGTCCGTACGAACAAGTCCCGCCTGGACTGGGTGCTTTCGGGGCTGCGGGTCGTCCCGGTCGGTGACGAGGAGGCGAGGGTGGCCTCGAAGTTGCTGATGAATGCCGGGTTGCACGGACACAAGTACGCGATCGATGCGGCCGTCGCCGAGGTCGCGCTGCGACAGCACCGCCCCGTGGTCATGCTGACTTCCGATATTGACGACATGGCCAAGCTGTGCGGCGATCGGATCCGGCTCGTGGCGGTGTGATTTCCCCCTGGCCCGTTTTCTGCCTTTTGGCGATGGGTCAGTGAGTGACTCAACACCATGTCGCTGATCTGGCGAACATGCAGGTCAGAGAGGGTCCGGCTCTTCGGGGCCGGGCCCTTGGCGTTTTTCCGTGCGGGGATGGTGCTGGAGACGAGGGCTCCCGTGCGGTGCTCCACGCGGCGTACCTCGTGGCGGGAGTGAGGGAGGCGATCGATTCTGCGCTGCTGCTTCAAGGCCGACCACACCGGAAAGAGCGCGGAGCAACGAGTACGACACCCGCTTCGGCCCCCGACCAGATGATCGGCCACCGGCTTCCCGCCCGGTGCATCCGGTTTCAGAAATGGCCAGAGGCATTACCCCGCGTGAAATCGCCGCAGCGTCACCAGCCGTGTAGTGCTGTCCCGCCATGATGTCGGCAGGTGTCAGACGTCCTTGATCTGTACGCGATCACCGCACGGTTTCGATCAGTCGTCGCGATCCGAGGTCAGTACAAGGACGGGTGCGGGGGAGCGGAGCGCCATCGCGGCGACGAGAGAGTCGACGGCGTTCTTGTGGCCGTGCAGGCCGCCGGCGTCGTTCAGCAGGTGCACCGCGGTGAGGCTGTCCGCCTGGGTGACGTCCTGGACCTGGAGGAGGAACAAGAACCGCCTGTTCGACGCCTACGCCCGGCGCAGTGACACCGCGGAGGCGAGCCCGGACGCGGTCGACGTCTCCGACGACGGTCTCGCCCGCCGCATCGTCGAGGAGGAGCAGACCAGACTGGCCCTCCGCCCCCGGGACGCTCCCGAGCCCTCCCACCGCCTCTAGGCCGCCGCCCCCGACCGGGCCGGCCGGGCACCGGCAGCCCGGCGGGCGAGAGCCGGGCACGAGAGGGCCCGGCAGCCCGCCACGCGACAGCCCGGCCCCTCGGCCGCCCGGCCGCCGGGGGCGGTGCGCGGTCGTCGCACGCCGGTTCGGATCCGACGGGCGAAACCCCTGCCAGACTGACCGGAGCGCATGATCGGCCGCCCCGCGGGAGCAGCCCGCCGAGCGGCCCTCCGCGCGACGCCCCGCCCCGCCCGCGTCACCGACCGGACCGCCCTGCGACCGCCCCGAACCCTTTCGATCCCCTTGCCAGAACCAGGAGCACGGTGCTCGTGTCCATACCTCCGCCGCCAGGGCCCCACCAGCCCCAGGACCCGTACCGGCCCCCGCAGCCGCCGAGCCCGTACCCGCAGGACCCGTTCGCACCGCCGAAGGACCCGCACGCGCACGGGCCGTACGGCCCCGCCCCGTACGCACCGGGGCCGTACGGCCCGCAGGGGCACCAGGGCGCTCCCGGGTACCCGGGCCCGTACCCGCAGGCTCCCCACCCAGGCGCGACGCCCTACCCGGTCTGGGGGCAGGGGTACAACCCTTACGGGCGGCCTCCGGCGGTCAACGGCCTGGCGGTCGCCGCCCTCGTGCTCGGCATCCTCTGCTTCCTGCCGGCCGTCGGTCTGGTCCTCGCGGCCGTCGCGCTGACGCAGATCAGGAAGCGGGGCGAGCGCGGCAAGGGGATGGCGGTCGCGGGCGCGATCCTGTCCTCCGTCGGCCTCGCGCTGTGGGTGCTCGCCCTGGCCACAGGCGGCGCGTCCGACTTCTGGCAGGGGTTCAAGGACGGCGCGAGCGCGCGCTCCGGTTTCTCGCTCGCCAAGGGCGACTGCTTCGACATGCCGGGCGACACCTTCGACGAGGAGGTCTACGACGTCGACGAGGTGCCGTGCTCGGGCGAGCACGACGCCGAGGTCTTCGCGACCGTCCCGCTGTCGGGCAGCGGCTTCCCGGGCGACGACCGCGTCACGCGGCAGGCCGACGACACCTGCTTCCGGCTCCAGGACGCCTACGCGATGGACCCGTGGGCGCTCACCGACGACGTGGACGTCTACTACCTCACGCCCACCCCACAGAGCTGGAGGGCCGGCGACCGGGAGATCACCTGCGTGTTCGGCCCCGTGGACGACAAGGGCGCCCTGACCGGCTCGCTCCGCGCCGACGAGACCACCCTCGACGCCGACCAACTGGCCTTCCTCAAGGCGATGGCCGCCGTCGACGAGGTCCTCGGACAGGAGCCGGAGTCCTCCGCCGGCGAGGACCGGGCCGCCGAGCGGACGTGGGCCGGGGAGGCCGGGGAGGCCACCGAGCGGCAGGCGGCCGCGCTGGGGGCCCGCACCTGGTCCGCCAAGGCCGGCGGGCCCGTCGCCGCCCTGGCGAAGGACCTGCGGACGGCGAGCCGGGAGTGGGCGGCGGCGGCGAAGGCCACCGACGCCGACGGCTTCTCCGCGCACTACGAGAGGGCCTACGGCTACGTGGACGGCCGCTCGACCGTCACCGCACGCGAGGCTTTGGGCCTGGCCACCACGCCGCCCGCCTACGACGAGGGCTCCGACAGCGGGGCCGGCGGGGCGGGCGGGAGCGACGGTGAGAGCGACCTCGATGTGTGATCACGTCGACAGCGGGGAGAAAGTGCCTGGGTAAAGCGTTTCGCGAGCAGATGTCATCACATCGAGTGATTCCCTGGCCTTTGCTTGCACGGCCCAACCCACGGTTGCCAGGCTGTAGCTGTCTGTACAACCTGATGGGAGTGGCCAGTGACATTCGGTGAGCAGCCGGCGTATCTGCGTGTCGCGGGTGATCTCCGCAAGAAGATCGCCGACGGGTCGCTGCCACCGCACACCCGCCTGCCGTCCCAGGCGAGAATCCGCGAGGAGTACGGCGTCTCGGACACCGTGGCCCTGGAGGCCCGCAAGGTGCTGATGGCCGAGGGGCTGGTCGAGGGCCGCTCCGGTTCGGGGACCTACGTGCGCGAGCGGCCCGTGCCCCGCCGGATCGCCCGCTCCGGCTACCGCCCGGTGAGCGGGGCGACGCCCTTCCGCCAGGAGCAGGCCGACGCGCACACCCGGGGGACGTGGGAGTCCAGCAGCGAGCAGGTCGAGGCGGGCGTCGCCGTCGCGGAGCGGCTCGGCATCAAACCCGGCGACCGGGTCATGCGCACGAAGTACGTCTTCAGGGAGGCCGGCGAGGCCATGATGCTCTCCACCTCCTGGGAGCCCCTCGCGGTCACCGGCCGCACCCCGGTGATGCTCCCCGAGGAGGGCCCGTTGGGCGGCATGGGCGTCGTCGAGCGGATGCGGGCCATCGACGTCATCGTCGACAACGTCACGGAGGAGGTGGGGGCCCGCCCCGGCCTGGCGGAGGAACTCCTGACCCTCGGCGGCGTCCCCGGGCACGTGGTGCTGGTCGTGCAGCGCACGTACTACGCCTCGGGCCGTCCGGTCGAGACGGCCGACGTGGTGATCCCGGCCGACCGCTACCGGGTCGCGTACCACCTGCCGGTGAAGTAGCCGCCCGGGGCGAGCGGTCCGTCGTCCACCGGCGGTCCGTCGTCCGCCCGCGGCCCGTCGCCGCCGCGCGCGGCCCTTCGTCCCGGGGAGCGGGCGCCCGGGTCCGGCGGGGCGGGTGGAGCGGGGGAGGCGTGCGGGCGTCCCGGGGCCGTAGCGCATCCGGCCGGGCGGCGCACACCCTTCCGGCAGTTGCCCCCGGAACTCGCCTGCCGGAGAGCGGCTCGCGCGCCGTCGGAATCCGGTCGTTTCCGCTCAATCCCGCAGGTCGACCGGTATGCGCCCGGAACCGCGCCGACCGGACCCGTTGCGGCGCACGCACGGCGCGTTCGGTCTCGTGCGCCCCCTGCGTCTTGGCTGGTTGCGTACCTCTTTGTGCAAAGCCGTGTTCGGTGCGTAAAGGTAAGGCGTACGCTCGGGCATATGCGGATTGCGGTTTCCTTGGCAGGCGGAGCGCGCGGCGCGCCGCGGACGGGATCCGGCCGGGCCGGGACGGGAAGGGGGCGGAGGGCGCGATGAACGACAGCACCACCTCCTTGCCCTGGCTCGTCATACGGCAGGACGACAACGGCAACCGCTACCGCGTGGGCAGGTACGCGACCCGGGCCGAGGCCCAGGAGACCGCGGACAGCCTCGACGGCCGCGGGCACAAACAGCTCTACTGGGTCGAGCGGGTCGGCCAGGCCCAGGGGCAGCCGCAGCGCCACCCCCAGGCCTCCCACCACCCCCAGCCGCAGCATCCGGCCCAGGCCCAGGCGCAGAACGGGGACGGCACGCTGAACTGACCCCGTCCCGTAGGCTCCGCCGCATGACGGAACGGATCGTGGTGGTGGGAGCGGCCCTGCTCGACGCCGGCCGCCTGCTCGCCGCCCGCCGCAGCGCGCCCCCGGAGCTCGCCGGGCGCTGGGAACTGCCCGGCGGAAAGGTCGAGCCCGGGGAGAGGCCCGAGGCGGCGCTCGTGCGCGAACTGCGCGAGGAACTCGGCGTAGACGCCGAGACCGTGGGGCGGGTTCCGGGGGAGTGGCCCCTGAGGCCGCCCTACGTCCTCCAGGTGTGGACGGCCCGGCTCCGTCCCGGCTCGGCCGCGCCCCGACCGCTCGAGGACCACGACGCGCTGCGCTGGCTCGCCCCGGACGAGGTCTGGGACGTCGAGTGGCTCGACCAGGACGTGCCCGCGGTGCGCGAGACGCTCGCCGCGCTCGCCGCGGACACCCGCTGAGCCCCGACGGCCTCGGCGACCCCGGAGGGGACCGGTGGGCGCGGGCCCACCCCGCGCCGCACATCCCGCCGTACCCCCCCCGCGGACCTCGGCGCGGCACCCCGCCGCGGGGGGCGCGTCCAGGGGGCGCGTCGGCGGGCCGGACGGTGGCAGGCTGTACGCCGTTCGTGCCACTGTGCGCCCTGCCGAGCGGTACTCGCCGCGGGATATCGGGTATGTGCCCATTAACCCCACGAAACCGGACATGGGTGCACTCGCTGGGCTGGGAAGTGATCGGCGTGATCGACACCGAGGGCGACCGGGCCGAGTGGTCGTTTCCCGCGGAGCCCGGTGCGGTGCGCACCGCCCGCGGCGCCGTTCGCGACCAGCTGCACCGCTGGGACCTCGACAGCGTGGGCGACATCGCGGCTCTGCTGGTCAGCGAACTGGTGACCAACGCCCTTCGGCACGCGACCGGTCCCATCGGCGTGCGTCTGATCCGCCCGGCACGGCTGCGGGGCGTGCTCCTGGTGGAGGTGTCCGACCCGCTGCCGGACCCGCCCCGCGAGCGGGTCGCCCGCCCCGACGACGAGAGCGGGCGCGGGCTACAGCTCGTGGCCTCCTCCGCGCGCCGCTGGGGAACCCGGCCGGGAAGCGCCGGCAAGACCGTGTGGTTCGAGCTCGCGGTGCCGGGTTGACGGGGTGTGACATGGGGATGACCCCGGTGTACGGCGGGGCTCCCGCCGTGCCTGTCCGGTGCGGGTCCGGGAACGGTGCCCGAAGGTGTGATTCGACCACGTGCCCGCTGGTTAGAAGACTGGAAGTGTTGTCGCGGGACGGGCCGGAAAACGCCTGGACCGTGCTGTGATCGTGAACACCGTGTCGTGCGGACCCGTAGTGCTGGATACTGCGGGCAGCCGCCGCCGGTGACCGGTGCCGGACGCGGTGAGCTGGAGGGGACGGTTCGCGTGAGCGAGATACCAGCGAAGGCCACGGAGTCCGAGGACCCGTCGGGCCGCGCGAGGGCGGAGGCCGCGGGCGCGCCCGTCGCCGACGCCGTGCACGGCCCCGGCGACGGGGAGGGCGAAGCGGCGACGCCCGGTGACGCCATGTGGCAGAGCAGTCCGCCCGGCTCGATCTACGACTACATCAAGGTCGCCTCGTTCTCCATCGGCCCTGACGGCCTCGTCGACCAGTGGAGCCTGCGCGCCGAGCAGATCTTCGGCATTCCCGCCGAGCGAGCCGTCGGCATGGACCCCATCGACGCGTTCGTCGACCCCGACCTGCGTGAACGCGGCCAGCGCAAGATGGCCGAGATCCTCGACGGACGGGAGTGGACCGGTGTGGTCCCCTTCCGGATGCCCGATCCGGTGCCCGGCGGCGGGCGCGGCGAGCAGGGCCTCGCCGAGGTGTACGTCATGCCGACGCGCAGTCTGGACGGCGAGAAGGCCGCCGTCTGCATCGTCGTCGACGTCCGCACGCTCCGCAGCATCGAGACCGACCTCGCCGCCTCGCAGGCGATTTTCGGCCAATCCCCGTTCGGCTTCCTGCTGATCGACCCCGACCTGCGGGTGCGCCGCGCCAACCACCGGTTCGCCTCCATCTTCGGCGGCACCCCCGACGAGCACCGCGGCAAGGGCGTCCACGACTACCTGCCCCGGCCCGAGGCCGAGCGCGTCAGCGCCACCCTGCGCCGGGTCCTGGAGACCGGTGACTCCATCACCGACATGCACGTCACCGGGTTCGTCCCCGGCTCCGAGGAACGCCGGCACTGGTCGATCAACCTGTACCGGGTGCACAGCGGCAGCGGCCGTCCCATCGGCATCGCCTGGCTCGGCACCGACATCACCGCCCGTCGGGCCGCCGCGCGCGAAGCCGCCGCCGCACGGCGCAATCTCGCCCTCCTGAACGAGGCGGGAGCCCGCATAGGGAACTCCCTCGACCTGGAGACGACCGCGCGCGAACTCCTCGACGTGGTCGTGCCCGGCTTCTGCGACCTGGCCACCGTGGACCTCTACCAGGGCCTCCTGGCCGGCGACGAGACCCCGCCCGGCCTCGCCGACGGAAGCGCGGAACTGCGCCGGGTCGCCTTCTCCTCCGCCGTGTCCGACGCCCCCTTCCCGGGTGCGGGCGCGCCCGTCGCGGTCGGCGCGGTCCACCACTTCCCGTTCAACTCGCCCTGTGCGGACGCCCTGCGCACCGCCCGCCCGCAGACCATCCCCGGCGAGGAGGGCGGCCTCGTGCAGTCCACCCTCGCCGTCCCGATGGTCGCCCACGACACCGTCGTCGGCCTCGCGCAGTTCTCGCGGACCAAGGGCAGCGAGCCGTTCGGCGACCGCGACCGGGACCTGGCCGTGGAACTCGCGGCGCGCGCCGCGGTCTGCATCGACAACGCCCGGCTCTACCGGCGCGAGCACGAGCGGGCGTTGATACTGCAACGGTCGCTGCTGCCGCCCGGCGACCCGGTGGCATCGGGTCTGGACATCGCCTGCCGCTACCTTCCCGGCAACGTCTCGATGGGCCGGCCCAGCGAGGTGGGCGGCGACTGGTTCGACGTCATCGAACTGCCCGGCCACCGCACAGCGCTGGTGGTGGGCGACGTGATGGGCCGCGGGCTGCGGGCCGCGGTCGCGATGGGCGAACTGCGCACGGCCGTGCGCACGCTGGCCCTGCTCGACCTCGAACCGGCCGAGGTGCTCTCGGCGTTGGACGAGATCGCGCGCGGGCTCGGCACCCCGGGCGGGGTCCAGCAGGCCACCCGCGCCGCCCGCCGGCCCCGCGAGGCCGACCTGTCCGAGGTGTACCTCGCGACCTGCGTGTACGCGGTCTACGACTCGGTGACCCGGCGCTGCACCTTCGCCAACGCGGGCCATCTGCCCCCGGTCCTCGTCGAGCCCGGCGAGCCGGCCCTGATGCTCGACGTGCCGCCGGGCATGCCGCTCGGCGTGGGCGGCGAACCCTTCGAGGAGGTGGAGGTCGACCTCCCCGAGGGCGCGCTGCTGGCGCTCTACACCGACGGCCTGGTCGAGTCCCGCGACCATCCCCTGGACGAGGGTCTCAACGCGTTCGTCGGAGCGCTCACCGACCCGACGAGGCCGCTGGAGGACGTCTGCGACCACGTCCTGAACACGCTCGACTCCCACCACGGCGAGGACGACATCGCGCTGCTGATGGCACGCGTGCAGGGACTGCCCGCCGACTCGGTCGGCGACTGGACGCTGCCGCGCGAGCCGCGCAGCGTGGGCCGGGCGCGGGAGTACGCGCGGGCCCAGTTGCTGTCCTGGGACCTCGAAGCCCTCGTCGACACCACGGAGTTGCTGGTCAGCGAGCTGGTCACCAACGCGCTGCGCTACGGCGAGGGGGAGATCAGACTCCGGTTGCTGCTGGACCGCACCCTGGTGTGCGAGGTGTGGGACGCGGGCCTCGTCCAGCCGCGCCGCCGCCGCGCCCGGGACACCGACGAGGGCGGCCGGGGCCTGCAACTGGTCGGGCTGCTCTCGGCGGCCTGGGGATCGCGCCGCACCCCGCGCGGCAAGACGGTGTGGTTCGAACTGCCTCTGCCCGACGGCGAGACGACGCTGACGGACCCGGCGGAAGCCCTGCTGAGCCTGTTCTGACGGGCGCTCACCCCGCCGGGGCGGGCGCGGCCGGTCCGGCGAAGCCCGCGGGCGTCCCGCCGTCGGGGTCCTCGGCCGGTACGACGCCGCCGAGGACGGCCCCGCCGACGCCCACGGTGTGGTCCGGCCCCGCGTAGGGGTTCCCGTGCGCCCGGACGTCGCGTTCGGCCAGGTCACGGGCCTCCCCGGCGAAGGCGTCGGCGGGCGGACGGTCCGCCGGGTCACCGGTCGCCAGCAGCCGCTGCGCCTCCGCCAGCCGGGTGCGCGCGGTCGCGCCCACGGCCCCGCGGTGCGTCTCGACGAAGTCGGCCGCGGCGGCGGTGGCGGCCCGGGCCGTGATCAGAGCGGCGGTCCGCAGGGCCTCGTCCGACGTCGGCCCGAGGAACGAGGTCGCCTCCACGATCCGCCGCAGCACCCCCACCGGATCCCACCCCGCACCCCCCGCCCCGGGAGCGGCGGGCTCGGGTCCACCGGCCTCCTGTGCGGCGCTCGGTGGGGGTTCGGGGGCGAGGGCGTCGGTCCGGTGGCCGGGTGAGCCGTTCGCGGGGCGGTCGGCCGGCAGTCGCCGACGGATCGACGCGAGGACGGCGTCGGCCCGGGGCAGACGGGCGTGCAGCTCACCCGGGGGCGTGCCGGACGGCGCGACGATCACCGGCCGCTCCGCCTGCGCACCGTCCCCCGCCGCGGTCGCCCCGCTCTGCGGGTCCCCGCTCGCTGCGTCCCCCGGTCGCGCGTGTGCCGCGCGGGCTCGGGACACCTCCGCCTGCGCCGCCGCGAGGGCCGCCGGCGCTGTCTGCTCGGCCGCCCTCAGTTCGGCGGCCAGCCGGTCGACGCCCTCCAGGAGGACGGCGGCCTGGGCTATGACCCCCTCGGCGGCCCCCAGATGCCGGGCCGCCCGCTCCGGCTGCCCCGAATCGGCCGCCTGGCGTGCCTCGTTCAGCCGGACGGTGGCGAACAGCAGCCGGTCCCGCGCCTGTTCGACGCTGCCGACGACGCCCTCGGTGGCGGTGGGCGCGTACCGGATCCGCAACCCGGCGAGGACGGCCTCCGCGGCTCCCACCCGCCCGGTCAGCTCCCGGAACCGCCCTTCGGCGACCACCAGGGCCTCGCCCGACGCCCGGCCCGGCGCACGCAGCCCCTCGAACGCCCCGGACGCGGAGTCCAGCAGCGCCCGCGCCTCCTCGCACCGGCCGACGATCCCGGCGAGCGCGTGGGCGCGGGCCGCCTCCTCCGCCGGCGTCCCCTCGTCGTAGCGCTGCCGCATCCGGAACGCGGCGGCCAGTTCGGCCGCAGCCTCGTCGATGACGCGGCGGAAGCGGGCGGTGTCCTGCGCGGCGAACAGCTGCTCGGCGAAGCCGAGTTCGCAGCGGGCCGCGCGGACCCGGTCGTCGGCCGCGACCAGCGCGGCACAGGCCTGTTCGTCGAGGTCGTCCGGCCGCGGCGGCGACTGCGCGGGCGCGTGGCCGCCCGCCCCGCCGGGGGTCGTCCGGTCACGGGTGCGTCCGATCCGGCGTATGTACGCGTACCCGGCCGCCGCGCCGGCCGCGCCGACGGCCACCAGCGGCAGCACCAGATCGACGGTGGACCGCCCGCCGTCGGCGGTGACCGCGGCCGGGGCCGGGCTCGCCGCGGGCGTCGGTTCCTTGATCGCAACCGGAACCCCGCTGCCGGACGTCATCCCCGGCAACACCAGCCACACGACTCCGACCGTCCCGCCCAGCACGGTGTGGGCCACCCGTACGGACAGGTGCGAGCCGGTTCGCCGGGGTCGGCCTCGACGAGGCTGCGAAGGGGTCACGTTTGCGAGCGTATGGCCGTGAATGCGCGCACGCGAGCGGGATGCACCCGACCTGGGGAGCGTGGGGCGGGACGACACGGGAGGGGGCCCGATGGACCGTTCACCGGGACGGACGACCGCACAGACCGAGACCAAGCACGAGCACGAGCACGAGCACGAGCACGAGACGGATGCCGGGACCGAGACCGCGAACGGGACGGAGCAGGGCGACGAGCGCGAGACCGAGGGCGCGACGGACGGCGGGACCGGGACGGCGAACGCCTCCGCGACCGATGCCGAGGCCGTGCCCCGGGGCGGCCCGGGGGAGGGCGGCCGCGACGGCGGGAAGACCGTCCGGGGAAGACGGTGGGCGCGGTGGGCGCGCCGCGGGGCGTTCGCCGTGGCGCTGCTCGTCCTCGTGCCGGTGCTGGTCGCGGAGGCGGCGCTGCGCGTGAACTACATGGGCGATCCGGCCGAGGGCACGCGCACCCGCGGCAAGGACGCCCTGTGGCTGGGCCACGCCTGGGTCGACGGCCGCAAGAGCGACGCCGATGTCAGGACCCTGGCCGCCCGGCTGCGGGACACCGGCATCCGCGACCTCTACGTGCACGCCGGTCCGCTGGAGCACGACGGCACGCTGCCCGCGTCCGCCTACCCCCGTGCGCGGTGGTTCGTCGCCGCCGTGCACCGGGAGGCGCCGAACCTCCGCGTCCAGGCCTGGCTGGGCGACGTCCTCGCCAGCGAGAGCCCGCACGGCATGCGCCTGGAGCGCGCGGCGACCCGTGCCGCCGTCGTGCGGTCGACCCGGGAGGTCCTCGCGGCAGGCTTCCAGGGCGCGCACTTCGACCTCGAACCCCTGCACTCCGGCGACGGCCACTACCTCGCCCTCCTCGACGCCCTGCGCGCCGTCACCCGCGCCCGGCACGCCCAGCTCTCCGTGGCCGCCCACCAGATCGACCCGTTGCCCGGCTTCCACGCGTTCTGGAAAGCGACCACCGGCCATCCCAAGTGGTGGTCGCAGCGGTTCTTCGGGGCGGTCGCCCGCCGGGTCGACCAGATCGCGGTCATGTCGTACGACACCATGCAGCCGTTGCAGAGCACCTACGGCGGCTATGTCGCCCAGCAGACCTCGCTGGCCCTGGAGGCCACCCCGGCTTCCACCGACCTGTTGATGGGGCTGCCCTTCTACCGCGAGAACCGGTTCGGCCACTGGGCGCACGCGGAGACCGTCGCCGCCGCCGTCCGGGGCGTCCGGCTGGGGCTGTCGCGGACCGACGCCGACCGCGCCGGCTTCGGCGTCGCGGCCTACGTCGACTTCACGGCGACGGAGACCGACTGGCGCGCCTACCAGGGGGGTTGGGTCCGGTGAGCTGACCGGTTCTTTGCCCGCCGGATCCTTGCCGGCCGCGGGATCGCTGGGATCATGACGGCATGTACTGGGCCATGGCGGGCATCGGCGCCGTCAGCGTGACGATCATGGGGCTGATCGGCGTCGCGGCCGTCACCCGGGAGTGGGTGCCGCCGCTCGGCCGCAGACTGGTGCTGCGGCCGAGACTGTGGGGGACCGGCGCCCTGATGAGCGCCGTGGGCCTGGGCACCTTCATGTTCCTCGGCCCACTGGCCACCGACGGACGGGCGCTGGACTTCTACGTCCCGCTCGCCGGGATGATCGTCAACTTCGCCGGGCTCGGCCTTCAGACGCTCGCCCGGCGCCCCGGCCGCACCCCCCGGCTGCCCCCGGCGTCTACGACGGCCGCCTCCTGATCTTCGAGCCGAGCCACACCAGTGGGTCGTACTTGCGGTCCACCGCGCGCTCCTTCAGCGGGATCAGCGCGTTGTCGGTGATCCTGATGCCCTCGGGGCAGACCTCGGTGCAGCACTTGGTGATGTTGCAGTAGCCGAGCCCGTGCTCCTCCTGGGCCGTGCGCTTGCGGTCCAGACCGCTCTCCTCGGCCGCGTCCAGCGGGTGCATGTCCAGCTCGGCGACGCGCATGAGGAAGCGCGGCCCCGCGAAGGCCGTCTTGTTCTCCTCGTGGTCGCGCACGACATGGCAGGTGTCCTGGCACAGGAAGCACTCGATGCACTTGCGGAACTCCTGCGAGCGGTCCACGTCCTCCTGGAACATCCGGTACTCGCCGGGCCCGAGACCCTCGGGCGCCACGAACGCCGGGACCTCCCGCGCCTTGTGGTAGTTGAAGCCCACGTCCGTCACCAGATCGCGGATCACGGGGAAGGCCCGCAGCGGGGTGACGGTGATGGTCTCCGCCCGGTCGAAGACCGACATGCGGGTCATGCACATCAGCCGGGGACGCCCGTTGACCTCCGCCGAGCAGGAACCGCACTTGCCCGCCTTGCAGTTCCAGCGCACGGCGAGGTCGGGCGCCTGCGTGGACTGGAGCCGGTGGACGATGTCCAGGACGACCTCGCCGTCGTTGACCTCGATCGTGAAGTCCTCCAGGTCTCCGCCCCGCACGTCGCCCCGCCACACCCTGAAGTGGGCGTCGTAGCTGCTCATTCGTACAGCTCCTCTTCGGTGAGGTACTTGACCAGCTCCTCCTTCTCGAAGAGGGCGAGCAGGTCGGGGCGGATGGGTTCGGTGGTCTCCCGCACGAGCCGGATCCGGCCGTCCTCGGAATCGGCCGCCCGCGGGTCCTCGGCCGGATCGGCCAGCCGGCACACCAGGTTGACGTTGCGCCAGAGGCGTTCCATCGTCGGGTGGTCCTCGCGGGTGTGGCCGCCGCGGGACTCGGTGCGTTCCAGGGCCGCCCGCGCCACGCACTCGCTGACCAGCAGCATGTTGCGCAGGTCGAGGGCCAGGTGCCAGCCGGGGTTGAACTGGCGGTGGCCCTCGACGCCGGCCCGCCGGGCCCGCACGCGCAGCTGCGCCAGCTTGCGCAGGGCCTGCCTCATCTCGCCCTCCCGGCGGATGATGCCGACCAGGTCGTTCATGGTCTGTTGCAGCTCCTGGTGCACCGCGTACGGGTTCTCCGCCGGTCCGCCCTCGGGCTCCTCACCGGTCGCCTCCGCCGAGAAGGGACGCAGGGCCTCCGCGGCCGCCGCGTCCACCTGGGCGTCGTCGACCGGCGGCCGCTCGTGGACGGTCGCCGCCGCGTGCTCGGCCGCGTACAGGCCCGCCCGGCGGCCGAACACCAGCAGGTCGGAGAGGGAGTTGCCGCCGAGCCGGTTGGAGCCGTGCATGCCGCCCGCCACCTCACCGGCCGCGAACAGCCCGGGCACCCCGCGGGCGGCCGCGGTGTCGGAGTCGACCGCGATGCCGCCCATCACGTAGTGGCAGGTCGGCCCGACCTCCATCGCCTCGGCGGTGATGTCGACGTCCGCCAGCTCCTTGAACTGGTGGTACATCGACGGCAGCCGGCGCCTGATGACCTCGGCGGGCATGCGCGTCGACACGTCGAGGAAGACGCCGCCGTGCGGGGAGCCGCGACCCGCCTTCACCTCGGAGTTGATGGCGCGGGCCACCTCGTCGCGGGGGAGCAGCTCGGGGGGACGCCGGTTGTGGTCCGGGTCCTCGTACCAGCGGTCGCCCTCCTCCTCGGACTCGGCGTACTTCTCCTTGAAGACGTCCGGGACGTAGTCGAACATGAACCGCTTGCCCTCGGAGTTGCGCAGCACCCCGCCGTCGCCGCGGACGGACTCCGTGACGAGGATGCCCTTGACCGACGGCGGCCAGACCATGCCCGTGGGGTGGAACTGCACGAACTCCATGTTGAGCAGGGGCGCCCCGGCGAGCAGGGCCAGCGCGTGGCCGTCGCCGGTGTACTCCCACGAGTTCGACGTCACCTTGAAGGACTTGCCGATGCCGCCCGTCGCGATGACCACGGAGGGCGCCTTGAGGACGAAGAAGCGGCCGCTCTCGCGGTCGTAGGCGAACACCCCGCTGACCCGGGAGCCGTCCTTGAGGACGCGGGTGACCGTGCACTCCTGGAACACCTTCAGCCGGGACTCGTAGTCGCCGGTGGCTCGGTGGTCCTCCTGCTGCAACGAGACGATCTTCTGCTGGAGGGTGCGGATCAGCTCCAGGCCGGTGCGGTCGCCGACGTGGGCCAGGCGCGGGTACTCGTGGCCGCCGAAGTTGCGCTGCGAGATGCGGCCGTCCTTGGTGCGGTCGAACAGCGCGCCCCAGGTCTCCAGTTCCCAGACCCGGTCCGGGGCCTCGCGGGCGTGCAGTTCGGCCATCCGCCACTGGTTGAGGAACTTCCCGCCGCGCAGGGTGTCGCGGAAGTGGACCTGCCAGTTGTCGTGCTCGTTGGCGTTGGCCATCGCCGCCGCGATGCCGCCCTCGGCCATGACGGTGTGCGCCTTGCCGAACAGCGACTTGCAGATGACGGCCGTGCGGGCGCCCCGCTCCCGGGCCTCGACGGCGGCGCGCAGTCCCGCGCCCCCCGCCCCGACCACGACGACGTCCCACTCCTGGCGGTCGACCACGGTCATCGGCGGTCCCCGCCCCTCAGGTTCGGCAGCATCTAGAAAAACCTCGGATCGTCGAAGGCGCCGGACGCGACGAGATACACGTAGAAGTCGGCGAGGGCCACGCTCACCAGCGACGCCCAGGCCAGCAGCATGTGGCGGGCGTTGAGCCGGCCCACGAGCCGCCAGGCCCGGTAGCGCACCGGATGCCTGGAGAAGTGCTTCAGCTTGCCGCCGACGATGTGCCGGCAGGAGTGGCAGGAGAGCGTGTACGCCCAGATCAGGGTGATGTTGAGCAGGAAGACGAGGGTGCCCAGGCCCATGTGGCCCCACGCGTAGTGCTCGTCGCGGAAGGAGAGCACCGTGTCGTAGGTGAGGATCCCCGCGACGAGGAGAGCCGCGTAGAAGAAGTACCGGTGGACGTTCTGAAGGATCAGCGGGAAGCGGGTCTCGCCGGTGTACTTCGTGTGCGGCTCGGCGACCGCGCAGGCCGGGGGCGAGGCCCAGAAGCCCCGGTAGTAGGCCTTGCGGTAGTAGTAGCAGGTCAGCCGGAAGCCCAGCGGGAAGATCAGGATGATGATCGCCGGGGAGATGCCCCACCAGCCGCCGAGGAGGTCCGTGTTCGGGCCCGCGTGCATGGGGCGGCAGTTCTCGGCCAGACAGGGCGAGTAGAACGGCGAGACGTAGGGGGCCGCGTAGTAGTCCGCGTTCGCGAAGGCCCGCCAGGTGGAGTAGACGACGAACGCGAGCAGGCCGGCCGCGGTGGCGGCGGGGGCCAGCCACCAGCGGTCGGTCCGCAGATGGGGCGCGGCGATCGCGGCGCGTCCGGCGCCGCGTACGCCGCTTCGAGGACGGGGGTCGGTGGAGGGAGGTTCCGTACCAGTGGCCAACTCAGGACTCCGGTCGGTCTACGGGGTGTCGGACACCCCCTGGGCTCGGGTCAGGGCGCGTGCCGGTGCCGGGCGCCGAGTCCCTCGTCGTCGGTGTCGACCCACAGGGAGTCGTCGTAGGGGGTGTCGGGGATGGTGACGATCTCGGGCCGGTGCGGTGTGCCGGGCTGGGCGGCCGCCTCGCGGAGCAGCGCCACGCTCTCCTTCAGGTGAGCCGCGTCGGTGCGGACGCGGCGCATCTCCAGACCGCCGCTGCCGAGCTGCTGTTCCAGGCGGCCGACGGACCGGGAGAGGTCGTCGAGGCAGCGCTGGACCGCTGTCAGGTCGTCGTGCACGGACATGCCATGACCTCGCTTCCGTGGGCGTCTCGCCCTGGACGGCAACGTTCATGCGCCTGCGAGTGTTGCGCGTCACACCGGTGGATGTGAAGGCGTGTGCAGCGATTGGCGGATGCGCAGGGGGTGTGTTGCTCCGCACGAGTGGCCTTGGACGCCCCGGCCGCCGTGTCGCCCTGGGGAGGCGAACCGTTTCCCTTTCAGTGGGCCGTAGATCTGATCAACACCAAATACCGCCACATGTGATCAGCACGCACCGGCAGCGGCTCACCGGAGGTACCAGAGATGTCCCACGACGGCGTCGGCCCGCGCGCGGTGACGCGCTCGGTCGCCTTCCTCACCGCGGGCGTGCTCGCGGTGCCCCTGCTGACGGGCTGCGGCTCCCCGGACGAGGCCGGCCGGCCCCTGGCCCGCCAGGACGTCGCCCGCGCCGCCCGCGCCTCGGTCGCCGAGGGCGGCACCCTGCGCTGGGCGGTGGACGCCGTCCCCGAGACGTTCAACGCCTTCCAGTCGGACGCCGACGCCACGACCGCCCAGGTCGCCCAGGCCGTGCTCCCCGCGATGTACCGGATGGACGCGAACGGCCGGCCGCAGCGCGACGCCGACTACCTGGAGTCGGCGAAGGTCGTCGCCACCGAGCCCAAGCAGGTCGTGCTGTACAAGCTGAACCAGCAGGCCGTCTGGAGCGACGGCCGCGAGATCGGCGCCGCCGACTTCGCGGCCCAGTGGCGCGCCCTGTCGGGCAAGGACAGCGCGTACTGGACCGCCCGCAACGCCGGCTACGACCGCATCGAGAAGATCGAGCGCGGAGCCAACGACCTGGAGGTCAAGGTCACCTTCAGCCGGACCTACGCCGACTGGCGGTCGCTGTTCTCCCCGCTGTACCCGAAGGACGTCATGGGCACGCCCGACTCCTTCAACGACGGCGCGCGACGCAAGCTCAAGGTCACGGCCGGACCGTTCGCCCTGAAGAAGGTCGACCGCAAGAAGAAGCAGGTCAGCCTGGCCCGCAACCCCCGCTGGTGGGGCAGGCCGGCCAAGCTCTCCGAGATCGTGCTGACGGCGGTCCCCAGGGACGAGCGCACGTCCGCGCTGGCCGCCGGGAAGATCGACCTGGCCGAGGTCGACCCGTCCGACGCGCAGAACGTCGACGGGGCCGCCAAGGGCACCGCCGGACCGCCCGCCGGCTCCGGGCCCGCCGGCCTGGAGGCCCTGCGCAGATGGGCCCGCGCCCACGGCATCGACACGGCCGACAAGACCGACAAGACCGACGACAAGACCGACGGCAAGGCCGACGACGGGGCCGACGACGAGGCCGGCGACGAGGAGAAGCCGTCGGCCGGGGCCGCGGGAGCGGACGGGGCCAAGGCCCGCGCCGAGCTGACCGCGGCGATCGCCGAGTGGGAGAGCAGGCGCAAGGCGCTGAGCGCCTTCGAGGTGCGCAGATCCCTGGAGCCCGCCTACACCCAGTTGGCTCTCAACGGCGCCCAGGGGCCGCTGGCCGACGAGCGGGTGCGACGGGCCGTGGCCCGCGCCCTGGACCGCAAGGAACTGGCCAAGGCCGTCCTCACGCCGCTGGGCCTGCCCGCGGAGCCCGTCGGCAGCCATCTGGCGCTGGCCGGACAGGACGCGTACGCCGACAGCAGCGGCGCGCTCGGCGGCCAGGACACGGCCGAGGCGCAGGCGCTCCTCGCGGACGCCGGCTGGGTGGTCGGCGGCCCCGTCAAGGACAAGGGCGAGGACCAGGGCGAGAAGGCGGCCGGCTCGGCCGGCAAGAAGGACACCGGCGCGCACGCCGAGAAGGGCGAGAAGGGCGAGAAGGCCGGGAAGTCCGGCAAGAAGGATGAGAAGAAGGACGACGACGGCACCTACGTCGTCGGCGAGGACGACAAGGCGCCGGCCGGATCCGACCGCGACGACCACCACGCCGCGAAGAACGAGGCCGGCGGACGCCGGCTCGCCCAGGACGGCGCGCAGTACAAGGGGCTGCACCAGGGCGGCGTCCCCGGCGCCTACGCGCCGAAGGGCACCGCGGCCCCCGGGGCCGCGGCGGCGCTGCGGGCCGGCGCGGCCCCGAAGGGCACCGCCGCGCCCGTCGGCGCCCCCGCCAAGGCGCTGGCCAAGGACGGCAAGGCGCTCGACCTGCGGTTCGTCCTGCCGTCCGGCCCGGGATCGCGGTCCCTGGAGGCGGTCGCCGAACGCATCACGAAGATGCTGGCGAAGGTCGGCATCCGCACCGAGATCACCAAGGTCTCCGACGCGAGCTACTTCAAGGACCACATCGCGTCCGGCGACTACGACCTCGCCCTGTACTCCTGGCCCGCGTCCGCCTTCCCCGCCACCGACGCCCGGCCGATCTACGCCAAGCCGCGGCCGGCCGCCGACGGCTCCCTGAGCGTGGAGCAGAACTACACCCGGGTCGGCACCGACCAGGTCGACCAGTTGTTCGCCCAGGCGCTCGCCACCCTGGACCAGGACGAGGCGCGCTCCCTGATCCGCAAGGCCGACTCGCGCATCTGGGCGGCGGCCGGATCGATCCCCCTCTACCAGCGGCCGCAGCTCACGGCCGTGCGCAAGAACGTGGTGAACGCCGGGGCCTTCGGTTTCCAGACGCCCGTCTACGAGGACATGGGATTCCTGAAGAAGGGCGCGAAGGCCGCCGGGAGCCCCGCGCACAAGTGAGCGCACTCCGGGCCCGCAACCGGCGCACGACCTGCACGGAAGCGGGCCCGGAGGTGAGCGGCGGATGGCCGCCGGACGAACCGTGCGGCCCTGCGGAGGCCTTCCCCCGCGGGGCCACGTACCATGGGGTGAGGCCGTGGCGTGTCAAGCCCGGCAGGGCCCGCGTAACACAGACGTACGCAGCAGGGTCGCCCTCACACTCCGGGAGAACGCCGCTTTATGGCCACGCGCCACGACATTCGCAACGTAGCCATCGTCGCCCACGTCGACCACGGCAAGACGACTCTGGTCGATGCCATGCTCAAGCAGGCCGGCGCCTTCGCCGCGCACGCCGCAGAGTCGCTCGACGACCGCATGATGGACTCGAACGACCTGGAGCGTGAGAAGGGCATCACGATCCTCGCCAAGAACACGGCGGTGAAGTACCACCCCAAGGACGGGGGGGACGTCGTCACGATCAACATCATCGACACCCCCGGCCACGCCGACTTCGGCGGCGAGGTGGAGCGCGGCCTGTCGATGGTCGACGCCGTCGTGCTGCTGGTCGACGCCTCCGAGGGCCCGCTGCCGCAGACCCGTTTCGTGCTGCGCAAGGCGTTGCAGGCCCGCCTGCCCGTCATCCTGTGCATCAACAAGACGGACCGCCCCGACTCGCGCATCGACGAGGTCGTCAACGAGGCCTACGACCTCTTCCTCGACCTCGACGCCGACGAGGACCAGATCGAGTTCCCGATCGTCTACGCCTGTGCGCGTGACGGCGTCGCCTCGCTGACCAAGCCGGAGGACGGCACGGTCCCGAAGGACAGCGACAGCCTGGAGCCGTTCTTCTCCACGATCCTGTCGCACGTCCCGGCCCCCGAGTACGACGAGGAGGCCCCGCTCCAGGCGCACGTCACCAACCTGGACGCCGACAACTTCCTCGGCCGTATCGCGCTGCTGCGCGTCGAGCAGGGCGAGCTGCGCAAGGGCCAGACCGTCACGTGGATCAAGCGCGACGGCACCCTGTCCAACGTGCGCATCACCGAGCTGCTGATGACCGAGGCGCTCACCCGCAAGCCCGCCGAGAAGGCCGGCCCGGGCGACATCTGCGCCGTCGCCGGCATCGCGGACATCATGATCGGCGAGACCCTCGCCGACCCCGAGAACCCCGTCGCGCTGCCGCTCATCACGGTCGACGAGCCGGCCATCTCGATGACCATCGGCACCAACACCTCGCCGCTGGTCGGCCGGGGCGGCACCGGCAAGGGCGCCGACAACAAGGCCGCCGTCAAGGACCGCAAGGTCACCGCCCGCCAGGTCAAGGACCGTCTCGACCGCGAGCTGGTCGGCAACGTCTCGCTGCGTGTCCTGGACACCGAGCGTCCCGACGCCTGGGAGGTGCAGGGCCGCGGCGAGCTGGCGCTGGCCATCCTGGTCGAGCAGATGCGCCGTGAGGGCTTCGAGCTGACCATCGGCAAGCCGCAGGTCGTCACCAAGCTCGTCGACGGCAAGGTCTACGAGCCCGTCGAGCGCATGACGATCGACGTGCCCGAGGAGCACATGGGCGCCGTCACGCAGCTCATGGGCGTGCGCAAGGGCCGCATGGACAACATGTCCAACCACGGCTCCGGCTGGGTCCGCATGGAGTTCGTGGTCCCCTCCCGCGG
Source organism: Streptomyces hilarionis (assembly GCF_024539675.1). Taxonomy (GTDB): domain Bacteria; phylum Actinomycetota; class Actinomycetes; order Streptomycetales; family Streptomycetaceae; genus Streptomyces; species Streptomyces hilarionis. Next base: position 72,575 of record NZ_JAHHIT010000042.1, on the reverse strand, counting down.
CCTCATCGGCTTCCGCACCGAGTTCCTCACCGGTACGCGCGGCACGGGCATCGCCCACTCCATCCACGAGGGCCACGAGCCGTGGTTCGGCACCCTGACGACCCGTAACAACGGCTCGCTCGTCGCCGACCGCGCCGGCGCCGTCACCGCGTTCGCGATGACCAACCTCCAGGAGCGCGGCGTCCTGTTCACCGACCCCGGCACCGAGGTGTACGAGGGCATGATCGTCGGCGAGAACTCGCGCTCCGACGACATGGACGTGAACATCACCAAGGAGAAGAAGCTCACGAACATGCGGTCGTCCTCGGCCGACTCGTTCGAGGCGATCGTCCCGCCGCGCAAGCTGTCGCTGGAGCAGTCCCTGGAGTTCTGCCGCGACGACGAGTGCGTCGAGGTGACCCCGGAGGCCATTCGCATCCGCAAGGTCGTCCTCGACCAGCGCGACCGCGCCCGCACGGCGAGCCGCGCCAAGCACAGCTGATCCGCGGGCAGTCCGCGGGCGGGCGCACGCGTCCGCAGGCCCGGGTCCCCTCTTGGGGGCCCGGGCTTTTCGCGCGCCGCGCCCGCCCCGGACCGGCGCGGCCACGACACCCGGCGCCCCCTGAGTCACCCCGTGGTGCGGCGGGGGACACCCCCCCCACGATCCCGTGGACGGACCCCGGCAACCCCGTACGCACGCGGCGCAATCCGCTCGACAGGCCCACCCGGGCCCGGACATGCTCGGCGCGATGACGAGAATCGACGACATGCCCGCCGCCTGGGACGAACGCGCCCAGCTCACCACCTTCCTCGACTACGCCCGCGACACCGCCCGCGCCAAGTGCGCGGACCTCTCCGACGCGGACGCCCGCAGAGCGCCTCTGCCGGGTTCGCCGCTGATGACCCCGAGCGGTCTGATCAGCCATCTGCGCTGGGTCGAGTACTACTGGTTCCGCGTCGTCCTCCTCGGCGAGGAGGACGAGGGACCGTGGACCGACGAGGACCCCGACCGCGAGATGCGCATCGCCGTCGACCTCCCGCTCGTGGACCTGCTCGACGAGTACGCCGAGCACGCCGCCGCCCACCGCGCGCTGGTCGCCGACCACGACCTGGACACCCGGGCCGTCCGCCCGGCCAGGGACGGCCGCCACGTCGACCTGCGTTGGATCCTCCTGCACCTGATCGAGGAGACGGCCCGGCACAACGGCCACCTCGACGTCCTGCGCGAGCTGATCGACGGCACGACCGGCGTCTGAGGCCGTGCAGGGTCACGGGAAGGCCGCTGAAGGAGCGCCGAAAGACGGCTGAAAGGCCGTGGAAAGACCGCTGAAAGGTCGTTGAAGGAGCCGGGAAAGACGGCCGGCGGAGACTGGTGGTGCGGGGCGGGCGACCGACGGGGGACACGCGGCGCCCGCCCCCGCCTCACGCGTGCCGCCTCATGCCGCGCCGTGCCGGCCGCCTCCGGCCGGGCCGCCCGCACGTGGCCGGAATCCGCCCTCGGACGGCCCGCGGATTCGCGCCGGCGAAGCCCTGCGTTGCTCGGCCGTCGCCGCTGGACTACGTTCTGTCAATGCTCACCCCACGGCTCCGTTTCCGTCTGCTCGGTCCCCTGGACATCGAGATCGACGGACGGGCCGTCTCGCTCACCGGACGCCAACGGGCCCTGTGCGCGGTCCTGCTGCTGCACGCCAACCACGTCGTCTCCGTCGACCGGCTGATCCAGTGCCTGTGGGACGACCGCCCGCCCGGCGCCGGCGCGGCTCGCGTCCGGGCCCTCGTCGCCGAGGTCCGGCGCGCTCTCGGGCCGTCGGGAACCGAACTGCTGACCACCCGTCGACCCGGTTACGTCATCCACGCGGGCCCGGCCGAACTCGACCTGCTGGCCTTCGAGAACCTCGTCCGGGACGGCTCGCGGGCCGCCGCCGACGGCGACTGGCGCACGGTCCGGCGCTGCGGCGAGGAGGCCCTGGAACTGTGGCGGGACGAGCCGCTGGCCGACCTCCCGGGCGTCGCGGTGCGCGAGGCGGAACGTCAACGCCTCGGCGAACTGCACCTGGTGGCCCGGGAGAGCGTGGCCGAGGCGGAGATCGAGACCGGCCGGCACCGGCAGGCCATCGCCGAGCTCCTGCGGCTGACCGCCGCCCACCCGCTGCGCGAACGCCCGCACGGCCTGCTGATGGCGGCCCTCCACCAGGACGGCCGCAGCGCCGAGGCGCTGGAGCTGTACGCCGCGCTGCGCCGGCGCATGGTGGACGAACTGGGCATGGAGCCCTCCGTCGATCTCAGGGACCTGCACCAACGCCTGCTGGCCGGTGACGGGGCCGGCGACAGGGCCGGCACGGTCCTCGCCGGCGGATCCGGCGGCCACCGGTCCCGGTCGCAGGCGCTGTCGCAGTCCCAGCCCCGGTCGACGTCGCCGTCACCCTCGCGCCCGCAGTCGCCGGCCCCGCCGCCGGCCGCCGCGACCGAGCGGCCCGTGCCCCGTCAACTCCCGCCCACGCCACGCCGTTTCGTCGGTCGTGACCGGGAACTCGACCGCCTCGACTCCTGTCTGCGCGACGCCGAGCCGCTCGCCCTCATCGTCGGACCGGCGGGCGTCGGCAAGAGCGCCCTCGCGCTGAACTGGGCCCACCGGGTCGCCGACCGCTTCCCCGACGGCCAGCTCTTCCTCGACATGCGGGGCTTCGACAACGCCGAGCCGATGACCCCGGACGAGGCGCTGCCGCTGCTTCTTCAGGGCCTGGGCTGCGCGCCGCGCGACATCCCGCTGGGCGCCGAGGCGCAGACCGCGCTGTACCGGACGCTGCTGGCGGACCGCCGGGTGCTGGTCGTGCTGGACGACGTGGCCGACGCCTCCTACGTACGGCGGCTGCTGCCCGCCTCGGCCGGCTCCCTCACCCTGGTGACGAGCCGCGACAAGCTCAGCGGCCTGGTCACCCTGGACGGCGGCTACCGGGTCTCCTGCGACGTCCTCGACAGCGCCGCCGCGCTGGAGCTGATCAGCGGCGCGGTGGGCGCGGAGGCCGTCGCCGCCGACCCGGAGGCCGCGACCCGGCTCGTCGAACTCTGCGACCACCTGCCGCTCGCCCTGTGTGTGGCGGGCTCCTGGATCGGCGACCGGCCAGGCAGTATCCGGGCCTACGTCCGTGACCTCGCCGACCGGGGACGACTGGCCCGGCTGCACGTCGAGGGGGAGGAGTCCGTCGCCGTCCGGGCGGCGCTCGACCTGTCGTACGCGGCGCTGCCCGACGAGGCCCGGCTGGCCTTCCGCCGGCTGGGCGTCCTGCCGGGCACCGGCCGGTCGGTCACGGCGGCCGCCGCTGCCGCCGGGTCCGACGAACGCGGCCTGGCCGACCGGTTGCGGCTCGCCCAGCGCGTGCACCTGCTGCGCGACGTCGAGCACGGCCGCCCCGCGTGGCACGACCTCGTGCACGAGTACGCCCGCGACCGCACGCTCGCCGAGGACTCCCCCGAGGAGCGGGAGGCGGCCGTCGCCCGGGTCCTCGACCACTATCTCCAGAGCGTGGTCAACGCCGCCGCGACGGCGGGCCTGTACGTCATGCGCACCCGTCCCGGCCCCGTGGAGGGCTCGCTGCCACGGGAGTTCGGCACGACCGAGGAGGCGTACGCCTGGTTCGACGGCGAGTGGGACGACATCGCGGCCGCCATCGGACACGCCGCCGAGCACGGCCCCGCGCCGTTCGTGTGGTGGCTGGTGGACGCGCTTCAGGACCTCTTCCACCACCGCCGTCCGCTGTCCGACTGGATGCGGCTGGCCACCCTCGCCCGGGAGGTGGCCGCGCGCCACGGGGACGAGGTCGGCCAGGCCTCCATGTGCCTGTCCCTGGGCAGCGCCCGCTGGCGCAACGGGGACCTGCGGGGCGCGCTGGCCGAGTACGAGGAGGGGGAGCAGCTGGCGCGCCGGGCCGGCTGGGCCTACGGCGAGGCCGGCAGCCTCCAGGGCAAGGGCGTCACCCTGAAACTCCTCGGCGAGCTGCGCCGCGCGCTGCCCTGCTACGACCGGGCGCTCGCCCTCTACCGCACGCTGGGGAACGTCAAGAACGAAGAGATCATGCTGATCAACACGGCGTCCCTGAACCTGGCCCTGGGCCGGCTGGACGCGGCCGAGGAGGCGGCCTGCGCGGCCCTCGACCTGATCGGCGACACCGTCCACCACAACCGGGCGATGGCGCTCGTCAGCCTCGCCCAGGTGCGGCAGCGCCAGGCCCGGTTCGACGAGGCGGCGGCGGCGCTGCGCACCTGCTTCCTCGTCTCCCGCGACTCCGGCTCCACCTATACCGAGGCGGTGGCCCTGGAGGCGCTGGGCCGGGTCCGCGCCGACTCCGGCCGCGACGACCGCGCGCTGCTGGCCTACGAGGACGCCCTCGCCGTCTCGCGCCGGGTGGAGAACCGCAACTGCCAGGTCGACAGCCTGGTCGGGATCGCCTCGGTGAAACTGCGGGCGGGCCGTGCCGAGGAGACGGCCCGCCACCTCGACACCGCCTTCGAGACGGCCGAGCGCACCGGTCACCGGGCGGGCCTGGTCGAGGTGCTGCTGGCCCGCGCCGACCTGGCCCGCGCCCAGGGCCGCCCCGCCGACGCCCTGGACTGCCTGCAACGCGCCGAGGACCTCGCCACCGACGGAACCCCGCTCGCCCTGCCCCGCATTCACCTGGCCACCGCCCTGACGCTCCTTGATATGGGTGCATATAGGGACATGGACGCAGATATTGACGGTTCGGCCCGGGGCAGGGCCCGGGCCGAGGCGGAACGCGCCGTCGTCTCGGCCGAGGCCTCCGGGCAGCGCCTGCTCCAGGCGCACGCCCTCGCGGCCCTCGCCGCCGCTCACGAGGCGCACGGCGACGACGAGTCGGCGCACTTCGCCCGCGCCCGGGCCGACGCGCTGTACGCGACGATCGGCGTGCGGACCGGTGCCGGGACGCCGCCGCGCGTGCTCCCGGGGCACCGGCACCGCGAGCTGCCCCAGGACGCGGAGTCCCGTCTCACCCTCTATCTGACCGAGCACTTCGACGGCTGACCACGGCCGCGGTCACGGTCACGGTCGCTCACACGGACGTGGCGTACGCGCTGCCGAGCTCCAGCCGGGGATCGCGGGCGAGGATGCGTTCCTGGAGGGACCGCAGGTCCGGGCCCGGCTCGCAGCCCAGCAGGTCGATCATCCGCAGCCGCAGCAGCTGGAAGCAGTCCAGCGCGTCCGCCTGCCGTCCGCCGCGGTGCAGGGCGAGCATCAGCAGGCCGGCGACCTTCTCGTCGAAGGGGTGCATCTCGGCGAGCCAGTGGAGCTGGGGCAGGCACTCCTCGTGCCGTCCCGCGCGCAGGTACAGCTCGGTGCTGCCGATCAGCGCCTCGCGGTGCTCGCGCCGCAGCGCCGTCCGCGCCGACTCCGCCCAGGGCGTGCGCACGTCGGACAGCGGCTCGCCGCGCCACAGCTCCAGCGCCCGTCCGTACAGCTCGAGGGCGTCGTCCGTCCGGCCGTCGCGGGCGGTGTGGCGCGCCTGCCGGACGAGGCCGCGGAACCGGCCGGTGTCCACGGACCGCTCGTCGACGACGAGGACGTACCCGCCCCGCCTGCGGGCCAGTTCGAAGCTCCCGGTCCGCTGCGCGTCGGCGCCCAGCGCTTTGCGCAGCCGGGTGGCCTGGATGTACAGCGCGTCGCGCGGGTGCATCGGCCGACGCTCCTGCCACACCCGCTCGATCAGCGTCTCGTCGGCCACGAAGGCGCCCGGCGTCCATGCCAGCGCCGCCAGCAGCAGCTTCGTGCCGTGCGGCAGCGGCAGCTTGTCGCCGGAATGGGCGCGGGCCTCCACGCAGCCCAGCAGCTGGATTTCCATGCCGTACCCCCGTACCTCGAACCACGTGAGTCACCACTGTGCGCGCCCGGTGTTCGGGTGGCGCATGGATGCTGCACGGAAGCGGGAGCCGCGAGCGGCGGCCGAAGGCGGCGGGAAGGCCGAGGGCGGGGGCGGCCCGAAGACGGCGGGGGGACCGGCGAGGGTGGCCGGGCGGCCGAGGGATTGCCGAGGGGTTGCCGAGAGGTTGAGGAATACGTAGGGAAAACCCTTCATCCTGCTCGTGGAGTCCGCTCCAAGGGCCTTTGCCCACTAGCCTGCTGTGTGAACGCCAGGCCTGCGCGACGTCGAGCGCGCCTGCGTGTGTCCGCGGACGCCCCGGCGAGGGCGCGTCGACACGGCCGATGCACATGGTCGGCCGGGGAGCAAGTGAATTTCCTCTCCCCGTTGTCCGCAATACGGACAGTCATCCCCGATAGATGTGTAACAAGTCCGTTTCGCAGGGATCTTTCTGCTAGCCGTTTGTCCGGATTTTGGAAGAAGTACACATCAGGTGTGATCGAACCGAGACCTTTGGGGTGTGGTTCGCTCTTCGCCCATGGCAGATAGTTAGGCGCGTAGAGCTCGGAATGAACGGGTCACGCGCTGCAGCTGCGGCGACTCGCGAGCCCGGGGGGCACCAGACTGTTTCAGGCACCGGTGACGGTGGTGTCTTGTGCCCCTTCATGCGGTGAACCAATGGACTCATGAGGAGGAGCCCCATGCGTGGTGCCAAGAGCGCCAAGTGGGTTGCGATAGCCGCCGTTGTGGCGCTGGGTGCGACGGCCTGTGGCGGTGGCGGTGACTCGGGCAGCTCGGCCAAGGGCGACGGCACCGTGTCGGTGGAGATCGGCGAACCGCAGAACAGCCTGGTCCCCACCAACACGTACGAGACCGAGGGCGGCCAGGTCATCAACGCCCTCTTCACGGGTCTGACCAAGCTTGACGCCAGCAACAAGGTCGTCAACGCCATGGCGCAGTCGATCGAGTCCACGGACAACAAGGTCTGGACGATCAAGCTGAAGTCGGGCTACACCTTCCACAACGGCGAGAAGGTCACCGCCCAGTCCTTCATCGACGCCTGGAACTACGGCGCGAACCAGACCAACGCGCAGCAGACCAACCCGCTGTTCAGCCACATCCAGGGCTACAGCGACCTGAACCCGGGCGAGGGCAAGAAGCCCACGACCGACAAGCTCTCCGGTCTGAAGGCCGTCGGCGAGGACACCCTCCAGGTCACCCTGACCGGCGCGTTCTCCGCCTTCCCCTCGCAGCTCTCCTTCACCGCCTTCGTGCCGCTGCCGAAGGCGTTCTTCAAGGACCCGAAGGGCTTCGGCGAGGCCCCGATCGGCAACGGTCCCTTCGAGATGAAGGGCAAGTTCAAGCACAACGAGTCGATCAGCACCACGAAGTACGACAAGTACCCGGACGCCTCGAAGATCGAGGTCAAGGGCGTCGACTTCAAGATCTACTCGAACCTTGACACCGCCTACAAGGACCTCGTCGCCGGCAACCTCGACAGCCTGCTGACGATCCCGACCTCGGGTCTGCCGACGTACAAGAAGGACCTGCCGAACCGCACGCTCGACGAGCCCGACTCGGCCGTCGGCTACATCGGCTTCCCGGTCAAGTACAACAAGGCCTTCCAGAACCCGGATCTGCGCAAGGCCGTCTCGATGTCGATCGACCGGAAGACGATCTCCGAGAAGATCTTCCTCGGCGCCCGTACCCCCGCGGACGACTACATCAGCCCCATCATCGACGGCTACCGCAAGGGCGCCTGCGGTGAGGCCTGCACGCTGAACCCGGCGAAGGCCAAGGAGCTGTACAAGAAGAGCGGCGGGCTGCCCGGCAACACGCTGGAGATCGGCTACAACGCCGACGGCGGTCACAAGGACTGGGTCGAGGCGGTCGCCAACCAGATCCAGCAGAACCTGGGCGTCAAGGTGACGGCCAAGCCGTTCGAGCAGTTCCAGACGATCCTCAACGACCTGGACGCCAAGAAGTACAGCGGCGCCTTCCGGATGGCGTGGAGCATGGACTACCCGGACATGGAGGACTACCTCCGTCCGGTCTTCTCCAAGGACGCCATCGCCAACGGCTCGAACTACTCGGGTTACGTCAACGAGGACTTCGAGAAGCTCCTCGTCAAGGGCGACCAGGCCCCGACGCACGAAGAGGCCGTGAAGCTGTACCAGCAGGCGGACGACGTCCTGCTCAAGGACCTGCCGTACATCCCGGTGTACTTCTACACGATGAACGCGGGCTTCAGCGACAAGATCAAGTCGATGAAGGTCGCCGGTCACCAGATCCTGTGGGACACGGTCAAGCTCAGCTGACCCGAGTCTGAGCAGTTCCGACACACCGCGGAACAGGGTGAGCAGGGGGGCGGGTCACCAGCCTTCCCCTGCTCACCCCTTCTGCCGTCTCCCGTCCGACAGTGCCGCCTTCCCGGCAGCGGGCGGGTCGAGCACCCCCCTCTGGAGTACCGATGGGCCGATACGTCGTGCGCCGCCTCCTACAGGTCATCCCTGTGGCGATTGGCGTCACGTTCATCATCTTCTGCCTGGTCTTCGCTCTGCCCGGCGACCCGATCCAGGCACTGGCCGGCGACAAGCGCGCCGACCCCAACATCGCGGCGATCCTGCGCGACCACTACCACCTCAACCAGCCGCTGTACATGCAGTACTGGCACTACATCAGCGGCGTCTTCACCGGTGACCTCGGTGAGACGTACAACGGACGTGCCGTCTCCGACCTCGTGTCCCAGCGGTTCCCCATCACGTTGAAGCTGGGGCTGACCGCCTTCGCGCTGGAAGCCGTCATCGGCGTCGTGGCGGGCATCTTCGCCGCGCTCAAGCGCGGCAAGTTCCTCGACAACGTGGTGCTGATCTCCACGCTCGTGCTGATCTCCATCCCCGTCTTCGTCCTGGGCAGCGTGCTCCAGCTCGAGTTCGGCGTGAACCTCAAGATCACGCCGGTGGCCGGCATCCAGCAGGGCTGGCCGCAGAGCTACATCCTCCCGGCGATCGTGCTGGCCACGACGTCGATGGCGTACATCGCCCGGCTCACCCGGGCGAGCATGACCGAGTCGGTCCGTGCCGACTACGTGCGCACGGCGGTCGCCAAGGGCCTGCCGCAGCGCCGGGTCATCGGTCTGCACGCCCTGCGCAACTCGCTGATCCCGGTGGTCACCTTCCTGGGCTTCGACCTCGGAGCCCTGATGGGCGGCGCCATCATCACCGAGCGCGTGTTCAACATGCCGGGCATCGGCCAGCAGTTGGCCCAGTCCCTCTATCTGCGCGAGCGCCCCGTCGTCGTCGGTCTGGTCACCCTCCTGGTGCTGATCTACCTGGTCGCGAACCTTCTCGTGGACCTGCTGTACGCCGTGCTCGACCCGAGGATCCGTTATGAGTGAGAAGACGATAGAGAGGCCGACGACCGACGAGGCGGCCCTCGCCAAGGAGATCGAGGCCGACGAGAAGGCGGCGGCACGTCAGGCGAGCCTGCTCAAGGACGGCTGGGCCGACCTGCGCAAGCGGCCGATGTTCATCGTGTCGGGACTCGTCATCGTGTTCCTGCTCGCCGTGGCCGTCGTCCCGGGTCTGTTCACCGCGCGCTCCCCGTTCTCGGACGGCTTCTGCCAGCTCCAGAACTCGATGACCCCGCCCACCTCGGGCCACCTGTTCGGCTACGACGTGCAGGGCTGCGACATCTACACGCGCACGATGTACGGCGCCCGCAACTCGATCATCGTCGGCGTGGTGACCACCATCGCCACGACGCTGATCGGCGGCCTGGTGGGCATGCTGGCCGGCCTGATCGGCGGCTGGATCGACGCCCTGCTGTCCCGCATCACCGAGGTCTTCTCCGCCCTGCCGCTGCTCGTCGGCGGTCTGCTGATCATGTCGATCTGGGGCGGCGGCGACGTGTGGTCGGTGTCGTTCATCATGGCGATCCTCGGCTGGCCGCAGGTCTTCCGCATCATGCGCGGCGAGGTCATCTCCAACAAGTACAACGACTACGTGGCGGCCGCCCGCGCGCTCGGCGCGGGCCCGGGACGGATCGCGTTCCGGCACATCCTGCCGAACACGCTCGCCCCCGTCATCGTCATCACCACCATGAACCTGGGCGTCTACATCGCGGCCGAGGCCGCCCTGTCCTACCTGGGCATCGGCATCCAGTACCCCAACATCTCCTGGGGTCTGATGATCAGCGACGCCCAGGACCGGTTCCTGACCTCGCCGCACGCACTGCTGTTCCCGGCCGGCGCCCTGAGCATCACCGTGCTGGCGTTCATCATGCTCGGCGACGTGGTGCGCGACGCCTTCGACCCGAAGATGCGCTGAGGGAGGCGTACGTGACCATCATCGACCAGACAGACGCCATCCCGGCTCCGCGTGACGGCGAGAGCACCGGACCGCTTCTCGACGTGCGGGACCTGCACGTCGAGTTCCACACCCGCGAGGGCGTGGTCCGGGCCGTCAACGGAGTCAACTACTCCGTGAACTCCGGCGAGACGCTCGCCGTGCTCGGCGAGTCCGGCTCGGGCAAGTCCGTGACGGCCCAGGCCATCATGGGCATCCTCGACATGCCGCCGGCCCGCATCCCGCAGGGCGAGATCCGCTTCCACGGCCGGGACATGCTCGCCATGTCCGAGGAGGAGCGGCGCAAGATCCGCGGTGCGCGCATCGCGATGATCTTCCAGGACGCGCTGTCCTCGCTCAACCCGGTGCTCAGCGTGGGCTTCCAGCTCGGTGAGATGTTCCGCGTCCACCAGGGCATGTCCCGCAAGGACGCCAAGGCCAAGGCCGTGGAGCTGATGGACCGGGTGAAGATCCCGGCCGCCGCGGCGCGGGTGAGCGACTACCCGCACCAGTTCTCGGGCGGTATGCGCCAGCGCATCATGATCGCGATGGCGCTCGCCCTGGAGCCGGACCTGATCATCGCCGACGAGCCGACCACGGCCCTCGACGTGACCGTCCAGGCCCAGGTGATGGACCTGCTCGCGGAGTTGCAGCGCGAGTACCAGATGGGTCTCATCCTCATCACCCACGACCTCGGTGTGGTCGCGGACGTCGCCGACAAGATCGCGGTGATGTACGCGGGCCGGATCGTGGAGACCGCGCCGGTGCACGAGCTGTACAAGCGCCCCGCCCACCCCTACACGCGCGGTCTGCTCGACTCGATCCCGCGTCTGGACCAGAAGGGCCAGGAGCTCTACGCGATCAGGGGCCTGCCGCCCAACCTGCTGAAGGTGCCGCGTGGCTGCGCCTTCAACCCCCGTTGCGACCGCGCGCAGGACGTGTGCCGCACGGACGTCCCGCCGCTGGTCCAGGTGACCGAGCGGGACGGGACGGCACTGCCCGGCCGCGCCAGCGCGTGCCACTTCTGGAAGGAGACGATCCATGGCTGACACGACCAAGGCCACCGAGCCCGGGGACGCCACGCCCAACGTCTCCCCGCTGGAGGTCGCCGACGTGCACTCGGTGGAGGAGAAGGTCGCCGCCCTCGAAGCGCCCGTCGAGCGCGGCGAGCCGATCCTCCAGGTGCGCAACCTCGTCAAGCACTTCCCGCTGACGCAGGGCATCATCGTCAAGCGCCAGGTCGGCGCGGTGAAGGCCGTCGACGGCGTCTCCTTCGACCTGTACCAGGGCGAGACCCTGGGCATCGTGGGCGAGTCCGGCTGCGGCAAGTCGACCGTCGCCAAGGTTCTGATGAACCTGGAGAAGGCGACGGCCGGCGAGGTCTTCTACAAGGGCCAGGACATCACCAGGCTGTCCGGGCGGGCGCTCAAGGCGGTCCGCCGGAACATCCAGATGATCTTCCAGGACCCGTACACCTCGCTCAACCCGCGCATGACGGTCGGCGACATCATCGGCGAGCCCTTCGACATCCACCCCGAGGTGGCCCCCAAGGGCGACCGGCGGCAGCGCGTGCGCGAGCTGCTGGACGTCGTCGGTCTGAACCCGGAGTACATCAACCGCTACCCGCACCAGTTCTCGGGCGGTCAGCGTCAGCGCATCGGCATCGCCCGCGGCCTGGCGCTCAACCCCGAGGTCATCATCTGCGACGAGCCGGTCTCCGCTCTGGACGTGTCCGTCCAGGCCCAGGTCATCAACCTGATGGAGCGACTCCAGGACGAGTTCAACCTCTCCTACGTCTTCATCGCGCACGACCTGTCGATCGTCCGGCACATCTCGGACCGGGTCGGCGTGATGTACCTCGGCCGGATCGCCGAGATCGGCTCCGACGAGCAGATCTACGAGCACCCGACGCACCCGTACACGCAGGCGCTGCTGTCGGCGGTCCCGGTGCCCGACCCGGACGCCCGTGAGGGCCGCGAGCGGATCATCCTCACCGGTGACGTGCCGTCGCCGGCGAACCCGCCGTCCGGCTGCCGCTTCCGCACCCGCTGCTGGAAGGCCCAGGACAAGTGCGCCGAGGAGACTCCCCTCCTGGCCGTTCCCGAGCGCTTCAAGGGCGTGGACACGCCGGCCGCCCACGAGTCGGCCTGCCACTTCGCCGAGGAGAAGGACGTCGTCCACGCGGGGTGACCCGCCGGGCCGACGCGCCCGCGCACACCAGAGCGGCCCGCCGGGACTCCCGGCGGGCCGCTCTCGTCACGCTACTTCCACTCCAGGCCCCAGACGTTGGCGTTCTTCTTCACCGGGGCGGTGAACCACTTCGCCCACTTCGTGCTCTCGTGGTACTTGCAGTGGCCGTCGTAGTAGTACGTGAACTTCGTGGCCTTGAACTTCTTGGACTCGTGGAACATCGTCATGCGGACCTTGGTCTTGCCCGCCTTGTTCTTCGCCGGAATCGAGTAGGTCCAGCTGTTGGACTTCGACCACGACTTGCCGACGGTCACGCTGAACGACGTGCTCGCCTTGGCGAAGATGACCCCGGCCTCGGCCTCGACGCCCGCGGTGCCGCTGGCGCTCACCGTGGCGGTCGCCGAGTGGTTGTAGGTGAGGTTGCCGCCGAGGTTGTCGTACATCCAGTCGCTGTGCAGGTTGGTCGGCTTGCTCACCGTGGACTTGTTGGTGATGTGGTAGCCGGTTCCCGGGTTCGGCGCGCACGCGGCCGAGGCGGGCGCGGCCACGCCGCCCACGATGCCGCCGGCGACGACGGCGGTGGTGATCAGGGTACTTGCGATCTTCCGCACGTACTTTCCCTTCGAGTGAGTAAGTCGGCAGCCGGCTCGCACCGGGCTGCCTGTGCGCGCTCCAGGCGGTCTCGACGTACTCACCAGAACCCCCGTGAGGATCCCCGCCGGCCTGCCGCGGAGGGCGGCCGGGCGGGTGATCACCGAAGCGCGACGCCAGGATCGGCAGTGTTCCGGCCGCGCACAACCGGCCGGCCGGACCGGCCCGCCCGGCCCGCGGGGCGAGGGCCATTGACACCCGTGACCGCTGCCGGGCAAAGCGTGCAGACGGGAACCCGCAAGGGCGCCGGCACGTGCGATTCGGCGCTTCTGCGCGGTACGTCACCATCACTTCGGCGGCATGTCGTGAGGAAGGTCTCATCGGGGAACGCCATGCGGCGCGCGGTATGACAGGCCCCCCTCAAGTCTTCCCCAAGCCCGGAACCGCCCGTGGGCCGGCGCGGGTCCTGATCGGCAGAGCGTCTCGTGGACCCCTCCCGGCGTGCGCGGGGCGCCGACGGCTGTGACGAACGGGGAGAGTGACGAAGTGTTGGCTGTGACGCATCGCAGAAGGGCCGGAGCCGGCGACCCGGTGCAGGGCGAGTGGCTCGGAAGGCCCTTCGGGGCGGCCGTACGGGCCCGGCGCCTGGAACTGGGGCTGACCCAGGAGCGCCTCGCGGCGCAGGCGGGCATGAGCCAGGGGGCGCTGTCGCGGCTGGAGCACGGCCGCGGGGTTCCCACGCTGCCGTTGCTGGAGCGACTGGCGGCGGCCCTGTCGTCGAACCTGCTGATCTCGCTCTCGCCGCACGGCGCGGTCCACGTGGTCTTCAAGGCGCCGCCCCGCTGACCCGTCCCCGCCGAACCGCTCCCGGACGTCCCGTGCCGCGAAGGCACGGGACGTCCGCGTTCCTCCGGTCCTCCCCCCTGCCTGCCCCGGTTGCGCGCGTGCGCCCGCCGCCACCCGAACGGCTCAGCCGGGTCGTGCGGCGACCGTCCTCCCGGCGCCGACACAACCCGTACGGGTGTGGTGAGGGTGCGTCACCGATGCGATGTGCGGATATTGACTGGCAAAGGATCAGATTCCCGGCGCCGGCGGCACTCCGTCGCTCAGGACAGGCGCGCGGTCAACGAGGAGGCATCCATGCGTGGAGCCACGCACGCCAGGTGGGCCGCAGTGGCGACGGCGGCAGCGCTCACGGCGACGGCCTGCGGGAGCGGGGGGAGCGACAGCGGGAGCAGCGACGGCGGCGCGGTGCTCAGCTCCTCCTGGGGCGACCCGCAGAACCCGCTGGAGCCGGCCAACACCAATGAGGTGCAGGGCGGCAAGGTCCTCGACATGATCTTCCGCAGCCTGAAGAAGTACAACCCGGAGACCGGCGCGGCCGAGGACATGCTGGCCCAGAAGATCGACACCACGGACTCCCAGAACTTCACCATCACCGTCAAGGACGGCTGGACGTTCAGCAACGGCGAGAAGGTCACGGCGAAGTCCTTCGTCGACGCCTGGAACTACGGCGCGAGCCTGAAGAACAACCAGAAGAACGCCTACTTCTTCCAGTACATCGACGGTTACGCCCAGGTGCACCCCGACTCGGGCACGCAGAGCGCCGACACCCTCTCCGGCCTGAAGGTCGTCAACGACAAGACCTTCACCGTCAAGCTCACCCAGAAGTTCTCCACCTTCCCCGACACGCTGGGCTACCCCGCGTTCGCCCCGCTGCCGCAGGCCTTCTTCAGCGACCACGCCGGCTGGCTGAAGAAGCCCGTCGGCAACGGTCCCTACACGATCGACTCGTACACCAAGGGCTCCCAGATGGCCCTGAAGAAGTGGGACGGCTACCCGGGCGACGACAAGGCGCAGAACGGCGGCGTGACCCTGAAGGTCTACACCGACAACAACACCGCCTACACCGACCTGCTGGCCGGCAACCTCGACCTGGTCGACGACGTGCCCGCGGCCCAGCTCAAGAACGTCAAGGCCGACCTCGGCGACCGCTACCTCAACACCCCGGCCGGCATCATCCAGACCCTCGCCTTCCCGTTCTACGACCCGAAGTGGAACACCGCCGGCTCGGCGAAGGTCCGCACCGGCCTGTCCCGCGCCATCGACCGCGACCAGATCACCCAGACGATCTTCCAGAAGACCCGCACCCCCGCCACCGACTGGACCTCCCCGGTGCTCGGCAAGGAGGGCGGCTTCAAGGAGGGGCTCTGCGGGGACGCCTGCGACTACGACCCCGCGGCGGCGAAGCAGCTCATCAAGGAGGGCGGCGGCCTCCCCGGCGGCCAGGTCAAGATCACGTACAACGCGGACACCGGTTCCCACAAGCAGTGGGTCGACGCCGTCTGCAACTCGATCAACAACGCCCTCGACAACGACAAGGCCTGCGTCGGCAACCCGGTCGGCACCTTCGCCGACTTCCGCACCCAGATCGGCGAGCGCAAGATGAGCGGCCCGTTCCGGGCGGGGTGGCAGATGGACTACCCCCTCATCCAGAACTTCCTCCAGCCGCTCTACTACACCAACGCCTCCTCCAACGACGGCAAGTGGTCCAACAAGCAGTTCGACTCGCTCGTCAACCAGGCCAACACCGAGACCGACACCGCCAAGGCCGTCCAGACCTTCCAGCAGGCCGAGGAGGTCGTCCGCGACAACATGGCCGCCATCCCGCTGTGGTACCAGAACGGCAGCGCCGGCTACTCCGAGCGGCTCTCCGACGTCAAGCTCAACCCGTTCTCCGTCCCCGTCTACAACGAGATCAAGGTCGGCTGACCCGCCATGGGCCGGTATGTGATCCGGCGTCTGCTCCAGATGATCCCGGTGTTCATCGGGGCCACGCTGCTGATCTTCCTGATGGTGAACGTGATGGGCGATCCCATCGCCGGCCTGTGCGGCGACCGGCAGTGCGACCCGGCCACCGCCGCCCAGCTCAAGAAGGAGTTCGGCCTCGACAAGCCGGTCTGGCAGCAGTACCTGACCTACATGGGGAACGTCTTCACCGGCGACTTCGGTACGGCGTTCAACGGTCAGCCGGTCACCGAGCTGATGGCGTCGGCGTTCCCCGTCACCATCCGGCTGACGATCGTCGCGATCCTCTTCGAGATCGTCATCGGCATCGCCCTGGGCGTCGTGACGGGCCTGCACCGGGGCCGGCCCGTCGACACCGGGGTGCTGCTGCTCACCCTCGTGGTGATCTCCGTCCCCACCTTCGTCACCGGCCTGCTGCTGCAACTGCTGCTCGGCGTCGAATGGGGCTGGATCAAGCCGTCGGTCTCCACCGACGCGACCTTCGGCGAGCTGATCGTGCCGGGCCTGGTGCTGGCCTCGGTCTCCCTGGCGTACGTCACCCGGCTGACCCGCACCTCCATCGCGGAGAACAAACGGTCCGACTACGTCCGCACGGCCGTCGCCAAGGGGCTGCCCCGGCACCGGGTCGTCACCCGGCACCTGCTGCGCAACTCCCTCATCCCCGTGGTCACCTTCATCGGGACCGACATCGGCGCGCTGATGGGCGGCGCGATCGTCACGGAGCGCATCTTCAACATCCACGGCGTCGGCTTCCAGCTCTACCAGGGCATCCTCCGCCAGAACACCCAGACCGTCGTCGGCTTCGTGACGGTCCTCGTCCTGGTCTTCCTGGTGGCGAACCTGCTCGTCGACCTCCTGTACGCCGTACTCGACCCGAGGATCCGCTATGCCTGAGCCGACGCCGGAGCACCACCTGCCGGGCGCGGGCCGCACCCCCGAGGACGGCGCCATCGCCGACACCGGCATGGGCGGGACGATGGACCTGGCCACGGCGGAGGGGGAGACCCTGGAGCGGGCCCCGGGCGGACCGCCGGGCGACGTGGAGGGGGCGTCGGGCGAGCGGGCCCGCTCGCTGTGGTCCGACGCCTGGCGCGACCTGCGCCGCAACCCGGTCTTCATCATCTCGGGCCTGGTCATCCTCTTCCTGGTCTTCATCTCCCTGTGGCCCGGTTCCATCACCTGGCTGAGCCCCCTCAAGTGCGACCTCGCCAAGGCCCAGGAGGGCTCCCAGCCCGGCCACCCGTTCGGCTTCGACGGCCAGGGCTGCGACGTCTACACCCGCGTCGTCTACGGCGCCCGCACGTCCGTCACGGTCGGCGTGCTGGCCACGCTCGGCGTGGCCCTGCTCGGCGGCGTGCTGGGCGGTCTCGCCGGGTTCTTCGGCGGGGCCGGGGACTCGGTGCTGTCGCGGATCACCGACATCTTCTTCGCCATCCCGGTGGTCCTGGGCGGCCTGGTCCTGCTGTCCGTGGTGACCAGCAACACGGTCTGGCCCGTCATCGGCTTCATGGTGCTGCTCGGCTGGCCGCAGATCTCCCGCATCGCCCGCGGCTCGGTGATCACCGCCAAGCAGAACGACTACGTCCAGGCCGCCCGCGCCCTGGGCGCCTCCAACTCCCGCCTCCTGCTGCGGCACATCACCCCGAACGCGGTCGCCCCCGTCATCGTCGTGGCGACCATCGCGCTCGGCACGTACATCTCGCTGGAGGCGACCCTGTCCTACCTGGGCGTCGGGCTGAAGCCGCCCACCGTGTCCTGGGGCATCGACATCTCCGCCGCCTCCCCCTACATCCGCAACGCCCCGCACGCCCTGCTGTGGCCCTCGGGCGCCCTGGCCCTGACGGTCCTGGCGTTCATCATGCTCGGCGACGCGGTCCGCGACGCCCTCGACCCGAAGCTGAGGTGACGCGCGGATGCTGCTCGAAGTGCGTGATCTGCACGTGGAGTTCCGCACCCGGGACGGGATCGCCCGGGCCGTCAACGGCGTCAGCTACGGCGTGGACGCGGGCGAGACCCTCGCCGTGCTCGGCGAGTCCGGCTCCGGCAAGTCCGTCACCGCCCAGGCGATCATGGGCATCCTCGACATGCCGCCCGGCCGCATCACCGCCGGCGAGATCGTCTTCCGGGGCCGGGATCTGCTCACCCTCAAGGAGGAGGAGCGCCGCAAGGTCCGCGGGGCCGAGATGGCGATGATCTTCCAGGACGCCCTGTCGTCCCTGAACCCCGTGCTGTCGGTCGGCGACCAGCTCGGCGAGATGTTCGTCGTGCACCGCGGCATGTCGAGGAAGGACGCGCGCGCCAAGGCCGTCGAGCTGATGGACCGGGTCCGGATCCCGGCCGCCCGCGAACGCGTCCGGGACTACCCGCACCAGTTCTCCGGCGGCATGCGCCAGCGCATCATGATCGCGATGGCGATGGCCCTGGAACCGGCGCTCATCATCGCCGACGAGCCCACCACGGCCCTGGACGTCACGGTCCAGGCCCAGGTCATGGACCTGCTCGCGGAACTTCAGCGCGAGTACCACATGGGCCTGATCCTCATCACCCACGACCTGGGCGTGGTCGCGGACGTCGCCGACCGCATCGCCGTGATGTACGCGGGCCGGATCGTGGAGTCCGCCCCGGTCCACGACATCTACAAGGCCCCGGCCCACCCGTACACCCGCGGCCTGCTCGACTCGATCCCGCGCCTGGACCAGAAGGGCCAGGAGCTCTACGCCATCAAGGGCCTGCCGCCCAACCTGATGAACATCCCGCCGGGCTGCGCCTTCCATCCGCGCTGCCCGATGGCCCAGGACGTGTGCCGCGCGGACGTGCCGCCGCTGTACGAGGTCACCGGGGTCTCCGGGGCCGCGGGGCCCGCGGGGGTCACCGGGGCCGCGGGGGTCGCCGGGACGGTCGTCGGCGGCGCCGGAGCCGCCCCCGACCGCACGAGCGCGTGCCACTTCTGGAGGGAGTGCCTGCATGGCTGAGCCGATTCTGGAGATCAGCGGGCTGCACAAGCACTACCCGCTGACACGGGGGATCGTCTTCCGCAAACACGTCGGCTCGGTGAAGGCCGTCGACGGCGTGGACTTCACGCTCTCCCGGGGCGAGACCCTGGGCATCGTGGGGGAGTCCGGCTGCGGCAAGTCGACCGTCGCCAAGATGCTGGTCAACCTGGAGCGGCCGACGCAGGGGCAGATCCGCTACAAGGGCGAGGACGTCACCAGGCTGTCGGGGCGGGCCCTGAAGGCCGTCCGGCGCAACATCCAGATGGTGTTCCAGGACCCGTACACCTCGCTCAACCCGCGGATGACGGTCGGCGACATCATCGGGGAGCCGTACGAGATCCATCCCGAGGTGGCGCCCAAGGGCGACCGGCGTCGCAAGGTCCAGGACCTGCTGGACGTCGTCGGGCTCAACCCCGAGTACATCAACCGCTATCCGCACCAGTTCTCCGGCGGCCAGCGCCAGCGCATCGGCATCGCGCGCGGGCTGGCCCTGCGCCCGGAGGTCATCGTCGCCGACGAGCCGGTGTCCGCGCTGGACGTGTCGGTCCAGGCGCAGGTCATCAACCTGATGGACCGGCTACAGAGCGAGTTCGACCTGTCCTACCTGTTCATCGCGCACGACCTGTCGATCGTCCGGCACATCTCGGACCGGGTCGGGGTGATGTACCTCGGCCGGATCGTCGAGATCGGCCGCGACGCGGAGATCTACGACCACCCCACGCACCCCTACACCCAGGCCCTGCTGTCCGCGGTCCCGCTGCCCGACCCGCGGGCGCGCGAGCACCGGGAGCGGATCATCCTCACGGGCGACGTGCCGTCCCCGACGAACATCCCCTCCGGCTGCCGCTTCCGCACCCGCTGCTGGAAGGCGCAGGAGCGCTGTGCGCTGGAGGTGCCGACGCTGGCCGTCCCGGCGCGGTTCAGCCACGCCACCGGCCCCGAGGCGCACGCCTCGGCCTGCCATTTCGCCGAGGAGAAACAGGTGGTCCCGCCGGAGGAGCCGAAGGGCTGACGGGCCCGCGCACCTGTGCTTTCGCCCCGCAACCGCGTTAACACACAGGCAACTTGGACGACCCTGTTCCGATATACGGACGCGTCAGGCTGGACAGCGTACGGCCGTGCGGGTGCCGTGAACGGGCCGGGGCGCATCACGCGCCCCGGCCCGTTGCCCGTGTCAGGGCCGGGCGAGTCCCAGGGAGCGGCGCAGGAAGTCCAGCTGAAGGCGCAGGAGGTTCTCGGCGACCTGTTCCTGCGGGGTCATGTGGGTCACCCCGGACAGGGGCAGCACCTCGTGCGGCCGGCCGGCGGCCAGCAGCGCCGAGGACAGCCGCAGCGAGTGGGCGACCACCACGTTGTCGTCCGCCAGACCGTGGACGATCAGCATCGGACGGGCCGGCTCGACGGCGTCCACCAGGCCCTCGTCGTCGATCAGCGAGTTGCGCCGGTAGACCTCGGGGTGTTCTCCGGGGTGGCCGAGGTAGCGCTCCTGGTAGTGGGTGTCGTACAAGCGCAGGTCGGTGACCGGGGCGCCGACCACCGCCGCGTGGAAGACGTCGGGCCGGCGCAGCGCCGCGAGGGCGGCCAGGTAGCCGCCGAAGGACCAGCCGCGCACGGCGACCCGGCCCAGGTCGAGCGGGAAGCGTCCGGCGAGCGCGTGCAGGGCGTCCACCTGGTCCTGAAGGGTGACGGCGGCGACCTCGTCCTTGATCGCCTTCTCCCACGCGGGGGAGCGGCCCGGAGTTCCCCGGCCGTCGGCGACGATCACCGCGAAGCCCTGGTCGGCGAACCACTGCGAGGTCAGGTGCGCGTTGTGCGCGGCGAGCACCCGTTGTCCGTGGGGCCCGCCGTAGGGGTCCATGAGGACCGGCAGGGGGGTGTCACCGCGGTAGTCCGTCGGCATGAGCACGGCGCACGGGATGCGTCGTGCGCCCCCTTCGAGGAACGTCACGCGGGGGGACAGGCCGGGATCCTCCGCGCGGGAGCGGACGGTCGTCGCCTGCTTTCCCTCGCGCAGCACCCGCGCCACGCTCCCCGGCCGGTCCGGCGTGGCCGACACCAGGACGGTCACCGGGCCCGAGCGCACCGCCGAGTGCACCCCGGGCTCCTGGGAGAGACGCTCCACGCCGAGCTCGTTGACCCGGTAGACGTGCACCTCGCCGATTTCCGGCGCGCTCGCGTCCTCGCCCGCCGAAGCCGCGACCAGCACGTCGTCGGCCGTCACGTCGAGCACCGCGCGCACGTGCAACTGGGCTCCGGTGAGCGGGCGTTCGCCCACCGCGAGCACCCGCGCCCCGCCCTCGTCCGCGATCCGGACCAGCTGCCCGGAGGGGCTCCAGCACGGCACTCCGGGGAAAAGTTCCAGCCAAATCCGATCTTCGTCGGCATGCACCATCCGGGTCGTCCCGGTCTCGGTGTCGACCGCCAGGAACAGCTGACTGCGCTGGTCGCGCGCCTGTACCAGGAGCAGGGGCGCCCCCGCCCCTGACCAGTGCACTCGCGCCAGATACGGGTAGCGCGACCGGTCCCAGGAGACCTCCGTGCGCACCCCGTCGAGCCCGAACACGAACAGCCGCACCTCCGCGTTGGCCGTCCCGGCAGCCGGATAGGGCACGTGTTGTGGGTCACGTTTCGGCTGGGCCGGGTCCGAGATCCACCACCGCTCCACCGGCGTGTCGTCCACCCTCGCCACCAGCAGCCGGTCCGACTCCGGAGACCACCAGAAGCCGCGCCCGCGACCCATCTCCTCGGCCGCGATGAACTCGGCCAATCCGTAGGAAACCGTCTCCGATTCGGGCTCGGCCACCACCCGGTCGTCCTCGCCCCCGGCGCCCACCACCCGCAGCGCGCCGCCCGCGACATAGGCGACGAGCCGCCCGTCGGGGGAGGGCCGGGGGTCGACGACCGGCCCGGCGACGGGCAGTTCGGCGGTCGTCCCGGTCCGCAGCCCGGCCGTGAAAAGCCGCCCCGACAAGGCGAAAGACGCCAGCTCGACGGCCTCGTCGGTGGCATAGCCGACGATGCCGGCGCCGCCCTCGCGGCTGCGTTCGCGGCGGGCCCGCTCCTGCGGCGAGAGGTCCTCCGAGGCGCCGCCGAGCAGCGCGCCCGGGTCCGCGGCGAGGCGTTCGGCGCCGTCGGCCGGATCGAGGACCCACAGCGCGCCCGAACGGTCCGTGCCGGAGCCGGACCGCAGGAACACGACCCGGGAGCCGTCGGGGGCCACCGTGAACGAACGCGGCGCGCCGAGGGTGAAACGCTGGGTGCGGGCGTGCCTGCGGGGGAAGGAGTCGGAGTCGGTCGTCATCCCCCGACCATATTGGCCATGCTCCCCCCTTGTGCGGCTGTGCGCCGAGAGATGCGCGCCCACACATAGTTATGATCACTAGCGCTGTGTGGGTATGAACCTGCTGGCCGATGTATGGATTTACCAGTTCCCTCGATCTGTTGTCCCCCACGTTCCCGGGTCCTTGGAGGTGAGCCGCCGTGGCACTCTCGATTTCGGCGGTGGTGCTGCTGGCGATCGTCGTCTTCCTGCTGGTCAAGAAGTCGGGGCTGAAGGGCGGTCACGCTGTCGTCTGCATCCTGCTCGGCTTCTATCTGGCCTCCTCGACGGTCGCGCCCACGATCAGCGATCTGACGACGAGCGTGGCGAGCGTGATCGGCAGCATCAAGTTCTGACGCGTGGCCGTGGGCGGGCCCGGCCGGTTCACCGGCCGGAGCCCGCCGCACGGCTGCCGTTCTCCGCGCCCGCCGAGGCCGACGCGGGAGCGGCTCACGTGAGCGGTCACCGCGCCGTCCGCGGGGGCGATCCCGACCCGACGGGGGTGACGGACCGGCGGGGAGGTGGCGGTGGCTGGCGGCACGCCTCGTAGGGTTGGTCCCATGACGGAACTGCCCTCCCCCGATCTCCGGCCGGGGGGACACCCGGCGCGCGCCGCGCGGCGTCTGCTGCTGGTGCACGCGCACCCGGACGACGAGTCGATCAACAACGGCGCGACCATGGCCAGGTACGCGGCCGAGGGCGTCCACGTGACCCTGGTCACCTGCACCCTCGGCGAGCGCGGCGAGGTCATCCCGCCGCGGCTGCGCGAGCTGACCGGCGCGGCTCTCGGGGAGCACCGCAGAGGGGAGCTCGCCGCCGCCATGGCCGCACTCGGCGTCGCCGACTTCCGGCTGCTCGGCGGAGCCGGCCGCTACGGCGACTCCGGGATGATGGGCCTGTCCGACAACGACGACCCCACCTGCTTCTGGCAGGCCGACGTCGACACCGCGGCCGCCTCCCTCCGCGAGGTGATCCTGGAGGTGCGCCCCCAGGTCCTCGTCACCTACGACGACGACGGCGGCTACGGCCACCCCGACCACATCCAGGCCCACCGCGTCGCGATGCGGGCCGTGGAGCTGGCCGGGGCCGCGGGGTGGAGCGTGCCCAAGGTGTACTGGAACCGCGTCCCGCGCTCCGTCGCCGACGACGCCTTCGCCCGTCTGCGCGACGAGCTGCCGGCCCTGCCCTTCGCCCGCAGCGCCGCCGTCCGCGACGTGCCGGGCCTCGTGGACGACGACCGCGTCACCGCCGAGATCGAGGGCGCGGGCGCCCCCGCCGCCGCCAAGGCCGCCGCGATGCGGGCGCACGCCACCCAGATCGAGGTCGCGCCCGGCGACCGGTACTTCGCCCTGTCCAACGACCTCGCCCAGCCCCTCTTCACGACCGAGTACTACGAGCTCGTGCGCGGGAAGGCCGCCGGGAAGAGGGAGGACGACCTGTTCGCCGGCGTCGACGACATGGCGGGGGCGCTCTGATGTCCGACCGTGGCTCGATGCTCGCCCAGCCGCTGCGGATGCCCTCCGCCGGACGGCTGGTGTGCTATGCGGGGCTCGTGCTGCTCGGGGCGCTCGTCGCCCTCGCCGGCGCACTCGTCCAGGCCGGCTGGTTCCCCGGCGGTCTGCTCCTCGCGCTCGCGGGCGCGGCCGGACTGTTCGTCGGCGGCGCGCGGGCCCTCGCCTCCCGTGCCGGGGCCGTGGCGCCCGCCGCCGGCTGGGTGATCACCGTCGTGCTGTGCACCGCGGGCCGCCCCGAGGGGGATTTCCTGTTCGGCGCGGGAGGCGGCTCGTATCTCTTCCTGCTCGGCGGCATGGCACTTGCTGTGATCTGCGCCACCATTGGTTTGGGGCGGCAACCGGTCGGCGACGACGTCCGACTTGGGAAGTGACGTACCACTTCACCGCGGCCCGCCGGTGGGAGTCCCGTGTGGGTTTCCCCGACGGTCGTGGGATACGGGCCAGAAGTGGCCAGTATGGTGGTGCGCGCCGCCGAGCTGCCCGTGAGGTCGTGGCGGGCGGCGGAGCCAACCTGGAGAACCTGCCTTGAGTCGTGAAACTGACAGTCCGTCCTCCGGGCCCAACGGGTCCAACGGGCGCGGCGGAGCCGCATACCCCTCGGGCACGCCGCCGTACGGCACCCCCGTGGTGTCCGACGGCGGCGCCGACGTGGGCCGTTCGGCCGCGCGGCCGGAGGAACGCAAGACCGAGACGACGCTGACGACGCGGATCCGCATCAACATCCCCGGATCGCGGCCCATTCCGCCGGTCGTCGTGCGCACCCCCGTCGGCGAGGCCGACCAGGCGGGCGACGACGGACCGGGCGGCAAGGCCGACGCGCGGCAGGCGGCGCCCGCGGGCGCCGCCGGCCCGAACTCGTCCGACACCGGTTCGTTCGAGCTGCCCGCCGACCCCGCGGCCGGCGCCGAGGACAAGACGAGCGACTGGTTCGCGCCACGCAAGTCCGGCCCCGCCAAGGGCGGTCAGGGCGGCGGCGGGACCAACGGCGCGGGACTGCCGGGCGGTTCGGCCGCCGGGCCGCGCGCCGCCGGGGGCGGGCGGCCCGGCGGAGTGGTCGGCTCCATGAGCGTGCCCGGCGGCGCCCGCCCCGGCGGGACCAACGGCGCCGGGCTGCCCGGCGCGACGGGCGGCCCCGTGGCTCCGGGACACGGCGGCGGCACGGGCTCCTTCGACGTGACCGAGGCGCTGGCCGCGGGCCCGCACGGCAACGGCCCGCGCCCCGGCCAGGGGCCCGGCCAGGGCCGCACGCAGGGCCAGGGCGGCGCCGCCGACCCGAGCCGCGACGACCTGCCCTACTTCTCCGGCACCGGCCAGAACGGCCTGCCCGCCGCGAACGGCGGCCCTGCCGGCCCGAACGCCGGCCTGCCTGGCCTTCCCGGCCCCAACGGCACGCCCGGCGGTCCGCAGGGCCTGCCCGGCGGCCCGGGCGCTCAGGCGGGCCTCCCGGCCGGCCCCGGCGGCTCCTACGACTTCAACGGCCCCGACGGGCCGGCCGGTCCCGGCGGCCCGGGCGGCCCCCAGGGCGGTCCCGCCGGCCCGACGACCGGTCCGGTCACCGGCGACGGCCCGATGGTGCCCCCGATGAACGCCGGCGCCCCCGGCGCTCCCGGCGGTCCCGGAGCCCCCGGTGGCCCCGGCGCTCGTCCCGGCGCTCCCGGCGGTCCGCGGACGGCCGCTCCCGGCGTCGGCGCCGGTGTGGGCGTCGGCCGGCTGCCCGGCGGAGGACTCAGCGACGACACCGCGATCCTCACCCCGCAAAAGCCCGCCCCCGGGCCGGGCGCGGGCGGCTACGGCGGCCGACCGGCCGACAACGTCTCCGGGCACACCGTCACCAGCGGCATCCCCGTCGTCCCGGCCGGCGGCCAGGGCGGCCCGGGCGGGCCCTTCGCGGGCGCCGCGCCCGCCGACGGACCGCTGCCGCACACCCCGCCCAAGGCGCCGGAGCGCAGCGGGCAGAGCCCCTCCACGGGCGATTCCAAGAAGCAGAAAAAGAAGAAGGGCCGCAGCAAGCTCCCGCTCCTCGGCGGCCTGGTGGTCGTCGCGGGCGTCGGCCTCTACGGCGCCGGCCTGCTGATGAACCACTCGGACGTGCCCAAGGGCACCACCGTCCTCGGCGTCGACATCGGCGGCGGCACCCGCGACGACGCCGTCAAGAAGCTCGACGACGCCTTCGGCAAGCGGGTCGCCCAGCCGCTGAAGCTGTCCGTCGACGGCGGTTCCGTCACCCTCAAGCCGGACCAGGCGGGCCTGCAGTTCGACATCCCGGCCACCGTCGACGACGCCGCCCAGAGCGACTACAACCCCGTCTCCGTGGTCGGTTCGCTGTTCGGGCAGCACCGCGTGGTCGAGCCCGAGATGCCGGTCGACGAGGAGAAGTTGCAGGCCGCTCTGCAGAGCGCGGCGGGCGGCTCCGGCTCGGCCGCCGACGGCACCATCAAGTTCGAGTCCGGCAAGGCCGTCCCCGTCTACGGCAAGGCCGGCAAGGGCATCGACGCGGCCAAGGCCCAGGACGCCGTCGTGGCGGCCTACCGCACCCAGGTCGAGACCGGCTCGGCGTCCGGCGTGAAGGTGCCGACGACCACCCGGCAGCCGACGGTGTCCGACGCCGAGGTCGACCGCATGATGAAGGAGTTCGCCGAACCGGCGATGTCCGGCAAGGTCACCGTCATGACCGACGCCGCGCACGCGGTCTCCTTCAGCCCGAAGAACTCCCTGTGGAAGTTCCTCCAGGTCAAGGCGGTCAACGGCAAGCTCGTCGAGAGCTACGACCAGGCGGCGCTGAAGGAGCTGTACGGCGGCACCTTCAACGGCGTGCTGATCACCCGCGGCACCGGCCAGAAGACGGCCGTCACCGTCCAGGACGTCATCGGCGCGCTGCGTCCCGCCCTCAAGAGCGAGACGAACCGGACCGGGGTCATCGACACCGACCCGAGCTGACGCACCGGCGGTGCCGCATGACATCTGTCATGCGGCACCGCGGACGTCCGACACTGCCGCCCCCGCCGCCGTCCGCGCGACGATTCCGTCATGACGACGCAGACAGCACCGGTGGTCGGGTTCGACCAGGTGAGCAAGAGCTTCGGGGACGTGCGGGCCGTGGACGGCCTGACGCTCTCGCTGCGCCCGGGGGAGACCGTGGCGCTGCTGGGCCCCAACGGGGCGGGCAAGTCCACCACCCTCGACCTCCTCCTCGGCCTCAAGCAGCCCGACAGCGGCGCCGTGCGCGTCTTCGGGCTCACCGCGCGCGAGGCGATCGTCGCCGGCCGGGTGGGCGCGATGCTCCAGAGCGGCGGGCTGATGGACGAGGTCACCGTCGCCGAGATCGTCGGCCTTGCCTGCGCCCTGCACCCCAAGCCGTACAAGGCCTCCGACGTGATGGCCCGCGCGGGCATCGCCCAGATCGCGTCCCGCAAGGTGAACAAGCTCTCCGGCGGCCAGGCCCAGCGGGTGCGGTTCGCGCTCGCCACCGCGGGCGACAGCGACCTGATCGTCCTGGACGAGCCCACCACCGGCATGGACGTCACCGCCCGCCAGGCCTTCTGGGCCACCATGCGCGAGCAGGCCGACCAGGGCCGCACCGTCCTGTTCGCCACGCACTACCTGGAGGAGGCCGACGCCATAGCCGACCGGGTGCTGGTCCTGCACCGGGGCCGGCTGCTGGCCGACGGCACGGCGGCCGAGATCAAGGCGAAGGCGGGCGCGCGGCGGATCGCCTTCGACCTCGAGGGCGACATCGACGAACGGGCCCTGCGCGAGCTGCCCTTCCTGACCGCCGTCGACGTGTCCGGGCACACCGTGCGCATCCAGTCCGCCGACGCCGACGCCACCGTCCACGCGCTGTACGGGCTCGGCGTCTACCCCCGCAACCTCGAAGTCGCCGGGCTCGGTCTGGAGCAGGCCTTCGTCGCCATCACCGCCGCCGAGGAGGCGAAGACCAAGTGAACAGCCTGATCAAGCTGGAGCTCGCCCGCGCCCTGCGCAACCGCAAGTTCCTGTTCTTCTCGGTGATCTACCCGTCGGTGCTGTTCCTGCTGATCTCCAGCACCTCCGACACCACCACGAAGGTCGACGGGACGGGCCTGACCCTGCCGACGTACATGATGGTCTCGATGGCCTCCTTCGGCGCGCTCACGGCCGTCCTGATGGGCAACAGCGAGCGCATCGCCAAGGAGCGCGAGAACGGCTGGGTGCGGCAGCTGCGGCTGACCACGCTCCCGGGCCGCGGCTACGTCCTCGCCAAGACCGCCAGCGCGGCCGTGGTGAGCCTCCCGTCCATCGTCGTGGTGTTCGTGTGCGCCGCGACCCTGAAGGACGTCCGGCTGGACGCCTGGCAGTGGGGCGCCCTCACCGCCGCGATCTGGGCCGGCAGCCTCGTCTTCGCCGCCCTGGGCGTGGCGATCGGCTACCTCGCCGACGGCGACGCCGTCCGCCCGATCACGATGATCACCTACTTCGGCCTGTCGATCCTCGGCGGTCTGTGGTGGCCCACGGCCACCTTCCCGGCCTGGCTGCGCGACATAGCCGAGTGGGCCCCGACCCACGCGTACGCTGCCCTGGGGCAGGCCATCGAGCAGAGCCAGGCCCCGCACGCCAAGGACATCGCCATCCTGGTCGTCTTCTTCGCCCTGTTCACGGGTGGTGCGGCCTGGCTGTACCGGAAGGACACGCTGAAGGCGTGAGCGTCATGACCCCAGACCAGTCGAACGAGTCCCGGCGGGAGCCCAATATCCTGCCGGGCGGTCCGGCCCGCAACCGGCGCGAGCTGTGGCGGCGCAAGCTGCTGTGGATCGGCGTCTGGCTGGTGTTCCTCAGCTCGCCGGTCCACGACCTCGTCTCCGGGAACCACGGCGCCGGCGCGACCGCGGCCGGCTGGCTGGGCCTGGCGGTGTTCGTCTCCCTCTATCTCGCCCTGCTGTTCCGCAACATGGGGGACGCGCCCTTCGTCTCCACGCTGGTCGGCGCCCTCATCGGCTCCATGGCGGTCCTCGCCACCGTGCTGAGCCTGACCATGGGCTCCGCCTGGCTCGGCCTGTACTGCTACGTCTCGGTGGCCTGCGGGAGCGTGCTCCCGATGCGGGCGGCGTTCTGGACCATCCCGGGCACGGGCGCGGTGTTGCTCCTCGTGGGTCTGCGCTCCGACGAGGAGGAGGCGCTCAACCTCCTGCTGCTGGTCCTGCTCATCGGGTTCGCGATGACCGGGGTGAGCCAACTGGTCCGCACGACGGTCGAGCTGCGCAAGGCGCGGGCGACGGTCGCCCAACTGGCCGCCAACGAGGAGCGGCTGCGGCTGGCCCGGGACCTGCACGACCTGCTCGGCCACTCGCTGTCCCTCATCACGCTCAAGAGCGAGCTGGCGGGCCGCATGCTCCCCGACCACCCCGACAAGGCCGCCCGGCAGGTCGCGGACATCGAACAGGTCAGCCGCCAGGCCCTGGTGGACGTCCGGGAGGCCGTCACCGGCTACCGGCGCCCCCGGCTGGCGTCCGAACTGGCGGGCGCCGAGGTGGCGTTGACGGCAGCGGGGGTCGTCGCCGCGATACCGGCGGAACCGGACCTGGACGGCGTTCCCGAGGAGAGCGAGTCCGCGCTCGCCTGGGCGCTGCGCGAGGCGATCACCAACGTCGTGCGGCACAGCGGCGCGACCCGCTGCGCGGTGGACGTCGTCCGGCGGCAGACCCTCGACGGCCCGGTCGTCGAACTCCGCGTCGAGGACGACGGGTCGGGCGGCTCCGGCAAGGGTCCCGGCAACGGCCTCACCGGTCTGACCGAGCGTCTGGAGAAGGCGAGCGGCGCCCTGGAGGCGGTCCGTCTGAAGAAGGGCTTCCGGCTGACCGCCCGGGTCCCGGCCGGCCCGGCGCCGGACATAGGATCCCGCACATGAGTGGTGGCATGATCAAAGTCCTGCTGGCCGAGGACCAGTCCATGGTCCGCGAGGCTCTGGCGGCCCTGCTCGGCCTGGAGGACGACATCGAGGTGGTCGCCCAGGTGGCGCGCGGCGACGAGGTCCTCGCCGCCGCCCGGGCCCACGACGTCGACGTGGCCCTCCTCGACATAGAGATGCCGGGCGCGACGGGCATCGAAGCCGCCGGGCAGCTCCACCGCGAGTTCCCGGGGCTGAAGCTGGTCGTCCTGACCACGTTCGGCCGTCCCGGCTACCTGCGCAGCGCGATGGAGGCGGGCGCCGACGCGTTCCTCGTCAAGGACGCACCGGCCGCCCAGCTCGCCCAGGCGGTCCGCAAGGTCCTCGCGGGCGAACGGGTCATCGATCCCACGCTCGCGGCGGCGGCCCTCGCGGAGGGCGCCAACCCGCTGACCGACCGCGAACGCGAGGTCCTGCGGGCGGCGGCCGACGGCTCGACCAACGCCGAGCTCGCCGCCGCCCTGCACCTGTCCCAGGGCACGGTGCGCAACTACCTGTCGACGGCGATCCAGAAGCTCGCCGTGCGCAACCGGGCGGAGGCGGTCCGCATCGCCCGGGAGAAGGGCTGGCTGTGACGTCCGGGCCGCGACCGGCGTGACCGGCCGGGCCGGGGACGTCAGTTCAGCAGGGCCCGCGCGGCGAACGCCTCCTTGCGCACCCGCTGCGCCGTCGCCTCGTCCACGATCTCCACGAGCGAGGCGTACTCCTCCAACTCGACGGCCCCGCCCACGAAATCGCCCCGCTGGACCAGCAACTGGCCCTTCTCGTAGCGCAGCCGGGCCGGATGCGAGGGCACGGCCAGCCCCAGCTCGACGGCCCACAGCGCGACGTCCGACCGCTCCGGGCGGGCCGCGGCCCACGAGCGGATGTTGTTCAGGATCCGCATCACGACGTCCAGCGGCTCCGCCGGACCCAGCATCGACGGCTCGAGCCGCGCCCCGGTCGCCCCGGTGACCAGCTGCTCGGCGTCGCCGCCGGTCAGCACGCGGCCGCCGGCGAAGGGGTCGGCGAGCACCTGGCGCCCGACGTCACCGGGCGGCCCGAACCCCACCACGAAGTGCCCCGGCAGCGCGACCCCGTACACCGGCGCCCCGGCCCGCCGCGCCACCTCCATCCACACCACGGACAGCAGGATCGGCAGCCCCCGTCGCCGGGTCAGCACCTCGTGCAGCAGCGACGACTCCAGCCGGTCGTAGTCCGCGGCCGACCCGCCGAAGCCGTGCCGGTCGCCGAGCAGGTCCCGCAGGGCCACCGCCCACGCGTGCGGTCCGCCGGGACGGAAGGGCAGCTGCCCCGCCAGCCGGTCCAGCTCGATCTGTGCGGCGTCCAGACCGGCCTCGTCCAGCAGCGGATCCGCCGCCGCGCCGATCAGCAGGCACAGCAGCGCCAGGTCGGGCCGTTCTGCGCGGGCCTCCTCGGCGAACCGCCGCCGCACCTCACCGCCGTCGATCCCGCGCCCGGCCTCGCTCACGACGCCTCCGTCGGGGACGCCGGCGACGGCTCCCGGTAGTGGTGGTAGGCGTGGTGCGCGGCGAAGCCCGTCCCGGCGTACAGCGCCCGCGCGCCGGTGTTCTCCTCCTCCACCTGGAGCCAGGCCGCCGAGGCCCCCTCCGCCAGCGCCCGGCCGGCCAGCGCGGCCATCACGGTCGTGGCGAGACCCTCGCGCCGTCGCGCCGGATCGACCTCGACGGCGGCGAACCCGGCCCACCGGCCGTCCACGACGCACCGCCCGATCGCGGCCGGCGGCCCGCCGTCCGACGCCGGCACGGAGGCGAACCAGACCGACGGCCCGGCCCCGCTCTCCGCCTCGCCCGAGCGCGGGGAGCCCCCCGCCAGCACCTTCATGGCGGCCTCGCCGCCCCCCTTGCGTCCGTACCGCGCCAGCCACGCCTCGTCGGCCTCCCGGGCGAGCACCACGCGCGCGGCGTCGGCGCGGTCGGCGACCGGCGCGAGCGCCCCGATCCACAGCTCGGCCGTCACCTCGCGCACCCACCCGCGCTCCTCCAGCCGGGCGCCCAGCAGTTCCTGCGCGCCCTCGGCACCCGTCGCCGTCTGCACATAGGCGGGCAGCCCGCGCCGGCCGTACCAGTCGCGGACGACGTCCAGGGCCGCGTCGAGAGGCATGCCGGGGTCGCCGAGCGGCAGCACCGAGTTGGCCCGCCGGGTGAAGCCCGCGGCGGCGCGCAGCTCCCAGTCGCCGAGCGGCTCGCTCTCCACGGGACGCCAGGCCCGCGCGGCGACCCGGGCGAGCTCCGGGTAGGAGGCGGCGGGCCCGCGCCGGCGGGCGGGCGCGGCCGGCACGACCTTCCCGGCCACCAGCGAGGACGCGACAACACGGACGCTGTCGCCGCCCTTCCGTGTGATCACGAGCACACCGTCGTCCCATGATGTGAGAACGCCGACCGTGTCGGTGAATTTGTCCCCCGTGGAGGCAGCGCCGATCAAGCACCGTACGGAGACACGTTTGCCCACGTCAGCGGCGGTGATACGGACCTCCAGGCGTCCGGCGGCCGAGATTTCCACAGGTCGGTTCACCCCTCCTGTTCGGATCATGCCCAAGAACGGAGATACTAGGGGCGGGCATCGACGACGCCGCGCTCCCGCGCGCCAGGCGGCGGAGCCTGAGGAGGCCCGCCGGCGCCCTATCGAGGAGGAACGACAGCGTGACCTACGTCATCGCGCAGCCTTGTGTCGACGTGAAGGACAAGGCCTGCATCGAAGAGTGCCCGGTCGACTGCATCTACGAGGGCCAGCGGTCCTTGTACATCCACCCGGACGAATGCGTCGACTGCGGCGCCTGTGAGCCGGTCTGCCCGGTCGAGGCGATCTTCTACGAGGACGACACTCCGGAGGAGTGGAAGGACTACTACAAGGCGAACGTCGAGTTCTTCGACGACCTCGGCTCGCCCGGCGGCGCCAGCAAGCTGGGTCTGATCGAGCGCGACCACCCGTTCGTCGCCGCGCTGCCGCCGCAGGCGGCCGAGTAATCCGCAGCAGCGGCCCGCACTCCGTGCCGCCTCGGTCCCGTACGGCCTGATCCCGCCCGATCGCCGTACGGGGCCGAGGCGTTTGCCGTCGTGACGAAAGTGAGCCAGTCACCGTGTCCTCCGCAGTCTCCGACCGCCTTCCCACCTTCCCCTGGGACAAGCTGGAGCCGTACAAGAAGACGGCCGCAGCGCACCCGGACGGCATCGTCGACCTCTCCGTCGGCACCCCGGTCGACCCGGTTCCCGACCTGATCCAGAAGGCCCTGGTGGACGCCGCGGACTCGCCGGGCTACCCGACCGTCTGGGGCACCCCGGCCCTGCGGGACGCGATCACCGGCTGGGTGGAGCGCCGGCTGGGCGCCCGCGGGGTCACCCACCGCCACGTCCTGCCGATCGTCGGCTCCAAGGAGCTGGTGGCCTGGCTGCCGACCCAGCTCGGCCTCGGCCCCGGCGACCGGGTGGCCTTCCCGCGGCTGGCCTACCCGACGTACGAGGTGGGCGCGCGGCTGGCCCGGGCGCAGTACGAGGTCTACGACGACCCGACGGCCCTGGACCCCGCGAACCTGCGGCTGCTCTGGCTGAACTCGCCGTCCAACCCCACGGGCCGGGTCCTGTCCAAGGAGGAGCTGACCCGGATCGTCGCCTGGGCGAGGCGGCACGGGGTGCTGGTCCTGTCCGACGAGTGCTACCTCGAGCTGGGCTGGGAGGCCGACCCGGTCTCGGTGCTGCACCCGGACGTCAACGGCGGCTCGTACGAGGGCCTCGTCGCGGTCCACTCCCTCTCCAAGCGCTCCAACCTGGCCGGCTACCGCGCGGCCTTCCTGGCGGGCGACCCGGCCGTCCTCGGCCCCCTGCTGGAGATCCGCAAGCACGGCGGCATGATGACGTCGGCGCCCACCCAGGCGGCGGTCGTGGCCGCGCTCGGCGACGACGTCCACGTCCGGGAGCAGCGCGCACGCTACGCGGCCCGCCGCGCCCTCCTGCGCGAGGCGCTGGTCTCCCACGGCTTCCGCATCGAGCACAGCGAGGCCAGCCTGTACCTGTGGGCCACCCGGGACGAGTCCTGCTGGACCACGGTCGCCGACCTGGCCGAGCGAGGCATCCTGGTGGCCCCCGGCGACTTCTACGGCGAGGCGGGCGAGCGCTTCGTGCGCGTGGCCCTCACGGCGACCGACGAGCGGGTGCGCGCCGCGGTGGAGCGCCTGTAGCGGCCGCTTCCGCCCCGCCCCCGACCGGGCGTCGGGCAGCAGTGCGACGGGGCCCGGGGAGAGATCCCCGGGCCCCGTCCACGCTCACCCGCTCACGCCGGGGCCGCTAGCCGAGCGGCAGGCTCTTCACCGGCAGGGTCTGCGCGCCGGGCAGTCCGCCCTTGGTGAGGGAGTCGGTCGGCAGCCCGCCCTTCGTGGCGGTCGACGCGGTGTCCCCGAGCAGGCCGCCGGCGGAACCCGCCGCCTCGCCCGCCGTCTTCTGCGCCACCGGGGCCGCCTGCTTCACGGCCTTGCCACCGGTCTTGGCCGCGCCCGGCAGCGCCTGCTCGACCGTCTTGCCGCCGGTCTCGCCCGCGATCCCGGTGACGTTCTTCGCCGCGCCGTCGACCGTGTGGCCGACGCTCGCCCCGTCCAGGGCGGTCAGGCCGCCGAGGTTCGGGGCGGCGGGCAGGCCGGGGGCCGCACTGGCGGAGCCGGCCACACCGACCCCGGCGGCCGCTCCCGCAGCGACGAGCAGCGCGGCACGGGCGATCCGGCGGGTCAGGGGGAGGGACATGATGCTCCTTCGACGGAGAGAACAAGGACTGTCTGTGACTGCTGTGACTGTCTGTCTGTCCGGGCCCGGACGCAGTGACTACCGCTCGAAGCCCTCGAAGGTTGCGCACGGCCGACCTAAAGAGTTGGCAATGCGTCGCATTATCGGCTGCGGATGAACACGGGCAAAAGCCGCCCGATGTGAAAGTCCGTCAAACCCGTGCGGCCCTGTGGCCTCAAGGGATTCCCGGCCCGTGGGGGTGAGGGCGCGAAAACCTGGGCGCCGCCCCGGGGTGACGCCCCGCACATGACCCGGACGGGTGACGACTCGTACTACTGCTCGGTGACGATCCGCACGCTGTCCGCCCCGCCGCCCGCGGCCGAGCCCCCGACGGCCTCCGCGCTGGTGGAGCCGGTCGTCCGCCACCGGCTGTCGCTGTGCCCCGAGACCCACTCCCGGCCCGCGTACGCGACGCGCTCGATGCGCAGCGCCGAGGCGTTGGCGACCGCCCAGTGCGCCAGCTGCCAGCCACGCTCGGCGACACTGCGCCCGCCGGCGGTGGTGTCCTGCGACACCGGCAGCGTCAGCGTGCGCCCGGAGCTCTCGGCGACGGGCGGCCCGGCCGCGGCCGGTGAGGCCTTCCCGGCGCCCGCGCCGCTCGTCGAGCCGCTCTGCGCGCCCTCTCGCACCGCCCCGCGCCCGAAGTCGCGGGTCAGCGCCGCCCGCACCGCCGCCGGGCCGGTGGTCGCCGACTCCCGCGAGCGGCCGTCGCAGGTCAGCGTCGCCGCCGAGGTCCCGGTCAGCGCGGCGGCCAGCAGCACGGCGTCCGGCTCGTGCTTGGCGTACGCCTCCGGGTACCCGCTGCGCTGCACGCGCTGGGCGGCCACCGTCAGCGGCAGCTCGGTGTAGCCGTCGACCTTGGCGAGGTGCTCGTAGAAGACGTCCGCCGCGTACGCCGGGTCCGTGACCTGCTTCGCGGTGCCCCAGCCCTGCGAGGGCCGCTGCTGGAACAGGCCGAGCGAGTCCCGGTCGCCGTGGGCGAGGTTGCGCAGCCCCGACTCCTGGAGCGCGGTCGCCAGGGCGATGGCCACCGCCCGCTCGGGCATGGCCCGGTCCGTGCCGACGGCGGCGATCGTGGCGGCGTTCACCGCCTGCTCCGGAGTGAACTCGTACGTCGCCCCGTCGGCGTCGCGGGAGACGACCCGGCAGCCGGGATCTCCCGTCCCGCCGGAGACGTACTGGACCACGGCGTAACCCGCGACGGCGGACAGGACCACGCAGGCCGCCCCGAAACGGAGGAGGCGGCCGCGGCGCTTGGGGGAAGGCGACGGCTCTGGCACGCGTACAAGGTACTGGAGAGTACGCAGGAGCAGCAGGGGTGTGCGCGGGGTGCGCGCACGGGCGGGGCAGAGGGGGCGGCCGGCTGGCGCGTTAGGGTCGACGCCATGGCCGACACCCCGCTTGACCTCACCCTGGACGCCGCGGAGCTCACCGCGTGGCTCGTCGACTTCCGTTCGGAGAGCGGCGCCGAGAAGCCGCTCGCGGACGCGATCGAGACCGCACTGCGCGCACTGCCCCACCTGACGGTGGACCGCCACGGCAACAACGTGATCGCCCGCACGAACCTCGGCCGCGCCGAACGCGTCGTGCTGGCCGGCCACATCGATACCGTGCCGATCGCCGACAACGTGCCGTCACGGCTGGACGAGGACGGGGTGCTGTGGGGCTGCGGCACCTGCGACATGAAGTCGGGGGTGGCGGTCCAGCTGCGCATCGCGGCGACGGTCCCGGCGCCCAACCGCGACCTGACCTTCGTCTTCTACGACAACGAGGAGGTCGCCGCCGACCTCAACGGCCTCAAGCACGTGGCCGAGGCCCGCCCGGAGTGGCTGGCCGGCGACTTCGCGGTGCTCCTCGAACCCTCCGACGGACAGGTCGAGGGCGGCTGCCAGGGCACCCTGCGGGTCCTGCTGAGGACCAGGGGCGAGCGGGCCCACTCGGCCCGCGGCTGGATGGGATCCAACGCGATCCACGCGGCCGCCCCGATCCTGGCCCGGCTGGCCGCCTACGAGCCGCGCCACCCGGTCATCGACGGCCTGGAGTACCGCGAGGGCCTCAACGCGGTCGGCATCACCGGCGGGGTGGCCGGCAACGTCATCCCGGACGAGTGCGTCGTCACCGTCAACTTCCGCTACGCGCCGGACCGCAGCGAGGAGGAGGCCGTCGCCCACGTCCGCGAGGTGTTCGCCGACTGCGCGGTGGAGGAGTTCGTGGTCGACGACCACAGCCCCGCCGCCCTGCCCGGCCTCTCCCACCCGGCCGCGGCCGCCTTCATCGAGGCGGTCGGCGGAACGCCGCTGCCCAAGTTCGGCTGGACGGACGTCAGCCGCTTCTCCGCGCTGGGCGTGCCCGCCGTCAACTACGGCCCCGGCAACCCGCACTTGGCGCACAAGCGGGACGAACGCGTGGAGACGGCCAAGATCCTGGCCGGCGAGGAGCGGCTGAGGGCCTGGCTCACCGCCTGAGCCGGACCGCGGCCGACGGCGGTGCACGGCGGACACGCCGACGTCCCCCGCCGGTAACCCGCGTGGATCTACGCTGAGGTGGAACGAACGAAGCGGAGGGAGTTCACCATGCCTACAGGGAACCCCGAGGGAAAGAAGCAGCCACCGGACGAGCAGCGTCTGGGGCCCGTCCTGCGACGGCGCGACCAGGTGCAGGCCAGCACGACGGACCAGCGGCTGCTGGACGAACGAGCCCCCTCGGACTGGGTGCACACGGACCCCTGGCGCGTGCTGCGGATCCAGTCGGAGTTCATCGAGGGATTCGGCACCCTCGCCGAACTCCCCCCGGCGATCAGTGTGTTCGGATCCGCCCGCACTCCCGTCGGCTCCCCGGAGTACGAGGCGGGCGTACGGCTCGGCAGCGCCCTCGTCGACGCCGGCTGGGCCGTGATCACGGGGGGCGGACCGGGCGCGATGGAAGCGGCCAACAAGGGCGCGAGCGAGGCGGGCGGCACGTCCGTCGGCCTGGGCATCGAGCTGCCCTTCGAGCAGGGGCTCAACCCCTACGTCGACATCGGCCTCAACTTCCGCTACTTCTTCGTCCGCAAGATGATGTTCGTGAAGTACGCGCAGGGCTTCGTCGTCCTGCCCGGCGGCCTCGGCACCCT
This sequence comes from Streptomyces hilarionis, assembly GCF_024539675.1. Taxonomy (GTDB): domain Bacteria; phylum Actinomycetota; class Actinomycetes; order Streptomycetales; family Streptomycetaceae; genus Streptomyces; species Streptomyces hilarionis. The sequence goes on along the minus strand of NZ_JAHHIT010000042.1, from coordinate 35,143 downwards.
GGACGAGCTCTTCGAGGCCCTCACCCTCGTCCAGACCCAGAAGGTCACCCGCTTCCCCATCGTCCTGTTCGGCACGGAGTACTGGGGCGGCCTGATCGACTGGCTCAAGAACACGCTGATCGCCCAGGGCAAGGCGGCGGAGAAGGACCTCCTCCTCTTCCACGTCACGGACGACGTGGACGAGGCGGTGGCCCTGGTCTCGAAGGAGGCGGCCCGCTAGCGCGCGGCGCGCACGGCCTACGCGAGCCCCCGGCGGGCCACCGCCGGGGGCCGGTGGCCCGCGATCGACGCCACCATGTCGAGCACCTGCCGGGTCTCCGCCACCTCGTGCACCCGGTACACCTGCGCCCCGAGCCACGCGGACACCGCGGTCGTGGCCAGGGTGCCGACCAGCCGCTCCTTCACCGGCCGGTCCAGCGTCTCGCCGACGAAGTCCTTGTTGGACAGGGACACCAGCACCGGCCAGCCCGTCTCCACCATCTCGCCGAGCCGCCGCGTCGCCTCCAGGCTGTGCCGGGTGTTCTTGCCGAAGTCGTGCCCGGGATCGATCAGGATCGACTCCCGCGGCACCCCGAGCCCCGCGGCCCGCTCCGCAAGCCCCACGGTCACCCGCAGGATGTCGGCCATGACGTCGTCGTAGGCCACCCGGTGCGGACGCGTCCGCGGCTGCGCGCCGCCCGCGTGCGTGCACACCAGGCCGGCGCCGTGGCGCGCCGCGACCTCCGCCAGCCGCGGATCCACCCCGCCCCAGGCGTCGTTGAGCAGGTCGGCGCCCGCCTCGCACACCGCCTCGCCGACCTCGGCCCGCCAGGTGTCCACGCTGATCACCACGTCCGGGAAGCGCCGCCGCACCTCGGCCACGAAACCGACGGTGCGCCGCGCCTCCTCCCGCGCCGTCACCTCTTCCCCCGGGCCCGCCTTCACCCCGCCGACGTCGATGACGGCCGCACCCTCCGCCACCGCCTGCTCCACACGCGCGAGGGCCGGCTCGTCGAGGAACGTCGCGCCCCGGTCGTAGAAGGAGTCCGGGGTCCGGTTCACGATCGCCATGATCACCGGCTCGTGCGCGCCGAATTCCCGCCTGCCCAGCCTGAGCATCCCCTGTGACCTCTCCTCGTACGTCCTGCACATCCGCCGCCTGCGACCCTAACCGCCGCACCCGCATGGCACGATCGGACCCACACATCCGCTCCGAGCACACCGAGTGTGGAGACCCACCGATGGTTATGTTCCTGTTCCTGGTCGTCGCACTCGCCGTCGTGGTCGCCGCGGTGACACTCGCCGTGGTGGGCGGCGGCGAGGGCGCCGGCCCGCTGCCGGAGGCCGCCCCCGAGCGACTGCACGACCCGCTGCCCCCGGACCGCCCGCTCGACCGCTCCGACGTCGACCGGCTGCGCTTCCCGCTCAGCGCCCGCGGCTACCGCATGGCCGACGTCGACGACGCCCTCAACCGGCTCGGCGCCGAACTCGCCGAGCGCGACGCGCGCATCGCCGACCTGGAGTCGGCCCTGGCCGGCGCGCAGGCCCCGGCCGCGCCCCATGTCTCCATGGAGAAGCGGGCCCCGGAGGACCAGCAGTGAGCGACGGCGCCGCCCTCGCCGGGGCGGACGGCGCGCCGCGCTGCCCCTGGGCCCTGTCCACGCCGGACTACGTGACGTACCACGACGAGGAGTGGGGCCGGCCGGTCCACGGCGACGACGCGCTGTTCGAACGCCTCAGCCTGGAGGCCTTCCAGTCGGGCCTGTCCTGGATCACGATCCTGCGCCGCCGGGCCGGGTTCCGCGCCGCCTTCGCCGGCTTCGAGATCGCCTCGGTCGCCCTCTTCACCGACGAGGACCGCACCCGCCTCCTGGCCGACCCGGGCATCATCCGCAACCGCGCCAAGGTCGACGCCACCCTCGCCAACGCGCGCGTGCTGGCCGGCTGGGCGCCGGGCGACCTGGACGAGCTGATCTGGTCCCACGCCCCCGACCCGGCCGGCCGGCCCGCGCCGAAGACCCTGGCGGACGTCCCGGCGGTCACGGACGAGTCGACGGCCCTGTCCAAGGCGCTCAAGAAGCGGGGTCTGCGGTTCGTCGGGCCGACGACGGCGTACGCGCTGATGCAGGCCTGCGGCCTGGTGAACGACCACCTGGCGTCCTGCGTGAGCAGAAGCGCCCCCTGACGCGGCCAGGGGGCGCGGCCGTGCTCAGCGACCGAGGTACTTCGGCTTCTCCTTCTGGACGAACGCCCGCACCGCGATCGTGTGGTCCTCGGAGGCCCCCGCCCGCGCCTGCAACTCGTCCTCCTTGTCCAGCGTCTCGGAGAGGGTGTGCGTCGACCCGTAGGCGACGGCCTCCTTGATCGCCGCGTACGCCACGGTCGGTCCGGCGGCGAGCGCGCGGGCGACCTTCTCCGCCTCCGCGCGCAGCGCGTCCGCCGGCACGATCCGGTTCGCGATGCCCAGGTCGTAGGCCTCCTGGGCCTTGATGCTCCGCGGGAAGAGCAGCAGGTCGGCGGCGCGGCCGGGGCCGATCACCCGGGGCAGCGTCCAGGAGACGCCGGAGTCGGCGGTGAGCGCGACCCCCGCGAACGAGGTGTTGAACGAGGCCGTGTCGGACACGAGGCGGTAGTCCGCGGCCAGCGCGAAGCCGAGGCCGGCGCCCGCGGCCACGCCGTTCACCGCGGCGACCACCGGCTTCGGCGCCTCCGTCAGCGCCCGCACGATCGGGTTGTAGTGCTCCGCGACCGTGCTCATGACCTGCTTCGACCCCTCGGCCAGCAGCCCGATGTGCTCCTTGAGGTCCTGCCCCACGCAGAACGCGCGCTCCCCGGCGGCGGTCAGCAGCACGGCGCGCACCGCGTCGTCGGCGGCCGCGGAGCGCACCGCGTCCCGGAGGGCGACCTTGGTCGCGATGTCCAGCGCGTTCATCGCCTCCGGGCGGTTCAGCGTGATCGTCGCGAGCCCGTCACTCACCTCGTAGAGCACGGTGTCGACCATGGCGTTTCCCCTCCGTGTCGCGGCCGGGACGCCCTACTGGCCGGTACGTCCCCTGTACGGGACAGCATGGCGGAGATCATCGCCCGGGGACCGGACCCGACGTGTGACCTGCGTCAAAGAATTCGGGACGGATTCCGGTGCTCGGAAGCGCGTGCGGCGGCGCAGTATCGCAGTCACATCGCCGAATTGAGTGGTTTTGCTCGCGCGCGTTGCCCAAGCGATGCCTACTGATGTTGGTCATCGGGTCCGCAGATGCGGGATAATGGCCTGGAAGCAATGTGTTCGATGCCGGTGCCGCGGGTCCCACGCTGGATCGCGGCTGCCCTCCACGGGCCGTCGGCTTTGGCGATGAGCTGGTTTCAGGAAGGGGAACGAGCATGGCGGCCATGAAGCCGCGAACGGGTGATGGCCCGCTCGAGGTGACCAAGGAGGGGCGGGGCATCGTCATGCGCGTTCCGCTCGAAGGCGGCGGGCGGCTCGTCGTCGAGCTGACCCCTGACGAGGCCGACGCGCTCGGCGACGCCCTGAAGAAGGTCGTCGGCTGACGCGAGCGACTCTGCACTGCCGATCGCTCCGGCGTCCCTCTGGGCGCCGGGGCGGTTGTCTTTCCGGGGTTTTCGCGGGTCCGCGGGGGCCGCGAGGCCCGAAAGGCCCAACGCCCGGGACCGAACCGTTCAGCGGCTCAGCGCTTGACGGCGCACAGGAGCCCGTCGCCCACCGGCAGCAGCGACGTCACCAGCTCCTGGCTCTCGCGCACCGCCCGCAACAGCTCCCGGATGCGTATGACCTCCGTGGGCTGCGGCCCCGAATCGACCGTGCGGCCGTTGGCGAAGACGCCCTCGAAGACGACCAGGCCGCCCGGCCGCAGCAGGCGCAACGATTCAGCGAGGTACTCCAGCAGCTCCAGCCGGTCGCCGTCGCAGAACACCAGGTCGTAGCCGGAGTCCGCGAGGCGGGGCAGCACGTCGAGGGCGCGGCCCGGGATGAAACGGGCCCGGTTGCTGGCGAACCCGCAGGCGCGGAAGGCCTGCCGGGCGAACTGCTGGTGCTCGGGCTCGGGGTCCACGGTCGTCAGGACGCCGTCCGGGCGCATTCCGTGCAACAGGTGGATCCCGGAGACGCCGGTGCCGGTGCCGATCTCGGCGACCGCCTTCGCGTCCACGGTGGCGGCGAGCATCCGCAGCGCGGCGCCCGTGCTGGGCGACACCGAGCGCAGCCCTGCCTCACGGGCCCGGTCACGGGCCCAGCGCAGCGCTTCGTCCTCGGCGGCATAGGCGTCGGCGAACGCCCAGCTTGCCTGCCGGTTGCCGGTAATGACCCTCTCCTGTCCCCGTGGTTGCCTGGGCGTGACTGTATCCGTTGCCGCCGGGAACCCGCAGATGGGACCGGGCGTTTGAAGGGGTGGGAACGCACACGGGGGGACACGGTTGGATCACGACGTGGGACAGGGCGCCGAGCAAGTGCTGACGCAGCCGCATGAGCCGTGTCAGCCCAGATCAATTTCTCGTAAAACCGCTTATCCGGAGCTAACGGGCGAGGTGGCTATGGTAGGGGCTCCACTGGACACCACCAATGCCGACAGGGGAGGTGCGGCCGCGCCTGTGGACCGGGGAGGAGTGCTGCGGCGCTTTCTCGGGTCGGCGGGCAGGCCGAAATCCGTGAACGACACCGCTGCTGACCCCAGCCACTCCGCCGGCATCGCCGTCGGGCCAGCCCAGACCGCGACCTTTACCACCGACGCGGACGGGCAGGCGTGGACTCCGCCCACGTGGGAGGAGATCGTCAGCATGCACAGTGGCCGGGTCTACCGGCTCGCCTACCGGCTGACCGGCAACCAGCACGACGCCGAGGACCTCACGCAGGAGGTCTTCGTCCGCGTCTTCCGTTCCCTGTCGACCTATACGCCGGGCACCTTCGAGGGCTGGCTGCACCGCATCACGACCAACCTCTTCCTGGACATGGTCCGCCGCAAGCAGCGCATCCGCTTCGACGCGCTGGGGGACGACGCGGCCGAGCGGCTCCCCAGCAAGGAGCCCAGCCCGCAGCAGGTCTTCAACGACGCCCATTTCGACGCCGACGTCCAGCAGGCCCTCGACACCCTCGCGCCCGAGTTCCGCGCCGCCGTCGTGCTCTGCGACATCGAGGGGCTCTCCTACGAGGAGATCGCCGCGACCCTCGGCGTCAAGCTGGGCACGGTCCGCTCGCGCATCCACCGCGGCCGTTCGCAGCTGCGCAAGGCCCTCGCGCACCGTTCGCCCGAGGCACGCGCCGGGCGCCGCCCCTTCGCGGCCCGGGTGCCCGCTCTGGGAGGAGGGGGCGCGACCGCGTGAGTGGATCCCGACACGACGCAGCCGAGCGGCTCCTCGCGGAGCAGCACCTCGGCGACCGGCTCTCGGCCCTGGTGGACGGCGAGCTCGGTCACGACACCCGCGAGCGCGTACTCGCACACGTGGCGACCTGTGCGAAGTGCAAGACGGAGGTCGACGCGCAGCGCCGGCTGAAGAACGTCTTCGCCGAGGTCGCCCCGCCCGCCCCGTCCGAGAGCTTCCTGGCCCGTCTGCAAGGGCTGCCCGGTGGGGGCGACGCCGACGGCGGTGGCGGCAGACCGCTGGGCGGCTCGGCCTTCGGCGACGGCGTCTTCCCCCTGAGGGGCACTCCCGTGAGGGGGACGAGACGGGACGAGCCGTTCGAGTTCGGCTATGTGCCGGCCCGGGACCACGGCTCCGTCCTCTCGCCCGCCTCCGACCGAGGCTTCCGCATCCACCCCGTCGGCCGCGCAGGCGACCGGCACGACACGGAACGCTCCCGTGGGATGCGCTTCGCGTTCGTCGCCGCGGGCGCGGTGTCGCTGGCCGCGATCGCCCTGGGCGGGATGACCACGGTCGCCCCGGTCGACACGCCCGCGGACGGCCGGGCCGGATCCGGCTCCGGAAGCAACGTGACACCGGTCCGCACCCCGGGCACGGGCTCCGTGGCGGCGGAGAACCAACGCCGCCGTGCGGTCGGGCCCCTGCTCTCGCAGGGCGGACAGCTCGGCGACACCCCGGTCGCCCCGACCGAGGTGTCGGCGCCGTTGCTGCCGGGGATGCCCGCTCAGCCCGGCGGTCCGGTCGAGCAGGTCCTGCACCGGCTGACCACGCCCATGGTGGCCGGGGCCGCGGTCATGTCTCCCTTGATACGTCCGCTCGGCACGAGTTCGCCGGTCTCCCCCGGCGCATGGACCGGCAGCGGGCCCAAGTTCGCCGGTCCCGGTCTGCTCGCCGCGCCCGTCCCCCTCACCTCGTCCGCTCCCAGCCCCTCTTCTGCCCTTCCGCCCTCGCGGCACACCCGCTGAACCGCGCCCTGCGCACGGCCCGGCGAACCTGGTTGAATCGCGGTGGACCGCGTCCGGCCAGGCAGCCGGGCGCGACGGCGGAGGGCGCCGGGCAGGACCGGGGGAGTGCCACCGGTCCGACGCCGCGGTCGGCTCGACTGGGGGGAGAGCATGGACGAGGGGAAGCCCACGAGGGCGAAGTGGTGGAGTCTGCCCCGGCCACAGTCGTCGCCGGCGCGACAGGACCGCGAGGACCGGGCCGACGACACCAGGGCCGAGTCGAGCCCGGCCCCCGGTGACGCCGACGGCGACTTCGCACTGGCCCGCCCGAATCCCGTGCCGAACGCCGCGGACGCGCCCACAGAGCAGCCCGGACCCGCGCCGCGGCCCGAGGCGACGACTGCGGCGACGTCCCCTTTCCCTTCTCCCTCCCCTCCCGCTCCCGGCGCCCTCGACGACGGCGACTACGAACTGAGCCGCCCGGCGACCTCCGCCCGGGCGGGCGGCGCACCGCACGCGGGAGCCCTGGACGACTCGGCGAGTCCGCGGCGCCTCCCCGAGCACGACGCTGAGCGCCCGGCTGCTTCGAGCGACTCCCGAGGCGTGGGAGCCGAGGAGGGTGCGGCGATACCGGGCCCGGACCCGGTGGGCCCGGCCGACGGGGACGACGCCGACCCGTCCGGCGCGCTCACCGCCGCGGGTTCCCTCGATGTGGGTTCCCCCGACGCCGAGGTCGCGCCGTCCGGCCCGGTCGTCGCCGACGCCCTCCCCGCCGGAGCCCCCGGTCCGCAGGCTCCCCCCGGTATCCGCGACCCCCGTGACGTCGCGGACGCGGGCGCAGGCACGAGCACAGGTACCAGCGCAGGCCCCAGCACAGGGACAGGTACAGGGGAGCGGCGGAGCCGGCCGTTGCACGATCCCGATCCCTACAGCACCCCGCCGTACGGCGAGCCCGGTCCCTGGGCCCCCGCTCCTCCGGTGCAGCACCCGGCGATCGCGTCCGCGCCCGCCTCCGCGCCCATTTCCGTTCCGGCGCCCAGGACCGCCGCCCCGGCCCCCGCACCCGACGCCACGCCCCACCCGGCGCCGCCTCCCGCGGAGCCGGAGGCACAGCCGGTACCCCTGCCTTCCGGACTTCCCGCCCCGGCGCCCTCAGCCCCCGCCGTGTCCGCCCCCGCGGTGTCCGACGTGCCCGCGGACCCCTGGCGGCGTTACGACCCCTGGTCCGCGAACCCGTTCGGCGGTTCCGTCGGGGCGGAGTCCGTCAGCGGGGCGCAGCGGCGCCGACGGGTGCGCACGAGGCTGGTCGGCGGCGCCGTGGCCGTCGCGCTCGTCGCCGGCGGGCTGGGCGGAGCCGTCGGCGCGTGGCTGGAGCGCAACGGCGGGCTCCGCCCGATCCGGCTGCCGCAGGCGTCGGCGGAGCCCGGGCGGGCCGTCGACGGCGTGGCCGGGATCGCCGCCCGGGCCCTGCCCGGCGTCGTCACGCTGCACGTCGGCGGCGGCGACTCGGCCGGCACCGGGACCGGCTTCGTCCTCGACTCCCTCGGTTACATCCTCACCAACAACCACGTCGTGGAGTCCGCCAAGGGCGGCGGTGGGATATCCGTCGTCTTCGAGGGCGGGCAGACCGTGGAGGCCGAGGTCGTGGGCCGGGACAGCGGCTACGACCTCGCCGTGGTGCGGGTGACCGGGGTGAAGGGCCTCAAGCCGCTCTACCTGGGCAACTCCGACGACGTCCGGGTCGGCGACCCCGTGGTCGCCATCGGCGCGCCCTTCGACCTGGAGGGCACGGTCACCTCGGGGATCATCAGCGCCAGGGAGCGGCCCGTCGTCTCCGGGGGCGGCAGCGGCGACGCGAGCGACGTCTCCTACGTGGACGCCCTCCAGACCGACGCGCCGATCAATCCCGGCAACTCCGGCGGCCCCCTCCTCGACGCGCGGGGCCGGGTCATCGGCGTCAACTCCGCCATCCGGTCCGGCGCCCACGGCGCCGACGACGACGCCCAGGGCGGTTCGATCGGCCTGGGGTTCGCCATCCCGATCAACCAGGGCAGACGCGTGGCCGAGGAGCTGATCAACACCGGCCGGGCGACGCACCCGGTGATCGGGGTCAGCCTCGACATGGACTACGCGGGGGACGGCGCCCGCGTCAGCGCCACGGGCGCCGACGGGAACGCACCCGTCACGCCGGGCGGGCCCGGCGACCGGGCCGGGATCAGGTCCGGCGACGTCATCACCGAGGTCGACGGCCGGCGCGTCCACACCGGCGGGGAGCTGATCGTCAGGACCCGCGCCCACCGCCCGGGCGACCGTCTGGAGCTGACCGTGGAGCGTGCGGGGCGCGAGCGCACGCTCACCCTGGTCCTCGGCTCGTCCGGTGACGGCTGAGGCGCGCCGCGCCCGCCGGCTCGCGGCGGGCGCGGGCCGCCTCCGCCGCGTCGCGTGCCGCGAACGTCACAGGGCGGACCCCGAAATGTCGTCCCCCGGGCAAACAACGCGGAAAACCGGCCGGGTCCACCCACTCGGAGGCCTCGGGGCGGTACCGGTCGGACAGGTGCGACAGGTACCGTGGGACCGGCCCGGACCACGGAAGACCCGAACTTGACCACTGAGGGCCGAGGGCCGAGGGCCGCGGACATCGCAAGGAGCTTCAGGTGTTCAATGACATAGGACCGCTCGAGCTGGTGACGATCATCGTCCTGGCCGTGCTCGTCTTCGGTCCGGACAAGCTCCCGAAGGTGATCCAGGACGTGATGCGCACCGTCCGGAAGATCCGTGAGTTCTCGGAGAGCGCCAAGGCGGACATCCGCAGCGAACTCGGCCCGGAGTTCAAGGACTTCGAGTTCGAGGACCTCAACCCCAAGACGTTCATCCGCAAGCAGCTGGACAACGACGAGCTGGGGCTGAAGGAGATCCGCAACGGCTTCGACCTGAAGAAGGAGATGGCCGAGGTCACGGACGCGGTGCACAGCCGCGACACGGACGTCCCCTCAACCTCGGGTTCCGCGGGCGCGTCGGGCGGCGCGCGCGTCGACATGACCAAGCGCCCCGAGAAGCCGGGCGAGGACGACCGCCCGCCCTTCGACGCGGACGCCACCTGAGCCGTCGGCGCTCCCCGATGTGAGGGGGCGCACGCTCCACGCGCCGGGTGGATTCCCGGCAGCGCGGAGCGGGGTGGCTATGCTGCCTGGTTGTTGTGCGGAGCGGACGAGTACGCCCGAAGGGGGGCGGGCCGGTCGCTCCGTCGAGAACGAGGAGGCGTCCGGGCACATGGAGACGACGAGTCGGGCAGTCGCGCAGACGCCGGCCGCGGAGGACGGACAGCAGGTCCCCTCCGCGCGGCGCACGGTCGACGGCTACCTGGAGGCACCCTTCCCCTGGTACGGCCTCGACGAGGCCTTCGCGGGGCCGCGCTGGCTGATGCAGGTGGGCACGGCCGCCGACGGGGCCGTCGAGCACGGTTCCCTCGGCCACGGGGACGAGCCGTCCGTGCGGCACGAGACGGCCGGCGAGGACCGCGGGAAGTTCGCGGTCGTGGTGACGGTCGCCGCGAACCCCGTACGGCGCAGCGCGGACGGCACCGGTCTGCTGGAGGCGACCTCCGTGTCGTCGGCGGCCTGGCTCGCGGGCGTGGGCCTGCTGTCCTTCACCTGGCCGGGCCAGATGGACCACAGTCTGCGCGACGACTGGCTGGACCAGCAGACCGAGACCGCGTGGGTCCTCGCCGACGACCTCGACGGCCCGGACTGGTCCACGCTGTCCCTGCCCGTCGACGGCGTGCCGACGCCGTTCCACTACCGCGAGTCCGAGTTCGGCTGGGTGCTGGCCGGCTCCACCTCGCAGGGGGTGCACGTGGGGGCGTACGGGAGGGGCATGAGCGCGTACGGCCTCGGCTTCTCCATGATCAAGGACATCGAGACGTACGCCTGAGCGGCCGCACGCCCGCGCCCCCACTGTCGTCGGGCGGAGCGCGGGTCCGGGCCCCGCGGGCGGGGCCGGACCCTGCGGGCCTAGAACTTGTTGCGCGGGGTGATGCCCAGCGACAGGCCGGACAGGCCGCGCTGACGGCCGCCCAGCTTGCCGGCGATCGCCCGCAGCGCGGAGCCGGCCGGGGACTCGGGGTCGGTCAGGACGACCGGCTTGCCCTCGTCGCCGCCCTCGCGCAGCCGGACGTCGATCGGGATGGAGCCGAGGACCGGGACGTTCGCGCCGGTCGTGCGGGTGAGGCCCTCGGCCACCGTCTGGCCGCCGCCGGTGCCGAAGACGTCGACCATCTCCCCGCAGTGCGGGCAGGGCAGGCCGGACATGTTCTCGACCACGCCCACGATCTTCTGGTGGGTCTGCACCGCGATGGAGCCCGCCCGCTCGGCGACCTCGGCCGCCGCCTGCTGCGGGGTCGTCACGACGAGGATCTCGGCGTTCGGGACCAGCTGCGCCACCGAGATCGCGATGTCGCCCGTGCCGGGCGGCAGGTCGAGGAGCAGCACGTCCAGGTCGCCCCAGTAGACGTCCGCGAGGAACTGCTGGAGTGCGCGGTGGAGCATCGGGCCGCGCCAGACGACGGGGGCGTTGCCCGGGGTGAACATGCCGATCGAGATGACCTTCACACCGTTCGCGGACGGCGGCATGATCATGTTCTCGACCTGGGTGGGACGGCCGTCCGCGCCCAGCATGCGCGGCACGCTGTGGCCGTAGATGTCGGCGTCGACCACGCCCACCTTGAGGCCGTCGGCGGCCATCGCGGCGGCGAGGTTCACCGTCACCGACGACTTGCCGACGCCGCCCTTGCCGGAGGCGACGGCGTAGACGCGGGTCAGCGAGCCCGGCTTGGCGAACGGGACCTCGCGCTCGGTCTGGCCGCCGCGCAGCGCGTTCGCCAGCTCCTTGCGCTGCTCGTCGCTCATCACGTCGAGGGTGACGTCGACGCGGGTGACGCCCTCCACCGCGGAGACGGCGTCGGTCACCCGCTGGGTGATCGTCTCGCGCATCGGGCAGCCGGAGACCGTGAGGTACACGGTGACCGCGACCGCCCCGTCCGCGGCGATCTCCACCGACTTCACCATCCCGAGTTCGGTGATGGGCCGGTTGATCTCGGGGTCGTTCACCGTCGCCAGTGCCTCGCGCACCGCGTCTTCGCTAGCCATAGGGACGATGGTACGGCGACCTGCGGGGGCCGGGGTAAGCCCGTCACCGGTCGTCTACGTCACGTCCGCGCGACCGTTCTGCCGGGAATACGGCGTGTTCGCGATGACCGTCGCGCCGTTCCTCCAGCTCCTTGACCATGTCCTGAAGCTCGGAGCGGATCCAGTCGCGGGTGGCGACCTCGCCCAGGCCGATGCGCAGCGCGGCGATCTCCCTGGTCAGGTACTCGGTGTCGGCGATGGACCGCTCGTTGGACTTGCGGTCCTGCTCCAGGTTGACCCGGTCGCGGTCGTCCTGCCGGTTCTGCGCGAGCAGGATCAGCGGGGCCGCGTAGGAGGCCTGGAGCGACAGCATCAGCGTCAGGAAGATGAAGGGGTAGTTGTCGAAGCGCAGATCCGGCGGGGCGAAGATGTTCCACAGGACCCAGGCGATGATGACGATCGTCATCCAGACGATGAACCGGCCGGTGCCCAGGAAGCGGGCGATGCGCTCCGACAGCCGCCCGAAGGCCTCCGGGTCCCACTCGGGCAGGATCCGGTGCCGGGGCGGCCGCGGCTGGTCCAGCCGGGCGCGGGCGCGACCGGTCGCCGTGGCGCCCGTGGGGACGCGCTCACGGCCCCCGCCGGCCTGGGCGCGCTCGCGGCCCGTGCTCTCGCGTTCAGGAGCCATGCGGACCGGCCCCCTCGCGCTCGTGCTCGGGCTCGGCGTCGGTCCCGGCGGCGGGTTCGTCCTCCAGGTGGAACTCCGTCTCCCGCCAGTCCTCCGGCAGCATGTGGTCCAGGACGTCGTCCACGGTCACCGCGCCCAGGAGCGAGCCCGCCTCGTCCACCACGGGCGCGGCGACCATGTCGTACGTGGCGAAGAAGCCGGCGACGACCGGCAGGGCCGCGTCCGGCGCCAGGGCCTGAAGATCGTCGTCGAGGATCGAACTGACCAGCGTGTACGGGGGATCGCGCAGCAGCCGCTGGAAGTGGACGGTGCCCAGGTACTTGCCCGTCGGGGTCTCGTCGGGCGGACGGCAGACGTAGACCTGCGCGGCGAGGGCGGGGGAGAGGTCGGGGTTGCGCACCCGCGCGAGGGCGTCGGCGACGGTGGCGTCGGGCCGCAGCACGATCGGCTCGGTCGTCATCAGGCCGCCCGCCGTGTGCTCCTCGTACGCCATCAGGCGCCGCATGTCGGCCGCGTCGTCGGGCTGCATCAGGCTCAGCAGCCGCTCCTGGTCCTGCTCGGGCAGCTCGGAGAGCAGGTCGGCCGCGTCGTCGGGGTCCATCGCCTCCAGGACGTCCGCCGCGCGCTCCTCCTTCAGCTTGCCGAGGATCTCGATCTGGTCGTCCTCCGGCAGCTCCTCCAGGACGTCGGCGAGGCGGTCGTCGTCGAGGGCGGCGGCCACCTCCGCGCGCCGCTTGGCGGACAGATGGTGCAGGACGTTGGCGAGGTCGGCGGGGCGCAGCTGCTCGAACGTGGCGAGGAGGCTCTCCGCGCCCTGTCCGTGCTCCTCCAGCGAGAACCCGGTGACGGCCGACCACTCCACGGTCAGCGTCTCGCCCTTGGCCCGCCGGAAGGCGGTCGCCTTCTTGCCCTTGCGCACGAAGACCCGGTCGATCTCCCAGTCGCGGCGGGCCGGCAGCTGCTGCACCGACACGTCGAGGACGGTGACCTCCTCGCCGGTCTCCACGAGCGTGACGCGCCGGTCGAGCAGCTCCCCGAACACCAGCCGCTCGGTGGGCCGCTGCTCGAAGCGGCGCACGTTGACCACGCCGGTGGTGATGACCTGGCCGGACTCGACGCCCGTCACCCGGGTCATGGGCAGGAAGATCCGGCGCCGGGTGGAGAGTTCGACGACCAGCCCGAGGACGCGCGGCGGCCGCCGCCGCACGCGCAGCACCACGACGAGCTCGCGCACGCGGCCCACCTGGTCGCCGTTCGGATCGAACACGGGGATGCCCGAGAGGTGCGAGACGAAGATCCGGGGGGCTCCCGCTGCCATGACCGCCCCTCCTTGTCGTACGCGCCGGTGAGACGCGCTGTCGCCGGTGATGCTCTTTTCCCAATTGCCCGCTCGTGCGGGCTTCAGGCTAGCCCGTCCCGATCGGATACGCCCTGGTGGGGCGTCCGGACGGACTGGCTCCGCCGGGGCCGCGCGACCCCGGTACGCTGCCGTACGCCGCTCGGCACACCCCCGCAGAAAGGCGGCCTTCCCTGTGACTGCGATTCCCCAGGGCCGTACGCGCCGGACCCCGCTGGTGAGCGCGGTGTGCGCACTCGTCGTGGGCGTGGGACTGGCCGGGTGCAGCGAGGATCCGGACGCGGACACGAACGGGGTGGGCAAGCTGTCCGCCGCGCAGATCCAGGAGAAGACCAAGGCGGCCGCCGGTTCCGTGGACGCGGTGCGGCTGTCGGGCAGCGTCGTCACCAGCGGGCGCACGTACACGCTCGACATGAGTCTGAAGGCGGACGGCGGCGCCGGGTCGGTCACCGCGCAGGGGGCCACCTTCCATCTGCTGCGGGTGGGCGAGCAGCTGTTCCTCAAGGCCGACGCGGCGTTCTGGAAGAAGGAGGACGACAAGTCCGGCGACGGCTCCGACGCGGCGGCCGCCGGCAAGCTCGACGGCAAGTACGTCAAGGTGCCGACGGGCGACCCCTCGTACAAGAAGTTCAGCGGGTTCACGGACAAGGACCTCCTCCTCGACGGTCTGCTCACGCTGCACGGCGCGCTGGCCACCGACGGCCACCACGAGCAGGCGGGGGTGCGCACCGTCCGGATCACCGGCGACGGCGGCTCCGGCGGCACGCTGGACGTGTCGCTGGAGGGCAAGCCGTACCCCCTGCTGCTGGAGCGTGCGGGCGGGGCCGGGACGCTGCGGTTCTCGGCCTGGGGCAAGGACTTCGCCCTGGAGGAGCCGGCGAAGGACGAGACGGTGGACTACGGCAAGCAGCTTCCGGCGTCGTGACCTTCCGCTGAGCGGGAGGCCGCTACTTCCGGCCGCGTCTGCGCGCCAGCAGCTTCGGCAGGGCGGCGGGCGCGGGCTCACGCGTGGTGGCGGGCGTGGGGACGGGCCGTGCGGCGAGGCTTCCCCGCGGGAGCGGCGAGGTGTCGCCGGTCGGCTCCAGGCGCAGCACCCGGCACTCGCGCGCCCACCGCTCGGTCATGGCCTCGCCGTCCGGAGCGTTCAGCCGCTTGCCCTTGAGGTCGGCGACGGCCGCCTCCCAGGCCTCGGAGCCGGGCGCGAGCTCGGCGACCGCGGCCGTCCAGGTGACCAGTCGGCCGCCCTTGTCCTTGCTGCGGACGGTGACCTCGGCCGAGCCGCCTGCGGCGAGCCCCGGCAGTGGCTGCTCGCCCGGCCCGTCGCCGACCAGACAGGCCGCGCCGTCGTGCCACACGTGCCACAGCGCCCGCGCGGCCGGCTCGTTCGCGCCCCGCACCCAGACGAGGCCCGACTTCTTGGTGGCCTCCTCGACGAGGGTCCGGTCCACGAGGGCCTGTCCGAGCAGCTCGCTTGTCATGCCGCCCAGCCTAGTCGGGGCCCTCGCGGGCCGGCCCCGGGCGCCCGCCTCACAGCCAGCCGTTGCGCTTGAGCGTGCGGTGGATGCCCACGCAGAGGGCCACCATGGCCGACATGACCACGGGGTAGCCGTACTTCCAGTGCAGTTCCGGCATGTAGTCGAAGTTCATCCCGTACACCCCGCACACCATCGTCGGCACGGCGATGATCGCCGCCCAGGACGTGATCTTGCGCATGTCCTCGTTCTGCGCGACGGAGGCCTGCGCCAGGTTGGCCTGGAGGATCGAGTTGAGCAGTTCGTCGAAGCCGACGACCTGCTCCTGGACCCGGGCGAGGTGGTCGGCGACGTCCCGGAAGTACTTCTGGATGTCGGGGTCGACCAGCCGCATCGGCCGCTCGCTCAGCAGCTGCATCGGACGCAGCAGCGGCGACACCGCCCGCTTGAACTCCAGCACCTCGCGCTTGAGTTGGTAGATCCGGCCGGCGTCCGTGCCGCGCGGGGTGCCCTTGCGGCCCGGCGAGAACACCTCCGTCTCGACCTCGTCGATGTCGTCCTGCACGGCGTCCGCGACGGCGATGTAGCCGTCGACGACGTGGTCGGCGATGGCGTGCAGCACCGCCGAGGGGCCCTTGGCGAGGAGCTCGGGGTCGTCCTGGAGGCGGTGGCGCAGCCCGCGCAGCGAGCCCTGGCCGCCGTGCCGGACGGTGATGAAGAAGTCCGTGCCGGTGAAGCACATGACCTCACCGCTCTCGACGACCTCGCTGTTGGCGGTGAGCCGGTCGTGCTCGACGTAGTGGATCGTCTTGAAGACGGTGAACAGGGAGTCGTCGTAGCGCTCGAGCTTGGGCCGCTGGTGCGCCTGCACCGCGTCCTCCACGGCCAGCGGGTGCAGCCCGAACTCGGCCGCGATACCGGCGAATTCGGCTTCGGTCGGCTCGTGCAGGCCGATCCACACGAAGCCTCCGTCGCGCCGCACCTGACGCATGGCGTCCTGCGGGGTCGGCGCCTGCGGGAACACGACGCGCGAGCCGTCGCGGTAGACCGCGCAGTCGACGACGGCCGAAGGGGTCGCGGGGTCGCGGGTGGTGTCGTAGGCGCCGGTGTCCGTGCGCCCGCCCCCCTTGCGCAGGGAGGGGCGGGCGGGGCGGACGACGGCACGGAGGTCGCGGATCATCGACATGGCAGGCTCCTTCGCGATGAGCAAAGAAAGACCGCCACGACGGATGGAACTGCCCGGAATGGGGACGTCCTGACGAGGTCTCCCGGCCCCTGGGGCTGGGAAGGGGTTTGGCACGTCCACAAAGCGGGGAGCACCGCTCCGTCGCGGTGGCGAGCTTCGCTGCTGAATCAGACCGGAGTGATCTGGCAGATCGGATCGGTGGGACCGATCGGGCAGATCAGGGCAAAGAACGAAACGAAGTGCTCTTCCGCGTGAAGAGGAGCGCGACAGACGGCGAACGGCCGGAGGCCAAGAGGCCAGAGCAGCGGTGTCAGCGGCGGGAAGAGCGAGTGGTACTGCACGGGTGACTTCGATCCATGACAGCCCCACCTCCTCCAGCCGGTCCCTCGTGAGGGAGTCTCGTCTGCGTCGAGGCGAGAGGGCGACTTCTCCGGGCCGAAAGCCTGGGAGGCGCCCACTGCGTGTTGCCCCGAACCACCGGGCCACAGTACCAGTCGCCCGAAGTGTCAAGGCGCTGCTTTGCCCCGCGCTGACGAGTTCTATGCTCGCCGCATGGCTGATGTTCTTCCTCTGGTCGAGGCCCGTCTGCGCTCCGCGCTGGGCGAGCCCGACGCCCGCGCCGCGGTCACGTTTCTCGGCGCGGACCGCGTCGAGGTGCTGCGCTTCCACGAGGGCGACGTCGTCCGCTACGCCACGCTCGGCATGTCCGCGCAGCCGATGAGCGACCCCACGGCGGTGCTCGCGGATCCGGTCCGCGGCCCGCGCGCCGAACTGCTCCTGTCCGTCCGGCCGGGCGGCGCCGACACCGACAAGGTGCTTCGTCCGCTCGCCGTGCTCGCGGCGTCCCCGCAGGTCGAGGGGGTGGTCGTGGCCCCGGGTGCGTCCCTGGACGTGGGCGGGCCGCTGTGGCCCGGCGCCGCGTTCACCTCGGTCCTGGTCGCCGAGCCGGGCGGTCTGGTCGAGGACCTGGAGCTCGACGAGCCCCTCGACCCCGTCCGCTTCCTCCCGCTGCTCCCCATGACCCCCAACGAGGCCGCCTGGAAGCGCGTCCACGGCGCCCAGGCCCTCCAGGAACGCTGGCTGACGAACGGGACGGACCTGCGGGATCCCTCCCGCACGTCCGTCCCGCTCGGCTGACGCTTCGTGAGGAAGGTCACCGACGCGCAGCCCGTACCGGTCGGTTGACCCGGCCGGGCGCGCGAGGTCAGTTCGCGAAGACGGTGACCGAGTCCTCCGTCGCGTGCCGCGGCTCCAGTTCCCGCGCCTCGTGCGTCAGCGCCTCGCGCCGGACGAGGACCACGACCGCGCCGAGCACCGCCGTCACCGCCGCGACGACGAACGGCATGTGGACGTCGCTCCACTCCTCGATCTTCGGCGCGAAGTAGGGGGCGGCCGCGGCCGCGAACCACCGCACGAAGTTGTAGCCGGCGCTGGCCACCGGACGCGGGGCGTCCGACACCCCGAGCGCCAGCTCGGTGTAGACGGTGTTGTTCACGCCGATGAACGCGCCGGACAGGACGGTGCACACGACGGCCGTGGTGTGGTCGCCGTAGCCGAGGGCGAGCACGTCGGCGGCGAGCAGCACCAGGGAGCCGCCGAGCACCTTCAGCGAACCGAACCGCTTCTGAAGACGCGGCGCCACGAGCACCGAGAAGACGGCCAGCAGCACGCCCCAGGCGAAGAACACCGCGCCCGACCTGTAGGGGGTCATGTCGAGCACGAACGGGGTGAAGGCCAGCACCGTGAAGAACGTGTAGTTGTAGAAGAACGAGGAGGCCGCCGCGGAGGCGAGCCCGCCGTGGCCGAGCGCCTTGAGCGGGTCGAGCAGCGAGGTCCTGCGGGCCGGCTTCGGCTGCTCCTTCAGGAACGCCGTGATGCACAGGAAGCCGATCGCCATGAGGAACGCGGTCCCGAAGAAGGGGTAGCGCCAGCTGGCGTCGCCCAGCAGCGCGCCCAGCAGCGGGCCGCAGGCCATGCCGAGGCCGAGCGCGGACTCGTACAGCAGGATGGCGGCCGCGCTGCCGCCGGCCGCCGCGCCGACGATCACCGCGAGGGCGGTGGAGACGAAGAGCGCGTTGCCCAGTCCCCAGCCGGCGCGGAAGCCGACGAGTTCGGAGACCGAGCCCGAGGTGCCCGCGAGGCCGGCGAAGACCACCACGAGGGCGAGGCCTAGCAGCAGGGTGCGGCGCCCGCCGATGCGGCTGGAGACGAACCCGGTCACCAGCATCGCGAGCGCGGTGATGAGGAAGTAGGAGGTGAAGAGCAGGGAGACCTGGCCGGCCGTGGCGTCCAGTCCCTGGGCGATGGACGGCAGGATCGGGTCGACCAGGCCGATGCCCATGAAGGCGACGACGGAGGCTCCGGCCGTCGCCCATACCGCCTTCGGCTGTCGCAGGATGCTTCCGGCTCCGGCGTCGAACGTGTCCATGGTTCCTCTCGTCCCCTAGATAGTTGGTGTATACACATAGTAAGTTAGATCGATCGCCTAATGAATGCAAGCTACATCTATATCGGTCCGTGCGGGCCTTCCTGCCGTCGGTTTCCGTCCGGACGGGTGATCGTCCTTGACGTGGGCGGGCTCGGGTAGGACCGTGGGGCTCTATGAGGGGCGAACCCAGTTGCCCGAAGTGTGGTGGCCGGGTCAGGGCTCCCGGACTCTTCGCCGATTCCTGGCAGTGCGACGTGCACGGGACGGTCCATCCGCTACAGCCCGTGATCCCGCCCAGCGTCGAGGCCCTCGGCGTCGTCGTGCACCGCACGCAGGTACCCGTGTGGATGCCGTGGCCCTTGCCGGTCGGCTGGCTCTTCACCGGTGTGACGTACGCCGGCGACGACCGCAGCGGCGGCCGCGCCACCGCGGTGGCCTGCACCGGGCCCGGTCCGCTCGGCGGCGTGGGTGAGCTGATCCTGGTCGCCGAGGAGCTCGGCGTCGGCCTCGGCGCGCGGTACGCAGGCGTGGACGGGCCCGACCCCGGGCCCTACATGAGCGTCGAGAAGCCCCCGCAGGCCAAGGTCCTCGCCGCCGGCCGCCCCACCCCCCTGTGGCACGTGTCCGCCACCCCGGACGACCGCGCGGTCTTCGCGGGCGAGGCCCGTGGGCTGTGGCTGTGGGCCGTGGTCTGGCCCGAGCAGTCCGGACTGCTGATGTACGACGAGCTGGTGCTGACGGACCTGCGGGACGCCGGGGCGGAGGTCGAGCTGGTGCCCTGCGGGGCCCTGTCGCCGCGCCTGCTCAAGCCTTAGGGCGTGTTTCGAAAGTCCCGTCTGCCCGGCGACGTCTGGCACGCACGCTCGCCGCGTTGTCGGGGTCACCCCGATACAACCAGTATCGGGGTGACCCTCCGCCTTGCGATCGCACGCACCAGACGCCGCCGGGCCCGCCCTCCGGGCGGACGACGCTACTTTCGAAACACGCCCTAGCCGTATACACCTGGCGCGGGCGCGCGCCGTCGCGGCGTGGCGCCCCTGCGCGGCCTTCTCCCCGCCCCTGCGTCGACGTACGGGACGTCGTCGGCGTTCGGCGTGTAGGGGGCGCTGGGCGGGTTCGGGTGTGACGGATGGGGGTTGACCACCGGCTATGCTGGGGCGTCCCCATCCGTCCGTCACCGTCTGGAGCCCGCGTCGTGCGCATCGATCTGCACTGCCACTCCACGGCGTCCGACGGCACGGACACCCCGGCCGAGCTGGTCCGCAACGCGGCCGCCGCCGGGCTCGACGTCGTCGCCCTGACCGACCACGACACCACCCGCGGACACGCCGAGGCCCTCGCCGCGCTGCCGTCGGGCCTCACGCTCGTGACCGGCGCCGAGCTCTCCTGCCGGATCGACGGCGTCAGCATGCACATGCTGGCCTACCTCTTCGACCCAGAGGAGCCCGCCCTGCTCGCCGAGCGCGAGCTGGTGCGCGACGACCGGGTGCCCCGGGCGCGGGCGATGGTGGCCAAGCTGAACGACCTGGGCGTGCCCGTCACCTGGGAACAGGTCGCGCGGATCGCGGGGGAGGGGTCCGTCGGGCGGCCCCACGTGGCCGCCGCGCTGGTCGAGCTCGGCGTCGTCCCCACCGTGGGCGACGCCTTCACCCGGGACTGGCTCGCCGACGGCGGGCGCGCCCACGCCGAGAAGCACGAGACCGACCCCTTCGAGGCGATCCGGCTGGTCAAGGGCGCGGGCGGGGTCGCCGTGTTCGCCCACCCGGCCGCCGCCAAGCGGGGGCGCACGGTGCCGGAGTCGGCGATCGCCGAGCTGGCGGCCGCCGGCCTCGACGGCATCGAGGTCGACCACATGGACCACGACGCGGACACGCGGGGACGGCTGCGCGGGCTGGCGAAGGACCTGGGCCTGCTGGTCACCGGCTCCTCGGACTACCACGGCAGCCGCAAGACGTGCGAGCTCGGCGAGTACACGACCGACCCCGAGGTGTACGGCGAGATCACCCGGCGCGCCACCGGGGCCTTCCCGGTGCCGGGCGCCGGCGGAGTCTGACGCCCTCCCGCGCGTCCCCCTTCTCACCTCTTCCTCGCAAGGCTTGTGCACTGATGTTCGACGTCGCCGTCTTCGGCTCCCTGTTCCTCACCCTTTTCGTCATCATGGATCCCCCCGGGATCACCCCGATCTTCCTCGCCCTGACCGCCGGACGCCCCGGCAAGGTGCAGAAGCGGATGGCCTTCCAGGCCGTCTGCGTGGCGGGCGGCGTGATCGCCGTCTTCGGACTGCTGGGCCACCAGATCCTCGACTACCTGCACGTCTCGGTGCCCGCGCTGATGATCGCCGGCGGCCTGCTGCTCCTGCTGATCGCGCTCGACCTGCTCACCGGCAAGACCGACGAGCCGAAGCAGACCAAGGACGTCAACGTCGCCCTCGTCCCGCTGGGCATGCCCCTGCTGGCCGGGCCCGGTGCGATCGTGTCCGTGATCCTCGCCGTGCAGAAGGCCGACAGCGTCGCGACGCAGGTGTCGGTGTGGGCGGCGATCCTCGCCATCCACGTGGTGCTGTGGGTGGTGATGCGGTACTCGCTGCTGATCATCCGGGTCATCAAGGACGGCGGCGTGGTCCTGGTGACGCGGCTCGCGGGCATGATGCTCTCCGCCATCGCCGTGCAGCAGATCATCAACGGCGTCACCCAGGTGATCCGGGGGAGCTGAACGCCCCGGCACGCACGAAGCCCCCCACGGCGTGGCCGTGGGGGGCTTCGAAACCTGTGCGGGACCTGTATCGCCCGTGTTATGAGGCCGAGGCGTCGGCCGGACGGATCCACAGCCGCTGCCCGATGGCGGCGGCCTGCTGAACGATCCGGTTGACGGAGGCGGCGTCCACGACGGTGCTGTCCACGGGCGTGCCGTCGACGTCGTCGAGTCGCATGATTTCGAAGCGCATTGCTTCTCCCTTCGTCTGGTCATCCCCCTCGCGGAGGATTGCTGTGCTCGTTGCTACATGAGTAGTCAACGCGGCGCATGTTACGAACATTCCCTACGCTAAAGAAATTTTTCGAACGACTAATTACTAACGAGTAAGGGGGTTTGCGGGGACTGACCGGGACCGGTTGTGTTCGCAGCGTGACCACCGGGACAATGGGGGGCGATGAACGACGACCTCCCGGCCCTCGCCGCCCGCATCGACCGCACGAACGAGCTGCTCACCCGCATGCTCGCCGAGGTGGCCAAGACGCCCTCGACCCACGCGATCTTCGTCGACGCGGGGTACCTGTACGCGGCGGCGGGACGCCTGGTGGCCGGGACCGAGGACCGCCGGGCCTTCGACCTCGACGCCGAGGGCCTGATCGAGGCGCTCATCGACCGCGCCCGCTCGATCTTCGCCGACAGCCGGCTGCTGCGCGTCTACTGGTACGACGGCGCCCGGCGCCGCATCCACACCGCCGAACAGCAGTCGATCGCCGAGCTGCCAGACGTCAAGGTGCGCCTGGGCAACCTCAACGCCAACAACCAGCAGAAGGGCGTCGACTCGCTGATCCGCACGGACCTGGAGTCCCTGGCACGTCACCGCGCCATCAGCGACGCGGCCCTGCTGGGCGGCGACGAGGACCTCGTCTCGGCGGTGGAGGCCGCCCAGGGGTACGGCGCCCGCGTCCACCTGTGGGGCATCGAGGCGCCGGACGGCCGCAACCAGGCCGAGCCGCTGCTGTGGGAGGTGGACAGCCAGCGCACCCTCGACCTCGACTTCTTCAAGCCGTACGTCTCACGGCGCACCAGCGTCCACGACGCGACGGGCGCGAACCGCCCCAGCCGGGAGGCCGTGCGCTTCGTAGGGGCGCAGATCGCGGCGAAATGGCTGGCGGCGCGAGGCAGGGAGACGCTGGCCGAGCTCCTGCCGGGCCACCCCTACCTCCCCGGCTCCGTCGACCAGGACCTCCTCGTGGAGGCCGAGGGCATCCTGCAGTACTCCCTGCGCGGCCAGGCCGACCTCCGGCGCTCCCTGCGCGACGGCTTCTGGGAGCACGTGCAGACGCAGTACTAGGCCGATCCCGCCGTACCGATGGCGGGCGGACAGTGTCGTGTGCGTGCGCGTGTGCGTGGGCGTGGGTGGCGCGGGCCGTGCGGGTGGGGCGGGCGGCCCCGGTTCAGCGGGGCCGGGTCGGCCGCGCGGGCTCAGCGGTGCCGGTCCCAGAAGTCGGCGAGCGCATGGGCCGTCGGCAGCGGCTTGTCCAGGTTCGGCGAGTGTTCGGCGCCCGGCACGACCGTCCGGTGCGCGCGCAGGTCCATGGCCATGGCGTCCAGCAGGGGCACCGGCCAGGTGTCGTCGCGTGCGCCGGACAGGACGTGCAGCGGCAGCGGCACCGCGGCCAGTTCGCCGACGCGGTCCGGCTCGACGCACAACTGGCGTCCCGCCGCGAGCAGTTGGGCGGGCTTGTGGTTCAGCCAGCGCAGCCGCATCTGGTCCAGCTTGCCGAAGCCGCGGGCCGGACCGCCGATCTCCTCGGGCGGCCCCATCGCCAGGATCGCCGCCCACACCTGCGGCATGGACATCACCGCGAGCGCGTCGTGCAGCAGTTTCACCCGCTGCTTCTGGGACTCCGAGATCTCGGCGGGGCCCGAGGAGACGAGCGTGAAGGAGACGAAGGGGGAGTGGTCCAGCAGGACCGCGGCCCGGGCGATCTGCCCGCCCAGGGAGTGCCCGACGAGATGCACGGAGGTGTCGAGAGCGGCCGCCTGCGCGAGGACGTCCCTGGCCAACTCCGCCTGGGCGTAGGGCGCTTCGTCCTCCGCGGGACCGTCGGACTCGTTCTGGCCGCGCCCGTCCACGGCGACGCTGCGGTAACCGCGGGCCGCGAGCGGCTCGTGCAGCCGGTGGAAGTCCTCCTTGCTCCCGGTGAAGCCGGGCAGCAGCAGCGCGACGCCGCGCGGCTCGACGCCGGCGGCCACGGGCGCGTCGACGACGGCGAACTCACCGCGCTCGGTCCGCAGCGCGTACGCACGCGCGCCGGGAGGGGGCGGGAAGGGGGTGTCGATGCTCGGCCTGGTCACGTGCCGAGGCTACCGGCAGGGACCGGGGTGCGCCCTCGCCGGGACCCGCCCAGGGGAACGCCGACGGCCCGGCCCCTCCGGAGAGGGACCGGGCCGTCGGGTCGTGCCCGTCCGCTCAGCCGTCCGCGGGCTCCGCGGTGGCGGTCGCCTTGCGGGCGCGGCGCACCCGGGGCCTCGCCTCGGCCGCCGCTTCGGCCTCGGCGGGGGCCGGGGCGGTGGCGGCGGTCTTGCGGGTGCGGCGCGGCTTCGCGGGCTCCGCTTCCTGGGTGGCCTGGGCCGGGATGTCGGCGGTGGTCGCCGTCGTCTCGGGCTGGGCGGCCGTCTTGCGGGTGGTGCGGCGGCGCGGCTTGGCCTCCGCGCCCTCCGCCGTGTCGACCGCGCTCACGGCGGCGGTCGACGTCGCGGCGGTCGCCGCCTTGCGGGTCCGGCGCGGCGGGGTCACGACGGCCTCGGCGGCCGGCTCGGCCTGCTCCTGCGTCGCCTCGACGGCCGCGGCGGCCGTCTTGCGCGCGCGGCGCGGCTTGGCCGGGGCGCCCTCGGCCGTGTCGACGGCGGCCTCGGCCGGAGCCGCCGCCTTACGGCTGCGACGCGGCTTGGCCTCGGCCTCGGCGGCCTCCGCCGGGGCCTGCGCGGTGACCGCGGCGGTGGCGGCCGTCTTGCGCGCACGGCGCGGCTTGGCCTCGACGGCCTCGGCCGTCTCCACGGCGGCCTCCGCCGGGGCGGCGGCCTTGCGGGTGGTGCGGCGGCGCGGCTTGGCCTCCGTGCCCTCCGCGGTGTCGGCGACCGCCTCGGCCGCCGCTTCGGCCTCGGCGGGGGCCGGGGCGGTGGCGGCGGTCTTGCGGGTGCGGCGCGGCTTCGCGGGCTCCGCTTCCTGGGTGGCCTGGGCCGGGATGTCGGCGGTGGTCGCCGTCGTCTCGGGCTGGGCGGTCGTCTTGCGGGTGGTGCGGCGGCGCGGCTTGGCCTCCGCGCCCTCCGCCGTGTCGGCGGCGGCGGTGGCCGCCGCTTCGGCCTCGGCGGGAGCCGGAGCCGTCGCCGCAGCCTTCTTGCGGGTACGGCGGGGCTTGACCTCGGCGGCCGGGGCCTCGACCGTCTCGACCGCGGACACGGCCTCGGTCGCGGCCACTGCCTCGGTCGTCGCCGGAGCCGTCGCCTTGCGGGTGCGGCGGCGCGGCGCGGCCTGCGCGCTCTCCACGCCCTCGGCCGTGTCGGCGACGGCCTCGGCCGCGGGGGCCTCGGTGGCCGGCACGTCCGCCACGGCGGTGGCGGGCGCGGCCTCGGCGGTCCTGCGGGTGCGGCGGCGGCGCGGCTTGGCCGCGGCGTCCGTCACCTCCTGCGCCGGGGCGCTCACGGTGTCGACGGCGGCGGTCTCCGCCGTCGCGACGGCGGCCACGGCGGCCTCGGCGACGGGGGTGACGGCGTCCGTCACGGCCGGCGCGGCCGTCGCCGCGATCTCCGGTGCGGCGCCGGTGCGCGTGCGGCGACGGCGGCGCGGGGTGCGTGCCGCGGTCGTCTCGTCCGCCAGGGGCAGCTGCTCGGTCACGGGAGTCTGCTCGGCGGCGGTCCCGGTGGGCGCCGACGTCGCGTCGAGGGGGGTGCCGTTGCGGGTACGGCGGCGACGGCGCGGGGTGCGCGCCGGACGCTCCCGCTCCTCGGCGTGCTGCTCCGCGGGCCGGTCGCCCCCGCCCCGGCCGCCGCGGTCACCACGGCCGCCGCGGTCGCGGCCGCCCCGGTCGCCACGACCGCGCGCGCCGCGGCCGCCCGGCTCGCCGAGGTCCTCGAGCTCCTCGGCGTCGAGCCCGGCGCGGGTGCGCTCCGAGCGCGGCAGGATGCCCTTGGTGCCGGCGGGGATGCCGAGGTCCTCGTAGAAGTGCGGGGAGGTGGAGTACGTCTCCGGCGGGTCGCTGAAGTCGAGCTCCAGCGCCTTGTTGATGAGCTGCCAGCGCGGGATGTCGTCCCAGTCGACCAGCGTGACGGCGATGCCCTTGGCGCCCGCGCGGCCGGTGCGGCCGATGCGGTGCAGGTAGGTCTTCTCGTCCTCGGGGGACTGGTAGTTGATGACGTGGGTGACACCCTCGACGTCGATGCCGCGCGCGGCGACGTCGGTGCAGACGAGGACGTCGACCTTGCCGTTGCGGAAGGCGCGCAGCGCCTGCTCGCGGGCGCCCTGGCCGAGGTCGCCGTGGACCGCGCCGGACGCGAAGCCGCGCTGCTGGAGCTGGTCGGCGAGGTCGGCCGCCGTGCGCTTGGTGCGGCAGAACACCATGACCAGGCCGCGGCCCTCGGCCTGGAGGATCCGCGCGACCATCTCGGGCTTGTCCATGTTGTGCGCGCGGTACACGTGCTGCTTGGTGTTCGCCACGGTCCGGCCCGCGTCGTCGGGCGACGTGGCGTTGATGTGCGTGGGCTGCGACATGTAGCGGCGCGCGAGGGAGATGACGGCGCCCGGCATGGTGGCCGAGAACAGCATGGTCTGGCGCTTCGCCGGAAGCATGTTGATGATCTTCTCGACGTCGGGCAGGAAGCCCAGGTCGAGCATCTCGTCGGCCTCGTCGAGCACGAGCGACCTGATGTGCTTGAGGTCGAGCTTGCGCTGGCCGGCGAGGTCCAGCAGGCGGCCCGGGGTGCCGACGACGACGTCGACGCCCTTCTTCAGGGCCTCGACCTGCGGCTCGTAGGCGCGGCCGCCGTAGATGGCGAGAACGCGCACGTTGCGCACCTTGCCCGCGGTCAGCAGGTCGTTGGTGACCTGCGTGCAGAGCTCGCGGGTGGGGACGACGACGAGCGCCTGCGGGGCGTCCGTGAGGGCCTCGGGCGCGGCGCGGCCGGCCTCGACGTCGGCGGGGACGGTCACGCGCTCGAGGAGCGGGAGGCCGAAGCCCAGCGTCTTGCCGGTGCCGGTCTTGGCCTGTCCGATGACGTCCGAGCCCGACAGGGCCACGGGGAGCGTCATCTCCTGGATGGGGAACGCGGTGGTGATGCCGACGGCCTCCAGGGCCTCGGCGGTCTCGGAAAGGATTCCGAGCTCTCGGAACGTCGTAGTCAGGGTGCTGCCTCTTCTGTGTGCGCGGTGCGAGGCGAGCGCGGGGGTCTTTGACGGACCGTGCCGGGGACGTCGGCGGCCTTACGGGCGAGCCGTGGAGGGCAAGCCGTTCGGCACGGGACCACTGCCGACGCTCTAGCGCTCGTACCGCTGGAGGGTGTCCCTCTGGCCTGCGTACGCAATGTGCCGTACGAGCCATGAGGGCTGTCGGGTCGGAGCCGATCGGGCCACCGACCGGGCATCCTCATACGTGCGGCCCGTCGAATATTCGGCAGGCGCATTACCACCATACCCCGGAATCGTGCACATGTGATGGCCGATTCGGTCACGTTGTGGTTGTCACAATGCCGGGCGCGATCCCGTACGTCTTCGTTGTCACACTGACTGACCAGGGACTTCCCCCGCGCGGCCGGCGGGCTATTGTGCGCTTCATGACGACCTCTGACAAGCCCGAGAACACCGCCGCCGCAACCGGGATCGCCGCCCAGGACTGGGCGACGGCCTCCGCCGACCCGCAGTACCGGGCGGCCGTCGTGGACTTGCTGGGTGCGCTGGCGTACGGCGAGCTGGCGGCGTTCGAGCGGCTCGCGGAGGACGCCAAGCTGGCGCCCACGCTGGAGGACAAGGCGGAGCTGGCGAAGATGGCGTCGGCCGAGTTCCACCACTTCGAGCGGCTGCGCGACCGGCTGACGGAGATCGGCGAGGGCCCCACGGTCGCCATGGAGCCGTTCGTCGCCGCGCTGGACGGCTTCCACCGGCAGACGGCCCCCTCGGACTGGCTGGAGGGTCTGGTCAAGGCGTACGTCGGCGACTCGATCGCCAGTGACTTCTACCGGGAGGTCGCGGCGCGGCTGGACAGTGACACGCGTGGCCTGGTGCTGGCGGTGCTCGACGACACCGGTCACGCCGGCTTCGCCGTGGACCGGGTGCGGGGCGCGATCGACGCCGACCCGCGCGTGGGGGGACGGCTCGCGCTGTGGGCGCGGCGGCTGATGGGCGAGGCGCTGTCGCAGTCGCAGCGGGTGGTCGCGGACCGCGACGCGCTGTCGACGATGCTGGTGGGCGGCGTGGCGGACGGGTTCGACCTCGCCGAGGTGGGCCGGATGTTCTCCCGGATCACCGAGGCGCACACCAAGCGGATGGCGGCACTGGGACTGGCCGCCTAAGGCCCGAGGCCGCCCGCCTGTCCGCCCACGCGGTGCGGCCCGTCCGCGCTGGGCCGCGGCCTGCTCGTGCGGGTCGGGCCGCCCGCGAGACCGGCGGGTGCGGTGTGCGGCGGACGTCGGTGGGCCTGCGGGCCCAAGCATCGGGCGCCCGGCGCGAGGATTCGGCGGGCGTGCCCCTGGGCCGAGGCGGTTCACGGGATCGGCGGGTTCACGGGCCGGTGCGGCCGACGTCGGCGGTGTCGGCGGGACGTCGGCCATGGGCCGGGCGCCGGGGCTTCGCCGGCCGCCGCGGGGGCGGTGCCGGGGGTCTCGCCGGCGCCGGCGTCGGACCTACGCCGTGGCTGATCGTCGTCGGCGCAGGCCGGCCGGGCGCAGCAGGAGCGAGAGCGAGGCGGCGGAGACGGTCGCCGCGCCGAGGAGGCTCGGCAGGGCCGACCCGGGGCCGAGTGCGCTGTGGGTGACGAAGTCGCCGAACAGGGCTCCCGCGACGCCCGTCGCGTAGACGAGGGTGCGGACCGGCAGGCGGTGCGAGAGGCGGGTGACCGCCGCCCACGCGAGCACGACGCCGAGCACAGTGGAGCCGAGCGCTTCCAAGATCATGTAGGTCCCTCCCAGGCGGCGGGGCTGTGCACCGTGGTCGTAGCCCGTCATACCCGTGACCTGCGAAAGGCAACCCTCCTTCGAGGGAGGCTCGTGACCGGTCCGAAAGCCGGACGCCGACGGCCGGGGCGGGCGGCCGACTGCGCGGGTCGGACCGACGAACGCAGGAGGGCCCGGCGACCACGCGGTCGCCGGGCCCTCCTGCGTTCGTTCGCCTACAGAGCGCCGAAGCCCACCTTGCGCGGGGCGGGCTCGCCCAGCTCGACGTAGGCCAGACGGTCGGCCGGAACCAGGACCTTGCGGCCGTGCTGGTCCACGAGGCTGAGCAGCTGTGACTTCCCGGCCAGGGCCTCGGCCACCACGCGCTCGACCTCCTCGGGAGTCTGACCGCTCTCCAGAACGATCTCGCGAGGCGCGTGCAGCACGCCGATCTTGACCTCCACGGCTATGTCCCTCCGACGGTCACGAGGTGCGCGGGCGTCCGCGCCGTACGCTGCACACATTAGCCCGGTGAGGGGACGTGCACGGCCCGGCCGTCCACGCCAGGAGCGAACACCGGACGGGAACAAACGGCCGACCGCCCGCGCGGTCAGTGCTGATCGGTGCCGTGCAGCGGGAAACCGGCGATGCCCCGCCAGGCCAGCGAGGCCAGCAGCTGGACCGCCTGGTCGCGCGGGACGCTGCGGTCGCTGTGCAGCCAGGACCGGGCCACGACCTGCGCGAGGCCGCCCAGGCCGGAGGCGAGCAGCATCGACTCCGCGCGCGAGAGGCCCGTGTCCTCCGCGATGACCTCGCAGATCGCCTCGGCGCACTCGGTGGTGACCTTGTCGACGCGCTCGCGCACCGCGGGCTCGTTCGTCAGGTCCGACTCGAAGACCAGCCGGAACGCGCCGCCGTCGTCCTCCACGTACGCGAAGTACGCGTCCATGGTGGCGCGCACGCGCTGCTTGTTGTCGGTGGTCGAGGCGAGCGCGCCGCGCACGGCCTGGATGAGCGACTCGCAGTGCTGGTCCAGCAGGGCCAGGTACAGGTCGAGCTTGCCGGGGAAGTGCTGGTACAGCACCGGCTTGCTGACGCCGGCCCGCTCGGCGATGTCGTCCATGGCGGCCGCGTGATAGCCCTGCGCGACGAACACCTCCTGGGCGGCGCCCAGCAACTGGTTCCGGCGGGCACGGCGCGGCAGGCGAGTGCCCCGCGGGCGCGCCGCCTCTGTCTGCTCGATGGCTGTCACGCCGCCTCCCTAAGTGGTCCTCATGCGGTGAGCGCCGCGCCGCCATCGTACTTTTCGGTAACCGTGGTGCGCGCGGTGCGAGCGCAGAATTTCACGGACTGGACGACGACAAAAGCGGTAGAGATGGTTTCCAAACATCATGTTCCGGGCATACTAGCGCCCCGCTCCAGCTCAGCCCGGTCAGCGATAGTCCTCCTCGTCGAGCGACACCACGCGCGCCTGTTCGACGAGATCGGCCTCGTCGGCCCGGGCGGGGTCCACGTCCTCCAGGGCGTCGTCGCGCTCCGGCCTGACGTCCGTGGACTGCTCGGCGGCGTCGTTCTCCGGCGCCTCGACGTCGATCTCCCCGAAGTCGTCGTCCTCTTCGAACGTGCCCGGGTCGGTGGGGTCAACGGACATGGTGGGCTCCCTTCCTGCGAAAGTCCCTGCGAGGTGCAGGGGCCACTAGCGGGTGCCCTCGGTACGAGCCTAGGAGACACCCGTTTCGGACGCTATGCGATCGCTGTGCAGGGTGCCCACGATGTGCGCCGTCATGGCCCCGCCGCGGCGATCGCCCGACCCTGGGTCTCGGACCGGCCGGTTCCGCACGTGTGACGGCGAACACACCAGGGCGCGCGTGATCGTCTCGTAACATTGCCGCATGTCTTCGACCGAGCTGCCCTCCGTGCCGCCCACCAGTGTGCTGCCGAAGGCGATCGCTGTACGGGTCGCGGAGGGCGAGCGGCTGCGGTCGGTCGGGCTGCCGGGCGTCACGCTGACGGTGCGTTCCCGGCCGCCCGCGCGCGAGGGCCTGCCGCCCGCGCTCTACGTGCACGGTCTGGGCGGTTCCTCGCAGAACTGGTCCGCCCTGATGGCCCTGCTCGACGGGTCCGTGGCGAGCGAGGCCGTCGACCTGCCCGGCTTCGGCGACTCCCCGCCGCCGGACGACGGCGACTACTCGATCACGGCACACGCGCGTGCCGTGATCCGCTATCTGGACGCCTCCGGGCGCGGGCCCGTCCACCTCTTCGGCAACTCCCTCGGCGGCGCGGTGTCCACGCGCGTCGCCGCGGTCCGGCCCGACCTGGTGCGCACCCTGACCCTGGTGTCTCCCGCACTGCCGGAACTGCGCGTGCAGCGCACCGCGGTGCCCACGGGGCTGGTCGGGCTGCCCGGCGTCGCCGCCCTCTTCAGCCGGTTCACCCGGGAGTGGACGGCCGAGCAGCGGGTGCGCGGCGTCATGGGGCTCTGTTACGGCGACCCCGGACTGGTGAGCCCCGAGGCGTTCCGGCACGCGGTGGAGGAGCTGGAACGGCGGCTGCAACTGCCCTACTTCTGGGACGCGCTGACGCGCTCCACGCGCGGGCTGCTCAGCGCCTACACCCTGGGCGGACAGCACGGGCTGTGGCGGCAGGCCGAGCGCGTCCTCGCCCCGACGCTCCTCGTCTACGGCGGCCGCGACCAACTGGTCGGCTTCCGCATGGCGCAGCGGTCCGCCCGCGCCTTCCGCGACTCCCGCCTGCTCACGCTGCCGGACGCCGGGCACGTCGCGATGATGGAGTACCCCGAGACGGTCGCGTCGGCCTTCCGGGAGCTCCTCGCCGAGACCGCGACCGAGACGTCGGGGGGCTGAGGCCGACGTGGGACGCCACAGCCGGCGCGGACCCGCCCCCAAGGACGGCGCCAAGGGCCCGTCCGAGGTTCCGCCACAGGGGCCCGCGCAGGGGCCTTTGGGGGGATCGGCGACAGGATCGTCGCGAGGGCCTGCGCCGAGCGACGCCAGGGGCCCGCGCGTGCCGGCCCCGCACAACGGTCGCGACGGCGCGCCCGTGCACGGAGCGCCCCGCCTCTCGGGATCTCCCGGGTTCCCCGGTTCCCCCGACGCCACACCCGGCCACGGGGTCCCGCGGGTACGCGGCGGCCACCCCGAGCAGCGTGAGGCCGGGGGCGGCTGGGGTGAGTTGAGGCAGCGGCCGGCGGGTACCGGGCAGCCCGTGATACCGCGTCAACGACCCAACCCCGAGGGCGGCCCGCGCCAGGGCCCCCGCCCCGGCCCGCGTCAGGGCCCCCGCCAGGACTACCTCGCGGCCTTCGACGAGGACGACGAGGACGACGTCTTCGCGCGCGCCGGGACGCGGTCCGCGTCGGCACGCGCGCGGGAGGGCGGTCCGTCCGCCGCGGCCGCCGTCACGCGCACCGGCCCCCACGGCGCCCGCCCGACCGGGCCGACCGGCCTCGACGCGGCGGACGACACGGCGCTCACCGGCCTGCCCGCCCCGGCCAGGAGCGTCAAGGGGCGCACGTTCACCGGGATCGCGGCCGCCGCCGTCACCACGGTGCTGGCCGTCATGGTGGCCGGTCAGGTCACCGACGGACGCGAGGACACCGTCCGCCCGCAGGCGGCGGTCGACCGCGCCGGCGCCGCCGACGACACCGCGCGCGGCGACGACCGGCCCACCCCGTCGTCGTCCACCGGCGCGATCGCGCTCACCTACGCGCAGAAGATGGCCGTCCGCTACCCTCTCGGCGCCACCCTCAAGGGATCGGGCAGGTTCGACGCGGTCCCGGGCGTCGACAAAGCACCCGGCAAGGGCCGGAAGTACACCTACCGCGTGGACGTCGAGCAGGGCCTCGGGCTCGACGGCGCGCTCTTCGCCGAAGCCGTCCAGCAGACGCTCAACGACGACCGCAGCTGGGCCCACGGCGGTGCGCGCACCTTCGAGCGGATCCACTCGGGCAAACCCGACTTCGTCATCACGCTAGCCAGCCCCGGCACCACCGCCCTGTGGTGCGCCAAGTCGGGTCTGGACACCACCGAGGACAACGTCTCCTGCGACTCGGCCGCCACCGAACGCGTGATGATCAACGCCTACCGGTGGGCGCAGGGCTCCAAGACCTTCGGCGACCAGATGTACGCCTACCGGCAGATGCTGATCAACCACGAGGTCGGCCACCGCCTCGGCTTCGGCCACGTCACCTGCGACAAGGACGGCGAGCTCGCGCCCGTCATGCAGCAGCAGACGAAGTTCCTCGACCACGGCGGGATCCACTGCCGGCCCAACCCCTGGGCCTTCCCCGGGAGTTGACCGGCACGCACGGAGGCGGCGCCGACGCGCGCGGAAAAGGCCGGTCGGGGGCCCGCGCGTGCCGCCCCGGTCCGCCGCGCGCTCCGGGCGGCCCCGGCGCACGTGCCGTAACGTTTCGCGGTCGCCTGATCTCCTAGCGCGACGGAACGCGACCCGCACGGGAAAGTTACGTCCGTTCACCCCTTTTGGTGGTGCGATGGACAACCGTCCATCGCACCACCGCCTTGTCCGCATACGTTCGTCCCGCTGCGAGCCGTCGGGTCAACGGCGGCTCCCCCAACGGGAGATCGGGAGTGCGCGTGCGTGTCGGACTGCTTACGGAGGGCGGCTATCCGTATGTGAGCGGTGAGGCCGGTGTCTGGTGCGACCGGCTCGTGCGCGGGCTCGGTCGGCACCGGTTCGACGTCTACGCGCTCAGCAGCGCCGCGCACCAGGAGGAAGCGGGCTGGGTCGAGCTTCCGCCGCAGGTCGGCCAGGTGCGCACGGCGCCGCTGTGGAAGGCCGGGGACGACGGGGTCGCCCACGGGCGGCGCGCGCGCCGGCGGTTCGCGGAGTGCTACGAGGAGCTGGCGGCCGTCCTGTGCGAGGGCGGGGCCCCCGACTCGGCGGTCCCTTCCGAAACCCGCTCCACCCCTCAGGCGGACCGTTTCGCCAATGCGCTGTACGGCCTCGCCGAGCTCGCCCGGAACGAGGGCGGGCTCGGGCGGGCCCTCCGTTCGGAGGGCGCGGTGCGCGCTCTCGAACGCGCCTGCCGCGCGCCCGGCGCGCTGCGAACGGCGCGCGCGGCCCGCGTGCCCGACCTGCTCACCGTCGCGGCCCACCTCGAACGCGCGCTGCGCCCCCTCTCGCTCGACTGGTACGACGACCACGGCGGCGACGAGCGCGCGGGCCTCGGCTCCGTCGACCTGTGTCACGCCACGTCCGGCGGCGCGGCGGCCCTGACCGGACTGCTCGCCCGGCACTTCTTCGACATTCCGCTGCTGGTGACCGAGTACGGGGTACGGCTGCGCACGCACTACCTGAGCGCGGGCGGACCCCCGCCGCCCGCGGGCTCCGACGGCACGCCGTCAGCCGAGGCCGCACCCGCCGCACCCGCCGTGCGCGCCCTGCTCGCCGCCTTCCACGGCCGGCTCGCGGCGGAGACGTACCGGCAGGCCGCCTGTGTCACGCCGGGCAACGCCCACGCCCGCCGCTGGCAGGAGCGCTGCGGGGCGGACCGCGCCAAACTGCGCACCGTGTACCCCGGGATGGAGGCGTCCCCGTTCGCCGAGGTCGGCGACGCCCCGGACGCCGCCGACCCCTACACCCTCGTCCGGGTGGGCCGGGTGGAGCCCGCGAAGGACCTGGTCTCCCTGCTGCACGCCTTCGCGGAGATCCGCCGGGAGGAGCCCAGGGCCCGGCTGCGGATCGTCGGCGCCGCGAGCGGCGCGGAGGGCCGGGCCTACCTCGGCCACTGCCGGATGCTGGCCGCGCAGCTCTTCCCCGACGAGGCCGACGGACCGCACTGCGTGGGCGACAACCCCGTGTCCTTCGAGGAGGTCGGCGACCCGGAAGCCCCCACCCTCGCCGACGTGTACGCGGCGGGCGCGGTGATCGTGCTCTCCAGCGTCGTCGAAGGGTTCCCGGTCGGCCTGGTCGAGGCGATGTTCTGCGGCCGCGCGACGGTCTCCACGGACGTGGGCGCGGTGGTCGAGGTCATCGGCGGCACGGGACTGGTCGTCCCGCCGCGCAACCCGCGGGCGCTCGCGGAGGCGTGCGTGGCGCTGCTGCGCGACCCCGAGCGCCGTGCGCGCCTGGGCGCGGCCGCCCGCGCCCGCGCCCTCGAACTGTTCACCGTCGAGCAGAACGTGGCGGCGTTCCATCGCCTCTACCTGGAGCTCGTCGCCCAGGCCCCGGTAAGCCCGTACGTCCTCGACGACGGCGGCGAGCCCCGCCCCTTCGCCGTCCCCGCCGAGGCGCGGCTGCCGGGGCTGTGGATCGACCTGGCCGCGCGAGGCGCCGCCCGGCACGCTCCCGCCCGGACGCCGGGACCGCCGCCGTGGGAGGCCGCGCCGGTCGGCGCCACGGAGGGAGCGCGATGAGCGGGCTCGGCGAACTGGACCGGCCCGGGCCGCCGGACGTCCCCGACGCGCCCTCCGACCCGCACGCGCCCTCCGACTCCCCTGTGCTCTCCGACCCGGGCGCGCCCTCCGGCGTCCGGGGCGCGGACACCCCCCGCCGTGGGGCGGGCGACCCGGTGAAGGCCCTGATGCACCGCCACCGCGAGCTGTGCGAGCGGGCCGTCGACCCCCTGGAGATCGCGGCGGGCCTGGAGGCGCACGGGGTCACCGACCGCACCGCCGCGCGATTTCGGCACCGGGACGTCTTCTCCCTCGCCGAGGAGATGTACGCCCGCGTCCCCCGCGACGGCGACGCGCCCCCGCCCGCCGCGCCGCCGCCGCGGGG
>NZ_JAHHIT010000041.1 GCF_024539675.1 Streptomyces hilarionis | reverse complement strand
CCCCTCCACCACCGACGCCAACCGCCCCGCACCCACCCGCAACGCCTCCACCGACCCCCCCGACACCAACACCGGAACGGGAACGTCGCAGGCCGGCTCGTCGGCCTGTGACGCGTCGGCCACGGGGTCGAGGGCGGGCGCCTGCTCCAGGACGACGTGGGCGTTGGTGCCGCTGATGCCGAACGAGGACACCGCCGCCCGGCGCGGCCGACCCGTGCGCGGCCACGGCCGCGCCTCGGTCACCAACTCCACCGACCCGGACGACCAGTCCACCGCCGGCGTCGGCTCGTCCACATGCAACGTCGCCGGCACCACACCGTGCCGCATCGCCATCACCATCTTGATCACCCCGGCCACCCCCGCCGCGGCCTGCGTGTGACCGATGTTCGACTTCAACGACCCCAGCAGAAGGGGGTGTTCGTCGGAGTCGACGGCGCGCGCCTGTCCATAGGTGGCGAGCAGCGACTGGGCCTCGATCGGGTCGCCGAGCCGGGTGCCCGTGCCGTGCGCCTCCACCACGTCCACCTCGGCCGGCGACAGACCCGCGTTCGCCAGTGCCTTGCGGATCACCCGCTGCTGCGACGGACCGTTCGGCGCCGTCAACCCGTTCGACGCCCCGTCCGAGTTCACCGCACTGCCCCGGATCACCGCCAGCACGGGCAGACCGCGCTCCCGCGCCACCGACAGCCGGGTCAGCACCAGCACGCCGGCGCCCTCGGAGAAGCCGGTGCCGTCGGCCGCCGCGGCGAACGCCTTGCAGCGACCGTCCTGTGCCAGCCCGCGCTGCCGCGAGAACTCCACGAACACGCTGGGGCCCGACATCACGGTCGCGCCGCCCGCCAGGGCGATGTCGCACTCCCCGCTGCGCAGCGACTGCTCGGCGAGGTGCATCGAGACCAGTGAGGACGAGCACGCCGTGTCCACGGTCACCGCGGGCCCCACCAGGCCCAGCACGTAGGAGATCCGGCCGGAGGCGACGCTGGTGGTGCCGCCGGTGAGGACGAATCCCTCCAGGTCCTCCGGCGTCTCCCCGGCGCGCGGCATGTACTCCTGCGGGATGACGCCGACGAACACGCCGCCGGAGCTGCCGCGCAGCGACGCGGGGTCGATGCGGGCGCTCTCCAGGGCTTCCCAGGAGGTTTCGAGCAGCAGGCGCTGCTGCGGGTCCATGGCCACCGCCTCGCGCGGTGAGATGCCGAAGAACTCGGCGTCGAAGCCGCCGGCGTCGGCCAGGAAGCCGCCTCGCGTGAGGTAGGTGGTGCCGGGCGCGTCGGGGTCCGGGTCGGAGAGCCGGTCGAGGTCCCAGCCCCGGTCGGCGGGGAAGTCGCTCAGGGCCTCCCGGCCGTCGCGGAGCAGTTCCCACAGCCGGTCGGGGGTGTCGGCGTCGCCGGGAAAGCGGCCGGCCATGCCGACGATCGCGATGGGCTCACGGGCGGCGGCCTCCGCGTCGCGCAGTTCCCGCCGCGCTCGCTGGAGGTCCGTCGTGGCGCGCCGCAGATACTCTCGAAGCTTCTGCTCGTTGGTGGACATCCGGGCAGCCCCCTTCCGTTCGGACAGGCGAGATCGGGCGTGGTCAGGCGGTGTCGAGTTCGCCGTCGATGAAGTCGAAGATTTCGTCGTCGGACGCGGCGGTGAAGTCGCGCTCCCCGCCGGCGTCGGCCGCGGGCGCGGCGAGCCGGCTGAGCACCTCCTGGAGTCGCTTGGCGAGCAGTTCCCGCTCGCTCTCGTCGAGTTCCGCTACGGGCAGCCGGTCGAGTTCCGTCGCGAGGGTGCGTACGGTCGTGTCCTCGGCGGGCGCCAGCAGGTCGTCCAGGTGCGCGGCGAGCTCGGCCGGGGTGGGGTGGTCGAAGACGACCGTCGGCGGCAGGCGCAGCCCGGTGGCGGCGCCGAGCCGGTTGCGCAGTTCCACCGCGGTGAGCGAGTCGAACCCGAGCTCCTTGAACGCACTGTCGGCGTCGACGGCGCCGGCCGTGGTGTGGCCGAGCACGACCGCCGCGGCCTCCCGTACCAGTTCGAGGAGTTCCTTGCGCCGCCGGTGCGGGGGCAGTTCGACGAGGCGGTCCGCCTGCGAGGCGGGCGCCGAGGCCACGACCCGCCGCCGGACGGGGCCGGATCGGTCCAGTCCCGACAGGATGTCGGGCACCGGCTGTCCGCCGTCGCGCAGCCGGGTCACGTCGATCGGCGCCGCGACCACCACGGGCCGGTGCAGCCGCTGCGCCGCGTCGAACAGGGCCACGCCCTGCTCGTCGGAGAGGGCTCCGAGCCCCATCCGGTCGAGCCGGCCCCGGTCGCCCTCGCTGAGATGCCCGGTCATCGCGCTCTCCCGCGCCCACAGGCCCCAGGCGATCGAGACGCCCGGCAGTCCGTGGGCGCGCCGGTGTTCCGCGAGGCCGTCGAGGTAGGCGTTGGCGGCGGCGTAGCCGCCCTGGCCGGCGCTGCCCAGCACTCCGGCGAGCGAGGAGAACAGCACGAAGAAGGACAGGTCGTGACGCAGCGTCAGCTCGTGCAGGTGGTGCGCCGAGCGGGCCTTGGCGCGCAGCACGGCGTCGAGGTCCTCGGGGGTGAGCGCTTCCAGCGTCCCGTCGGAGATCACCCCCGCCGCGTGGATCACCCCGGTCAACCGGGGTGCGGAGGCGATCAGTTCGGCCAGCGCCGTCCGGTCGGCCGCGTCGCAGGCCACGACGGTCGCCTCGGCGCCCGCCGCCCGCAGCTCGTCGAGGAGGGCGTCCGCGCCCTCGGCGGCGGGTCCGCTCCTGCTCGTCAACAGCAGTCTGCGCACGCCGTGTTCGGCGACCAGTCGGCGGGCGACGAGTCCGCCGAGCACGCCCGTGCCGCCGGTGATCAGCACCGTGCCGTCCGGGTCGGGCGGCGCGGGCAGCGTCAGGACGATCTTGCCGATGTGGCGTGCCTGGCTGAGGTGCCGGAACGCCTCCGGCGCGCGGTGGACGTCGAACGCGGTGAGCGGCATCGGTCGCAGCGCGCCCTGGTCGAACAGGGTGCGGATCTCCTCGAGCATCTCGCCGAGGCGGTCGAACCCGGCCTCCATCACGTCGAACGCCCGGTAGTGGACGCCGGGGTGCAGGCGTGCGATCTCCTGCGGGTCGCGGATGTCGGTCTTGCCCATCTCGATGAACCGTCCGCCGCGCGGCAGCAGGGCCAGCGACTCCTCCACGTGCTCGTGGGCCAGCGAGTTGAGCACGACGTCGACGCCGCGGCCGCCGGTGGCGTTCGCGAACCGGTCGGCGTAGCCCAGGCTGCGGGAGTCGGCGAGGTGCTCGTCGTCGAAGCCCCAGGCGTGCAGCGCCTCGCGTTTGCCGGCGCTGGCGGTGCCGAACACCTCGGCTCCCCAGTGCCGGGCGAGTTGCAGGGCCGCGAAGCCCATGCCGCCGGTGGCGGCGTGCAGCAGCAGGGACTCGCCCACGCGGAGCCCGGCGAGGTCGGCGAGGGCGTAGTACGCCGTCAGGTACACCACGGGGATGCCGGCCGCCTGGGCGAACGAGAGGCGTTCGGGCATCGCGGCGACCAGGCGCCGGTCGGAGATCGTGACGGTGCCCAGCCCACCGGTGAACAGGCCCATCACCCGGTCGCCCGGGGCCAGTCCGGTGACGTCGGCGCCGACCTCCAGGACGATCCCGGCGCCCTCGCCC
Source organism: Streptomyces hilarionis (assembly GCF_024539675.1). Classification (GTDB taxonomy): domain Bacteria; phylum Actinomycetota; class Actinomycetes; order Streptomycetales; family Streptomycetaceae; genus Streptomyces; species Streptomyces hilarionis. The sequence goes on along the minus strand of NZ_JAHHIT010000041.1, from coordinate 105,751 downwards.
AGCGAGGACCACTCGTCGCGCGCCACCATGCCCAGTTCGAGCAGGACGGCCTTGAAGTTCAGGCCGCCGGCCCGCACGGCGACGCGCACCTCTCCGGCTTCGAGCGGACGCAGCATCTCGGGGCAGGGGGTGAGCGACAGTCCGTCGAGGTCGCCGCGGTAGGTGAGGGCCAGTCGCCAGGGTCCGTCCGCCGGGGCGGTCAGGGCGGGCGACGCGGCCGCTCGGCTGAGCCGGGGCGCCGCGGCGAGGCCGGCGCGCAGGACCAGTTCCGGGTGGTCGGCGGCCAGCGCGGCGGGCAGCGCGTCCCGCGTGTGCGGATGGTCGTCGGCGTCGATGTGGCGGAGCCTGCCGGGGTGTTCGGTGCGCGCGGTGCGCAGGAGTCCGGCCACCGCGCGGTGCGCGAGCTCGTCCGCGCGGGTGAGGACGACGAGCGGCACGTCGGCGGGGTGGTCCCGCGTGAGCCAGTCGCGCACCACGTGCAGGGTGCGCGCCACGACGTCCTCGGTCTCGCCGGCGGGGCACTCCCACACGACGGCCGTCGCCGACACGGGCGGGGCCGGGGCGTCGTGGGGGTCGGCCGGGAGCGTGTGCGGGCTCTGTCCGGCGGGCGGCTCGGGCAGGTCGACCGGGACGAGGTCGACCGTGAAGAGGGCCGAGGCGTCGGCCCGGGTGCGCCGTCCGAGGGCGTCCGGGTCGACCGGGCGCAGCGCCAGCTGTCCCACCGAGGCGACCGGCCGGCCGTCCTCGTCGGTGAGCAGCACCGCGAGGGCGTCCGTTCCGGCCGGGGACAGGCGGGCCCGCAGGGTGCGGGCGCCGGTGGCGTGCACCTGGACGTCGGTCCAGCCGAACGGCAGCCGCAGGGCGTCCGCGCCGTCCAGGCCGGCCGCGTGCAGCGACGCGTCCAGGAGCGCGGGGTGCAGGGCGAAGCCGTCGACCTCGTGGCCGTCGGGGAGTTCGACCGAGGCGTAGACGACGTCGCCGTCCCGCCAGGCGGCGCGCACCCCGCGGAAGGCGGGGCCGTAGGCGTAGCCGAGTTCGGCGAGCGAGTCGTAGAAGCCGTCCACCGGCACGGCGACCGCGCCGGGGGGCGGCCAGGCGGCGAGGTCGTCGGGCGTCTCGGGGGCGGCGGCGGTCAGCAGGCCGTCGGCGTGCGCGGTCCACTCCTCGCTCCCGGCCGGGCTGGTGTACACGCCCACCGGCCGCCCGTCGCCCGTGTCCGGGCCGATGAGCAGTTGCAGGTCCAGGTCGGCGTCGAGGACGACCGGTTCCCGCAGGGTCAGTTCGGCGAGCCTGCCGTGGCCGATCCGGTCCCCGGCGTGCAGGGCGAGTTCGACCAGTGCGGCGCCGGGCAGCAGCACCGACGCGCCGACGCGGTGGTCGGCCAGCCACGGGTGGGCGGTGCGGGACAGCCGTCCGGTGAGGACGAGCGTGCCGTCGTCCGCGGTGCGCAGGCTCGCGCCGAGCAGCGGATGATCCGCCGGACGCAGGCCGAGGGCGGAGGTGTCGCCGGTCGCGGTGGGCTCCTCGAGCCAGTAGCGGCGGCGCTGGAAGGGGTAGGTCGGCAGTTCGGCGTCGACGCGCGGCAGGCGCCAGTCGACGTCGACGCCGTGCACGTGCGCCTTGGCCAGGGCGGTGTGGAACCGGGCCGGGCCGCCGTCGTCCCGGCGCAGCGAGTCCAGGACGACCGCGTCGGGGGTCTCGCTCTCCTCGACGGTCTCGGCGAGGGCGTTGGTGAGCACGGGGTGCGCGCTGACCTCGACGAACACCCGGTGGCCCTGGTCGAGCAGGGTGCGGGCGCCCGTGGCGAAGCCGACGGTGCGGCGCAGGTTGGCGAACCAGTAGCCGGCGTCCAGTTCCGGGCCGGCGAGGAGTTCGCCGGTGACGGTGGAGTGGAAGGGGATCCGGGCGGGCCGGGGCGCGATGCCGGACAGCGACGTGAGGATCTCGTCGCGCAGTGCCTCCACGTGGGCGGAGTGGGAGGCGTAGTCCACCGGGATGATCCGGGCGCGGACACCGTCGGCGGCGCAGGAGGCGACGAGGTCGGCGAGGTCGGCGGGGGTGCCCGACACGACGGTGCTGGCGGGCCCGTTGACCGCGGCGATCTCCACGGCGCCGGCGTAGCGCTCGACGCGCAGGGCGGTGTCGGCCGCGGGGAGCTGCACGGACGCCATGCCGCCGGTGCCGGCCAGGCGGGTGATGGCCTTGCTGCGCAGGGCGACGACGGCGGCGGAGTCCTCCAGGGACAGCGCGCCGGCGACGTGCGCGGCGGCGATCTCTCCCTGGCTGTGCCCCAGCACCGCGTCGGGGTGCACGCCGTGTCGCCGCCACAGCGCGGCGACGGAGATCATGACGGCCCACAGCGCCGGCTGGACCACGTCCACCCGCTCGAGCGGGCCGGCGAGCGCGTCGAGGAGGTTCCCCTCGACGTGGGGCGCGAGGGCCGCGGCGCACTCGTCGAGGTGGGCGCGGAAGACGTCGGAGTCGCGGTACAGGTCGAGGGCCATGCCGGACCACTGCGAGCCCTGGCCGGGGAAGACGAACACGGTCTTGCCGCGGGCGCGGGCGGTGCCGAGCAGGACGTCCGGGGAGGGCCGGCCCTCGGCGAGGGCGCGCAGTGCGGTCAGCGGGTCGTCGCCGGTGACGGCGGCGCGGTGGGGCAGTCGCGGGGCGCGGGTGGCGAGCGCGTGGGCGACGGGCGCGTCGGGGTGGGCCGTCAGGTGGTCGTGCAGCTGGCGCGCCCTGGCGGTGAGCGCCGTCGGGGACGCGGCGGACAGCAGCAGCGGCGGCGACGGGCGTCCGGCCGGGGGCTCCGCGTTGTCGGCCGCTGCGGGAGCGGGGGCCGGCGGGGCCTGCTCGATGACGACGTGCGCGTTGGTGCCGCTGATGCCGAAGGCGGAGACCGCGGCGCGGCGCGGCCGGTCGGCGTCGGGCCAGGGCCGGGCCTCGGTCAGCAGTTCCACCGCGCCCGAGGTCCAGTCGACCGCGGGGGTGGGTTCGTCGACGTGGAGGGTCCTGGGCAGGACGCCGTGGCGCAGCGCCTGGACCATCTTGATCACGCCGCCGACGCCGGCGGCGGCCTGCGCGTGCCCGATGTTGGACTTGAGCGAGCCCAGCCACAGCGGCCGGCCCGGCGGTCGTTCGCGGCCGTAGGTCGCCAGCAGCGCCTGGGCCTCGATGGGGTCGCCGAGCCGGGTGCCGGTGCCGTGCGCGTCCACGACGTCCACGTCGGCCGGCGTCAGGCCCGCGTCGGCCAGCGCGCGCCGGATGACGCGCTGCTGGGAGGGCCCGTTGGGCGCGGTGAGGCCGTTGGAGGCGCCGTCGGAGTTGACCGCGCTGCCGCGGATCACGGCCAGCACCGGATGTCCGAGGCGCTGGGCGTCGGAGAGCCGCTCCAGGACCACCATGCCGGCGCCCTCGGACCAGCCGGTGCCGTCGGCCGCGGCGGAGAACGCCTTGCACCGGCCGTCCGCGGCCAGGCCGCGCTGGCGCGAGAACTCGACGAACGTGTCGAGGGTGGACATGACGGCCGCGCCGCCGGCCAGCGCCAGCGAGCATTCGCCGGCCCGCAGCGCGCGGGCGGCCAGGTGCATGGTGACCAGGGACGAGGAGCACGCCGTGTCGACGGTGAGGGCCGGCCCCTCCAGGCCGAGGAGGTAGGCGATCCGGCCGGAGGCGACGCTGGCCGCGCTGCCGGTGCCGCCGAATCCCTCGCCGCCCTGCCCGGACTCCTGCGCGCCGTGTCCGTAGCGCTGACCGCCGTGGCCCATGAGCCCGACGAACACGCCGGTGTCGCTGCCGCGCAGGGTCTGCGGGTCCGTGCCGGTGCGCTCCAGCGCCTCCCAGGAGGTCTCCAGCAGGAGCCGCTGCTGGGGGTCCATCGCGAGCGCCTCGCGCGGGGAGATCCCGAAGAAGTCGGCGTCGAACTCGGCGGCGTCGTGGAGGAAGCCGCCGCCGCGGGCGTAGTAGCTGCCGGGCACGCCGGGGTCGGGGTCGTAGCGGCCCTCGACGTCCCAGCCCCGGTCGGTGGGGAACTCTCCGACCGCGTCGCGGCCGTCGGCCACCAGCTCCCACAGTCCGTCGGGGGTGTCGACGCCTCCGGGGTAGCGACAGGCCATGCCGACGACGGCGATCGGCTCGCCGGCCGCCCGCTCGAGCTCGTGCAGACGCTCGCGGGTGTCCTGCAACTCACCGACGGCCTGCTTGAGGTAGTTCCGCAGTCTGCCCTCGTTCTCCATGGTCTCGTCACTCCTTGGGCCGCGTTCGGAACCCGGCCAGTTAACCTCGCGGGGGCGGTGCTCAGCCGGGTTCGGGAACACCGGACCGGAGGCCGAATCTGGGCCCTGGGACCAAGCGGCGGAGCCGTGTTCAGCCGGCGGCATGGCAGAGCCTCCGCATGGCGTGCTCGTGCGCCGCGTCGACGAGGGGTTCGAGCGTCATCCGGCTGGCGTGCCGGCCCCCGGCGCCCCAGCCGGGGCGTCGGCGGAACAGTTCGGGCCGGGCCGCGGCGACCACCAGCAGCGGCATGGGCTCCGGCTGGTCCAGCAGGTCCTCGACCATCATCAGCGCCGCGTTGCCGGCCCGGTGCAGGTCGTCGGCGAACACCACGAGGGGCCCCTGCCGGGCGAGTTCGGCCACGGTCTGCGCGCTCGTGGGACGGTCGAGGTCGAGTCGCAGGGTCGCCGCGTTCCCGACGCGCCGTTCGAACTCCGCGAGCAGCGGCGACTTGCCGATGCCCGGGGCGCCGAGCACCAGCACCAGGTGCGGCCGCGCGCGCCGCCGGACCCGCTCCAGCAGGCTGTTCAGCACGCCGAGTTCGGGCTCGCGGTCGCAGGCCTCCGGCGGCGCGAAGGGGTCCAGGAGGCGCCCTTCGGCCGTCCAGCGGGTCGGCGCGTCGCCCGCACGGGCGTAGCGGACGGCGGCGCCGGTGAGCAGGCGGGTGCGGTCGCCCACCACGATCTCGGTGTCCTCGGCGAACCGGAGGAGGGTCTCGCAGTCGGCGAGGAGCGCTCCGTCGACGGGGAGCGGTTCCAGGAACGTCGTGCGGGGGCGTACGGGGGTCTCGCCGGTCGACACGGCCACCCGCAGCTCGGGCCGCTCGCCGTCGGCCGCGTCGAAGCAGATGCGCTGGCGCAGCGACATGGCCGCGCGCACGGCCCGTCCGGCGGCCTCGTCGGTGCCGTCCTGCTGCGGCTGGGCGGCCCGGAACAGGGCCAGCGTGACGGAGCCGGTCGACCCGGCGACGACGCCGCCGAGCTCCTCCACCTCCTCGCGCACGGTCGTCGCGGTGCGCTCCAGGGCCTCGCCGACGTCGGCGACGCGGCTGCCGGCGCCGAAGTCGGCGCGGATCAGCACGGCGCTGACCCGGGTGCGGGCGCCGACGGCCGGCGCGGGCGCCCACTGCACGGGTCTGGACGGCGGTCGCGGGCGCCGGCGCGGCTCCTGTGCCGGCACGGAGAGCACCGCCGGGCGCTCGGGCCGGGCGGGCGCCGCGATGGAGGGGTCGTGCACGAGGATCGCGTGCTGGAGCAGACGCAGTTCCCGGCCGGGTTCCAGACCGAGTTCCTCGGCCAGCCTGACGCGGACCCGCCGGTAGGCGGCGAGGGCGTCCGCCTGGCGGCCGCTGCGGTACAGCGCGAGCATCAGCTGCTGGCAGGCCCGCTCGCGCAGCGGCTCGGCCTCGACCATCGCCTCGAGTTCGCCGAGGACCGCCTGGTGGCGCCCGTTGGCCAGTTCGGCCTCGTAGTAGTCCTCCATCACGTCGAGCCGGGCGTTTTGCAGCGCCGTCAGCTCCGTCCAGGAGTGCCCGGTCTCCACCAGGTCGGCCAGCGCCTGTCCGCGCCACAGCGCGAGCACCTCGCGCAGGGTGGCGGCCGCCTCGGCGGGGCGGCCGGCCGCGAGCTCCGCGCGGCCGGCCTGGGCCTGGCGGTGGAAGCGGAACATGTCGATCTGTTCCGGGTCGACCTGAAGCTGGTAGCCGTGCGCGCAGGTCAGCAGGGCAGGCGGGCGGCTGTCGCCGTGAGCGTGCTCGGCCAGCGTGACGCGCAGTCCGCGCACCGCGTTCTGAAGGATCTTGCGCGCGGTGGCCGGCGCCTCCTCCGTCCCCCACAGTCCTTCGAGGAGCTTGCTGGTCGCCACCTCGCGGTTGGCGTTGAGCAGGAGCAGGCCGAGTGTGGCGCGCCGCCGGTCGCCGCCGAGCGCGACCGGCTTCTCGTCGTCCAGGAGTCGCAACGGACCAAGAACCAAGAACTGCAAGGGGTCCCCCGAAGATCGTTCGTGTTCAGCGTCGACCGTGCGATGAGCTGCTCGGCTGGGCCTTTCTGTCGGATCAGGTCGCTCGGATCAGGTCGCTCGGAGTGGCGCCCTGCGGCGGACCCGAGCGGGGTTCGGTGCGGGCAGCCGCGGGGCGTGGGAGGGCGACGATGCGCGGCGTCGGCGAACCGACGCCGCCGCCGATGTGCGTGCCGGACCCCGCGCCCCCGGCGGGATCCGACGGACGGGGCCTCAAGTCCACTGCGCCTCTCCCGCCGTGCCGTGCGGTTCGGGCGCGAACACGCGCATGGTGGTCGGCGGGTCCTGCCGGACCGGCTCCAGGTGCAGGCACTCGGCGCCCTCGCCCGGCGAGAACGTGGCGAGGCAGGCGCAGTCGGCGCCGGTGAACCCCGCGAACCGGTAGGCGACCTCCATCATCCGGTTGCGTTCGGTGCGCCGGAAGTCGGCGACGAGGTGCACCCCGGCCCGGGCGGCCGCGTCGGTGAGCCAGCGCAGCAGCACCGCGCCCGCGCCGAACGAGACGACCCGGCACGAGGTCGCGAGGAGCTTGATGCGCCAGGCGTGCGGGGTCCGCTCGATGAGCATGACCCCGACCGCGCCGTGCGGGCCGAAGCGGTCGGCCATGGAGACCACGAGGACGTCGTGACGCTCGTCGTCCAGCAGGGCGCGCAGCGCCGCGTCGGAGTAGTGCACGCCGGTGGCGTTCATCTGGCTGGTGCGCAGGGTCAGTTCCTCGACCCGGGTGATCTCCTCGTCCCTGGCCCTGCTGATGCGCATCACCAGGTCGAGCGAACGCAGGAACTCCTCGTCGGCGCCCTGGTACTGCTCGCGCTCCCGGTCGCGTTCGAAGCCCGCCCGGTACATCTGACGACGCCGTCGCGCGTCGACGGTGACCACCGGCGGACTGAACTCGGGCAGGCCGAGCAGCAGTGCGGCCTGGTCGGCGGAGTAGCACCGGACGTCGGGCAGGTGGTAGGCGACCTCGGCGCGCTCGGTGGGCAGGTCGTCGATGAACGCGATCGTCGTGAGCGCGAAGTTCAGCCGCTCGGCGATCCGGCGCACCGACTCCGACTTGGGGCCCCAGTTGATGTGCGGCAGGACGAAGTACTCGGCGAGACCGAGCTCCTCCAGCCTGGCCCACGCCTCGTCGTGGTCGTTGCGGCTCGACACGGCCTGGAGCACGCCGCGCGCGTCGAGTTCCGTGACGACCTTGCGGACGGCGTCGTCGACCTCGACGTGGCCGTCCTCGACCAGGGTGCCCTGCCACAGGGTGTTGTCGAGGTCCCAGATCAGGCATTTCACGACCGGTGGTGCTTCGGACATGTCCGCTCCCCCTCTGTACGACCGTTCAGAGCGCCGCGGAGGCCGCGTGCTCGGCGAGCATCAGCTGGCAGATCTCGTTGCTGCCCTCGATGACTTCCATCAACTTCGCGTCCCGGAAGGCCCGTTCGACCACGTGTGCGCCGGACGCGCCCGCGGAGGCGAGGACCTGGAGCGCCGACGCCGCGCCGCGGGCAGCGTTGCCGGCCGCGACGTGCTTGGCGAGGACGGCGGCCTGCACCTGCTCCGGGGATCCCCCGTCCCAGCTGCGGGCGGCCTGTTCGCAGGCGAACGTCGCCGTGCGTTCCGCCGCGTAGAGCTCGGCCAGGTGCCGGGCGACCAGCTGGTGCTGGAGGAGCGGCTTGCCGAACTGTTCGCGCCGGGCGGCGTGCCGGGCCACGGCCGTCAGACAGGCGCGCAGGATGCCCACACAGCCCCAGGCCACCGACAGCCGTCCGTAGGTCAGGGCGATGGTGGTCAGCATGAGGACCGGCTGGCCGGCCACCGCGAGCAGGTGCGCCTCGGGCAGGCGCACGTCGTCCAGGACCACGGTGGCGTGCCCGGCCGCCCGGCAGCCGAGCGGCTGCTCGACCCGGGTCACCCGCACGCCGGGGGCCGAGGCCGGCACCAGCGCCACCGCGCCGCCGCCCTCGTGGCGGCCGAAGACGACGATCCAGTCGGCGTAACCGGCCACCGTGATCCACGTCTTGAGGCCGTCGACGACGATCTCGCCGCCCTCGCGCCGGATCGTGGTGGTCATCGCGGACAGGTCGCTGCCCGCGCCGGGTTCGCTGAAGGCGACGGCGGCGAGGTCGCCGCCGGTGAGGCGGCCGATGTACTCGTGGCGCTGCGCCCGGTCGCCGAACCGCTGGATCGTCCACGCGGCCATGCCTTGGGACGTCATCACGCTGCGAAGCGAGCTGCACAGCGCGCCGGTGTGCGCGGTGAGTTCCCCGTTGTCGGCGCCGGACAGTCCGAGACCGCCGAACTCGGGCCTGGCCTCGGCGCACAGCACGCCCTTGGCGCCCAGCCCGCGCAGGACGCCGACGGGGATCTCGCCGGCGACGTCCCACTGGCTCGCGGCGTCGGCGACCGTCTCGGTCACCAGCGCTCCGAGGGCGTCAAGCACCGTCCCCTCCGCTGTGCAGCCGGGTCACCAGCGCGCTCATGCGCTCCACGGTGCGGAAGTTGTCCATGGCGAGGTCGGCGCCCTCCACCTGGACCCCGAAGGCGCCCTCCACGAACACCACCAGCTCCATCGCGAACAGCGAGGAGACGGCGCCGGAGGCGAACAGGTCCACGTCGCGTTCCCAGGTCGTCCTGGTCTTCTCCTCGAGGAACGCGCCGATGCGCTGCTCGATGGCGGTGACCGGCAGTTCGGTCGTCGAGTCCGTCATGAAAAGTCCCTTCCTCACTGCGTCTTGTTCTTGCGCGCCAACGTGATCCCGTCCGCCATGACGAGCAGGGACAGTTCGACCCTGCTGTCGACGAGGAGCGAGGCGTTGAGCTCGCGGATGGCGACGGTGTCGGGATCCTCGGCCGCCGGGTCGGCGACCCGGCCGAAGTAGAGCGTGTTGTCGAGGACGATGAGGCCGCCCGGCCGTACCAGGGTCAGGGCCTCTTCGTAGTAGCGCGGGTAGCCGGTCTTGTCGGCGTCGACGAAGACCAGGTCGAAGCTCTCCGGTCCGTGCTCGGCGAGCAGCTCGGTCATGGTCTGCGCCCCGTCCCCGAGCCGCAGTTCGATGCGGTCGGACACCCCGGCGCGCTCCCAGTACCGTCGCGCGATCCTGGTCCAGCGCTCGCTGATGTCACAGGTGACGACGCGTCCGCCGGGCGGCAGCGCGCGGGCCATGCACAGCGTGCCGTAGCCAGTGAACGTGCCGATCTCCAGCACGCGCGAGGCGCCGGTGAGACCGACCAGCATGGCCAGCAGCTGGCCTTCCTCGGGCATCGTCACCATGGCGTTCAGCGCGGGCATGGACGCCGTCTCGGCGACCAGGTCACGCAGGATCTCGTCGTCGCGCAGGGACACCGAGCGCACGTAGTCGAGCAGGCGGTCGTCGACCTGCACCTGGCCGGCCATCAGCGGGGTCCGTACGTGTAGAAGCCGCGGCCGGTCTTGCGGCCGTGGTCGCCCTCGGCGACCTTGCGCAGCAGCAGCGCGCTCGGGCGGTAACTGTCGTCGCCGGTGCGCTCGTGGAGCACCGCCAGGGAGTCGACGAGGTTGTCGATGCCGATCAGGTCGGCGGTCCGCAGAGGGCCCGTCGGGTGTCCGAGGCAGCCCTCCATCAGCGCGTCCACGTCCTCGACGGTGGCCCGGCCCTCCTCGACGACGTTGGCCGCGTCGTTGATCATGCGGTGCAGCACCCGGCTGGTCACGAAGCCGGGGCCGTCCCCGACGACGATGCCCTTGCGGCCCAGCCTGGCGAGCAGCGCGTCGACGGCCGTCATCGCGCGTGCGCCGGTGCGCGGTCCGCGGACGACCTCGAGCGTGCCGATCAGGTAGGGCGGGTTCATGAAGTGGATGCCGGCCAGGTCCTCGGGGGCCGGCACCTCGCCGGCCAGCTCGTCGACCGGGATGGACGAGGTGTTGGTGACCCGCAGGGTCCCCGGGGCGACCACGGAGGCGATCTCCCGGTGCACCTTGGCCTTGAGGTCGGCGACCTCGGTGACGGCCTCGATCACCCAGGTCGCGTCGGCCGCCGCCATCGCGGAGTCGGCGAGTTCCAGCTCGCCGACCGGTCCGGTCCGCGGGAGGGCTCCCGTCATGTGCGCCAGCCGCAGTTCGCTGCGGACCCGTGCGCGTGCCGTGTCCAGTCGCGCCCGGTCCACGTCCACGAGCATGACCGGCACTCCGCGGCCGACGGCGAGGGTCGTGATGCCGACGCCCATCACGCCCGCGCCGAACACCGCGAGCCGCTGCATGCCGCCGTCTTCGGTCATCGGCCGAACCCGTTCATAAGCACCTCAGCTTCACGCTCGGAATGTCTTCGGAAAAGGGGAGATCCTGCTTTTGGACAGCCGGACCTGACACGTGGACACGCGGAAACGGGAACACGGCGTCAGGCCGTCCGAGTTGCACCTGTCACGACGCCGGGTGCGCGGCCGTCCTCATCGACGACTTCGACGGCACCCGATCGGCGGGCGATGACCTGAAAGGAATGCGCGAGGGCCGTCCTCCACGCATGGATCACCTCGTCGTCGCGGTCCGGAGAGGTCCAGCAGGTGCCTCTCGGATCACCGGCGACGCGAGGGAGGGAAATGTTGAAGCGGCCCCCTTGGCGTTCAGGCGAATCCTCGGCGGTTGCGTGGCGCAACGGCCGTCATCAGTTTCCGCCATTCGGCTGGAGCTCTCCACCCCGGCAACCGCTCATCAAGCTGCACTTCCACTTGAGGAACCGTCGAGGGACAGTGGACCACCTGCGAAGACGGGTACACCGGGCAGGCCGCGGCGCCCCCCTCGGCACGACGGCGGGCCGCCGGCCGGGGAGGTGGGATCCGCCACGCGAGAGCGGGCGGGCGGGAACGGGAACGGGGGCGGGAACGGGGGACGCTACACGTCTTCCTCGAGATTGGCTTCCTTGACCAGATAGCCGAACTGGAAACGACTCGTCGCGCCGAACATCTGCATGACCTGACCGATGTGTTTGCGGCAGGTGCGGACCGATACGCCGAGACGACGGGCGATGGCCTCGTCCTTGGCGCCGGAGATCAGCATCTTGACGATCTCCTTCTTCATGTCGCCGCTGATGACGTCGATTTCGGCCCGCCGGGTGTCGAACTCCTTGGCCGTTCCCCAGACCTGCTCGAAACAGGAGTAGAGGAATTCGATGATCGAGGGCTCCTGAACGACGACGGCGCCGCCGCCCTCACCGCCGGCGGGGATGTACGCCGCGGTGCGGTCGAAGATGAAAATCTTGCCGAACAGGGCGCCGGCGGTGCGCACTTCGGCGCCCGAGTCGATCAGTTTCCCCGCGTATTCACGGGTGGGGGTGTCGAATCGGGCGGCGTGCTGGTAAAGCACCCGCATGCGCACCCCGCGGCCCAGCAGCTGGAAGTCCCGGTCCTGCGCCTCGGCCAGTTCCTCGGGCTGCCATCCGCTTCCGGGCTGCATGCAGACGACCTCGCGGGAGCTGTTCGCCGCGGCCTCGGAAAGGAGCAGTCTGACCGTCTCGGGCACTCTGACGACGTCGAAGGAGTTCGCGTACTGACTGCTGAACTTGCTCGACCGGAACAGCAACGAGAGCCGGGCGAGATCGTTGCGGAGCTGGCCCACCGCCAGTTTCCGTTCGAGCAGGTCCAGTTCCCCCCGGTTCAGAAGCTGGGAGGAGGCGAGGCCGGGGTCGGCGGGAACGAACCAGGCCTCCTGGTCGCGGGCCGGCTGGATGAGCTGGAGCTCCAGGAGCTCGGCGACGATTCCCTCGCTCACGTCGAGGGTGAATCCCAGTTCGTTCGCTATGTCGTCGACGGCGAAACCGTCCCTGCCTAAGCTCCACTCATAGACTTCGAATATCCCGGGCACTGGCTTGGGAAACAAAGGCTCTCCAAGTTGGCTACGTATTCCTTCCAATTACCTCAGGAAGGATTAGCCTACCGGAGCCGCGTTGCGGGCCACTACCGGCGCGCGCGGCGATAGGGGCCCCTAGCGACGTGCGTCGCACACGGCACGATCGACGGGAAAGGACCCCTCCGTCCGGACGTTCGCCCGCGGAACGGCACGAACACCGAAGGATGGATTACGTGGGGTCCGCCGCACGGATACCGCGCGCGCCGCCCGGGACGCCTGGTCCTCAGGGCCGCCAACTGGCCGTTCTCGTCGCGGTCGACAGCACGCTCACGCCCCCGCCGTCGCCTCGCCGCAGCGGTGCCGGGGCCGCGGCGACGGGGTCCGCGGCCGCGCGGAACGAGCCGAAACCGCCGCGGTGGAACACCAGCGGCTCGGCCGCGTCCTCGTTCACCCGCAACCCGTTCACCTGCGCGATGACGATGACGTGATCGCCGGCGACGTGCTCGGCCTCGATGGCGCACGACATCCAGGCGATCGCGTCGCACAGCTGCGGTCCGGCGGCCGACCCGGTCCACGCGACGCCGGCGAACCGGTCGACGTCCTTGACCGAGAACCGACGGCACAACTGCCCCTGGTCCGCGCCGAGGATGTTGACGCAGAACCGGCCGCTCTCACGGAGATCGATCAGGGTGGCCGACCCGTTTCCGGCGCAGAACATGACCAACGGCGGCTGCAACGACACCGAGACGAAGGAGTTGCACGCCATGCCCACGGGCTGTCCGAACCGCCCCGTGGTGGTGATGACCGTCACCCCGGTCGGCAGATATCCGAGTGCGCGACGGAATTCGGTCGCGTCGAACGGGGCAACCATCATCGACTCCTCGACTAGCCACTGGGAGAAAGGCTAGGGAGCCCTCCCCTTCCCGGCATGGGAACCGGCCACCAAGAACTCGGGGCGTTTCTGGTTCTCCGGCGCAATGGCCGTCCGCACACCGGTGCGAATGGGCTGTGGGACGATCCGTTCGGCCGTCCGGACGGCCCGTCCGGGCCGGCGGCGAACGCCCGCCCGAAGCCGTCGCCGCGCCTTCGCCCATTCGTCCGGCGGGCCGGAACACGCCCTGCGCACAAGGAAGTCGGACTATCCTGGCCCGGCGCGGGATTCTCCGGCCGGTCAGCGCACGCACCGCCCGAGCGCGGTCGCGAGCGACAGCAGGGCCGCTTCGGCCGGCCCGAACCCGCGTCATTCCTGCGTGCGCATTCCGGGACACCTGTATCCACGGCCGGGCGGAGAACTCCGTCACGGCCGTGCACCCGGTGTGCGCCGCGCCGTGGCCCATCACCTGAAGGACGTGCGAGGCGGCAGCGACCCCCGCTGCGGTCGCGCGCGCCATTCGGACGAGATCCTGGAGAGGAACCCCATGACCGAGGACATGCCCACGACCGGGAAGGCCGAGACCGTGACGCTCGGCCCCGGCTGCTTCTGGTCCTTCGACGCGGTGGCGCGCCGCACCCCCGGAGTCGCCTCCAGCGTGGCGGGGGTCGCCGGGGACGCCGGCCCGCCGCCGGACTACGAGGCCTACCAGCGCCACGGCCTCAACCCGCAGAAGTTCGTCGAGGCCGTGCAGCTGACGTTCCGGCCCGACGAGATCTCCTTCGAGGACGTCCTGACCCTGTTCTTCCAGAGCCACGACCCGACGACGCCGAACCAGAGCGGCGCGGACCGCGGCTCCATCTACCACTCGACGATCTTCTACGCCGACGACGACCAGCGGGAGCGCTCGGAGAAGGTGATGGACCTCGTCCGGCAGCGCCTCGGCCGGGACATCGTGACCGACCTGCGCCCGTTCGGACAGTTCGTCGAGGCCGATCCCGACCAGCAGGACTTCTACAGCAACAACCGTGCGGAGCCGTACTGCCGTGCGGTGATCGAGCCGAAGCTGCGCACGCTGGGGCTGGACGTGGACTGAGCGGACCGGGGGCCGGCCCGGGCGGCGTTGTCGGTGGTGCGTCCTAGGGTGGGCCGTGCGAGAACGCGCGCCCGCCGGGCGCACCGCGCACCCGCCGAACAGGAGGTCATCATGACCACGCTGCCCGACCGGCCCCGCACCGCCCTGCTCGTCGTCGACGTCCAGAACGGCGTGGTGGAGGGCGCGCCCCGCCGGGACGAAGTGATCGCCAACATCCGCACCCTGGTCGACGCGGCCCGCGCGCAGGACGTGCCGGTGGTCTGGGTGCAGCACTCGGACGCCCAGCTGGTGTCCGGCAGCGAGGACTGGCGCTATGTCGACGAGTTGGTCCGCCTGGAGTCGGAACCGCTGATCCACAAGACCTACGGCGACTCCTTCGAGGACACGGAACTCGAGTCGGAGCTCGCACGGCACGGGGTGGGCCGGCTCGTCGTGGCGGGAGCGCAGACGGACGCGTGCATCCGCTCGACCCTGCACGGCGCCTTCGTACGGGGGTACGACGTGACGCTGGTCGGCGACGCGCACACCACGGAGGACCTCACCGCGTACGGCGCCCCGGCCCCGGAGCAGGTGATGGCCCACACCAACCTGTACTGGTCGGGGCAGAGCGCGCCCGGCCGCAGCGCGAGCACCGTGGACACGGCGAAGGTGACGTTCGAGCCGGCCGGGGACGCCCAGGCGGGCTGAGCCGCCCGGCCTCGGTCGGGGGCCCGCGTGCCGTCACATCGTCCGGTTTTGCCTCTTGACCCGGAGGGGAACCCGTTGTCCTGCCGGCCCGAGGGGGTTCTCGTCCGCGCCCGGGCGGAACACACTAGGCTGGAACGGAAGTGACGTGCCCGTTCACGGTGAGTGTCCGCGATGGAGTGGCGAGATGAGCCCGGAGTATCCGTTCGACGAGGCCGCGACGGCCCGGGCTGTCGTCGACGACGCCGGAACGCTCGTCGGATGGAACGAGGGCGCCCGCGCCCTGCTGGGCTGGGAGACGGCCGAGGTCGTGGGCCGGCCCGCGACGGACCTGCTGGCCCAGCCGGCCCCCGTGCTCACCGGTCTGCGCTGGGACGGAACGGTGGCTTTGCGCCACCGTGACGGCCGGTCAATGCCGGTGTGGCTGCTCGCCCACCGCACGCAGTCCCCGGACGCCGACCTCGGACGGTGGCTGGTCGTCACCCCGGTGGCCGGCCCCGACGGCGCCCTCCGGCCCGACGACCCCCTCGCCTCGGCGGCCCTCGTCCAGTCCCCGTGTGCCGTGGCCGTCTACGACGAGCACCTGCGGCTGCGCCGGATCAACGAGGCGATGAGCCAGGTGATCGGACTGCCCGAGGGGCGGGTCCGCGGACTGCGGTTGTCGGAGATCGGCGGCCGGCCGCAGAGCACGGAACTGGAGCAGCACATGCTGCGGGTCCTCACCAGCGGCCGGGCGCAGGACGTGCAGATGTTCACCCGCACCGGCGGCGAGGAGCGCGCGCACGCCTGGCTGGCCCGGATGGCGCCGCTGACCGACGAGGCGGGCCGGGTGCGGGGCGTGTGTCTGGCCGCCCACGACTTCACCGACAACTACCTCGCCCGTGAGCGGCTCCAGCTGGTCAACGAGGCGAGCGTGCGCGTCGGCACCACCCTCGACGTCACCCGGACGGCACAGGAGCTGGCCGAGGTGTGCGTGCCCGCGCTCGCCGACTTCGTCAGCGTCGACCTGCTCGACCCGCAGGACGGCGGGGACCTCCCGGCCCGCTTCACGCCGCCGCTGAGCCTGCGCCGCACCGCGCACTGCTCCGTCAACGCCGGCACCCCGGAGGCCGTCGCCAAACCCGGGGAGGCGCAGGGCTACCCGGCCGGGTCGCCGCAGGCCGACTCGCTGGTCGCGGGGCACACCATCGTCGGCACGGTGCCCAGCGGCGAACTGGACGCCTGGCTGACCTGGGACCCGGCGCGCGGGGCCCGGGTGCGCGAACTCGGCATCCACTCGACGATGTCCGTGCCGATCCGGGCGCGGGGCCTGACCCTGGGCGTCGCCGTCCTCACCCGATTCCGCCGCCCCGACCCGTTCACCCCGGACGACGTGCTGCTCGCCGAGGAGATCACGGCACGCGCCGCCGTCTGCATCGACAACGCCCGCCGCTTCTCCCGCGAGCGGGAGACCGCCCTCGCCCTGCAACGCAGCCTCCTGCCGCGCACCCTGCCGCGGACCGCCGCCGTGGACGCCGCGTCCCGCTATCTGCCGGCGGCGCGCGCCGGGGTCGGCGGGGACTGGTTCGACGTGATCCCGCTGTCGGGGATGCGGGTGGCCATGGTGGTCGGCGACGTCGTCGGACACGGCATCCAGGCCTCGGCCACCATGGGCCGGCTGCGCACCGCCGTACGGACCCTCGCCGACATCGACCTCGCCCCCGACGAGCTCCTCACCCACCTCGACGACCTGGTCGTGCGCCTCTCCGAGGAGGCCGGGAACGAGGGCAGCCCCGGCGAGGTCGGCGCGACCTGCTTGTACGCGGTCTACGACCCCGTGTCCCGGCGCTGCACGCTGGCGCGGGCCGGACATCCCGCGCCCGTGGTGCTGCGGCCGAACGGCGTGTCCAGGCGGATCGAGCTGCCCGCCGGTCCCCCGCTGGGCGTGGGCGGCCTGCCCTTCGAGTCGGCCGTCCTGGAGGTGGCCGAGGGCAGTGTGCTCGCCTTCTACACCGACGGCCTGATCACGTCCCGCGAACGGGACGCGCACAGCGGTCACCGGCTGCTGGGCGAGGCGCTGGAGGCGCACGCGGACTCCCTGGACGAGACCTGCGACCGGATCCTGCACGCCCTGCTGCCGTCCGGCGGCGCCGCCGACGACGTGGCCCTGCTCCTGGCGCGCACCCGCGGGCTGCCCGCCGCCCAGGTCGCGACGTGGGACATCCCGGCCGACCCCTCGCTGGTCGCGCCGATCCGCCGGCAGGTCGTGGCGCAGCTCGCGCGGTGGGAGCTGAGCGAGGCGTCGTTCACCACGGAGCTGGTGGTCAGCGAGCTGGTCACCAACGCCATCCGGTACGGCTCCCGCCCGATCCGGCTGCGGCTGATCCACGACCGGGCGACGCTGATCTGCGAGGTGTCCGACAACAGCCACACCGCCCCGCACCTGCGCCGGGCGCGGACCTTCGACGAGGGCGGCCGCGGCCTGCTCCTGGTGGCCCAGCTCACCCAGCGCTGGGGCAGCCGGCACACGCCCGAGGGCAAGACGATCTGGGCGGAGCTGAGCCTGCTCGACGAGGACTGAGCGGGCTCGTCCGCGCCGCTCGCGCGTCCCGTCCCGGGGCGGTGTGACGGACGCGACGAGTTGGGAAAGCGTTTACTCGGGCATGTTTTCATGGACGGGCACCCGAACCAGTTCGATGGGCGGGCCCGACCGCGTCCCCGCCTCCGGAGTACTCCCCTGAACACCCCCCTCGCCGAAATCCTGTCCGTCTGCCTGCTCGCCGCTTCCCTGGTGTGGGCCGTCCTGCGCCCCGCCGGCCGGTCCGAGGCACTGGTCGCCGTCCCCGCCGCGGCCCTGGCGGTCGTCCTCGGGGCGGTCTCGCCGCAGCACGCGCTGGCCGAGGCCGAACGGCTCGGCCCGGTCGTCGGCTTCCTCGCCGCGGTGCTGGTGCTGGCCCACCTGTGCGACGTCGAGGGACTGTTCACCGCGTGCGGGGCGTGGATGGCCCGTCGGGCGGCCGGCCGCCCGCGGCGGCTGCTGGTCGCGGTGTTCGTGCTGGCCTCCGTGGTGACGGCGGTGCTGAGCCTGGACGCCACCGTGGTGCTGCTCACGCCGGTCGTGTTCGCGACGGCGGCGCGCATGGGCGTGCGCTCCCGGCCGCACGTCTACGCGTGCGCGCACCTGTCGAACACGGCCTCCCTGCTCCTGCCGGTCTCCAACCTCACCAACCTGCTGGCTTTCGAGGCGAGCGGGCTGAGCTTCACCCGGTTCGCCGCGTTGATGACGCTGCCCTGGATCGTCGCGATCGGCGCCGAGTACCTGGTCTTCCGGCGGTTCTTCGCCGACGACCTGCCCGACGTCGAGGGCGGCGCCGACGAGGGCCCCGCGCCCGAGCTGCCCCTGTTCGCGCTGGTCACCGTCGCCTGCACGCTGGCCGGGTTCGTGGTCGCCTCGGCGATCGGGATCGAACCCGCCTGGGCCGCCTTCGCGGGCGCGCTGGTCATGGCCGTACGGGCGATGGTCCGGCGGCGGGTGACGCCGGTCGCCGTCGTGCGGGCCGCCGCGCCGGGGTTCCTGGCGTTCGTGCTGGCGCTCGGGATCGTCGTGCGGGCGGTGGTCGACAACGGGCTGGCCGGCGCGCTGCACCATGTCCTGCCCGGCGGCTCGGAGCTGCTCGCGCTGCTGGGGGTGGCCGCGCTGGCCGCCGTCCTGGCGAACCTGATCAACAACCTGCCCGCGGTGCTGGTGCTCGTGCCGCTGGCCGCCCCGGCCGGGGCCGGGGCGGTGCTCGCGGTGCTGCTCGGGGTGAACATCGGCCCCAACCTGACCTACGCGGGGTCCCTGGCGACGCTGCTGTGGCGGCGCGTGGTGCAGGAGCGCGAGGAGCGGGTCGGCGTCGGCGAGTTCACCCGTCTGGGACTGCTCACGGTGCCGGCCTCGCTGATCGCGGCGGTCGCCGCGCTGTGGGCCTCGCTCCAGGTGATCGGCGTCTGACCGGCGCGACGTCCGCCGCGGCGGACGTCAGTTCCGCCGGCCGTCCGAGCCGTATCCGCCGTACCCGTGGGAGCCCCCGTACCCGTAGCCGCCGTACCCATGGCCGTCGTATCCGCCGTACCCGTGACCGCCATCTCCGTACCCGCCGCCTCCGTAGCCGCCGTGCCCGCCGCCCCACCCGCAGGAGGACGGCTGGGCGGGCGAACAGGACGCGTCGTTCGAGCCGGGGCGGGACCCGGGCGCCGCGGTGGTCGTCGGGGCGGCGGTGGGGCCGGAGCCCCCGGCCGGGTCCGGCACGGACGACTTGGCGGCCTTGGGAGTGGCCTTCGGGGACGGGGTCCCGGAGGCGGTGCTGTCGGCGCCCCAGTTGACGAACTGCATCTGCGGGTCGGGCTTCGAGGTGTCGATCACCCAGTGCTGCGCGGCGCTGTCCACCCGGTTCTTCAGCACGAGGGCGCCCGAGCCGTCGGTGGCGGCCGGCGCCAGCGCCAGGTTCTGTCCCGAGCGCGGCACGAGCGTGCCTTGCAGGGTGAAGTCGTAGCGCACGTTCTCGGGCTCGGGTTGCCCGGTGCCGGCGCACGGGCCCAGCCGGACCGAGTAGCCGAGGCGCGAGTCCAGGCACAGGCCGGCGTCGGCGGCGCTGCGCAGCAGCCCGTCCGGTTCGTACGACCACTGCTGGCCGGGCGCCGAGGAGCAGGCGGCGAGTTCCGCCTCCGCGCCGTCGGCGGGCCTGCCCCCGGCGATCCCTATGCACAGCCCGGAGGCGGCGTTGTGCAGCCGGCCGCGCATCGCGCCCTGGGCGTCGTCTCCGGCGCCCGTCCACGAGGGGCCGGCGGTGGCCGTGTCGGTCTCCGTGGCCGGCGCCTTCGCCGCCTCGTTGTCCGCGACCGAGGCGGTGTCCTCCCCGGAGCCGAGAGCGGCCCACACCACGAGCGGCAGGACGACGATCCCGCTCACCGTCAGCACGGCCGCGGCCAGGTTGCGGCGGCGGGCGCGGCGGGCCGCCTTCTGGGCGGAGCGGCTCCTGCCCGGGCCGGAACCGGCGTCGGCCGGGTCGCCGGGCCTGCCGACGAGTCCCGCGGCCCGCGCCCCGATCCGGGACAGCGCGGCCGCCCGCGATCCGGCACGGCGGTCCGCACCCGTCGGCCCCGCGGCGGAGG
Organism: Streptomyces hilarionis; assembly: GCF_024539675.1. Taxonomy (GTDB): domain Bacteria; phylum Actinomycetota; class Actinomycetes; order Streptomycetales; family Streptomycetaceae; genus Streptomyces; species Streptomyces hilarionis. The sequence continues at coordinate 85,870 of NZ_JAHHIT010000041.1, read as the reverse complement.
CCGGGGACGCGGGCGCCGGCGCGGGTGCACCGGGGTCCGCGTCGCCGAAGGCCTCGCCGGCGTATCCCCGGGGCGGCTCGGCCGGGCCGGCGGTCCACGCGTCACCGGCCATCCTGACCTCGACGTAGGCGGCGGCCGCCCAGCCCAGGATCCCCTCGGCCAGGGCGGCGCCGAGCAGTCCCTCGAACTGTCTGAGCTGGTCGGCGGTGTGGGCGCAGTGGCGGCAGCGTTCGAGGTGGGCGCGCAGGTCGGGGTCGAGGTCGGCGCCGCCGCGGCGGCAGGTGACGTCGAGCAGACGGTGGTAGCGGTGGCACTCGTCCTCGGTGGCGAGTTCGCGGTGCACCTGGAGGCACTCCTCGCGCAGCCGCTCGTGGGCCCGGCGCAGTTCGACGCGGGCGCCGTCCTCCTCCATGCCCAGCAGGCCGCCCGGCACCGCCAGGGGTTCGGCTTCGACCTCGACGTGCCACAGCAGGCAGCGGGCGGCCTCGGGCAGGCGCTGGAACGCCCGGGACAGCATGCGCCGGTGCACGGGCGGCAGCATGACGGCGGCCGCGCCGTCGCCGCCGAGGCCCTCGGCGGCACGGCCGGCCTCGGCCCGGGAGCGCAGCGCGGGGTGCAGCAGGTCGCGGCGGCCGTCGGCGTCCCACTCGGCGGCGACACGGCGCACGGTGACCAGCAGGTGCGGACGCCAGGCGGCCGTCGGGCCGTTCTGCCGCAGGGTCTCGCCGAACAGCCGGGTGAAGGCGGCCGTGGTGAGCATGCCGGCGGCGCGTTCGCCGTCGGTGCACAGCCGTGCGTAGGCGAAGGCCGCCTCCCAGTGCCGGTCGAGCAGCTCACCGACGGGATGCAGCGCGGGTGACGCCCCCGTCCACTTCTTCAGCTCCGCGCTCAGTTGTTCGTCCGTCGCGTCGAAGCGGCGCGCCGAAGGGGAATTCGACAGGCCTGCGTCATTCACGGTCTGCATTCCTTCCGGGGGTATGCGGCATAAAGTCCATACCATCGGGTATGCGATCTCGCCGGGGAAGCGGGATCGGCTCGCACAGGGTTCGACGCCTGCGAACGTCCGTGGGGGGACGGCTCTTTTGGAGCGTGGGGGGTGTGGACGGGAGGCGTCTCGCGCGCACGGTCCAGAAAACGTTGTCCGTGCGCCGACACGGCACACCTTCGCACAGCCGGACCAGGAGGAACAAGAGATCGCGCGGTTTCCCGCATTCCCCACCGGCCCCGAGTTCTTGACGAAACGTCAATACGCGATCCCGACGTGGGGCGGTCACGGTTTCGACGCCCCTTTGGCCCGCTTTCGACAGTGCTTTCGGACGCGAAATCGCCCGGCGCATTCCGTCCGGGACGTCCCCCGCGGCGCCTTTTTCCGCGACGCGTCGCAGCGGTGGTTCGCCGTCCGCGTCAGGACCTCGCGCAGCGGGCCCGGCTCACCGGCCTCCCCCGGCCCCGGACCGGCCGGCCCCGGACCGGTCGGCGCCGAGCGGGTCCGCCACCGCCCCGGGCCGGTCGAGCAGGTCCAGCGCCCGCTCCCATCCGAACCCCTCTCCCCCGGCCGCGTCGTGGGCCGCCGCGAACCGCACGCCCATCGCGCCCAGCCGCGTCAGGCTGTCCCGGTACGCGGGATGACGGGCGAGGGTCTCGTTGACGCAGGGCAGGACGCCGACGGGGACGCCGAGCCCGACGACCTCGCACAGGGTGCCCAGCGCGAGCGTGTCGGCCACGCCCGCCGCCCACTTGTTGACGGTGTTGAAGGTGGCCGGGGCCACGAGAACCGCGTCGGGGTCCGGGAACGGCCGCGGATCGCCCGGCCGCCGCCAGGCGGAGCGGATCGGGCGACCGGTCTGCGCCTCCACCGCGGCGACGTCGAAGAAGCCGTTCACGGCGGGCGGCGTGGCGATGACGCCGACCCGCCACTGCCGCCGGTGCGCGGCCGTGATCAGTTCGCCGACGCCCGAGGCGACGCCCGCGGCGCAGACGACGAGGTAGAGGAACGGCTGCTGTTCGTCCTGTGGGGTCACCCGCGCACCCTACTGAAGCGCGAGGAACACGCCGTGTCCGCGCTCGGGACGGACCGCGTGGCCACGCCGCGGCGGCGCGTCCGCGTGCGCTGCCCTGGCCTTCCGGGACCGCGCGACCGCTCCGCCGGCCGACACGAGCCGGCCCGCCCGGGGGCGCGGCGGTGACCGCCGGGGTACGCGGCCCCCTGCGGCGAGGCCCCGCGAGGCGGCGCGGTTGCCGCCGGCCGGTGGACGGCCCTGCGGCATCAGTGCGGCGGGTCGGACAGTCTGATCGCGCCGACCGGGCAGGCCCGCACGGCCTCCCGGAGCATCGGGTCGCGCCCGGCTCCCTCCCGGCCCGGAAGCAGGGTGCTGAAGCCGTCGTCGTCCTGGGTGAAGACGCCCGGGGCGGCCAGGGCGCACTGCCCCGCGCCGATGCAGACGTCCGTGTCGATGTGGATGTCCATGGGGGTGGTCCCTCACCAGGTCACGGGGAGTTCCAGCATCCCCTGGATCGTGTCGCCGGGCTTGAAGCGCGCCTCCTCGGCCGGGACGGCCAGGCGCAGCCCGGGCAGTCGCGCGAGGAGCGTCCCCAGGGCGATCTCCAGTTCGGCGCGTGCCAGGTTCTGGCCCAGACACTGGTGGACGCCGAAGCCGAAGGCCACGTGATGGCGGGCGGAGCGGCTCCAGTCGAGGGCGTCGGGCTCGGGGAAGGCGCTCTCGTCGCGGTTGATGACGGAGGTCGCGAAGACCACGCCCTCACCGGCCCGGATCGTCGTCCCGGCGACCTCGATGTCCTCGGTGGCCTGCCGCAGCAGTCCGTCCGCGATGGACAGCATCCGCATCAGCTCCTCGACGGCCGCCGGGAGCAGCGTCGGGTCGGCCCGCAGCTCGGCCAGCCGCTCGGGGTGCCGCAGCAGGGTGTAGACGCCGAGGGAGATCATGTTGGCGGTCGTCTCGTGCCCGGCGACCAGCAGGATCGTGGCCAGCCCGACGGCTTCCCGGCGGTCCACCGTCCCCTCGCGCACCTGCCGGTCGACCAGGACGTCGAGGACGCCGTCGCCGGACGGGTGCTCGAGCTTGCGGTCGATCAGCGCGCCGAGGTAGCCGTCGAGCCGGTCGCGCGCGTCGCGCACCTCCTGCTGGACCCGGCTGCGCAGCAGACGCCGCGACTGCTCCTCGAAGAACTCGTGGTCGGCGTACGGGACGCCGAGCAGCTCGCAGATCACGGTGGACGGCACGGGCAGCGCGAAGGCGCTCACCAGTTCCGCGGGCGGCCCCTGGGCGAGCATCGCGTCGATCCGCTCGTCGACGACGCGCTGGATGGCCGGACGCATCGCCGTGGCGCGCTTGAGGGTGAAGTTCGCCAGCACCAGCCGGCGCTGGGCGTGGTGCTCGGGATCGTCCACGTTGAGCAGCGCGGCCTTGCGGTCCGGCAGGGCCCGCAGCCGGGGCGACGTCGCCGGGTAGCCGGGGCGGGTGCGGTCGGTCGACAGCCGGGAGTCGGAGAGCAGGGCGCGGGCCGCCTCGTGACCGGTGACCAGCCAGGCGGTGGTGCCGTCGTAGAGCGTGACGCGCGCGAGCGGACGGGAGGCGCGCAGGGGGTCGTAGGCGGCCGGGGGCCGGTAGGGGCAGGTGCGGTCCTGGGGGAAGGCCACCGGCCCCGGCTCCCCCGTGGCGCTCCGGGCGTCGGTGGTGACCTGGGCGGGCGTGGTGATCCGGCCGTCCGTGGCGGCCTCGGTGGCCTGGGCGTCCGCGGCGCAGTGCGCGCCTGTCGTGACCTGGGTGTCCGTCGTGATCCTGGTGTCCGTCATGGTGACCTCGCAGAGGAGGGGTGCGTCCTGCCGATCTTCATTAGATGCCCCGGGCACCTATAAGACGACGCGGAGTTCGGCCAGATCGACGAATGGGGCGATACGGCCGAAATCGTTCGCTCCGGTGTGCCGTGCGTGCGGCGGACCAGGCAGTGGTGGGAGCCGCGCGGGCGCCTCCTGGGGAAAAACAGTTGCCCCGCGGTGGCCGTCACCCGCACCATCCGGCCATGTCCTTCGACTCGTACCTGCCGCTGCCGACGTCCGCCGCCGTCTCCCCGGCCACGGTCCAGCAGCAGCCCGGCGCCCCCCGGAGGCGCGGCACCGCGGCCTCGTGACGGCCGCGCTCGTCGCGGGCCTGGTCGCGGGATACGGCATCGCCGTGCCCGTCGGCGCGGTCGCGACCTACCTCGTCTCCCTCACCGCCCGCACCTCCCTGCGCACCGGTGTGTGCGCCGCGCTCGGCGTCGCCACCGCCGACGGGCTGTACGCCCTGCTCGCCACGGTCGGCGGGGCGGCCGTCGCCGCCGCGCTGCGGCCGGTGCTGACGCCCCTGCGCTGGGCCTCGGCCGTGGTGCTGCTCGTACTGGCGGTCCGGGGCGCGGCGACGGCGCTGCGCCAGTACCGGGCGCACCGGCTGAGCACCCGCTCCGACCCGCCCCCGCCGAGCCCGGCCCGGGCCTTCCTCGGTCTCCTCGGCGTCACACTCCTCAACCCGACGACCGTGATCTACTTCGCCGCGCTCGTCCTGGGCGACGGCGCCGACGACGCCGTACGCCCCGTGCAGCAGGGCGTGTTCGTGCTGGCGGCGTTCGCCGCGTCGGCGAGCTGGCAGGTGCTGCTCGCCACGGGCGGCGCGCTGCTGGGCCGCGCCCTGACCGGCCACCGCGGCCGGCTGGCCACGGCGCTCGTGTCGAGCGCGGTGATGACGGCGCTCGCGGTGCGGATGGTCGCCTAGAGCCGTTCGCTCGGGTCGGGTCGCCCGGCGCCGCGATGCCGAGCGGCGGCCCCCGCGGTCCCCGGCAAGATCTGCGAGACACGCCCGGGACGGCCCCGTACGGATGAAACGGGCGGGTACCGGTGTTGAAGCACGACACGCGTGCGGCGCCCGGCCGACGCGCGGCGGACCGCCGCAGGCGCGAGCCGCACACGGGCGGCCGCACGGGGGACCGACGTTTGCGGGACCGACGTACGCGGGACCGATGAAGACGACGAAGGGGACGGATGCCATGCCTCTCGAAGGCGAGTACGAGCCCAGCCCGGAGCAGTGGGTGCGCGACCAGGTCGAGCAGTACGAACGCTCCGGCGGCACCGAGGCGACGACGCTGCGCGACACGGGAATGCCCGTGATCCTCTTGACCACCCGGGGCGCGAAGAGCGGGAAGCTGCGCAAGACCCCGCTGATGCGGGTCGAGCACGACGGCCGGTACGCCCTGGTCGCCTCGCAGGGCGGCGCGCCGAAGCACCCGGTCTGGTACCACAACGTCAAGGCCGAACCCCACGTGGAGCTCCAGGACGGCCCGCGCAAGCAGGACATGACGGCCCGCGAGGTCACCGGCGAGGAGAAGGCGCAGTGGTGGGAGCGCGCCGTCGCCGCCTACCCCCCGTACGCCGACTACCAGAAGAAGACGGACCGGGAGATCCCGGTGTTCGTCGTGGAGCCGCCCGCGGGCGGCTGATCCGCGGCGGCGCAGCACGCCGCCGACCCCGGGCGCGGAAAGGCCCCCCGCAGGTGCGGAGGGCCTTTCACGGGCGGCGTTTCCTCGCGGGGCCCACGGTCCGTGGATCCGGTGGAAGAGATTCCGCGGACGTCGGCATGATGGCGCGCGCACCGGGCAACCGGATGTCAGGCCCCGCCGCGCTCCCCCGTCGCGGCGGGGCTTTCCGCCGCCTCGCGCGCGCGGCGGTCGGTCACGTCGAGGAAGATCTGGTCGGCCTCGGGGACCACCCCGGCGATCGAGCGCTTGATGCGGACGGCGACGTCCTCGACCCGCTCGCTGTCCAGGCCCGGCATCAGGTCGATGCGAGCGGCCACCAGCGCCGATTCCAGGCCCATCTTCATCGTGAAGAGCGCCTCCACGCTGTCGATCTCGGGCTGGGCGTCGAGCAGAGCGCGGATGCGCGCACCGGTCTCCGGGTCCGCGGCCTCGCCGATGAGCTGGTCGCGCGCCTCCCGCCCGAGCCGGTAGGCCACGTAGACGAGCAGCGCGCCGATCGCGAGCGACGCGGACGCCTCCCACACGACCTGCCCGGTCACCATGTGCAGGGCCATGCCGACCGCGGCCAGGGTGACGCCCAGCACCGCCGTGCCGTCCTCGGCGACGACCGTGCGCAGGGCGGGGTCGCGCAGCCCCGCGGAGGCGCCGCCCTGTCCGCGGACCTGGTGCAGCGCCCGCAGCAGCGAGGCGCCCTCCGCCAGGAAGGAGACGCCGAGCACGACGAGGCCGGCCACGTAGCCGCTCATCGTCTCGTCCGCGCCCGACCGCAGGGCCTCGACGCCCTGGAAAACGGAGAAGCAGCCGCCCATGACGAAGATCCCTACGGCGGCGAGCAGCGACCAGAAGAACCGTTCCTTGCCGTAGCCGAAGGGGTGCTTTCGGTCGGCGGGGCGGCGGCTGCGGCGCAGCGCGGCGAGGAGGAAGACCTCGTTCAGGCTGTCGGCCACGGAGTGCGCGGCTTCCGAGAGCAGCGCGGGCGAGCCGGCGAGCAGACCGCCGACCGCCTTGGCGGCCGCGATGATCAGGTTGGCGGCGAGGGCCACCAGGACCGTGACACGTGTCTTGCGGTCGGCTTGGCCTTCGGCACCGCGTTCGCCCTTCTCTCGGCTCGTCTCTTCTTCTGCGCGTTCGGCGTTCCGTGTGGAAGATGTCCCGCTCACATCCGCCGACTGCCCGCGCGGGTGCGCCTCACACCGTGCCGTCGGCGGAAATCGGGGAACGCGGTGAGCAGGGAACGCATCCCGCACGGGATGCACCCCGTACCTGACGCACGACGTGCGGGACGCGGCACGGACGGGCGCGCCGCGTACGGAACGACTACCGGCGGGAGGAAGCATGGGCGACGGGGGCGACGGCAACAGCGCGTACGGGCACCAGCCGTTCGAACGGTCGGCGAGCCACTTCACGGACCGCGTCACGGCCGACGGCCGCGACGGATGGCCGGTGGAGGCCGGCAGATACCGGCTGGTCGTCAGCCGCGCCTGCCCGTGGGCGAGCCGGGCGGTGATCTCCCGGCGGCTCCTCGGCCTGGAGGACGCGCTGTCGATGGCGATCGCCGACCCGATCCAGGACGACCGCAGCTGGCGCTTCACCCTCGACCCGGACGGCCGCGACCCGGTGCTCGGCATCCGGTACCTCGGCGAGGCCTACGAGCGACGCGAGAGCGACCCGCCGGGCGGGGTCAGCGTGCCGGCCCTGGTGGACGTGCCCAGCGGCAGGCTGGTCACCAACGACTATCAGCAGCTCACCCTCGACCTGGCCACCGAGTGGTCGGCCCTGCACCGCCCCGGCGCCCCCGACCTGTACCCCGAACAGCTGCGCGACCAGATCGACACGGTGATGGCCGGGGTGTACGAGGACGTCAACAACGGGGTGTACCGGGCGGGTTTCGCGACCGGGCAGAAGGAGTACGAGGAGGCGTGCACCGGCGTCTTCCGGCGCCTGGAACTGCTGGCGTCCCGGCTGACCGGGCAGCGGTACCTGGTCGGCGACACGATCACCGAGGCGGACATCCGGCTGTTCACCACACTGGTGCGTTTCGACGCCGTCTATCACGGTCACTTCAAATGCAACCGCTGGAAGTTGACCGAGAACCAGGTTCTGTGGGCCTACGCCCGCGACCTGTTCCAGACGCCCGGCTTCGGCGACACCGTCGACTTCGACCACATCAAGCGGCACTACCACCAGGTGCACACCGGCATCAACCCGACCCGGATCGTCCCCCTCGGACCGGACCTGTCCGGCTGGCGCTCCCCCCACCACCGGGAGGAGCTCGGCGGCCGTCCGTTCGGCGACGGGACTCCTCCCGGGCCGGTGCGCGCCGGGGAACAGGTTCCGGAACGGGGACGGCCCTGAGTCCCGTACCCCACACACAAGGAGAGACCGACGTGTCCAAGAAGAGGAAACTGCCCCTCGTCTACCAGCCCGTGGGCTTCGCGCTGGGCTGGGCGAGCGGCGCCCTGGCGGGCCTCGCGTTCCGCAAGGCCTGGAAGGCGATCCGTCACGAGGACGACGCCCCTGACGCCCTGGACCGGGACCGCGGCTGGGGCGAGGTCCTGCTGGCGGCCGCGGTCCAGGGCGCGATCTTCGCCGCGGCGCGCAGCGCCGCCGACCGCACGGGCGCCAAGGCGATCGAACGGTCCACCGGCGTCTGGCCGGCCAAGGACAAGAGCGGCCGGGACTGAGTCCCGGCGGCGTCCGCCCGCCCCCCTTTCCGGCGGTCGACCCGGTGCGTGCGGCCCTGCGAGCCGGGCGGCGCCGGGTCGGCCGCCGGTGCCGTCCGGCCCGGCAGCCCGGACCGGAAGGCGTCAGCCCTGTTTCGGCGCGGTGGAGGGTTCGAGGCGCAGGGTGAAGGAGTGGCCGGCCGGGTCGGCATAGCCCCGTTCCTCGTGCGGGCCGGGGGCGCCCTTGGTCTCCAGCGGGCGGCCTCCGAGACTCACGACCCGGCGTTCCACCTCGTCGAGGTCGTCGACCAGGAAGTCCAGGTGGGCCTGGAGGGAGTTCTCGGGGCGGGGCCAGCTCGGCGGGGTCGCGTTGACGTCGCGCCGGAAGGCCAGCCGGACGCCGTCGGCGCCCCTGATCTCCACGAGGTTGGCGCTCGTGTGGGTCTCCTCCGCGTCGAGCAGCCCCTTGTAGAACTCGGCGAGCTTCTCGGGCTCGGCACAGTCGAGCACCACGACGCCCGCTTTCACCACTGCCATGTCGTCGTCTCCTCCGCGAGGTCCGGGCCGGGGCGGGCGCGTCCCGTCCCGGAACCTTGCGGATACCCCCGTTCGCGCCGGCCACCGGCCGCGGCCCGGCACACGTGCGCTCGCCCACGGGCCGTGACCCGCGCTGGACTTCCTGGACAGGTGTCCCGTTATAGTGGACACCTGTCCAGGAAGCAGGAGTCGAGGGAGATCATGAACATTCTGGCGAACGTGCTGGTCGGGATGGTGGCCGCGCTGCACCTCTACATCCTGGTGATGGAGATGTTCCTGTGGCAGAAGCCGCAGGGGATGTCGTTCCACGGTTTCGACGCCGAACTGGCGAAGCGGACCGCCCCCATGGCCGCCAACCAGGGGCTGTACAACGGCTTCCTGGCGGCGGGGCTGGTGTGGGGCCTCGTCGCCGCCGACCCGACCGGATTCCGGGCGCAGGTCTTCTTCCTGTCGTGCGTGATCGTCGCGGGCGTCTACGGCGCGGCCACCGCGAACCGGCGGATCCTGTTCGCGCAGGCGCTGCCCGGCGCGATCGCCCTGGCCGCCGTCCTGATCGCGCAGTGACCCGCGGGGAGGCCGAGGACCCCCGAGCGGCCCGCACCCGCGCGAAGCTGCGCACCGCACTGCTCCAGGAGTGCGCCGAACGGCCGCTGGAGGAGGTCGGGGTGGCCGCGCTGGCGCGCCGGGCGGGGGTCGGACGGGCCACGTTCTACGTCCACTACCCCGACCTCGAGGCGCTCGCCGTCGACGCCTGCGCGGACGTCGTGCGCGAGGCCGTCGAAGCGCTGCACGCCTGGCAGGGGCGGCCGGACCCGGTCCGCGCTCCCGCCGCGCTGGCGGGGTTCTTCGGCTCGCTGGCCCCGCACGCCGCCCTGTACCGCACCCTGCTGGCGCCGGGCGGCGGCGGCCCGCTCGGCCGGGTGCTCCACCGGGACCTGCGGGCCTACAGCCTGCGAGAGCGGGAGCGGGCCGGCGCGGCGGACGCGCCGCTGGTCGCCTCGGCCGTCGCCGCGACCTTCGCCGGCGTGCTCGCCGACTGGCTGCACGGCGACCTCGACGGCACGCCGGCCGAGATCGCGGACCAGGTCTGGCAGTTGCTGGTCGCCCTGCACGCGAGCCGCTGAACGGCGCTCACCCGCCGGGCGCCGTTTCCCCGGCTCCCACCGGAGCGCCCGCGGGCCGTGACCGCCGCCTCCCGCCCGGGACGCCGTCGCCGTCGGCCGCCGTGGCGGACGGGGATCCCCGCGGAGGACATCCGTCCGGTCAGCGCGCCGTCTGGAAGGTTCTGCGGTAGGCCTGCGGGGAGACGCCGATCGCGGTGTGCAGGTGCTGGCGCAGGGAGGCGCCGGTGGCGAAGCCGACGCGGGCGGCGATCTGGTCCACGGACAGGTCGCTGGCCTCCAGCAGGTGACGAGCGTGCGCGACGCGCTGCTGGATCAGCCAGCGCCCCGGGCTCATGCCGACCTCGTCGCGGAAGCGGCGGGCGAAGGTGCGCAGGCTCATCCGGGCGTGGGCGGCGAGATCGGCGAGGGCGAGCGGCTCGTCGAGCCGCTCCAGGGCCCAGGAACGGGTGGCCGCCGTGCCGGCCGCTCCGGCCTCGGGCACGGGCTGCTCGATGTACTGCGCCTGACCGCCGTCCCGGAACGGCGGCACCACACAGCTGCGCGCCACCCGGTTGGCGAGTTCGCTGCCGTGGTCCTTGCGGACGATGTGCAGGCAGACGTCGACGCCCGAAGCGGCTCCGGCCGAGGTCAGCACCCGGCCGTCGTCGACGAAGAGCACGTCGGGATCGAGCTCGACCTGGGGGTGCATCCGGCGGAACAGGTCCGTCACATGCCAGTGGGTGGTGGCCCGGCGGCCGTCGAGCAGTCCGGCCGCGGCCAGGACGAACGCGGCGGTGCAGATGGAGACGATGCGCGCCTCGGGGCGGATCAGGGCGAGGGCCTCGGCGACCGCGTCCGGCAGGTCCCGCGTCACCCGGTCGGGCGCCACCGGCGCGAGCACGACCGTGTCGGCCGTCGCCAGCACCTCACGCCCGTGCTCGACGCCGACCGTGAAGTCGGCGTTCGTGTGCACCGGGCCGCCGTCGACGGTGCAGGTCAGTACCTCGTAATGGCCGTCGGCCGCACCGAAGATGCGGGCCGGGATGCCGAGCTCGAACGGGTAGACGCCGTCGAGGGCGAGGACGACGACGCGGTGCTGGTCTCCGGAGGGCATGGCACGATCTTATCGGATGTTGGCAATCATGCCATTTCCCGGCGGCGCCGGGCCGGGCAGGCTGTTCTTCATGAGCACTGAGAACACCCCGCGCACCGGCACGACCATGCGCGTCATCGGTCAGGACGTCCTCGGCGGTCCCGAGGCACTGAAGCAGACAGAGGTGGAGCGACCCGCGCCCCGCCCCAACGAGGTCCTGGTCCGGGTGCGCGCCGCCGGCGTCAACCCGACCGACTGGAAGCACCGCGCCACCGGCGGGTTCCTGGGCGAGCCGCCCTTCGTCCTGGGCTGGGACGTCTCGGGCGTCGTGGAGGCGGTCGGCATCGGCGTCGCCGCCTTCGCGCCCGGCGACGAGGTCTTCGGCATGCTGCCCTACCCCTTCGGCCACGGCTCGCACGCCGAGTACGTCATCGCGCCGGTGCGCGCCCTGTGGCACAAGCCCGCGGGCGTCGACCACGTCCAGGCCGGCGCGCTGCCGCTGGTCTCGCTGACCGCCTGGCAGGCCCTCGTGGAGACCGCCGAACTGGCCCCCGGACAGCGGGTGCTGATCCACGCGGCGGCGGGCGGCGTCGGCCATGTGGCCGTCCAGATCGCGAAGGCGCGCGGCGCGTACGTGATCGGGACGGCCAGCGCGGGCAAGCACGACTTCCTGCGCGAGCTGGGCGTCGACGAGGCGATCGACTACCGGGAGACCGACTTCGCCGAGGCCGTCAAGGACGTCGACGTCGTCCTGGACACCCTGGGCGGGGACACCTCGGTGAAGTCGCTGGGCGTGCTGCGGCCGGGCGGGATCGTGGTGTCGATCCTGCCGGTGGGGTCGGACGAGTTCCCCGAGGAGGCCGAGCGGCTCGGGGTGCGGGCGGTGCGGATGCTCGTGGACGCCGACCGGGCGGGGATGCGCGCGATCGCCGAGCTGGTCGAGGAGGGCCGGCTGCGGGCCACGATCGCGGGGACCTTCCCGCTGGCCGAGGCCGCCGAGGCGCACCGGCTCGGCGACACCGGCCGGACCACGGGGAAGCTGGTGCTGACGGTCGACTGACCGGCCGTCAGAAGACGAGCACGGGCTTGACGGTCCTGCCCGTGGTCATGTCCCGCACCGCCTGGTCGATGTCCGCGAACGGATAGCGGCCGATCAGGCGGTCCAGCGGGAGACGCCCGTCCTTGACCATCTCGACCAGGGCGGGGATGAAGGTCTGCGTCTCACTGTCGCCGAGGGTGAGGCCCACCACGCGCTTGCCGCCCAGCAGCCCGTTGACGTCCAGGGCGACCTCGCTGCCGAAGGGCGGGGCGCCGACGACGACGAGGGTGCCGCGGGCGGCGAGCGCGTCGACGCCCTGGCGCAGCACCCCCGTGTCGCCCGTGGTCTCCACGACGCCGTCGGCGCCCCGGCCGCCGGTGATCTCGGTGACGGCCTCGCCGAGCGTGGCGCGGCCGGCGTCGACGGTGTGGGTCGCGCCCAGCTCCTTCGCCAGTCGCAGGCGTTCGGCGACCCGGTCGACGGCGACGATCGTGGTCGCCGGCGACAGCGCGGCGGCCATGACCGCCGACAGGCCGACGGCTCCCGCGCCGAGGACGACGACCGTGGCGCCGGCCGTCGGCTTCAGCACGTTCCAGACGGCGCCGACCCCGGTCTGGACCCCGCAGCCGAGCGGGGCGATCGACGCCAGCGGGACGTCGGGGTCGACCCTGACGAGGCTGCGCTCGTCGACCAGCGCCCGCTCGGCGAAGGAGGACTGGCCGAAGAAGTGGCCGCCTAGAAGGGCGCCGTCCCGGCTGACGGTGCCGGTGCCGTCGGCGCGACGGCCGCCGAGGAGGTTCAGCGGCAGCCAGGCGGCGCAGTAGGCGGGGTGGCCGCCACGGCAGTCGCGGCAGTGGCCGCAGGAGGTGAAGGACAGCACGACGTGGTCGCCGGGGGCGACGCCGGTGACCGCGGAGCCCACGGCCTCCACGACCCCCGCGCCCTCGTGGCCGAGGACTCCGGGCAGCGGGAAGGGCAGACCGCCGCCCGCCACGCCGAGGTCGGTGTGGCACAGGCCGGCCGCGACCAGCCGGACGACCGCCTCGTGCGGCGCGGGGTCGTCGAGCACGACCTCGGACAGGGTGAAGGGCGCTCCGGCGGACTCGACGACGGCGGCGCGGGTGGTGAGGGGCATCGCTGCGACTCCCTTGTCGGGCAGAGGTGTTCGGAAGGGGGCGCGGTCAGTCGAGCGAGACGACGACGGACTTGACCCTGGTGTAGGCGGCGAGGGCCTCGGGGCCGTACTCGCGGCCGAAGCCGGAGGCCTTGACGCCGCCGAACGGGACGGCGGGGTCGAGCATCGCCCAGTCGTTGACCCAGACGATGCCGGCCTGGAGGCGGTCGGCGACGCGGTGGGCGCGGGCCAGGTTGCCGGTCTGGACGCCCGAAGCCAGGCCGTACGGGGTGGAGTTGGCGAGCGCGACCGCCTCGTCCTCGTCGTCGAAGGGCTGGACGGTGAGGACGGGGCCGAAGATCTCCTCCTGGACCACCCGGGAGTCGGGGGCGAGGTCGGCGATGACGGTCGGCTTGTAGTAGTAGCCGCCGTCGAGGTCGAGGCGCTCGCCGCCGCAGACGATGCGGGCGCCCTCCTTGCGGGCGAGGTCGACGTACTCCTCGACCTTGCGCAGGTGCCGCTCCCCCGCCATCGGGCCGACGACGGTCTCCGGCAGCCGGGGGTCGCCGACCGGGACGCCGGGCACGGCCTCGGCGAGGATGCCCAGCAGGGTGCGGTGGACCGGGCGGGCCACGAGCAGGCGCGGGCCGCCCATGCAGAACTGTCCGCTGTTGAAGACGAACCCCTTGATGACCGCGCCGACGGCCCTTTCCAGGTCGGCGTCCTCGAAGACGAGATGGGCCGCGTTGCCGCCGAGTTCCATGGTGACGGGCTTGAGGGTCTCGCCCGCGACGCTCGCGGCGTGCCGGCCGACGGCGGTGGAGCCGGTGAAGGCGATCTTGTCGACGCCGGGGTGGCGCAGCAGGGCCTCGCCGGCGACCGGGCCCAGGCCGGTGACGACGTTGACCACGCCGTCGGGGACGCCGGCCCGCTGGAACAGCCCGGCCATGTACAGGGCGCTGAGCGGGGTCTCGTCCGCGGGCTTGTGGACGACCGTGTTGCCGGCGGCGAGCGCCGGGGCGATCTTGGAACCGGCCAGGATCAGCGGGAAGTTGAACGGGGTGATCGCTGCGACCACGCCGACCGGGTCGCGCCGGGTGTAGGCGAGGGCGTTCATGGGGGTGTCACGGTGGGCGCCGTCCAGGGCGAAGGCGAGCGAGGCGAAGTACTCGTAGTCGTTGGCCGCGTTGGTGACGTCGACGGCGTGCGCGAGCGTGATGGGCTTGCCGACGTCGAGGCTCTCCAGCCGGGCGATGTCGTCGGCCTCCTCGCGGATGAGCCGGGCCACGCGCAGCAGCACGCGACCGCGCTCGCGGCCGCTGAGGCCGGACCACCGCCCGGTGTCGAAGGCCTCCCGTGCGGCCCGCACGGCGGCGTCCACGTCCGCCGCGCCCGCCTGGGCGACGGTGGTGAGGACCGTGCCCCGGGAGGGGTCGACCACATCGGTCCGCGCCCCGTCGGCGGCGTCACGCCACCGGCCCCCGACGAACAGTCGGCCGGGGTCGATCTCGTAGGCGGGCATGGCCACTCCTCAGCATCGTCGCCAAGACTTCAAATAACAGGATTCCTGTTGGTCCGCAGTCTCTTTACGGACAGGTTTCCTGTCAATGGTCTACGCTGCCTCCCATGGTCGGCCCTCGGACACCCCAGGCGGCGGCGCCCGCGCCCCCGCCGCACAGGACACCCCCGTCCCTGCTCTACATGGTGAAGCAGGTGGAGCTGGTCGTCCGCTCCCACCTGGACGAACTCGTCAGGCCGTCCGGGATCACGGCGTTGCAGTACACCGCGCTCACCGTGCTGGAGCGGCACGACGGGCTGTCGGCCGCCCAGCTGGCCCGGGACTCCTTCGTCACCGCCCAGTCCATCGCCGACCTGGTGCGCTCCCTGGAGGGGCGCGGCCTGATCCGCCGCGAGCGCAATCCGCGCAACCGGCGCGAGCTGCTGATCCTGCTCACCGAGGAGGGGCGCGACCTGCTGCGGCGGCACGCCGGTCCGGTGCGGGAGCTGGAGGAGCGCATGGTCCGCGACCTCACCGGCCATCAGGCGGAGCAGTTCCGCACGGCCCTCTCGAAGGCGTGGCACGCGCTGTCGTAGCGCTTTGTCCCCCCTTCGCTCACGACGCGAAAAAACTCGGTCAGAGTGGGTTGCATTTCGAAGACATATGTCAATCGAACATGCTGGAATTCACTCCATCGGGGGTAACTTGCTGGGGCGGGGAACTGCTGTGTCGTCCCCGGCCGTTGGAGGCTCCCGACCGGTGGAGCGGGTTGGAGGCGATGTCGTCGTGCAGCTGGAATCCACGGCGGACTCCCCGCACCTGCGCGTCCGCAGGGACCGCGGGTACACGGTGCTGGAGTTCCGCGGCGAGATCGACCTCGTCGCGGCCACGGAGATCGGCCCGCTGCTCGACGAGGCGACCGCCGGCCCCGCGCCGCACGTCGTCCTCGACCTGACCCGGATCGAGTTCTTCGACTGCTCCGGGCTGCGCCTGCTGTACCGGGCGCGCGGCCGCGTCCTCGACCACGACGGGGATCTGCACCTCGTCTGCGCGCACCCGCTCACGCTGCGGATCCTGCGGGCCACCGGTCTGTCGCGGTTGCTGCCGCCCGCCACGACGCTCGACGCCGCCCTGGAGCGGCCCGGCGCCGCCTCGGGCACGTTATGACGGCCTGCGCGCCGCTCTCCCCGGCACGCCCTACTGACCGCGCGCCGCTCTCCCCGGCACGCCCTACTGACCGCGCGCCGCGTCGAACAGCGCGCTGACGGACTCGCCGTTGTGAATGCGGCGCACCGCCTCCGCCAGAGCGGGGGCGATGGACAGGACCCGCAGCTTGTCGGTGTGCTCCTCCGCCGGGACCGGCACCGTGTTGGTGCACACGATCTCCAGGACGTCCGGCTGCTCGCTGAGCCGCTTGAGCGCTCCGGCGGCGAACAGCCCGTGCGTGCACGCCACCCGTATCGAGCGGGGCTCCGCCTCCCTCAGCCGGTCCAGGAGCTCCAGGACCGTGCTGCCCTTGGCGATCTCGTCGTCCAGGACGATGACGTCCCGCCCGGCGATCTCGCCGATCACGGCGCTGATGCTGACCCGGTCGTCGGCGAACCGCTGCTTGGCCCCCGCCGCCACCTGGGCCCCGATCATCCGCGCGAAGGCGGCGGCCTCCTTGGCGTTGCCGAGGTCCGGCGAGACGACGGTGGTACGGGAGAGGTCGTAGCGACGGAAGTGCGCGGCCAGTTCCCGGTGGGCGTGCAGGTGGTCCACCGGCATCGAGAAGAAGCCGTGCACCTGCGGTGAGTGGAGCGTCATGGCGAGCACGCGGTGGACGCCGGCCGCCGCCATCAGGTCGGCGACCAGGCGCCCGCCCAGCGAGATGCGCGGGGCGTCCTTCTTGTCCGAGCGCGCGTAGGAATAGTGCGGCATGACGACGGTGATCCGTCCGGCCGACGCCCCACGGGCCGCGTCGCACATCAGCAGCAGCTCCACGAGATGCTCCTGCACGGGCCGGACCAGGGGCTGCACGAGGAAGACGTCCCGCTCCCGGCAATTGGCCTGGAGCTGGACCTCCAGACAGTCGTTGGCGAACCTGCTGAGGCGGGTGGGGCTCAGGGGCACGCCGAGATGGGCACAGACCTCGGCCGCCAGTTCGGGGTGGGCACTGCCGCTGAACACGGAGATGTCTCGCACGGTCGGCTCCTCGCTGATCACGTCCGGCCGGGGGCGGGACCTCTCATGCTACGGACCACGTCCGATTTGCCCACCCGTGGGAATCTTCCGGAGGCTTCCGGCGCCCCCGCAAGCCGAGAACCGGCCGCACCCGGACGACCGGCGCCATCAGGGACGTCCCGGGGCCGCGGAGAGGACCGCCGAGCCCGGGACGCCCGGCGCCGGGAGGCGTCCGGCGCGGGACGCCCGACGCCGCTCGCCGGCGGGCGCCCCGGTCCACGGCCGGGCGCCGGCGGGCGCCCCGCGCCGCCCCGTCCTGTCACAGCTCCTCAACAGGGCGGTCTGACGCGGGGATTGACGGGAATCCGGTCAGCAGGAAGAGAGGACCGTCCGCATGACGACTTCGATCGAGCCCACCAGGGACACCAAGCCCACCCGGCGTCCGCGCGGCCGTATGCCCTTCTGGGCCAAGGCGCTGACCGCCGTGGTGGTCGTCCTCGTCGTGATGTTCGCGGGGATCCGGCTGAGCCTGCTGCCGGGGCTGCGCGACTTCTTCGGCACCGAGACCCACGACCGCTCGGGCCCCACCCTGCTCCAGTCCATCCAGGACATGAGCCGCTACAACGCCGCGTCCGGCAACTTCCAGGTCGTCGTGGACCTGGAGAAGGACGCGAAGTACCTTCCCGACGCCATCCGCGGCACCCGCACCCTGTACGTCGGGGCGGGCACCGTCGACGCCTACGTCGACCTCGGCAAGGTCGGCGACAAGGACGTGACGGTCGACGCCGACCGCACCTCGGCCACCCTCCGGCTGCCGCACGCCCGGCTCGGCAAGCCGGCCCTCGACCCCGACCACTCCTACGCGGTG
This sequence comes from Streptomyces hilarionis, assembly GCF_024539675.1. Classification (GTDB taxonomy): domain Bacteria; phylum Actinomycetota; class Actinomycetes; order Streptomycetales; family Streptomycetaceae; genus Streptomyces; species Streptomyces hilarionis. The sequence continues at coordinate 68,263 of NZ_JAHHIT010000041.1, read as the reverse complement.
TCCAAGCAGCGCGGCCTGCTGGACCGCCTCGGCGACCTCTTCTCCGACAACCCCGGCGGGGAGCAGGCCGTGCAGAAACTCGCGGTCAAGCACATCGGGGACGCGGCGAAGGAGAGCGAGCTGACCGCGCGCGCCGAGAGCAACACCACCGGCATGCTCCAGGGGCTGCTGCGCTCCCTCGGCTTCAAGGAGGTGAAGGTCTCCTACGTCACCTGACACCCGGGGTCGGCGGGGCGGACGCCGGGGCGGCCACGCCGGCCGGAACGGCCGCGTGAGGCAGACCCGGCCCGTCCGCCCGCATCCCCGGGCCGTTCGAGGGTAACAGCGCTACGACGCCTTGAAGTTGAAGACTGGAGGACCGCATGGCCCGTGCAGCGCTACGTCCGCTCGCCACGTTCCGTCTGCGCCCGGCCAAGGCCGCCGCACCCGAGCCCGCGCCCGAGCCCGCCAGGAGGGGGCTGTTCGGCAGGTCCGGCGAAGCCCGGGCGGCCCGCAAGGCGGAGCGGGCCAAGGAGGCGGAGCGGGCGGCCAGGGCCGCCAGGGCAGAGGAAGCCCGCGCCGAGCACCGGCCGCTGCCGCTGCCGCTCCGCCTGCTCGCGATGCTGGTGGCCTTCGCTTTCATGGTGGCCTTCGCCGTCGTGCTCGCCAAGATCACTCTGGAGCCGTCGCCGGCGTCGGCGGCGCTGGTCCACTCCAACCTGCGGCCCGGCGACTCGCTGCGGGCCTATCTGGACCAGCCGGCGCTGCGCGACGCGGTGAAGCAGATCGGCGGAAACGTGCTCCTCGGCGTCCCCTTCGGGGTGCTCGTGCCGGTCGTCGCGCCCCGGGCGCGCGGCCTGCTGCGCGTGCTGCTGCTCACCGCGACCGTCATGCTGCTCGTGGAGTTCGCCCAGGGCGCGCTGGTGACCGGACGCGCCTTCGACATCGACGACGTCATCCTCAACACCACGGGCGCGCTGATCGGCTACCTGCTCCTGGGACGCCGGGTGAGCCGCGCCGTGCACGCGCGCAGGAAGCGCGCCTGAACGACGCCTCGGGGAGCGCCCGAGGCCTACGCGGGACGGACAGCGGGAGCGCCGATCGGGCGCCTCCCGCTTCCTGCGTTCCAGGGGTTCCGGCGGCCGGGGTTCCGGGGATCCGGCTCGGCACGTCCGGCTCTGCGCGTCCGATGAGGCGCGTGACCGGCTCAGTGCGGCTTCCAGGTGTACCTGTCCCCGCCGACCCAGCGGACGGCGTCCGGGTCGTCGAGGTCGTGGACCGTGATGCCGAAGGCGGCGGCGATCTCGAGGACGTCGGTCACGTCCCTCGCCTCGCCGACCACCTCTCCGTCGATCTCCACGATGCGGAACGGCTCCGGGTTCGGCTGCACCCCGAGCACCATGATCCGCGGCTCGGAAATGCGGAAGCCTGCGATTTCGGTCATGACATAGAGGGTAGAGCGGAACCGGTCGGGGCGAATCATCAGGAATCGACCCGGCGCGCGGTCGGCGCCGCTCGTCGTGCGTCTCGGGCTCCGGTGCGAAACCCTGGAGCCAGGAGGTGGGAGGTGGCGATGGATCCCGTGGAGGCGCTGGACCGGATCGCCTTCCTGCTGGAACGGTCCCTGGCGCCCACCTACCGGGTGCGGGCCTTCCGGACCGCGGCGCGGGTGCTGGCCGGACTGCCCTCCACGGAGGTCGAGCAGCGGGCGGCCGCCGGGACGCTGGAGTCGCTGAAGGGCGTGGGCCCCAAGACGGCACAGGCGGCGCGCGAGGCGCTCGCCGGCCGGACCCCGACCTACCTGGAGAATCTGGAGGAGGAGGCCGGCCGCCCGCTGACCGACGGCGCGGGCGCCCGGCTGCGCGCCCTGCTGCGCGGCGACTGCCATCTGCACTCCGACTGGTCCGACGGCGGCAGCCCCATCGAGGAGATGGGCCGGACGGCGGCCGCGCTCGGCCACGAGTGGGCCGTGCTCACCGACCATTCGCCGCGCCTGACGGTGGCCCGCGGGCTGTCCCCCGAGCGGCTGCGCCGCCAGCTGGACGTGGTCGAGGAGCTCAACACCACCTGGGCGCCCTTCCGGCTGCTGACGGGCATCGAGTGCGACATCCTCGACGACGGGTCGCTGGACCAGGAGCCCGAACTGCTCGAACGGCTCGACGTGGTGGTGGTCTCCGTGCACTCCAAGCTGCGCATGGACTCCCGGGCGATGACGCGCCGCATGGTGAACGCCGTGCGCGATCCAAACGCCGACGTCCTCGGCCACTGCACGGGCCGGCTGGTGACCGGACGCGGACGGCCCGAGTCGCAGTTCGACGCCGACGAGGTGTTCGCCGCGTGCGCCGAGTCGGGCACCGCCGTGGAGATCAACAGCCGGCCCGAGCGGCTCGACCCGCCGCGCCGGCTGCTGCGCCGGGCCGTGGCGGCGGGCGTGCTGTTCTCGGTCGACACCGACGCCCACGCGCCCGGCCAGCTGGACTGGCAGGTCCTCGGCTGCGCGCGGGCCGAGGAGTGCGAGGTGCCGCCGGAGCGGATCGTGACCGCGTGGCCGCTGGACGACCTGCTGGCCTGGTCGCGGGAGGGCCGGACGCCGGCGGGCGTGGCCGGCCCGTGAGGTGGTACCCGGGGGTATCGCTCGGGGGTACGCGGACGTACCCGCAGACGGAGAGAGGACGCACATGACACGCGCCGCCGTGTTCGACGTCGACGGCACCCTCGTCGACACCAACCACCTGCACGTCGTCACCTGGTGGGAGGCCTTCCGGCAGGCGGGCCACCGGGTGCCCATGCACGCCGTGCTCCGGGCCGTCGGGCTCGGGTCCGACGACCTGGTCGCGCGCCTGCTGGGCGAGGACCGGGACAAGGACGCGGACGCGGAGCTCAGCGCCGCGCACACGGCCCTGTACGGGCAGTACTTCGACCGGCTGCCGCCGCTGCGGGACGCCGGAGCGCTGCTGCGCCGGCTGCACGACGACGGCTGGACGGTCGTGCTCGCCACGTCGGCGAGCGGGCCCGAACTGTCGGCCCTGCGCAGCGCCATCGACGCCGACGACGTCATCGCCGCGACGGCCAGCGCCGACGACGTCGAGGAGGGCAAGCCCGCGCCGGAGCCGGTGCGCCACGCCCTGGAACTGGTCGGCGCTCCCGCCGAGCGGGCCGTGTTCGTCGGCGACACCGTGTGGGACATGCGGGCCGGCCGTCGGGCCGGGGTGCGGTGCGTGGGCGTCCTGAGCGGCGGCATTCCGCGCGCGGACCTGGTGGAGGCGGGCGCGGAGGCGGTCTACGACGATCCGGCCGACCTCCTGGCCTCCCTGTCGACGAGTCCGCTGGCATGAGGTGACGGAGGTCACCACGTGCCCCGGCGGACCGGGGAACACGCACAAGTGGTTACCCGTTGAACCAACCGTGGGTGCGGACGGGACAGTGTCCCCGGGCCTCACCTTCTGCCCACAGGGACGATCGTCCGGCTGAAGCCCTGTGGAGCGTCTCGCCGAGAGGCGACCGCCGTCCGCGCCCACGCACAGACCGCCCCGACCGTGATTCCCCCGTCCGGTCGGGGCTTCTCCTTGTCCGGCGGCGGCGCGCCCGTCCGCTGCCCGCCCGTGTCGTGGCGGCCGCCCTCGGCGCGCACTTGACTTCGAGCGCACTCCAATTCGTAGCGTCTCGGACATGAGCACTGCACAGCACAAGATCGGTTCGGGGTTCGACGCCCACAGCACCGCCGACGACGTCCTCGCCGGCATCGACCTCGGCGGCCGGCTCGCGATCGTCACCGGCGGCTACTCCGGGCTGGGCCTGGAGACCACCCGCTCGCTCACCCGGGCCGGCGCCCGGGTCGTCGTCCCCGCCCGCCGTCCCGACACCGCACGCGAGGCCGTGGCGGGGCTCGACGGCGTCGAGGTGGACGAACTGGACCTCGCCGACCTGGACAGCGTGCGCGGCTTCGCCGACCGCTTCCTCGCCTCCGGCCGCACGGTCGACCTCTTCATCGGCAACGCCGGCGTCATGGCCTGCCCCGAGACCCGCGTGGGGCCCGGCTGGGAGGCCCAGTTCGCGACCAACCACCTCGGCCACTTCGCGCTCGTGAACCGGCTGTGGTCCGCGATCGAGCCCGGCGGGGCCCGCGTGGTCTCGGTGTCCTCGCGCGGCCACCACTTCTCCGGCATGCGCTGGGACGACGTCCACTGGCAGCGCGGCTACGACAAGTGGGAGGCCTACGGCCAGGCGAAGACCGCGAACGTGCTCTTCGCCGTCCACCTCGACCGGCTCGCCCGGGACCGCGGCGTACGGGCCTTCTCCCTGCACCCCGGCGGCATCATGACGCCGCTCCAGCGCCACCTGCCCAAGGAGGAGATGGTGGAGCGCGGCTGGATCGACGAGGACGGCAACGTGATCAACCAGGCCGGCTTCAAGACTCCCGGGCAGGGCGCGGCCACCCAGGTCTGGGCGGCGACGTCGCCGCAGCTGGCCGGCATGGGCGGCCTCTACCTGGAGGACTGCGACGTCGCCGAGCCCGCCGTCGACGGCGACGCACGTTTCGGCGTCAAGGACTGGGCGACGGACCCGGAGCAGGCCGCGCGGCTGTGGGAGCTGTCCGCCGAGCTGACGGGCGTGAACGCCTTCGCGACACGGGGATAGCCGGTTCACGGCCCCGCCGCGCGCCCACTCCCCCACCCCGGCTCACTTCCCGGCCGCGAACGCGCGCAGGTCGGCCGTGAGCCGGTCGGCGTGCGTCGCGAACAGACCGTGGCCGGCGTTCTCGTACACCTCCAGCACGGAGTTCGGGGCGAGGGCGGCGGCGCGACGGCCGGTCAGCTCGATCGGGCCGGAGGCGTCGTGGGTGCCGTGCACGACGAGCACCGGCAGGTCGAGCGCGGCCAGTTCGGGCGCGACGTCGAGGCCGGCGATCAGCTCGCCGACGGCGACGGCGGCCCGTGCCGTGCAACCGTGGCAGCGCCGGACCATGGCCTGTACGTACGCCTCCGAGAGGTCGTTGCCGGGGCGGTCCAGCGCGAAGAAGGCGCGGGCGCCGTCGGCGAAGAAGGCGGAGCGGTCGCGGCGCAGCTCCTCGACGCCGGCCAGCACCCGTTCCGGGTCGACTCCCTCGGGGTGGTTCGCCGACCGGGCGGGGCCGGGCGTCATGCCGGCGACGAGCGCCAGCCGGGCCACCCGGTCGGCGCCGTGCCGGCTCAGGCAGCGGACGGCCTCGGCGGCGCCGACCGAGTGCCCCACCAGGGTCGCCTCCCGCAGGTCGAGGTGGTCCAGGAGCCCCTGGACGTCGTCCGCGAGGCTGTCGAGGTCGAAGCCGCCCCACGTGTCGTCGGAGCGGCCGTGACCGCGGCGGTCGAAGCCCACGCAGCGGTAGCCCTCCCGCGCCAGCGGCAGCATCTGGTACTCCCACATCTCGGACCCGAAGTACAGGCTGTTCACGAAGACGATCACCGGCCCGTCGGCCGGTCCGTAGTCGACGTGGTGCAGCCGGGTGCCGTCGACGGGGCTCGTGAAGTACGGCATGGACGTCCTCCTGCGGTGGATGCGCGATCAGGTGCTCGGTGACGGCGTCCATGCTCGCGGCGCGCCCGGCGACCGTCGATTACCCCCGAGGTCATGCGTCGGGGCCCCGGACCGCGTGGGCCGGCGCGGGCCGGGTACTCGGTCGGCTCCCCGAGGACCCCGGGAGGAGCCGACGGTGAGCAGCGAGGCGGGCAGCAGGATCGTGGTCACGGGCGCCACCGGCAACGTCGGCACGAGTGTGGTGCGTCGTCTGTCCGAGGATCCGGACGTCGCCTCGGTCCACGGGCTGGCGCGGCGGATCCCCGCCTGGTCGCCGCCCAGGACCGAGTGGACGGCCGTCGACCTGGCCTCGCCCCGGTCGGACCTCGCGGCGGCGTTCCGGGATGCCGACGCGGTGGTGCACCTGGCGTGGGCGTTCCAGCCCACGCACGACCCGGCGACGACCTGGCGGACGAACGTCCTGGGGAGCCTGCGGGTCTTCGAGGCCGTGGCCGCCGCACAGGTGCCCGTCCTGGTGCACGCGTCCTCGGTGGGCGCCTACTCGCCGGGCCCGAAGGACCGGCCGGTGGACGAGTCCTGGCCCACGCACGGCTGGCCGGACGCCGCCTACTGCCGGGAGAAGGCCTACCTGGAAAGGGTGTTGGACACCTTCGAGCGCGACCGTCCGCAGACCCGCGTGGTGCGGCTGCGGCCGGCGTTCCTGTTCAAGCGGGAGTCGGCGAGCGAACAGCGGCGCATCTTCGGCGGCAGGTTCCTGCCCGGCCCGCTCGTGCGCCCCGGGCTGCTGCCCTTCCTGCCGGACGTGCCGGGCCTGCGCATGCAGGCGCTGCACACCGACGACGCCGCCGAGGCCTGCCGCCTCGCCCTGCGCTCCGGGGCTCGGGGCGCGTTCAACCTGGCGGCGGAGCCGGCCGTGGACGCGGGGCTGCTCGGCCGCATGGTCGACGCCCGGCCCGTGCGGCTGCCCCGCGCGGCGGCCCGCACCGCGGTCGCCGCGGCCTGGAACCTGCGTCTGCTCCCCGCTTCGCCCCACCTCTTCGACGCCGTCCTGCGCCTCCCCCTGATGGACTGCACCCGGGCCCGCGTGGAACTCGGCTGGCGTCCCCGGCGCACGGCCCCCGAGGTGCTGGAGGAGTTCCTCCGCGGCCTGCGCGCCGGAGCGGGCGCGCCGACCGCCCCGCTCCACGGCCGCAAGGCGAGCTGAAGGCCGCAGGCGAGCCGAACGCGGGCCGGACGGCCGCCGCGCCGGACGGACGCCACGGCCGCCCGCGCCCGACGTGGTCAGCAACGGGCGCGGTCCGCGGCAGGGCGCCGGCCCTCGCGCCAGGTCTCGGCCACCGGGCCGGGCCGACGGACGTGGGCCCGGTTGCGCATCTGCACCACCCCGAGGCCGGTCACCGGCTTCTCGACGAGGTGGTTCTCCTCGTCGTCCGGCGTCGCGCCGCCGGGGCGGCCATGCCCATGGAGCCTGCTCGGGTCAGGCGGTCGGCTCTTCGGGCTCGGGGCTGTCCGACTGGCCGCTCTGCGCGTGAGGGGCACCCTGGGGGCCCGTCCCGGCCTCGTCGGTGTCGGGGACGTCCGGGGCGGCCTCCCCCGGCTCCTCGGGCTCGGCGGCGTCCCAGCGGTCGCCGCCGCCGTCGGCCTGCTGGTCCGGCAGGTCGCGCGGGACGGGGGCGCCGTTCCCGCCGGGGCTTTGGAGACGGTCTTCGGCCACGACGTCCTCCTCTCGCGGTCGCACCGCGCCGGACGCGGGCGACGTCCCCGGGGCGACGTTCGCCCGGGCGAGTCGCGAGTACCTCCCGCAGGTGCGCCGAAACCCCGGTCGCAGGGCGGGCGAACCGCCGGACGGCCCGCGTGTCGGATGCGGGGCCGGCCCGCGTGGGCCGGTCAGCGGGGGGCGCGGTCCTCCAGGACGGTGCGCCAGGCGGGCGCCGGGCCCGCGGGGGCGGGTTCGGGGCGCCGGCCGCCGCGGCCGAAGAAGTCCGCGAGCGGCAGGATCGCAGCCCCGACGGTGACCGCGTCGGGGCCGAGCCGGCCGAGGTCGACGGTGACCTTCTGGGCCGGGTGGCGCAGCGCGTACGCGGTGGCGTGGCGGCGTACGGCGGGCAGGAAGCGCGCGCCCAGCTGGAGGCCGGCCCAGCCGCCGATGAGGATCCGTTCCGGCTGGAAGAGGTTGATCAGGTCGGAGAGGCCGGCGCCCAGGTACTCGGCGGTCTCCTCCAGGACGGCGAGGGCGACGGGGTCCGGCGTACGGCCCCCGCCGAGGGCCTCCGCGTCGCCGGGGCCCTCCCCTGCCCCGGCGGAGCGGGCGTCGCCGGCGCTGCGGGCGTCGTCCGGTGCGGCCGGGGGGTAGGCGGCGGCGAGCATCGCGGTCAGCGCGCTCTCCTCGTCGACGTTCTCGGGCGGCCGGCCGCCCTGTTCGCGCCAGCGCTCCAGCAGTGCTTCCGCGCCCGCGTAGGCCTCCAGGCAGCCCAGGGCTCCGCAGCGGCAGCGGCGGCCGCGGACCCGTACCGTCAGATGGCCCCATTCGACGGCCCGGCCGTGCTCCACCTCGGGGGTGACCAGGCACGCCCCCACGCCGGAGCCGAAGAGGACGACGACCGCGCTGTGCGCGCCGCGGCCGCCGCCGAACCACATCTCGGCCTGGCCCAGGGTCTTCGCCCCGTTGTCGATGAAGTACGGGACGCTCTCGGGCAGCAGGGCGCTCTCACGCAGCAGCGCCTCCAACGGGACGGCGTCCCAGCCGATGGTCTGGCCGTGCACGACGGCGCCGCGCTCGGGGGTGTGCTCCACGATGCCCGGGACGCCGATGCCGACCCCGAGGAGCTGCCCGGGGGCGACGTCGGCCGCCGCGAGCACCTCGGCGACGCCGTCGCGGATGTGGCCGACGATCCCGTCGACCTCGTACCGGCGCTGTTCCAGCGGCCTTTCGGCGCGGGCGAGTTCGGTGAGCGTGAGGTCGAACAGCTCGATCCGCACCCGGGTCTCGCCGACGTCCACGCCGATCATGTGGCCGCTGCCGGGGGCCACCCGCAACAGGATGCGGGGGCGGCCGCCGTCGGAGTCGACGCTGCCGGCCTCCTCCACCAGTGCGTCGGCGACCAGGTCGGCGACGACGTTGCTGATCGAGCCGGAGCTCAGGCCGGTGGCCGGTCCGAGCTCGAAGCGGCTGAGGGGCCCGTCGAAGTAGAGCCGTTGCAGCACGGCCGTGCGGTTGGCCCGCCTCAGGTCGCGTACCGTGCGCCCGTTCCGCCCCGTCATGTCGCTCCCCTCCGAGCCCTGCCCGACCTGCAACATACCTCCGCGCGAGGGCGTGCGCGACATTCTCCAACCCTTAGTTCACGCTGTGAGCTAAGAGAGGCGCGCGTCGGCGACCTCGGCCAGCGCCGCGAGCAGCTCCGGGGCGACCTTCTCGCGCACCCAGCGCAGGTGTTCGGGGCCGGCCGCCCGCGGGACGGTCTCGGTGAGCATGATCAGGTACAGGTAGGCGCGGTAGAGGGCCAGCCGCACGCGGGCGGACGCCCCGAACACGGCCCGTCCGCCGGCCTCGCGGTACCCCTGGAGGAACGCCTCGTCCTTCCCGATGTCCCCGAGCAGGGCCAGGGAGACGAAGTCCGCGAGGGGATCGCCCCAGAACATGCGCTCGCCGTCGATGAGGCCGCCCAGGCGGGGCGCGCCGCCCGCGCGGTCGACGAGGACGTTGCCCGGCCACAGGTCGAAGTGGACCAGGCGCGCGACGGCGACCTCGTCGAGGACGTCACCGGCGGTCCGGACCACGGCGGCCACCTCGTCGACCGGGAGCGGCAGGGGCGGGTCGTAGCGACGGGCGTCGTCGAGGAGGGCGTCGAACATCGTCGTGAACGCGGTGCGCCAGTCGGGGGCGAGCGGGCCGAGCGCACCGGTCGGACAGCCGAACCCCGGGCCGGTCACCTCGTGCAGGCGTGCCACCTGACGTCCCAACTCCGCACGCAGCGGGACCTGTTCGGCGGCGGACAGCGAGTCGTCCCACGGGTCGCCGGGGCACATCGTCATGAGCAGACAGGGCCCGTCGAGGACGAGGACCCGCGGCGCGGCCACCCCCGCTTCGGCGGCCCCCCGGCAGAACTGCGCCTCGCCGACCAGCAGTCGGCTCTCGTGGCTCAGCCCCACCGCGTCGGGCTCGACCTTCAGCACACAGCGGCTGCCGTCGGACAGTCCCAGCTCCTCGACGGTGTTGTACGTGCCGCCGCCCAGGGGGCGCAGCCGGGCGAGGCGGTCGGGCGCGATGCCCGCCGCCTCCAGCACGCCTCGGGCCCGCGCCCAGGAGTCCGTCACGTGCAGCCCGTCCCTTCCTCCGGTCGGCCCGCCGCTTCCGCGGTCAGCCCGCCGCGTACACGTCCTCGACGTAACGGCCGTCCGCGACCAGCTCGTCGAGCCACGCCCGGGCGCCCTCGTCGTCGGCGCCGGGGGTGCGCTCCCGGTACAGGGTACGGAACGCGTCCCGGACGCCGGGCGCCATCCGCGAGCCGTCGCCGCACACGTACACCCGGGCGCCGTCGGCCAGCAGCCCCCACACCTCGTCGGCCTCGGCGGCGATGCGGTGCTGGACGAACGACATCCCGTTCTCGGGGGCCGCGCTGAAGACGGGGCGCAGGGCGACCGCGCCCGCGTCCTCGGCGGCCCGCAGCTCGTCGGCGTGCAGGAAGTCGGCGTCGGGCGCGTCGCAGCCGAAGTAGCACAGGGCGGGCCGCAGCCGGCCGCCCGCGGCGAGGGCCGCGCCGCGGTCGGCGACGGCCCCGCGGAAGGGGGCGAGGCCGGTGCCGGCCGCCACCATGACCACGGGTGTGCGGTCGTCGACGCGGAAGGCCGCGCGACAGGGCTGGACGCGGGCGTACACGGTGTCGCCCGGCGCGAGATCCGCCAGATGCCCGGAGCCCGTGCCCCGGTAGACGCCGTCGCCCGACCGGGCGGGCGCCTCCAGCAGCGAGACCATCAGGTCCGCGTGCCGGGGGTCGACGGCCGGCGAGGAGGAGATGGAGTAGTGCCGGGGGCGCAGCGGGGTGAGGAGCTCCAGCAGCCGGGGCCAGTCCAGTGCGCCGCGCAGCGCCGGGAAGGCCTCCAGCACCTCGACGAGGGTGCGCGGGTCGTCCTCGGGGAAGGCGGCGAGGGCCGCGCGCTCGGGCGGGCAGGGGTTGGCGGCGGACAGCACGGCGAGCTGGGCCGCGCCCGGCCGCTCCTGCAACTCGACGTGGTGGGTCAGGAGCTGACGCGCGGTCAGGGGGCGGTCGACGGCGAGCGCGTCGCGTCGCGGGCGGCCCGGGCGGATGTCCAGCACCTCGTCGAGGTCGACGCCGAGCGCGGCGGCGACCCGGGTGACGAGGCCGGGGGCGTTCGCGGGCAGCACGGTGAGGTGGTCGGCCGTGCGGTAGCCGGTCCCCTCGGGCAGGGCGACGCGCAGGAACCGCTTGCGGCGGGGGTGGCCGGGGGCGGTGAGATCGCGCGCCTCGGCCACCCGCATCGCGACCAGTCCGTGCCGGGCGGCGAGGGCGTCCAGCGGACCGCCGGTCAGGGTGCGCACCTCGTAGGCGGGCGCGGGCCCGGCGGCCGGTTCCCTGGCGGCCGGGTCGCCGTACCGCTCCAGCAGGGCGGTGCGCAGCCGGGCGGTGAACTCGTCCACGGCGCCGGTCAGGTCGCCGGAGGCGTCGGCGGCGGCGCGCTCGAGGAGGCGGGCGGCGCCGAGCTCGGCGAGCCGCCGGTCGATGCGCAGGGGCATCTGCTGGTAGGTGGCGCGGCCCAGTTGCGGTCGCCGACGCCGAGGACGGCGTACGTCGCGCCGGAGAGGTCGTGCTCGCCGTCGAGCCAGGCGGCGAAGGCGGTGGCGTCGTCGGTGGGGCGGCCGTTGTAGGAGGCGGCGACCACGATCACCGGGCGGTCCGCGGGGAGCCGGCCCGCGTAGGCGTCCAGCGGGGCCACCTCGGTGTCGCAGCCGATCGCGGCGGCCTCCTCGGCGAGCCGGGCCGCGAACTCCCGGCACGTGCCGTAGTTGCTGCCGTGCAGGAAGAGCGCGCCGGAGCCGGGGCGGACCCGGGCGGGCAGGGCGCTCGTGTCGGCCTGCGCGGTCTCGGCCCGTGCCGCGCCGGGGAGTTCGGGGTGGACACGGTCGGCGGCGGTGCGCGGCGCGAGCGTGAGGGTGAAGCCGTCGGGCTTGAGGGTGAGGGTCTCCTTCACCGAGAGGCGGTAGTCGGCGTGGTCCTGCGGCCGGTAGCGGTGGGCCAGCATGGCCAGCAGCATGGTCGCCTCGTGCAGCGCGAACTGCCGTCCGATGCAGGCCCGTTCCCCGGTGCCGAAGGGTTTGAAGGCGTGCACCGGGCGCGCCGCCTGCGCCTCGGGCGTGAAACGGGAGGGGTCGAACAGCTCGGGGTTGTCGCCCCAGACGGGCTGCCGGTGCAGCATCGGCGCGAGGACGACCACGGGCTCCCCCGCCTTCAACGGGACCCGGCCGCCGAGCAGGGTGTCCTCGCGCGCCGCCCGGCTGAAGGCGGCCGCCGTGGGCCACAGCCGCAGCGCCTCGTTGAGCACCTGCCGGGTGTAGGTCAGACGGCCGACCTCGTCGTACGTCGGCTCCGGGTCGGCGGCGTCGCCCCACAGAGCGTCCGCCTCGCGCTGCACGAGCCTGAGCGCGGTGGGGTCCTTGACCAGGTGGTACAGCGCGAACGACATCGCGCCGGAGGTGGTCTCGTGGCCCGCGATCAGGAAGGTGATGACCTGGTTGCGGATGTTGGCGAGGTCGAGGCCGCAGCCGTCGGCCGGGTGCTCGGCGGTGAGCATCAGGCCGAGCAGGTCCTCGGCGTCCGGGTCCGCGCCGCCGTCCGCGGTGCGCGCGGCGATGACGTCGTCGACCACGCGGGCCAGGTGGTCCGCGTCGGCCCGGAAGGCGGCGTCGGCGGCCGAGTGGTCCTCGCCGGGCAGGCGGGCGGGGCGGGTCATGCTCCACTCCAGGCAGCGGACCATGGCCTCGACGAAGGGGTGCGGCTCGTCCCGTTCGAAGGAGCCGAAGTCGTAGCCGAAGCCGGCGAGTCCGATGGTGTCGAGGGTCATGCGGGTCATGTCGTCGGGGACGTTCACCGGCAGGCCGTCGCGGGCCGCGCGGTCCCAGGCGTCGACGAGCCGACGGGCCACCTTCAGCATCACGGGGTGGTAGGCGCGCAGGGAGCCGAGGGCGAAGGCCGGCATCAGGATGTCGTGCGCCTTCGCCCAGTTGGGCTCGTCGTTGTACGCGGTGAACAGCCCGTCGGCGGCGAACTCGCGGACGTTCTCCAGGGCGGGCCCGACGTGCTTGGCGAACCGCCGTTCGTCGGCGAGGTCGGCGACGAGGTCGGGGTCGGCCACGAAGAGGGTGTCGCGGCCGTGCAACCGCCGCACGAGCAGCGGCCCGTGTTCGCGCATCAGGTGCATGACCTGCTGGACGGGGGTGCGGCCGGGGCCGGTGGCGCTGACGTCGACGACGGGGACGGAACCGGCGGCCCGGTGGGCGCGCGGCGCGGTGGGGGGCATGGCGCGACAACTGCCTTTCGCTGTGGGGGTGTACGGCGTACCGCGGTACAGCGTGATCCACTCGCGGGGCCGTCCCCTGCCGTCGCCCTACACGTTCGTGCAGTGGCCGAGGCCCGCGAGGGGTTGCGGGGGCGGGCCGGCGGGGGTTATCGGGCGGGTCATTAGGCTTGCCGGATGACCACCGTCCCCACCGTGCCGTCGGTCGCCCTCGGCGCGACCTCGGATCCCGTGCTGCGTCCGCTGCCCGAGGAGGTGGCGGCGCTTTTGGCCGAGGTCGGCGCGCCGCTGCGGCTGGTCGCTCACCTCAGGTGCGTGCACGACGTCGCGGCCCGGCTCCTCGACCGGGTGGGACGACGCGATCCGGCGCCGGCCGTGGACCGGTGGGCGGTGCTGTTCGGTGCGGCCACGCACGACATCGGCAAGACCCTGCATCCCGGGGAGCTGTCCGGCCCCGGCTCGCGGCACGAGGAGGCCGGGCGGGACCTGCTGCTGGCCCATGGCGTGAGCCCGCACCTCGCCCGGTTCGCCGCGAACCACGCCTCCTGGGGGACCCCGGGCGCCGGGCTGGAGGATCTGCTGGTGAGCCTGGCGGACAAGGTGTGGAAGAACAAGCGGGTGGCCGAGCTGGAGGACCTGGTCGTGGCGGAGCTGTGCCGGGCGAGCGGGCGGCCGGCCTGGGAGGAGTTCCTCGACCTGGACGAGTTCCTCACGGCCGTCGGCGAGGAGGCGGATCCGCGGCTGGCCTGGCAGGCGGCACACCCCGTCCATGGATGACCCGGCCGTGGACGACAGGGGCGGGCCGGGCGAGGAGGCGCGCGGCGGGGCCGTGGTGTGGCGCAACCGCGCGCTGACGCTCTTCGACCGGGTGTCGGTGCCGGTCGCGGTGTGCGACGTGCACGGCGCGGTCCTGCTGGCCAATCCGGCGATGGCCGCGCAGTGCGGCACGAGTCCCGGGCGGCTGCGCGGGCGGGACGTGCTGGAGCTGTTCCGGCCGCGGGAGTCGGTGCAGGTGGAGCGGATCGCCGAGGCGCTGCGGCTGCGGCACCGCTCGCGCTACCAGGTGTCGGTGCGCTGGCGGGGCCCCACGGGCGGGGAGCGGCTCGGCGAGCTGACGGCGGACCCGGTCAGCGACAGCGTCGGGGACACGCCCGCGCTGCTGGTGATGCTGCGCGTCCTCGACGAGCCCGCCCCGCGGGCGGCCGTCGCGCCGGCCCGGGTGACGCCCGTGGAGGCGCGCATCCTCGCGCTGCTCGCCGGGGGCGCCACGACGGCCCGCGCCGCCCGCGAGACCGGCCTCACCCCGGACGGGGTGACCTACCACCTGCGGCGGCTGTCCTCCCGCTGGGACGCGGCGAACCGGACCGAACTGGTGGCCCGCGCCTATGCGCTGGGGGTGCTGGCGGCAGGCGTCTGGCCGCCGGCCCCGTCCGGCGACGAGTGACCCGCGCTCGCGGAAATCCACTGGATCCCCGCCACTCGGCTACCTAGCCTAGGTCAGAACCTAGGACCTCTAGGTTGTGGGTCCGATCGCTTCGGTCCCCACGTCGCACGCGCCCGTCCTCAGGAGAGACCCGTGAAGCCGCTCGACGAACGTTCCCTGCGCCGCTCCTTCGTCAACTGCTCCAAGGGGGAGGCCGCGCGGATGACCGTCCCGCGCGACCTGGACCGGCTGCCCTGGGCCGACCTGGACTTCCTCGGCTGGCGGGATCCCGGCGCACCCGACCGCAGCTGTCTCGTCGCCGAACGCGACGGCTCCCCGGTGGGCGTCGCCCTGCGCTTCGCGTCCACGCGGCGCGCGCTCACGCACCGCAGCATGTGCTCGCTGTGCCTGACCACCCACCCCGGTGGCGGCGTCTCGCTGATGACCGCGCGCAAGGCGGGCGCCGCCGGCCGGGAGGGCGACTCGGTCGGCCTGTACATGTGCACGGATCTGGCCTGCTCGCTCTACCTGCGCGGCAGGAAGCCGCTGGAGCCGGGGGCCCGCTTCGAGGAGAGCCTCACCCTGGAGGAGCAGATCGCCCGCGCCACGGACAACCTGTCGGCCTTCATCGACAGGCTGTACGCCTGACGGGCCTCCGGCGACGGCGGCCAGGGGTCCTTGCGGCCGTCCGGTCCATCGCGGGGCGGACGGGACGTTCGAGCCCGCCGGGGAAGGGGAACGCGTCTGGGAATGCAAGAAGTACGTCAGCGTGCGGCGCCGCTCGTGCGGCTGGTGCGGCGCCATCGGGAACCCGTCGTCGTCCAGGCCCTGCGGTCGGCAGCCGCGGCCTCCGTCGCCTACGTCATCGCGCTGCGGCTGAGCCCCGAGGCACTGCCGCTCACCGCGCCGCTGACGGCGCTGCTGGTCGTCCAGGTCACCTTGTACGCGACCCTCACCAACGGCGTGCGCCGGGTGACCGCGGTGGTCGCCGGCGTCGTCGTCGCCATCGTCTTCAGCCTGCTGGTCGGCCTGACCTGGTGGAGCCTTGGCCTGCTGATCGTGGCCTCGCTGGGCGTGGGCCATCTGGTCCGGGTCGACGAGTACGTCCCGGAGGTGGCGATCAGCGCCATGCTGGTGCTGGGCGTCACCACCGTCGGCGACACGGCGTGGGCACGGGTGGTGGAGACGCTGATCGGCGCGGTCGTCGGCCTCGGCTGCAACCTCCTGCTGCCGCCGCCGGTGTGGGTGGAGGAGGCCGGCGAGTCGATCGAGGGGCTGGCCCGGCGGCTGCGCCAGCTGATGCTGCGCATCGGCGAGGAGGCCGCCGGCCGCACCCCGGTCGAGCAGGCGGCCGCACGGCTGCACGAGGCCCGGCGGCTGGACCACGACATCGTCGAGGTGGACGCGGCCCTGCGCCAGGCCGAGGAGAGCCTGCGGCTGAACCCCCGCGTCCGGGAGGGGCTGCTGCACCGCGTGGTGCTGCGCACCGGTCTGGACACCCTGGAGATCTGCACGGTCGTGCTGCGGGTGCTCGCCCGGTCCCTCACCGACCTCGCCAAGGAGCGCGAGCCGCGTCCGCTGTTCCCGCCCGCGACCGGCGAGGTCGTGGAGCAGGTGCTGTCCGAGATGGCCGACGCGGTGGTCAGCTTCGCGGTGCTGGTGACCACGCACGTCAGCCTGAACGCGGACGCCGCCGAGGCCCGGCTCACCGCCGAGCTGCGCCAGGCCGCCACCACCCGCGACAAGCTGGCGCAGCTGTTGCTGGAGCAGCTCCAGCACGACGCCCGCCAGTGGCAGCTGCACGGCGCGGTGCTGACCGAGGTCACGCGCATCCTCGACGAGCTGGACACCGAGCACCGGTCCCGCCGGCTCCTGGAGGAACTGGACCGCAACAGCCACGAGCAGCGCGAGCGCAGGCCGTGGCTGTACCGGTTCAGGCAGCGTCTGCGCGCGTCGCGCCGCGCGCGCGGTAAGCGGCCCGACGCCCAGCGCCACGCCGGATGACGCGGGCGGCGTCACGGGTCGTCCTCCACCCGTCCGCGAGCCCCCCCCCGGCCGGCCGTCGTCGTTGGGCGCTTTTGCGCCGGCCGGTCGGTCCGGGTCAAGGTGGCTGTCACGGTGGAGGCGGACGACGGACCTGAGGTGCGGGCATGGACAGTGGGACGGGAGCGGCGCGCCGGGGGTCCCCCGGCCCGCCGGCGGGCGGGGCGGCGGCGCCGTGGACGAGGCGCCGTTTCGTCGGGGCGCTCGGCGCGATCGGCGGCGTGGTCGCGGGGCCGGCGCTGGCCGGCTGCGGCGGTGGCGACGGCGGCGATCCGGCCGACGCCGGGCAGGCCCGGCGGGGCGCGCCGCCTGAACGGCCCTCGTCGTCCGCCGCCCCGACGGCCCCGTCCGACGCCTCGCCGGCCCCGTCCGGGTCGCGCCCGCTGTACCTGGGCACGTACACGTCCGCGGAGGGGGGCGGGAAGGGCATCGGCGTCGCCTCGTACGACACCGCGTCCGGGCGGATCACCGCGAAGGGCACGATCACCGGGGTGCCGGACCCCTCCTACCTCGCGGTGCATCCGGACGGCGCGACCCTGTACGCGGTGAACGAACGCGAGCGGGGCGCGGTGACCGCGGTGCGTCTGTCCGACGGCACGGTGCTGGGCAGCCGGGCCACCGGCGGGGCCGCCACCTGCCATCTGTCGGTCCACCCTGGGGGGCGGTGGCTGCTGAGCGCCGACTTCGGCTCGGGCACCGTGGCCGTCCACCCGATCGACGCCTCGGGCGCGCTCGGCGAACGCGCCGACCTGGTCCGGCACACCCGCCCGGCGCCGCGGCCCGGCCAACAGGGCCCGCACGCGCACCAGTTCATCACGGCTCCGGACGGCGGACACGTCCTGGCCGTCGACTTCGGCACGGACACCGTGTACAGCTACCGTCTGGACGAGCGGACGGGCGCCCTCACCGAGGTCGCCCAGGCGCACACCCGGACGGGCGCCGGTCCGCGTCACCTCACCTTCCACCCCGGCGGCCGGCACGCCTACCTGGCGAACGAGGCGGACGACACCGTCGCGGTGTGCGCGTACGAGCCGTCGAGCGGCCGGCTGACGATCGGGCGGCCGCAGTCCACCGGCTCGAAGGCGGGGACCAACTACCCGGCGCAGGTGGCGCTCACGCCGGACGGCGCGTACGCCTTCCTCGCCAACCGCGGCGACGACACCCTCGCGCGGTACGCGGTGGAGGCGGCGGGCGCCCGGCTGCGGCTGCTGGGCACCACGCCGGTGGCGGGCGCCTTCCCGCGGCAGATCGCCCTGTCGCCGGACGGCGCGCTGCTGTTCGCCGCCGACCAGCGCTCCGGCACGGTCAGCGTGTTCCGGGTGGACGGCTCGAACGGCGGACTGCGGGTCGCGGGCGAGCCGTTCGCCTCACCCGTCGCCGTCTGCGCGCTGCCGCTGTAGGGCCTGGGGACAGGACGCGGCGGCCGCCTGGCGGAGCAGGACGTGCATCCGTTCGGTGAGCCGGCCGACGTCGTCGGCGGGGGCGTGGAAGGGCAGCCGTACGTCGCCGTGGGTGCGGGCGCGCTCGACGCGCAACGTGAGCCCGTGCCGGTCCACGGCGAGCGGCTGGACGCGGACGGCGCCGTGCAGGCCGTCCGGCGGGACGAGCCGGGTGAGCCGCTCCACCGCGTCCGGGTGGGCGTCGGCGAGATGGGTGAGCAGGTGGGCCTCGGCGTCGGCGAGCGGATCGGGCCGGGCCTGCGCGAACTCGTCGAGGGCGACGACGACCGCGCCGGTGGGCGGTGCGAGGACCACGCGGGTGGACCGGAAGGCGAGACGGTCCTCCTCGGGGGTGAACCAGCCGGCGAGCCAGAGCCGGGCGCGGACCCGGTGGCGAACCGGGACCGGCGCGACGTCGGCGAACTCCAGCACGGCGGACGGCTCGCCGCGGGGCGCGCAGAGCGCCGCCGTGAGCAGGGCGCTGTCCTCGGGCACGCGCAGGATCACCCGGCCGTCGTCGTCGACGGTGTGGGCGCCGACGAACTCCTCGCGTCCGCCGTCCGCGGTCACCGCGCAGGACCATGCGGTGGCCAGGACCGAGCGGGCCCGCTCGGCGGCGGCGGGCACGGCGGCCCAGCTGTGGCTGTCACCCATCCGAACTCCTCCTAAGGTAAGGCTTGCCTAACCTATCGGAGTTCCGGGGTCGCGCCAACCACACCGCCCCCCACAAGGGACGCGGGGGGGGGATCACCCCGCGGGCGTGATGACCCCCAGCAGCGCCCTGGCGCACAACTCCCGCACCTGCTCGCGGGACAGCTCCGATCCGCGCAGCCACTCCAGGCAGACCGCCGTGGTGAACGCCAGCCAGCCGCGCACCGCGAGCCGCACGTCGGGGCGCTCCTCGAAGACCGGGCCGAACTCGGGATCGGCGCCCAGGGCGGCCAGCATCTGCCGCTCCTGCGCCGCGAGCGCCCGCTGGTAGACCTTGCGCACGGCCTGGTCCCCGGCGGCGTCCGCGCGGTGGAACGCCCGGTAGCCGTGCGCGTGGGACTCCACGTACTCCAGGTAGACGTCGAGGCCGGACGCGAGCTGTTCGCGCACCGGGACGCCGGGCACCGCCGCCGTCATGCGCAGCATCCGCTCGCTCTCGCGCTCGACGACCGCCGCGAAGAAGTCCCGCTTGGTGGGGAAGTAGTGGTAGAGCAACCCGCGGGAGACCCCGGCGATCTCGGCGACCTGCTCGATCCACACGTCGTCGTACGGGCTCTCCGAGAACAGTCGCGCCCCGACCGACAGGAGCTGCTCCCTGCGCTCCGCGGTGCCGAGCCGGCGCCGGGTGCGCCCCTCCCCCTGCTTCGCGGCCATGGCCGCACCTTACTTGACGGCGGTTCGACGGCGGCACCAGACTGAGGCGCGTTATTGAACCCACGTACAACATGCTCAACCTGCCGCTGCATCAAGGGAGATCGCGTCATGGCGGAGACGGGGACGACGGGCACGGCCGGGCATGCGGGACCGGTTGGGAGCACGGGGCCGGCGGGCGCGGCGGTGGTCCCGCCGGGAACGGCGTCCTCGCCCGGCACGGCGGCTCCGCGGCCGACCCCCGTGGGCGGGGCGGCGCCCGCGGACGCCCTGCCGAAGGGCTTCCGCAGCGCGGAGCTCGGCTGGCCCGAGCTGGGGCGCATACCCCATCCGCCGTACCGGATCCCCCTGCTCGGCGACCTCCTGGGCGCGAGCCGGCACACGCCCGTGCAGGACTCCCTGCGGTACGCCGCGGAGCTCGGGCCGATCTTCCGCCGCAAGGTGTTCAACCGGGAGTTCGTGTTCGTCGGAGGCGCGCAACTGGCCGCCGACATGGCGGACGAGACGCGGTTCGCCAAGCACGTGGGACTGGGCATCGCCAACCTGCGTCCGGTCGTCGGCGACGCGCTGTTCACGGCGTACAACCACGAGCCCAACTGGCAGTTGGCGCACGACGTGCTGGCCCCGGGCTTCAGCCGGGAGGCCATGGCCGCCTACCACCCGATGATGCTCGACGTGGCGGAGCGGCTCACCGGCCACTGGGACGCGGAACTCGCCGCGGGCCGGGCGGTGGACGTCCCCGGCGACATGACCAAACTGACGCTGGAGACGATCGCGCGCACCGGCTTCGGGCACGACTTCGGCTCCTTCGAACGCGCCCGCCCGCACCCGTTCGTCACCGCGATGGTGGGCACCCTCACCTACGCGCAGCGCCTGAACACCGTGCCCTCCCCCGCGTTGTTGCGGCGGGCCACGCGCCGCAACGAGGCCGACATCGCCTTCCTCAACCGCACGGTCGACGATCTGGTGCGGGCGCGCCGTTCGGCGGGCGGCGGCCAGGGCGATCTGCTCGACCGGATGCTCGACACCGCCCACCCCTCGACGGGCGAACGGCTGTCGGCGCTCAACGTGCGCCGCCAGGTCGTCACCTTCCTGGTGGCCGGTCACGAGACGACCTCGGGCGCCCTCTCGTTCGCCCTGCACTACCTCTCCCTCGACCCGGACCTCGCGGCCCGGGCCCGTGCCGAGGTGGACCGGGTGTGGGGGGACGCCGCCGTGCCCGGCTACGAGCAGGTCGCGAAGCTGCGCCTCGTGCGCCGGGTGCTCGACGAGGCGCTGCGGCTGTGGCCCACGGCGCCGGCCTTCGCGCGCGAGGCCCGGGCGGACACCGTGCTGGCGGGCGAGCACCCGGTGCGGCGCGGCGGCTGGGCGCTGGTCCTCACCTCCATGCTGCACCGCGACCCGCAGGTGTGGGGGCCCGACGCGGAGCGTTTCGACCCCGACCGCTTCGACGCCCGGGCCGTGCGCGCGCGGGCCCCGCACACGTACAAGCCGTTCGGCACCGGCGCCCGGGCCTGCATCGGACGGCAGTTCGCGCTGCACGAGGCCGTGCTGGTGCTGGGGCTGCTGCTGCGCCGCTACGAACTGCGGCCGGACCCCGCCTACCGGCTGCGGGTCACGGAACGGCTGACGCTGATGCCGGAAGGCCTGCGGATGCGTCTGGAGCGGCGCGCGCGGACGCCGTCCGGCAGCCCTGCCGACGACCGCGCCGGCGGCCCCGCCGGCTCCCCGACCGGCGATCCGGTCGGCGACCCGCTCGGTGACCCGGTCGGCGGTCCCTCGGACCGCCCGGGCCGGCAGGGGCGCGAGGAGCCCCGGACGCCGGGCTCAGCGCCCGGCTGTCCAGTGCGCGGGGCGGGCGACTGACTCCGGCAGGCGGGTGCCCGCGCTCCCCCGGGCCGCGTTCAGCTGCGGCTGGGTCAGGAAGAACGCGCCGGTCAGATCGGCGTCCGTCAGATCGGTGTCGCGCAGGTCGGCGCCGATCAGATCGGCTCGGCGCAGGTCCGCGCCCGTGAGGTCGGCGGCGATCAGAAGGGCGCCGCGGAGGTTCGCCCCCCGCAGGTCGGCGCCCTTGAGCCGGGCTCCCACCAGGTCGGCGCCCCGCCGCTCCTTCCTGCGCCCGGGAACGCCGGAGCGGACCAGTTCGCTGGTCCTCAGCAGCAGCGCGTTGACGGCCCCGCGGTGGGCGGGCACGTCGAGCCCGGCCAGGTCGTCCGGGGAGAGCCGGGTGAGGGCGTCGGTGCGGTCGAGGAGCCGGCGCAGCTCGCCGTGGACCGGGCGGGCGGCGGGGAGGGCGAGCGCCTCGGTGAGGTACCACAGCAGTTCGTGGAGCTGGCGGACCACCGGGAACGCCTCGGCCATGCGCCGGGCCTCCTCGCGCGGGGCCGTGGCCCGGTCCCGGCCGCCGAAGGTGACCTGGGAGACCTTCTGCCCGGCGCCGAAGCAGTCGTAGACGGTGCAGCCGGTGAAGCCGGACTCCCGCAGTCGCGCGTGGATGCCGCAGCGGTGGTCCGCGCCCAGGTTCGGGCACGCCTTGCCGGCGGGCTTGTCGATCGCGAAGTCCGCGGAGCGGGCGAAGGGCAGGGCCACGCAGCACAGTCCGAAGCAGTTCTCGCAGTCGCCGCGCAGGTCGGCCCGGTCCACCGTGTCTTCTTGCATGCCGCCAGCCTACTGACCTGCCCGACTACCGGTTGAACAGCTCGAAGGCGACGGCGGGCCGGCCGCCGAACCGCTCCCCCGCCGCCGTCGTCGTGCCCGTCAGGAACCCCCGCGCGTAGGCCTCGGGCGCCTCGTCGGTCAGGGCCTCGAGGTAGGCGCGGTGTTCGAGCAGCGAGGCCACCGCACGCTCCAGACCGGCCGACGCGTCGACGGCGTGGGTGGGCGTCGAGGATCCGGCCACGGCGACCCAGCGCACCCCGTCCCAGGGCCGCAGACCCCGCTCCGCGAGTTCGGGGAAGATCCAGCGGTTGCCGGCGTCCCCGGCCGCGTCCAGGACGGCACGGCCGACGGCGACGTGGTCGGGGGTGTTCCAGGCGACTCCGCCCCAGGTGTCGCGGTGGTTGAGCGTGATCACGAGCTCGGGGCGGTGCCGGCGGATGGCGGCCGCGATGTCGCGGCGCAGGGCCGGACCGTACTCGACGACGCCGTCGCGGTGGTCGAGGAACTCGACCGACGAGACCCCCACCACGGCCGCGCTCGCGCGCTGCTCCCGCTCGCGCAGCGGGCCGCACTCGGCGGGCGCGAGCGTGTCGATGCCCGCCTCACCGCGCGTGGCCAGCACATAGCCGATCTCGCGGCCCGCGTCGGTCCAGCCGGCGATCGCCGCGGCGCACCCGTACTCCAGGTCGTCCGGGTGCGCCACCACGGCCAGGGCGCGCTGCCAGTCCTCGGGCATGGGCTGGAGCTGGGGGGTCGTCGGCTCGGTCATGCCCGCAGACTATCGGGTGACCGCCGCGTCACACCTCGTCACGGGACAGGGCGAGCAGGCGGTCCAGGACGCGCGGGCCGCCGGCCCGGACGCCGTCGTGCTCGAACTCGTCGGTGACCCAGGTGCGCAGCCCGCGGATCGCGCGGGCGGTGCGCAGCGAGTGGGAGGTGTCGACGTAGAGGTCGTCGTGGTAGACCGCGGCCGCGACCGGCACCTCGTTGGCGGCCAGGCGCGCGGGGTCGTACAGCGCCGGCCAGTCGGTCCGGGCGGCCAGGAGCTCGGCGGTCTCGCGCAGCGGGCGCAGGGCGGGGTCGGCGTCGAACATCCAGGGGTGGATCGTTTCTCCGGTGAGCAGCAGCGGGCCGTCCCCGGAGAGCGTCTTGGCGGCGTCGAACTGCGGGAACTCGGCGCGCACCCGCTCGGCCGACCAGTCGGTGGCACGGGCGCCCTGCCCGTAGATCGCCTCGTGGACGAGGGCGTAGAGCGGGTGTCCCGCGAAGGAGAGCTGGCCCTGCACTTCCTCCTGGAAGGCGTCGGACAGCTCAGGACCCCGGGGGGTGGTCACGAAGACCTCTTCGAGGAGGTGGTGCAGGCGGTGACTGCCCTCGCCGCCGCCGAGCAGGATGCCCAGGCTCTGGAACGCCTCCACGGTCAGCCGGTATCCGTTCGGGAGGGTCACCTCGTGGTGCAGGAGGTGGTCGGCGACGCGGCGGGCGCGTTCGACGTCCTGCGGGTAGCGGGCGTAGTGCGCGGCGACCTTGCGTTCCATGCGCGGGTAGGCGGCGCGGTAGACGTCGTCGGCGTGGGCGTCCAGCGAGGGCAGGCCGCCGGTGATCAGGGCGGCGGCCAGCCCCTCGGGGGCGAGGGAGAGGTAGGTGACCGCGCAGAAGCCGCCGAAGCTCTGACCGAGGACCGTCCAGGGTGCGCCGCCGGTGACCTCGGCGCGGATCAGTTCGCAGTCGCGGACGATGGAGTCGGCGCGGAAGTGCGCGAGGTAGGCGGCCTGTTCGGCCGGCCCGCCGCGCAGCGGGAGCGTCTGGCGGTTGGCCGGGGTGGAGTGCCCGGTGCCGCGCTGGTCCAGGAGCAGGACGCGGTACTCCTCCAGCGCGCGGCCGAGCCAGGCCGGCCGGCCGACGAACCGGTGGGCGCCGAAGCCGGGGCCGCCCTGGAGGTAGATCAGCCACGGCAGGTCCCGGTCGGCCTTGTCGCTCGCGACGACCTCACGTGCGTAGAGCCCGATCGTCTCCCCCGCAGGGTCGGCGTGGTCGAGGGGCACGGTGAACCGGCGGTCGGTGAGGACGACGCCGGGCTGACGGTAGCTGACGGACAACGAGGGCTCCCGGGACGATCGGTGTGCGGACCGCGGCCCAGTTCAGCACATGTCGGGGCGGCTCCACAGCCCGGGGGATCATGAAAGGCGCAGAACCGCCGCGCGCCCCCGTGCTGAACGGCGGCTCAGTACGCTGCTGAACGGGTGTTCAGCCGGGGCGGGCCCTGTCGCGGCTCTCACCGTGCGGACAGGCTGGACCTGCGCACCACCAGCTCCGGCTGGAGCACCACGCGTCGGTGCTCGTGCGTCCGCCTCTCGCCGTCGGCGCCCGCGGCGTCCTCCTCGGTCTCCTCCAGCAGCATCTCGGCGGCCAGGGCGCCCATGGTCACGGCGGGCTGCCGCACCGAGGTGAGCGGGACGGCGGCGGCGGCCGCGAACTCGATGTCGTCGTAGCCGACGATGGCGAGGTCGTCGGGGACCTTGACGCCGGCCGCGTACATCGCCTGAAGGACGCCGAGGGCGAGCAGGTCGTTGGCGCAGAACACGGCGGTGGGGCGGTCGGCGAGGCCGAGCAGCCGGGCGCCCGCGTCACGTCCGGCGGCGACGTCGAGCCGCTCGGTGGGCAGCTCGCGCAGGCTGTCGGGGCCGAGGCCGGCCTCGGCGAGGGCGTTCAGCGCGCCGGTGCGGCGGTCGCGGACCTGGGTGAAGCCGGGCGGGCCGCTGACGTAGGCGATGGAGCGGTGGCCGGCGTCGACGAGATGCCGGACGGCGAGCGCGCCGCCCGCCACGTCGTCCACCGACACCGAGCACTCGGCCGTGCCCTCGGAGACCCGGTCGACCAGCACGAAGGGGATGCCGTGCCGGCGGAAGGAGGCGATGTTGCGGCCGGTGGCGTCGGCCGGGGTGAGCAGCACGCCGCGCACCCGCTGCTCGGCGAAGAGGGACAGGTACTCGGCCTCCTCCCCGGCGCTCTCGGCGCTGTTGCAGACCATCACGCCGAGGCCGGCGTCCCGGGCGGCCCGCTCGGCGCCGCGGGCGACGTCGACGAAGAAGGGGTTGCCCATGTCCAGGACGAGCAGCCCCATGATCCGGCTGCGCCCCGCGCGCAGCTGGCGGGCGGACTCGCTGCGGACGTACCCGAGGCGGTCTATCGCCGACAGGACCCGGGCACGGGTCTCCGTGGCGACCGTGTCGGGGCGGTTGATGACGTTGGACACCGTGCCGACGGAGACTCCGGCGGCACGGGCGACGTCCTTGATACCCACCGACTGGGCCATCAGGCGGGAACCTCCAGGGGAACGGGGCACGGCGGGACGGCCTTCACATTACCGTCATCCCGCCGCACCCCTGTCCGGGTACGGGTACGGGTACGGGTCATGCGGGCAGGGCGAAGTCCACGACCCGGAGCGCCGAGGGGGTCGTCCCGCTCGACTTCTCCTGGTACATGAACGACAGGGTGTTGTCGGCCTTGACGCGCAGTTCGTCGATCACGACCTCGCCGAAGGCGTTGAGGCCGCTGCCGTCGAAGAGCACCGTCCAGTCGGTGTACCCGGAGGCCTTCGAGGCACCGGCGATCCGGCCGAAGGGGAAGATCGCGTAGGCGTTGTCGTACGTGTCCAGGACCAGCTTGGTGCGCTGGCTGGAGCCGAGGACGACGGGGATCTCCGTCTTCTGCCATTTCCCGGAGGAGTTCTTGCGCAGGTGGAAGGCGCGGCCGTTGGCGGTGCGGTCGGCGACGTAGCCGGTGGTGCACTGGCCGAAGCGGCCGGGGACATAGCTGATGATCGCGTGCGGCAGGCCGGCGGAGTCGGTGGCCTGGCTCTCCTGGTTCATCAGGGAGTGGTCGGGGTTGAGCGCGTCCACGACGAGTCCGGCGTCGGTGACGGCGACGGTGTCGGAGCTGCCGGTGGTGCCGACCACGGTGCCCGCGTTGTTGCGCCAGGTACGGCCGCGGTCGGTGGAGTACACGTAGCCGGTGTCGTGGTTGGTGATGCCGCCGCCGGAGCACATCACCGCGCTGTTCTGCTCGCGCCAGGTGAAGAACGAGTGCAGCCGGCCGTCGACGCCGTAGTCGATGCCGTGCAGGTACATGTTGCGGGCGGTCGAGGAGCCGTGCTCGCTGGTGTAGGTGCCGGTGGAGGCGGACCACTCCCCCAGGTTCGTCCACGTCGAACCGTCGTACTCGGCCAGGGCGTTGCGGCCGTTGCCGGAGATCCCGGCCCGGTAGCCGAGCTGGAGTCGGCCCTCGGGGGTGGCGACGAACTGCGGGTAGGTGAACTGCGTGGTGAGGGCGAGACCGTCGAGGGTGGTCTGCACGGCGCCGAAGACGGACGAGGTCCATGAGGTGGTCGCCGGGTTGTCGAGGAGTCCGGCGACGGACTTGACGTAGAAGAAGCCGTCGCTGTGGGAGTCCATGGTGAGGTGGAGGCGGCCGTCGGTCCTCGACACGCCCATGGAGATGACGTTGTGGGAGTCGTTGGCCTTGAGCTGGTGGGTGAGGGTGACGGTGGACCAGGTGGCGCCGCCGAGGACGCGCCGGGCGACGACCGCGTTCCTGGTGGAGGTGTACCAGGTGGCGTACTGGTGGCCCTTGTAGGTCAGCAGGCCGTTCTTCTGGAACGAGTTGTTGTTGACCAGGCCGTCGTAGGACACGAAGAACAATGCGGTGGCGTCGAGTTGCGTGGTGGCCTTCTTCGTGACCGAAGGGCCGGGGTCGGCGGCGCGGGCGGTGCCGGCGGCGAGGACGGGGGACGCCGCGGCGCTCAGCAGAGCGCCGGCCAGCAGGGTGCGTCGTCTCATCTCGGAGGACTCCATCGTCTGCGAGAGCGGGGAACGAAAGGGAGCGTGCGTGGGGCACGGTCGGAGCGGGGAACGGCGGGGGCGGTGCCGGAGCGTCAGGCGAGGTGGAACACCTCGGTGAGGGGCTTCATCGCCTCGTCGGGACGGGCTCCGTCGAGGGATTCGAAGAAGGGGGCCATCTCCGCCTGCCAGCGGGCGTTGACGCCGGTGGCCTCCATGCCGGCCTGGGCGGCGGCGAAGTCCTCGGTCTCCAGGTAGCCGACGAGCAGGCCGTCGTCTCTCAGGAAGAGCGAGTAGTTGTGCCAGCCGGTGGCCGAGAGAGCCTGGAGCATCTCCGGCCACACGGCGGCGTGGCGTTCGCGGTACTCGGCGAGCCGGTCCTGGCGGACCTTGAGCAGGAAGCAGACGCGCTGCATGAAGTACCGCTCCTTCGTGGGGGGGGGAAGCGACCGTCGGGGCGACCGGCGGCTAGAAGTTGAACTGGTCGATGTTCTTGGCGTCGAACACGGTCGGCTTGCCGAGGCTGATCACGCCGTCCTTGCCGATGGTGTAAGTGGTGGTGCCGGCCTTGAAGGTCTCGCCCTCCTTGCCGGTGATCTGGCCCGAGACGAGGGCGACCGCCGTCCGGGCGGCCAGCGCGCCGAGCTTCGCGGGGTCCCACAGCTCGAAGGCGTCGACGGTGCCGTTCTTGACGTAGGTGCGCATGTCGTTGGGCGTGCCGAGGCCGGTCAGCTTGACCTTGCCCTTGTACTTGGAGCCCGACAGGTACTGGGCGGCGGCCTTGATGCCGACGGTGGTCGGGGAGATGATCCCCTTGAGGTTCGGGTACTGCTGGAGCAGGCCCTGGGTCTGCTGGAAGGACTGCTGGGCGTCGTCGTTGCCGTAGGCCACCTTGACGAGCTTGACGTCCTTGTACTTCGGGTCGGCCAGCTCCTTCTTCATGAAGTCGATCCAGACGTTCTGGTTCGTCGCGGTCTGCGCGGCCGACAGGATCGCGATCTCGCCCTTGTAGCCGATCTGTTCGGCGAGCAGCTGGACCTCGGTGCGGCCGAGGTCCTCGGCGGAGGCCTGCGAGACGAAGGCGTTGCGGCACTCGGGGTTGGTGTCCGAGTCGTAGGTGACGACCTTGATCTTGTTGCTCATGGCCTGCTTGAGCGCGGTGCACAGGGCGCCCGGGTCCTGGGCGGACACGGCCATCGCGTCGACCTGCTGCTGGGTGAGCGTGTTGACGTAGCTGACCTGGCTGGAGGTGTCGGTGGCGCTGGAGGGGCCGACCTCCTTGTAGCCGGAGCCCAGGTCCTTCAGGGCCGCCTCGCCGCCCTTGTCTGCGGAGGTGAAGTAGGGGTTGTTGACCTGCTTGGGCAGGAAGCCGACGGTCAGGCCCTTCTTGGTGGCCGCGTTCGGGTCGGCCTTGCCGGCGGAGGCGGCGGCGCCGGTGCTCTCGTTCTTCACGTCCTCCTTGGTCGTGCCGCCGCAGGCGGTGGCGGCGAGCGCGAGGGAGGAGACGGCGGCCAGGGCCGCGCAGGCACGACGGAGGGATGACTTGCGCATCACGGGGTTCCTTTACGAGTGTGCGAGGCGGAGTTAAGCCGTCGGAGTCGGGGCCGCGGCTCTGCGGCCGGCCCGTGCGACGGAGATCTGCCGTGCGACCCGGGGGCCGAGCACGGAGACGACGAGCAGGACGCCGGTGACGACGATCTGCGACTGTGCGGAGACGTCCTGGAGGCTCATCACGTTCTGCGCGGCGCCGAGCAGGAAGACTCCGGCGATCGCACCGCCGAGCGTGCCCTTGCCGCCGTCGAAGTCGATGCCGCCGAGCAGGACGGCCGCGATGACGGAGAGTTCGAGGCCGGTGGCGTTGTCGTAGCGGGCGCTGGCGTAGTGCAGGGCCCAGAAGATGCCGGTGAGGGAGGCCATCAGGCCGGTCACCGTGAACAGGATCAGCTTGTGCCGCTTGACCCGGACGCCGGCGAACCGGGCGGCCTCCTCGCTGGCGCCGATCGCGAAGAGCGAGCGGCCGAAGGGGGTGGCGTGCAGGACGACCACGGCGACGGCGAGGAGCACGACGAAGGGCAGGAAGGCCTGCGGGAGGAAGCTGTCGCCCACTCGGCCGGCCGCGAAGTCCAGGTACTGGGTGGGGAAGTCGGTGACCGCGTCGGAGCCGAGGACGATCTGCGCGATGCCCCGGTAGGCGGCGAGGGTACCGATGGTGACGGCGAGGGACGGCAGCCCGAGCCGGGTCACGAGCAGTCCGTTGACCAGCCCGCACGCCACGCCGAGCAGCAGGCAGATCGGGATGATCGTCTCGATCGTCATGCCCTGGTTCCACAGCGCGCCCATCACCGCGCCGGACAGTCCGGCGGTGGAGGCGACCGACAGGTCGATCTCGCCGGAGACGACCAGCAGGGTCATCGGCAGCGCGACCAGGGCGATGGGCAGGGTGTTGCCGATCAGGAAGGACAGGTTGAGGGCGTTGCCGAAGCCGTCCACGAAGGTGAACGAGAACAGCAGCAGGACGATCAGGAGGGCGCCGACGACCGTGTCCCAGCGGACGGCGCGGGTGAGGGACTCAGGCATGGCCGGCGTCTCCCTTCTGGGCGGTGGTCTTCGCGGGGGCGCCGGCGGTGCGCGCCGCGGCCGACTTCTTCTTGAGCGCGGACGCCACCCGTACGGCGACGACCCGGTCGACGGCGATGGCGAGCAGGAGCAGCACGCCGTTGATGGCGAGCACCCAGACCGAGCTCACGCCGAGGGCGGGCAGGACGCTGTTGATGGAGGTGAGCAGCAGCGCGCCGAGGGCCGCGCCGTAGACGCTGCCGGAGCCGCCGGTGAAGACGACGCCGCCGACCACGACCGCGCTGACGACGGTCAGTTCGTAGCCGCTGCCGGTGCCGGAGTCGACGTTGCCGAACCGGGCCAGGTACATCGCCCCGGCGAGGCCGGCGAGGCCGCCGCAGAAGGTGTAGGCGGTGAGGATCCGCTTGCGGACCGGGATGCCGGCCAGGCGGGCGGCCTCCGGGTTGGAGCCGAGCGCGTACAGCTCGCGGCCGCTGCCGAAGTGCTTGAGGTAGTACGCGGTGGCGACGAGGACGGCGAGCGCGATCAGCGCGAGCCAGGGCACCGCGGAGAGACCGCCGGAGCCGAAGTCGACGAACGAGCCGGGCAGGTCGGCCGCGGTGATCTGCCGTGAGCCGACCCAGATGGAGTCGATGCCCCGGATGATGTAGAGCGTGCCGAGGGTGACGACGAGGGCGGGCACCTGGCCGAGGCTGACCAGGAGGCCGTTGAGCAGCCCGAAGCCGATGCCGAGCAGCACCGCCAGCACGATCGCGATCACCGGGTTGCCGCCGCCGTGCAGATAGGCGCCGGCGGCGAAGGCGCTGATGCCGAGGGTGGAGCCGACCGACAGGTCGACGTTGCGGGTGATGACGACCAGGGACTGGCCGGTGGCGACCAGCACCAGGATGGTCGCGTTGAGCAGCAGGTCCTTGATGCCCTGCTCGGACAGGAACTCGCTGTTGCCCGCCTGGGTGACGGCGATCATCACCAGGAAGACGACCAGGATGGCGAGTTCGCGCATCCTGAAGACGCGGTCGACCAGCCGGGTGCCGCTGGACCTCGGCGTCTCGGCGACGGGTGCCTCGTGGGACGTGGTCACCGTCATGCGGCGGCCCTCCCGGTGGCTGCGGCCATCACGGTTTCCTCGGTGGCTTCGGTGCGCGGGATCTCGGCGGCGAGCCGGCCCTCGTGCATCACCAGCACGCGGTCGGCCATGCCGAGGATCTCGGGCAGGTCGGAGGAGATCATCAGAACGGCGACCCCGTCGGCGGCCAGCTCGCCGAGCAGCCGGTGCACCTCGGCCTTGGTGCCGACGTCGATGCCCCGGGTGGGTTCGTCGACGATGAGCACCTGGGG
This sequence comes from Streptomyces hilarionis, assembly GCF_024539675.1. Classification (GTDB taxonomy): domain Bacteria; phylum Actinomycetota; class Actinomycetes; order Streptomycetales; family Streptomycetaceae; genus Streptomyces; species Streptomyces hilarionis. Next base: position 37,562 of record NZ_JAHHIT010000041.1, on the reverse strand, counting down.
GCCGGTGGCCAGCCACTTGGCGAGGACGACCTTCTGCTGGTTGCCGCCGGACAGGGTGTTGACGGTGTCGGCGATCCGGGCGTACTTCACCTGGAGCTTGACCGCCCAGTCGAGGGAGCGGCTGCGCTCGGCGCCGCGGTCCATCAGACCGGCCCTCACGGTCGTGCGCAGGCCGGTCAGGCCGATGTTGCGCTCGATGGACATGTCCATCACCAGGCCCTGGGCGCGCCGGTCCTCGGGGACCAGCGCCAGGCCCGCGGCCATCGCGGTGGAGGGGGCTCCGTTGGTGAGCCGTCGTCCCTGCACCTCGACCTCGCCGGCGTCCCAGCGGTCGATGCCGAAGACGGCGCGGGCGACCTCGGTGCGGCCGGCGCCGACCAGGCCGGCGAGGCCGACGATCTCGCCGCGCCTGACCTCGAAGGAGACGTCGGTGAAGACACCCTCGCGGGTCAGCCGGCGGACGCTGAGGGCGACCTCGCCCGGTGTGACGTCCTGCTTGGGGTAGAGCTCGTCGAGGTCGCGGCCGACCATGCGGCGGACCAGGTCGTCCTCGGTCATGTCCGCCAGCGGCTCGCTGGCGATCCAGGCGCCGTCGCGCAGGGTGGTCACCCGCTGGCAGATCTCGAAGATCTCCTCCAGCCGGTGGGAGATGAACAGCACCGCCGCGCCCTGCTCGCGCAGGGTGCGCACGACACCGAAGAGGCGGGCGACCTCGCTGCCGGTGAGGGCGGCGGTCGGTTCGTCCATGATCAGGACGCGGGCGTCGAAGGAGAGCGCCTTGGCGATCTCGACGATCTGCTGGTCCGCGATGGACAGGCCGCGCGCGGGGCGGTCGGGGTCGAGCTCGACGCCCAGGCGCCGCATCAGGGCGGCGGTGGCCTCGTGGGTGGCCTTGTGGTCGATACGGCCGAGGGCCCGCCGGGGCTGGCGGCCCATGAAGATGTTCTCGGCGATCGACAGGTCGGGGAAGAGCGTGGGCTCCTGGTAGATCACGGCGATGCCGGCGTCGCGGGCGTCGCCGGGACCGTGGAAGACGACGGGCTCGCCGTCGAGCAGTACCCGACCGGCGTCGGGTCGGTGCACTCCCGCGAGCGTCTTGATGAGGGTCGACTTGCCCGCGCCGTTCTCACCGGCGAGGGCGTGCACCTCGCCGGGGAACAGCTCCAGGGAGACGCCCCGCAGGGCGCGAACGGCGCCGAAGGACTTGGCTACGTCCTTCAACGCCAGCACCGGGGCCGGTCCCGCGTCGGACGGGTGGGTCATGGATGGCTCCTCGACGACGCCCGGGACGTGCCCTCACGGCGTCGTGAAAGGTTTCAACTGGATTGCCGGGACGTTAGGCATCCCGGCCATGTCACGTCAATGGGTACGTCTCGAAAAGTTTTCGATAGCCGAAGGTCACGCGGCGATCACGAACAACGGAGCTGCCCGGAGGGGTTGACACTGTCCCGGCGGCCTCATAGCTTCCCGTTCTGAATCGTTTCATCCGGGCGCTGTTCCGGACCGATGTCACAGGAGCCGAAGTGACCGACCTCGCCGCGGTGAAGGCCGCGCTGAAGACCCAGGCCGTCGAGACGCCGTCGTGGGCGTACGGGAACTCAGGCACCCGTTTCAAGGTGTTCGCCCAGGAGGGCGTGCCGCGCACCCCGCAGGAGAAGCTGGACGACGCGGCCCAGGTGCACGCGTTCACCGGAGTGGCTCCGACCGTGGCCCTGCACATCCCCTGGGACAAGGTGGAGGACTACGCCGCACTTGCGAAACACGCCGAGGACCGCGGGGTGCGGCTGGGGGCGATCAACTCCAACACCTTCCAGGACGACGCGTACAAGCTGGGCAGCGTCTGCCACCCGGACGCGGCGGTGCGGCGCAAGGCCCTCGCGCACCTGCTGGAGTGCGTCGACATCATGGACGCGACCGGCTCCACCGATCTGAAGCTGTGGTTCGCCGACGGCACCAACTACCCCGGCCAGGACGACCTCCGCGCGCGGCAGGACCGGCTCGCCGAAGGTCTCGCCGCGGTCTACGAGCGGCTCGGCGACGGACAGCGGATGCTGCTGGAGTACAAGTTCTTCGAGCCGGCCTTCTACTCCACGGACGTGCCGGACTGGGGCACCGCGTACGCGCACTGCCTCAAACTGGGCCCCAAGGCGCAGGTCGTGGTGGACACCGGGCACCACGCGCCCGGCACCAACATCGAGTTCATCGTCGCCACGCTCCTGCGGGAGGGCAAGCTCGGCGGCTTCGACTTCAACTCGCGGTTCTACGCGGACGACGACCTGATGGTGGGCGCCGCCGACCCCTTCCAGCTGTTCCGGATCATGTACGAGGTCGTGCGCGGCGGGGGCTTCACGTCCGAGGTGGCGTTCATGCTCGACCAGTGCCACAACATCGAGGCGAAGATCCCGGCGATCATCCGGTCCGTGATGAACGTGCAGGAGGCCACCGCCAAGGCGCTGCTCGTCGACCGGTCCGCGCTGGCCGCCGCGCAGGCCTCGGGGGACGTCCTGGAGGCGAACGCCGTGGTGATGGACGCGTACAACACGGACGTGCGTCCGCTGCTGCGCGAGGTGCGCGAGGAGATGGGACTGGACCCCGAGCCGATGGCCGCGTACCGGCGGTCCGGGTGGGCCGAGAAGATCGTCGCCTCGCGAGTCGGCGGGGAGCAGGCGGGGTGGGGGGCGTAGGCCTCTGCCGTCACCTGTCCGTCACGGACTGCGGGCCCGTCGTGGCCGGCCGCGCAGTTCCCCGCGCCCCTGAGAAAAGGCGCACTCCCCCTCTCCTGGAAAAGTAAGGAATCTCCATGTCCACCCACCCCGAAGCCGCCGCTCTGCTCGGTCGGTCCCACCGGCTGGGCGCCGATCCCCGCAACACCAACTACGCAGGCGGCAACACGTCCGCCAAGGGCACCGGCACCGACCCCGTGACCGGCGGGGACGTCGAGCTGATGTGGGTGAAGGGGTCCGGCGGGGACCTCGGGACACTCACCGGGGCGGGACTGGCCGTGCTGCGGCTGGACCGGCTGCGCGGGCTCGCCCACGTCTACCCGGGCGTCGAGCGCGAGGACGAGATGGTCGCCGCGTTCGACTACTGCCTGCACGGCAAGGGCGGCGCGGCGCCGTCGATCGACACCGCCCTGCACGGCCTCGTCGACGCCGCCCACGTCGACCACCTGCACCCCGACTCCGGGATCGCGCTGGCCTGCGCGGCCGACGGCGAGAAGCTGACGGCCGAGTGCTTCGGGGACACCGTCGCATGGGTGCCCTGGCGCCGGCCCGGCTTCCAGCTGGGACTCGACATCGCCGCCGTCAAGGCGGCCAACCCGCAGGCGATCGGCTGCGTCCTGGGCGGCCACGGCATCACCGCGTGGGGCGACACCTCCGAGGAGTGCGAGCGCAACTCGCTGCACATCATCCGCACCGCCGAGGCCTTCCTCGCGCAGAAGGGGAAGGCCGATCCGTTCGGGCCGGCCCTCGAAGGCCACGAGGCGCTGCCCGAGGCCCAGCGGCGGGAGCGGGCGGCGGCGCTGGCCCCGCACGTGCGGGCGATCGCCTCGCAGGACCGTCCCCAGGTGGGCCACTTCACCGACTCCGACGTCGTCCTCGACTTCCTGGCGCGGGCCGAGCACCCCCGGCTCGCCGCGCTCGGCACCTCCTGCCCGGACCACTTCCTGCGCACCAAGGTGCGGCCGCTGGTGCTCGACCTGCCGCCCGCCGCCCCGTTGGAGGAGGCGATCGCGCGGCTCGGGGAACTGCACGCCGCGTACCGCGAGGAGTACGCCGCCTACTACGCCCGGCACGCAGACACCGACTCCCCCGCGATGCGCGGCGCCGACCCGGCGATCGTGCTGGTGCCGGGCGTGGGCATGTTCTCCTTCGGCAAGGACAAGCAGACGGCCCGGGTCGCCGGCGAGTTCTACGTCAACGCGATCAACGTGATGCGGGGCGCCGAGTCGGTGTCGTCGTACGCGCCGATCGAGGAGTCGGAGAAGTTCCGCATCGAGTACTGGGCCCTGGAGGAGGCCAAGCTGCGGCGGATGCCGGAGCCGAAGGCCCTGGCCACGCGGGTGGCCCTGGTGACGGGCGGCGGCAGCGGGATCGGCAGGGCGATCGCACACCGGCTGGCCGCCGAGGGCGCCTGCGTCGTCGTCGCCGATCTGCACGCCGAGAACGCCGCCGCCGTCGCCGAGGAGCTCGGCGGACCCGACAGGGCCGTCGCCGTCACCGTCGACGTGACGTCCGAGGAGCAGATCGCCCGCGCCTTCGAGGCCGCCGTGCTCGCCTTCGGCGGGGTCGACCTGGTGGTCAACAACGCCGGCATCTCCGTCTCCAAGCCGCTGCTGGAGACCTCCGCCCGGGACTGGGACCTCCAGCACGACATCATGGCCCGCGGCTCCTTCCTCGTCTCCCGGGAGGCGGCCCGGGTGATGATCGCCCAGAGGCAGGGCGGCGACATCGTCTACATCGCCTCGAAGAACGCCGTCTTCGCCGGCCCGAACAACGTCGCCTACTCCGCCACCAAGGCCGACCAGGCCCACCAGGTCCGCCTGCTCGCCGCCGAGCTGGGCGAGCACGGCATCCGCGTCAACGGCGTCAACCCCGACGGCGTGGTGCGCGGGTCGGGGATCTTCGCGGGCGGCTGGGGCGCCCAGCGCGCGGCCGTGTACGGGGTGGAGGAGGACAAGCTGGGCGAGTTCTACGCCCAGCGGACCATCCTCAAGCGCGAGGTGCTGCCCGAGCACGTGGCGAACGCCGTGTTCGCGCTGACCGGCGGCGAGCTCACCCACACCACCGGACTGCACATCCCCGTCGACGCGGGTGTGGCGGCCGCGTTCCTCCGGTGACGGCCGTGAGGGCGTACGCCGCCGTCGACCTCGGCGCGTCCAGCGGGCGCGTCATGGTCGGCCGCGTCGGCCCGGACCGGCTGGAGCTCACCGAGGCCCACCGCTTCCCCAACCGGCCGGTGCGGCTGCCCGAGGGCCTGCGCTGGGACGTGCTGTCCCTGTACGCGGGCGTGCTGGACGGGCTGCGCGCCGCCGGGCCGGTGGACTCCGTCGGCATCGACGGCTGGGCCGTGGACTACGGCCTGCTGGACGCCGACGGGGCCCTGCTCGGCAACCCGGTGCACTACCGGGACACGCGCACGGAGGGCGTCGCCGAGAAGGTGTGGAACACCGTGCCGGCGGCCGAGCTGTACGCGGCGACGGGTCTGCAGTACGCGCCCTTCAACACCCTGTACCAGCTGACGGCGGCGGCCGGCACGGCCCAACTGGCGCAGGCGCGCCGGCTGTTGCTGATACCAGATCTGCTGTCCTACTGGCTGACGGGCGAGCAGGGCACCGAGCGGACCAACGCCTCGACGACCCAGCTGATCGACCCGCGCACCGGCGACTGGTCCCACGCCGTCGCCGCGCGGCTCGGCATCGACCTGGAGCTGTTCGCTCCGCTGCGGCGGCCCGGCGACCCGGCGGGGCTGCTGCGCCCGCAGGTGCTGGAGGAGACGGGACTGACCGGCCCGGTGCCGGTGACCACCGTCGGCTCGCACGACACCGCGTCCGCCGTGGCGGCCGTCCCCGCCGCGGGCGAGCGCTTCGCCTACATCTGCACCGGCACCTGGTCCCTGGCCGGACTGGAGCTCGCGGCGCCCGTCCTCACCGAGGCCGGCCGGGCCGCCAACTTCACCAACGAGCTGGGGCTGGACGGCACCGTCCGCTACCTGCGCAACATCATGGGCCTGTGGCTGCTCCAGGAATGCGTACGGGCCTGGGGCCACCCCGAGCTGGGCGCACTGCTGCGGGACGCGGCACGGGCGCCGGCCCTGCGGTCGGTCGTGGACGCGGGTGACGCCGTCTTCCTCGCGCCCGGGCGGATGCCGGAGCGGATCGCCGAGGCGTGCCGGGCCACGGGGCAGCCGGTCCCGCGCACGCCCGCGGAGATCACCCGCTGCATCCTCGACTCCCTGGCCCTCGCGCACCGGCGGGCGGTCACCGACGCCCAGCGTCTGGCGGACCACCCCGTCGACGTCGTGCACATCGTCGGGGGCGGCACCCGCAACGAGCTGCTGTGCCGGCTGACCGCCGACGCCTGCGGGCTGCCCGTGGTGGCCGGCCCCACCGAGGCGGCGGCCCTCGGCAACGTGCTGGTGCAGGCACGGGCGCACGGCCTGGTCGGCGACCGGGCCGACATGCGCCGGCTGCTGGCCCGCACGCAGCCGCTGACCCGCTACGAGCCCCGGGGGGACGCCGAGCGATGGCGGGAGGCGGAGGCCCGGCTCGCCGCGCGCTGAGCCGGGGTCTCCCCGGGACCGCCGAGCCGGACTACCCTTCACCCATCCGATGATCTACCCCAAGGAGCCGCGATGCGTGTCGCCCTGTTCCTGACCTGTGTCAACGACACGCTCTATCCGGACACCGGCCGTGCCGTGGTGAAACTGCTGACCAGGCTGGGCGTAGAGGTCGACTTCCCGATGGCCCAGACCTGCTGCGGACAGGCGCACTACAACACCGGCTACCGTCACGAGGCCGAGCCGCTGGCCCGCCATTTCTCCGATGTCTTCGGCGAGTACGAGGCCATCGTCACGCCGTCCGGATCATGCGCTGCGATGGTGCGGGAGCTGTATCCGCGGATGGGCGAGCGGGCCCGGGCCGAGGGGCGCGGCGACGCGCTGGCCGCCGCCGTGGCCCCGGTGGTCCCGAAGACCTACGAGCTCACCGAGTTCCTGGTGGACGTGCTCGGCGTGACCGACGTCGGGGCGTACTACCCGCGCACGGTGACCTACCACCCCACCTGTCACGGGCTGCGCGCGCTGGGGCTCGGGGACCGGCCCCGGCGGCTGCTCCGCGCCGTCGAGGGCCTGGAGCTGGTCGAACTGCCGGGGGCTGACGAGTGCTGCGGCTTCGGCGGCACCTTCGCGGTGAAGAACGCGGACGTCTCGGCGGCGATGGGCGCCGACAAGGTGCGCAACGCCGAGTCGACGGGCGCCCAGGTGCTGTGCGCGGCCGACAACTCCTGCCTGATGCACATCGGCGGGACCATGTCCCGGCTGCGCACCGGCATGCGGCCGGTGCACATCGCGGAGATCCTGGCGAGCACGGAACGGGAGCCGGCGCTGTGAGCGGGACGTTCGTCGGGATGCCGGCGTTTCCGGAGGCGGCGCGCGAGGCGGTGGCCGACGCCACCCTGCGCGGCAACCTGCGCCACGCCACGCACACCATCCGCGCCAAGCGCGCGGCGGCGGTGGCCGAGGTGTCCGACTGGGCGCAGTTGCGGGAGGCGGGCAGGCTCATCAAGGACCACACGCTGCGCCGGCTCGACCACTACCTCGTGCAGTTGGAGGAGGCGGTCACCGCGGCCGGGGGCACGGTCCACTGGGCGGCCGACGCGGACGAGGCCAACCGGATCGTCACCCGGCTCGTCAAGGAGACGGGCGAGTCGGAGGTCGTCAAGGTCAAGTCCATGGCGACGCAGGAGATCGGGCTCAACGAGGCGCTGGAGGCCGAGGGCATCCGGGCCTACGAGACCGATCTCGCCGAGCTGATCGTGCAGTTGGGCAAGGACCGTCCCTCGCACATCCTGGTCCCGGCCATCCACCGCAACCGGGGCGAGATCCGTGACGTCTTCCGGGCCGAGATGGGCGCCTGGGGCCGTCCCGCCCCCGAGGGCCTCACGGACCGGCCCGCCGAACTCGCCGAGGCGGCCCGGCTGCATCTGCGCGAGAAGTTCCTGCGGGCGAAGGTCGGGATCTCCGGCGCGAACTTCATGGTCGCCGAGACCGGCACCCTGGTGGTCGTCGAGTCCGAGGGCAACGGCCGCATGTGCCTGACCCTGCCGGAGACGCTGATCTCGGTCGTCGGCATCGAGAAGATCGTGCCGACCTGGCGCGACCTGGAGGTCTTCCTCCAGACGCTGCCCCGCTCCTCGACGGCCGAGCGCATGAACCCGTACACGTCGATGTGGACCGGCACCGGGGACGGCGACGCGGGCGAGGGGGACGGCCCGCGCACGTTCCACCTCGTGCTGCTGGACAACGGCCGTACCGACACCCTCGCCGACGAGGTGGGCCGACAGGCGCTGCGCTGCATCCGCTGCTCGGCCTGTCTGAACGTGTGCCCGGTGTACGAACGGGCCGGCGGCCACGCCTACGGCTCGGTGTACCCGGGCCCGATCGGCGCGATCCTCAGCCCCCAACTGCGGGGCACCGCGAGCGAGATCGACGCCTCGCTGCCGTACGCCTCCTCGCTGTGCGGCGCCTGCTACGACGTGTGCCCGGTCGCCATCGACATCCCGGAGGTGCTGGTGCATCTGCGCGAGCGCGTGGTCGAGGGCGGTCCGGTCACACGGGCCGGCAACAGGGTGGTGCTGAAGCCCGCCAAGGGCCACGGCGCCGAGCGCGCGGCGATGCGCGCGGCCCGCTGGGCGTTCTCCCGCCCGGGCGCCCTGCGCGCCGGGCAGCGGCTGGCGTCGCGCACCCGCGGGCTGCACCCGCGGACCCTGCCCGGCCCCGGCAGGGCGTGGAGCGCCGCACGCGATCTGCCGACCGTGCCCGCCGAGCCGTTCCGCGACTGGTGGCAGCGCACGAACGGCGGCTCCGCCGAGGAAAGGACCGCGAAGTGAGCAGCAGGGAACTGATCCTGGGCCGGGTGCGGCGCGCGCTGGCCGACGTCCCCGCGGACGACACGCCGTACGAGGACGCCGTGACGCGCACGTATCTGCGCGAGCACGGCGAGCGCGACGTGGCGCAGACCGTGGACCTCCTGGCAGAGAACCTGGCGGACTACCGGGCGATCGTGCACCGGTGCGACGAAGACGAACTGCCGGCGCTGCTGGCCCGGTTGCTCGCGGAGCGCGAGGCGTCGACCGTGCTCGTGCCGCCCGGCCTCGACACGGCCTGGCTGGCGGAGTCGGACGTCACGCGGGTGGCGGACCGGGCGGAGAGCGGCCCCCGCGAGCTCGACGTGGTGGACAGCGTGGTCACGGCGTGCGCGGTGGCCGTCGCGGAGACGGGGACGATCGTGCTGGACGCCGGGCCCGACCAGGGCCGGCGGCGCATCACCCTGGTCCCCGATCACCACGTCTGCGTGGTGCGGGTGCCCGGGCAGGTGGTGTCCTCCGTGCCGCAGGCGCTCGACCGGCTCGATCCGCGCCGCCCGCTGACGTGGATCTCCGGTCCCTCGGCGACCAGCGACATCGAGCTGGACCGGGTGGAGGGGGTGCACGGTCCGCGCACGCTGGAGGTGATCCTCGTCGGCTGAACCACGGCCCGAGGGGCCCGGGCCGGGCAGTCCGGGCGCGTGCGCCGGGCGGATACCGCGTGCGGCTGCCCCCCTCGTCCCGGGGGACGGCGCATGGTCGCCGGACACCGGCGCGACCGCGCGGCGCCGGGGGCGCTCCAGCCCCTCCCGCCGGGCCGGCCGCCCTGTCAGGAGTAGACCATCGGACACCCGTGGCGCAGGGAGTACTGGGCGGCCCGCAGGTACACCGCCACGTAGAACGCGGTGTCCAGGTCCTCGGCCCACGGTCCGGGGCGGGCGGCGGCGACCTTGCTCCCCTCGCCGTCCAGGAACCACAGGGTCAGTTCCAGGTTGCCGGTCGCCGGTATCGCGTCCAGCGGCAGGCCGAGGACGGCGGCGAGCCGCTCGGCGATCGCGAGGACCTGCGGCGCTCCCGCCACCAGCGTCTCGTCGCTGTACGGCGTGCCGACGGGCAGCTCGATCTCCCGGTCGAGGAAGAGCGGCACCAGCACCGACCATCCGGAGAGGGTCTCCTCCTCGGCCCGGGTCAGATGCGCCCGGCACAACGCGGCGAACCCCTCCATGGAGGGGCTCATCTTCTCCTCGAACCAGCCGCTCGCGGAGCCCGAGAGCTCCCCCGGCAGGTACGGCGGCTGCCCGCGCCGCCGCAGCTCCTCGTTCAGCGCGGCGGCGGTCTCGCCGTGCCCGCCCTCGTGCTCCCCGAGCCATTCCCGCGCGTCCACGCTCACCAGATACACACCCATGATCCGCAACGTACCGCCCGCCACTGACAACGGCGCCCGATCGGGTGACAAAGCCGGTGAACAAGCGCTTAGATAGTGAGCGGATCATGTCCGCAGCCCGCGCCCACCGCTCGGAGGCCCCGTTGTTCACGTCCGTCGACGATGTCCGCGCCCGCCTCGCCGGCAGCGGCTACCTGGCCTCCCCCGCCGTCGCCACGACCGTCTTCCTCGCCGACCGGCTCGGCAAGCCGCTGCTCGTGGAGGGTCCCGCCGGGGTCGGCAAGACCGAACTGGCCAAGGCCGTGGCCCAGGTGACGCAGGCCCGGCTGGTACGGCTCCAGTGCTACGAGGGCGTCGACGAGTCCCGCGCCCTGTACGAGTGGAACCACGCCAAGCAGCTGCTGCGCATCAGCGCCGGCCGTGACGAGACGTGGGACGAGACCCGCACCGACATCTTCAGCGAGGAGTTCCTCCTTCCGCGCCCCCTGCTGACCGCGATCCGCGGCGACGAGCCGACGGTCCTGCTCATCGACGAGACCGACAAGGCCGACGTCGAGGTGGAGGGACTGCTCCTGGAGGTGCTCAGCGACTTCCAGATCACCGTCCCCGAGCTGGGCACGGTCACCGCGACCCGCCGCCCGTTCGTCGTCCTCACCTCCAACGCGAGCCGGGAGCTGTCCGAAGCGCTGCGCCGGCGCTGTCTGTTCCTGCACCTCGGCTTCCCCGACGAGGAGCTGGAGCGGCGCATCGTCCGGCTGAAGGTGCCCGGGATCGGCGCGGCGCTGGCCGAGTCGGTGGTCCGGGTGGTCGGCGCGCTGCGCGCGATGGACCTGCGCAAGGCGCCCTCGGTGGCCGAGACGATCGACTGGGCGCGGACCCTGCTCGCCCTCGGCGCCGACGCCCTCGACGAGGACCTCGTGCGCGAGACCCTCGGCGTGATCCTCAAGCACCAGGACGACATCCTCAGGGCCGGCGCGAAGCTCGACCTGGACGCCGGATGAGCGTCGAGGCGGCCGACCGTATCGTCGGCTTCGTCGCCGCGCTGCGCGCCCACGGCGTCCGGGTCGGCACCGGTGAGACGGTCGACGCCGCGCAGGCAGCGACGGCCCTGGGGTTCGCCGACCGCGGCCTGCTGCGCGAAGGCCTGGCCGCGACCCTCCTGCACTCCCCGGACCAGCGGCGGGTGTTCGACACCGTCTTCGACCTGTACTTCCCCTACGGCGTCGGCGCGCCGCAGGACGAGCCGGGAGAGCGCGACGACCTGCGCGACCGGCTGGCCGCCGCGCTCGCCGCGAACGACGAGGCGCTGCTCGGCCGCCTGGCGATCGAGGCGGTCGACGGCCTCGGCGGCTACGGGACCTCACCGGGCACGGACGGCTGGTCGTCGCACCAGACCCTCGAACGGCTGCGCCCGCAGACGTTGTTGGCGCGCGTGCGGGACGACGTCCGGTCCCGGGGCGGCGCCTCCGGCTTCGCCGACCGGCTGCTGGAGGACGAGATCCGGCGCCGCATCGAGGCCTTCCGCGCCCTCGTCGCCCAGGAGGCACGGCGCCGGGTCGCGGAGCGCAGGGGCCGTGACGAGATCGCCCGGCGCGCGGTGGCTCCGACCGCCGACCGGGTCGACTTCCTGTACGCGGGGAAGGACCGGCTGGCCGAACTCCGCCGGACGGTACAGCCGCTGGCCCGCAGACTGGCCACCCGCATGGCGGCGCGTCGCCGCCGGGCCGCCCGGGGCACGATCGACCTTCGGCGCACCCTGCGCGGCTCCCTGTCGACGGGCGGGGTGCCGATGCGGCCCGTGCTGCGCCGCCGTCGCCCGGCCCGCCCCGAACTGGTGCTCCTGTGCGACGTGTCGGGCTCGGTGTCGGGGTTCTCCGACTTCACGATGCTGCTGGTGCAGGCGCTGCACGACCAGTTCAGCAAGGTCAGGGTGTTCGCCTTCGTCAACCGGATCGACGAGGTGACGCGCCTGCTGGAGCACGGGCACGCCGACCCCGAGGGCCTCGGCGCCCGCATCCGGGCCGAGGCGACGGTGACGGGCTACCACGGCAGCAGCGACTACGGCGTCGCCCTGGGCGAGTTCGTGCAGCGCCACGGCGCGGCCGTCGGGCCCCGCACGACGGTGTTCGTCCTCGGCGACGCGCGCACCAACATGAGCGACCCCAACCTGGCGGCCGTCCGCGAGATCGCCGAACGGTCCCGCAGGCTGTACTGGTTGAACCCGGAGCCGCGCTCACTGTGGGGCACCGGCGACTCGGCGGCGCCGGAGTACGCCGAGCTGGTGGCGATGCACGAGTGCCGCAACGCCCGCCAGCTCGCTGAGCTCACCGGCCGCCTGCTTCCCGTCTGACGCGCGGAGTTTTGGCCGCCCCCGTCCGGCCGGGCCCGCCGCGCCGCCGCCCGCGCCCTAGTCGGCCTTGGCGTAGTCCTTCGCCATCGCCCCGGCGAAGTCGTACACGACGCACTGCTCGTCGCCCACCACCCAGGCGTCGTGGCCCGGCGGGACCACGAAGACGTCGCCCGGGCCCACTTCGGCCTCGCCGCCGTCGTCCATGGTGATGTGCATGCGTCCGGAGACCACATAGCCGTTGTGATGGATCATGCAGGTGGCGGTGCCCGCGATCGACGCGAGCGACTCGGTCCAGCGCCAGCCGGGCTCGAAGGTCGCCACGGCGAAGTCGAGCCCCGTCATGTGAACGGCCTCGAGGTGGCCGCGGGGGAAATCGCGGCGCTCGTCCGGCTTTTCGAGCGTCTTCACTTCCATCATGACGCTCCTCCCTTCCGGCCGTGCTCGACCACGGCCGCGGCCGGTCTCCCCGGCGGACCTGGACGTCACCGGTGGAGCCGCGCCCTTACGCCCCCATCGTCCGCCCGTCCACCGGGGGCCGCCATCCGGGCGGCGCCGGCCTCAGTCGGCGTCGCCGCACAGCTCGGCGAAGCGCGCCGCGTCGATGTTGCCGCCGGAGACGACGACGCCGATCCGGCCGCCCGTCACCGGGACCCGGCCCGCGAGCAGGGCGGCCAGGCCGCTGGCCCCGCTCGGCTCCGTGACGATCTTCAGGCGCTCGAACGCGAAGCGCATCGCCGAGCGGATCTCGTCATCCGTGACCAGGGCGATCTCGTCCACGAGCCGCCGGACCACCGAGAAGGTGAGCTCTCCGGGGACGTGCACGGCCTGGCCGTCGGCGATGGTCCGCGGCACCGGGATCTCCACGCGCCGGCCCGCCTCCAGCGAGCGCTTGGTGTCGTCCCCCTGCTCCGGCTCCACGCCGACGACGCGCACACCCGGACGCAGGCCCTTGACCGCGGTGGCGCTGCCGGCGAGGAGTCCGCCGCCGCCGACCGGCACCAGCAGGGCGTCGAGCTCCCCGGCCTCCTCCAGCAGCTCCAGGGCGGCGGTGCCCTGACCCGCCATGACGTGCGGGTGCTCGTAGGGCGGGATCAGGGTCAGGCCCCGGTCGGCGGCCAGTGCCTCGGCGATCGCCACCCGGTCGCCGGTGTAGCGGTCGTACGTCACGATCTCGGCGCCGTAGCCCTGCGTCGCCGCCCGCTTGGAGCGCGGCGCGTCCTCGGGCATCACGATCACGGCGCCGGCGCCGAGCTCGCGCGCCGCCAGCGCGACGGCCTGGGCGTGGTTGCCGGAGGAGTAGGCGGCGATGCCCCGGGCGAGCTGCTCGGGGGTCAGCCGGGAGGCCGCGTTGTAGGCGCCGCGGAACTTGAAGGCGCCGACACGCTGGAAGTTCTCGCACTTGAGCAGGACTTCGGCGCCGACCGCCCGGTCGAGGGTCCGGGAGCGCAGCACCGGCGTGCGGTGGGCGACGCCCTTGAGGCGGACGGCCGCGTCGCGCACGTCGTCGAGGGTGATCGGCGGGGGTGTGGTCGTCACGGGTGTGCTCCCTGGGGTGTGCCGTCCGGGCCGTCGGCGTCACGCACGGCCCTGGACCGGGACAGGTAGGTGTAGGCGGAGGCGCGGGAGATGCCGAGGCGGGCGGCGATCTGCTCGACGGCGCGGCGCACGGCGAACACCCCGCGTTCGTCCAGCCCCCGGAAGAGGGCCAGCCGGCCCGGGCCGTCGAGAGCGGCCCAGGTCCGGTCCTGCCGCGCGAGATGGGCGTCGAGAAGGGCGTCGACGACGGAGTCGATGTCGTCGCCGAAAGCGGTCACCGGCGCCTCGGCCCGCGCTCCGGCCGCCCCCGCGAGGGCGGCCAGCAGGCCCTGCACCCGGTCGACCTCCGTGACGTCCACGTTGACGCACAGGGCGCCGAACACCGCGCCGCCGGAGTCGCGCAGCACCATCGTGGACGACTTGACCAGCTTGCCGCCGCCGGTGCGGGTGACGTAGTTCAGCTCGTCGGCCGCGTCGTCGCCGCGGGCGAGGACGCGCATCCCGATCTCGCTCATCGCGCCGCCGACCGCCCGTCCCGTCACCGCTCCGGCGACGGCGGCCACGGACCGCTCCGGTCGCCGGTAGTCGTGCAGGACCACCTCGCACAGCGGGCCGAAGGTCGCCGCGATGCCCTCGACGAGCGGCGTCAGCGCCCGCAGGATCGCGTCCTGCTCGGCTTCCCCGCCCCGGCTCCGTGCTGTGGCCTCCATGGCGCCATTAGAGCAGCGATTGGACCAGGAGTCCAGCGGCTGGACATGCAGTCCAATGGACTGACGCCGGTGCGGCGGACCGGCCCCGGGGCGGACACCGGGAGGGGGAACCGTCGATCAAGGGGTGGTGCCGTCAATTGCCGCTTCCCTAGGATGGGTTGCCGGTCGGGCCAGCCCGTGGCACGGCGGGGGTCTGGGGGAAGAGATGCAGCCTGGCAATGAGCTGTCCACGTCGATCGACGCCACGGTGCCGACGGCCGCGCGCATGTACGACCACTACCTGGGCGGCAAGGACAACTACGCGGCCGACCGCGCCGCCTGCGAGGAGCTCGACAAGGTCGTCCCCAGCACCCGCGCCCTCGCGCTGAACAACCGGCGCTTCCTCCAGCGGGCGGTGCGCACCCTCAGCCAGGAGTACGGGATCCGGCAGTTCCTCGACCACGGCTCCGGCCTGCCCACCCAGGACAACGTGCACCAGGTCGCCCAGCGCATCGACCCGAGCACCCACGTCGTCTACGTGGACAACGACCCCATGGTCCTCGTGCACGGGCGCGCCCTGCTCCAGCAGGACGAGCGGACCACCGTGATCCACGCCGACATGCGGGACACCGAGACCGTCTTCGGGCACCGGGAGACGCAGCGCCTGATCGACTTCTCCCAGCCGGTGGCCGTGCTGTTCAACTCGGTGTTCCACTGCATCCCCGACAGCGAGACCGACGGGCCGCAGGCGCTGGTGCGCCGGGTGACCGAGCGCCTCGCGCCCGGCAGCTTCGTGCTGATGTGCCAGCTCGTGAGCGAGGACCCGGCGGTCAGGGAGTTCGTCACCGACTTCATGGACAAGGCCACCCAGGGCCACTGGGGCCGGGTCCGCCAGGAGAAGGACGTCGCCGAGCTGTTCGACGGCCTGGACATCCTCGAACCGGGGCTCGTCGAGGTCTCCACCTGGCGCCCGGACACCGAGGTCGCGCCCCGCCAACTCACGCAGGAGTGGATCGAGTTCGGCGGCGTGGGCCGCCTGGGCTAGCCGCGTCCGGCCGCTCGCGCCGCGGCCACGCTCGCGCGCCCGGTCAGGAGCAGCGCTCGCACGGCCGCCCGGTCACGGGTAGCGCTCGTGCACGGCCTTCTCCAGCAGGGCCACGGACTCGCGCGGGTTGAGCGCCTCGTCGGCCAGCCGGTCGAGCGCGACCCGGTACTCCTCCGTCTCGTCCCGGTCCTCCAGGAAGGTGGCGCTGCGGATCTGCTCCAGGTAGACGACGTCGGGCAGATCGGCGCCGCCGAAGCGGAGGTAGGTGACCGGTATGGCCGGCGCCGAGGCGTGCGTGACGTCCAACGGCACCACCTGGACGGTGACATGGGGCAGCGCGGCCAGCTCCACGAGGTGGGTGAGCTGCTCGCGCATCACCTCACGGCTGCCCAGCACCCGCAGCAGCACCGACTCGTCGAGGATGGCCCAGACCTGCGGGGCGTCCGGTCGGCGCAGCAGTTCGGCGCGCCGGGTCCGCAGCTCCACCCGGCGCTCGACCTCGCGTGCCGTCGCCGTCGGGAGCCCGCGCTCCACGACGGCACGCGCGTACGCGGGAGTCTGCAACAGGCCGGGCACGTACTGGATCTCGAAGGTGCGGATCGCCGTGGCCGCCTCCTGAAGACCGACCAGCCGGTCGAACCACTCGGGCATCAGCCGTTTGTCGTAGCGCTGCCACCACCCCGGCTGGCCCGCCTGCCGCAGGAGCTGGATCAGGACGGAGGCCTCGTGCTCGCCCGTTCCGTACAGCGACAGCAGGGCGCGCACGTCGGTCTCGACGGGAGGCTTGCGCCCCTTGCCCGCCTCGATCCGCGACAGCTTGGCCGGGCTGAACCCGAGGGCGCGCGCGGCCTGGTCCTGCGAGTAGCCGGCGTCCTCGCGGATGCCGGCCAGCTGTACGCCGACCAGCATTTTCAGCAAGGTCGGAGCGGGCTCGGCCCGGTTCAGATACGGTTCGAGGCGGGACACGCGAGGTGACTCGACAGACATCCTGACTCCCCGTGGACCGGCAGACGACAGACCGCAGTATCGCATCCGAACCCCTCCGGCCGCACGCGGCAGGGGAATTGAGGTTCCGTCGAGCACCTACGCGCCCCGTCGGACACCCTCGCGCCCGGCCCTCCTCCTGCGCGCCCCCTCGGGGCGGCACGGGACCGCCGGACCGGCGGGGCGCCTGCCGGACCCTCGCGGCGGCTCCATCCGGAGCTCACACCAGATGGTCGAACTCCCCGCCCTTCGCACCGGCCACGAACGCGGCCACCTCGGCCGGCGTGTACACCAGCGCCGGGCCGTCGGGGTCACGGGAGTTGCGCAGGGCGACGCCCCCGCCCTCCAAGGCCGCGACCTCGACGCAGTTGCCCTCGGCGTTGCTGTGACTGCTCTTGAGCCAGCGGACGCCCAGCGAGCTCGCCCGCACTCCGTTCGGCACTGAAGGCATTGCACTCTCCTCGCTTCGTACGCGCAATTTCCCGTGAAATTGCACGAGGACCTCTTCAGCGTGGATAATAGCCATGCCGTCAACCGCACTTCCGGCCCACTGTCCTGACGTCGTCTCAGGGAGATGCCCCGTGCCCTCACCAGCGCAGCTCCGGAGCCACGAGTCCGTCTCCGTCCGCGACTCGCCCAGAACCGCCGCCCTGGAGCTCGTGGGCAGCCGTGAGGAGTTCGCCCGGGCACGGGACTTCACCCACCGCACCCTCGGCTGCTGGTCCCTGGACCACTGCCGCGACGACGCGGTCACCGTCGTCACGGAACTCGCCGCCAACGCGGTCCTGCACGGCCTGCCGCACGCCTCGGCGGACCGGCTCCGCGTACGGCTCAGGCTCACCCTGCGCCGCTCGCACCTGGTGTGCGCCGTCACCGATCCGAGCGACAGCCTGCCCGTCTACCCGTGCACCGGGGACGACCTCCTGGAGCACGGCCGCGGACTGCACATCGTCGAGGCCCTCTCCGAGCACTGGGGCTGGACCCGTCGCTGCCCGGTGGGCAAGACCGTCTGGGCCATGCTGCCGACCCGCCACCAGCCCTGATCCCCGACCTCCACCAGACACCGGACATGACTGCCACGAAGAGAACCGCACCGCTCGCGGACCTGGGACACGTGCCGTGGCCCGAGATCAAGGACTCCACCGGATCCGCCGCGGGCATCCCCGTCCTGCTCACCATCCTGGCCCGGGGCGACGCCGACAGCGCCGACTCGGCGTTCGGTCAACTCCGGCGGCGCATCTGCCAGTTCGGCTTCGTCGTGGACGAGGCAACGGCGGCGACGGTGCCCTTCCTCTGGGAACTCGTCCGCCTCCCCCAGGTCACCTGCCGCGCGAAGATCCTGCGTCTGCTGAAGAGCATCGCGGACGCCCGGCAGTGGGAGACCACGGCCGTCGCCTACCCCAAACTGCTGCACCACCCGGACAACTACGTGGCGTGGGAGCGCGCGGCCCGCCGCGCCGTCCGCGACCAGCGCGACGTCCTGCGCCAGCTTCTGGCAGAGCCGGACACCGAGATAAAGCGGGCGAGCACGGAACTCGCGGCCGCCCTGACCGACTGACCGGTCAGCGGACGGCCGCACGACGGACGGCCGCACGACGGGCGGCCGTGGACAGGGCGCTGCGTCACGGAGCTCCCCTTACTCGGACGCCGCACGAGCGGACACCGTCCCCGCCTTGGGCATCCCCGCGACCGGGCGTCCGCAGGAACCGACGGGCGGATCCCGCGGGTCCGCCGGGCGGCTCCCGCGTCCCGCGCACCCCCGCACGAGCGCTAGGTTGACCGCATGAGCAACCTTGACCGCTCGCCGGTGCCGAGTGTGTGCGGCGGCCGCGGATTCGTCGTCGCCGAACCCGTCCGCGAGCTGCTGAGCCCCCGCCGTCTGACGTTGGGCGGGTCGACCGAGGTGCGCCGGCTGCTGCCCAACCTCGGCCGCCGCATGATCGGCGCCTGGGCCTTCGTCGACCACTACGGGCCCGACGACATCGCCGACGAACCCGGCATGCAGGTCCCGCCGCACCCCCACATGGGCCTGCAGACCGTCAGCTGGCTGCACGAGGGCGAGGTGCTGCACCGCGACTCGACCGGCAGCCTACAGACCATCCGGCCTCGGGAACTCGGCCTGATGACCTCGGGCCGCGCCATCAGCCACTCCGAGGAGAGCCCACGGGCGCACGCCCGCCTCCTGCACGGCGCGCAGCTGTGGGTGGCGCTGCCGGACGCGCACCGGCACACCGACCCCCGCTTCGAGCACCACGCCGACCTGCCCACGGTCGAGGCGCCCGGCCTCACCGCGACGGTCCTGCTCGGCGACCTCGACGGCTCCACGTCACCCGGGACCGCGTACACCCCCATCGTCGGCGCCGACCTCGCCCTCGCCCGGGGCGCCGACGTCCGGCTGCCGCTGCTGCCCGACTTCGAGTACGGCGTCCTGTCGATGTCCGGCGAGGTGCACGTGGACGGGGTCCCCGTGCTCCCCGGTTCCCTGCTGTACCTCGGCTGCGGCCGCACCGAACTGCCCCTGCGGGCGGAGTCGGACGCGGGTCTGATGCTGCTCGGCGGCGAGCCGTTCGAGGAGGAGCTCGTCATGTGGTGGAACTTCGTCGGCCGCACCCAGGCCGAGATCGAACAGGCCCGCGAGGACTGGACGAAGGGGAACCGCTTCGGCGAGGTCACCGGCTACGACGGAAGTCCGCTGCGCGCCCCGGAACTCCCTTCGGTGCCGCTGAAGCCCCGGGGCAGGGTGCGCTGACCCACAGTGGGCCCGTCGCGGCCGGGCGGTCCCGGCCGCGACCCCGCTGTGGGTCAGGCCGCCTTCCGGAACACGAGGACCTCCGTGGAGGCGACGCCCATGGGCGCCAGGAAACCGGCCTCCAGGGTGCAGTCGAGGGTCGCGAAGAGGTCCACGCACATCGTGCGGGGCATGGCGGCCGGGTAGGAGCCGTGGCCCTCGCCGCCCCGTGTCGCCCACGCGCGCACCGCTTGCGGGTCGAGACAGTTCTCCGTCATCACGTCGAAGACGATGCGTCCGCCCGGGCGCGTGACACGTGCCATCTCGAAGAAGTAGCGGGAGGCGCAGAGGAAGGTCACGGTGTTGAAGACCTTGTGCGCCTGCACGAGGTCGATGCTGGCGTCGGGCGTCGGGGCCAGACTGCACCCCGCGGTGGGCCGGGCGACCACGCCGAACGTCTCCACCAGGTAGCCCGCCCAGGGCGCCGCCGTCTCGTAGATCTCGTAGCGTTCGGGGGCGCACTCCTTCAGCGTCTTCTCCAGGTAGCGCCCGGACCCCGGACCGATCTCGAGCACCGCGGCCGGGTGGTCGGCGTAGACCCCGAGCGCGCGCAGTTCGTCGATGGTCGACTGGGTGGCGCCGGGCGTGCCGTTCATGACCGCGTCGATGTGGTCGCCGACCGACATGCCGGACGACCGCGCGGCCCGCATCGTGGCCTCGAACGGGAGGAAGTCGTCGACGCCGCCCCGGTTGTCGCCGCTGCGCACGATGTCGAACCCGGCGCGCCCGAGGAGCCGCCGGGCCCCGGACTTCAATGCCTTGCCTGCTGCCTGCATCAGGCAACCCCCCAGATCGTCCTATTTCACATCAGCATAGGATCCCGGATCAGGACACGCAGGGATTCGGACAATTCACGGCGACGATCCGGCTTGCGCACAGCCCCCGGTCCCGGGGGCGGGGTGGGAACCAGGAAGGCCTCGGACACGCTCTGCGTGTTGTAGTCCCTTCACGTAAAAGGATGAGCCACACATGATCACCCTCACCAAGGAAGACGGCCCGGCCGACCTGGACGGAGTCACGCGCCTGACGATCGGGGTCTCTTGGGATCCCACCGCCGGCAGCAGCGGCGGGGTGCTGGGCAAGCTGCGCCGCAAGTCCGGCACCGACCTGGACCTGATCGCCGTGGCGATGCAGGGCGGCGATCCGGTGCGCCTCGCGGGTCTCGACTCGCTCGACCCGATGGGCAACGGCTCGCTCGTGCACAGCGGCGACAACCAGACCGGCCACGGCGACGGGGACGACGAGACGGTGACCGTCGAGTTCGCACGGATCCCGTCCCAGATCACGTCGATCGTGTTCGTCGCCGCCGCCTACAAGAAGGGCAGCTCCTTCCAGAAGGCGCGCAACATCAGCTTCAAGGTCTACGACGCGACCGGCGGCAGCTCCCAGCAGGTCGCCGACATATGGCCCAGCCTGCTGACCCAGGACAACGGCTGCGCCGTGGCCAAGGCGGTCCGGATCGGCGGCAGTTGGAAACTCGAGGTGGTCAACGTGACGGGCAAGATCAAGCAGGGGGACGAGCACGCCCTGATGCGTTTCGCCGTCAGCAAGTAGCGCCCGCCCGCGCCCCCGGTCCGGCCTCTCCGCCGGGGGCGGCACCGCGCGGTGCCGCCCGCCCCGTCGTCTGCCGGTCGCCGTCTGCCCGTCGCCGTCAGCCCGCGACGTGGATGCCCGGACGGCGGGCGGGGTCGGGCTGGTGCCGGCGGATGATCTCGCGGGTGACGGGGGCGGTGTCGCCGCGGCCGAGCAGGAAGTAGCGGAACATGTGGGTCAGGGGGCTGCCCTCGGCCCAGGCGAAGTAGCAGTGCGGCCGCACGCCGGTGGTCTCGTGCAGGGTGAGCAGGATCGCGGCGATGGCGTTCGGCGCGGCGGGGGCTTCGGCCCGCAGGATCCGGTGCCCGTCGACCTCGACGCCCCGGACGGAGAGGGTCTCGCTGAAGTCGGAGGGGTCCACGACGTCGATCTCCAGGAAGAGGACGTCGGCGAGGCCGGGCACCGGGTTGGTGTCACGCTGCTCGCGCTCCTTGTCCGCGTACTCGGCGGCGTCCCCGGCCTGGCGGCGGTTGGTGATGATGTTGATCGCGTTGTCGTGGGCCAGAGTGTCGGCCACGAACCGGCGGGCCGTCTCGTCGAACTCGATCGCGTCGGCGCGCAGTTCGGTGGTGCGGGAGATCCGCGAGATCAGCGAGACGATGACGATGCCGACGATGAACATCGCCGAGATGGTGATGCCGTCCGGCTTGTCGACCACGTTGGCCACCAGCGCGTAGAGGAGGACGGCGGTGAGCACGCCGAACACCCCGCACAGGGCGCGCTGACGGCGGCGCAGCGCGGAGACGGTGACGGCGAAGGCGCCGGAGACCATCATCGCGAGGATGCCCGTGGCGTAGGCGCCGGCCTGGGCGTCGACGTCGGCGTCGAAGGCGATCGTGATGATGACGCACAGGGCGGTGTAGACCAGCACGACGGGCCGCACCGCACGCCCCCATTCGGGGGCCATGCCGTATCCGGGGAGATAGCGCGGGACGATGTTGACCAGCCCGGCCATCGCGGAGGCTCCGGCGAACCAGAGGATCAGGATGGTGCTGATGTCGTAGGCGGTGCCGAAGGCCTCCCCGACGTGTTCGTGGGCCAGCCAGGCGAGCGCCCGGCCGTTGGCCGCGCCGCCCGCCTCGAACTCCTTGTGCGGGATGAGGACGGTGGTCACGAAGCTCGCGGCCAGCAGATAGACGCTCATCACGAGCGCGGCGGTCGTGAGCAGCCTGCGCGCGTTGCGGATGCGGGACTTCAGCCGCTGCTCGGCGCTCCGGCCCTCGGCGGAGATGAGCGGCATCATGCTCACCCCGGTCTCGAACCCGGACAGTCCCAGCACCAGCAGCGGGAAGGCCAGCACCGCGGGGCCGGCCAGACCGCCGAGTCCCCGGCCCTGGGTGAGCGCGTCGGTCCAGCCCGAGAGGGCGTGCGGGTCGGTGAACACGTCCACCAGGCCGACGCCGATGGTCACCGCGTTGAGCAGCAGGAAGACGGCGACCAGGGGGATGGCCACGCTCACGGCCTCGCTGAACCCGAGCAGGAACACCCCGCCGAGCAGGAGCAGGAGGGTCACGGTGATGACGACCTCGTGGCCCTGGAGGGCGTGCGGGGCGTAGGAGCTCTCCACGAGGTGCACGGAGGCGTCGGCCGCGGACAGGGTGATCGTGATGATCCACGAGGTCACCACGAACCCGAGCAGGACCAGGACGAACAGCTTGCCCCGCCAAAAGGGCAGCAGGTCCTCGAGCATCGCCACCGACCCTGCGCCGTGCGGGCTCTCGCCGGCCACCCTCCGGTACATCGGCAGCATCCCCAGCAGCGTCAGCAGGACGAGCAGGAGCGTCGCCAGCGGAGACACCGCGCCGGCCGCGAGGGCGGCGATGGCCGGTACGTAGGCCAGGCTGGAGAAGTAGTCGACGCCGGTCAGGCACATCACCTTCCACCAGGCGTGGGACTCGCCGGCGCCGGTCTCCGCCGCGGGGTCGACCGCCTGCACCCTGTGCCGCAGCAACCACTGCGCCAGAGCCCCGCCTTGGCGTCTCGGCGCGGCAGGATCCTCGGCCACGTCCACCGCGGCCAACTCGTTCACGTCGGTCATGTCCCCCAGCACCCTTCGCACCGCACGGCGTGCGGGGCCCCACGGCCCCGCGACGATCACCGAGTATGCGGCCTTCCCCCGGCGCCGCCCCACCGGGGGTGGGGATGGCGGCGGGGAGCCCGCACCCCCGCCCTTCTTCCCCGTCTCGCACGGGGTGTGCGCGGCGAATCGGCGACGCCGGGCGGCGTGGTGATGTGACGAGATGCGTTTGGGGGCGTTCGGGTGGTTCACCGCCGGGCCCGCAACTGCCGGCCGGCCTGAGCGCCTCCTGCACTGCGAGCGAACGCCGAACGCTGGAGGTTGTATGCGGGACTGGCAGTATTCACCGACCGCCGTGACGGTGCCCGGGCTGATCCTGGACCCCTACCGCTGCGGTGTCGACGCGCGGGAGGCCCTGGGCGGGACGGAGTCGGCGCAGGAGTGGGGGGACGAGGACTGGCGGGTGCCGCCGCAGGGGCGGGCCGCCGAGGAGGAGCCGCTGTGGCCTGCTCCCGACCCGAGCCGGCGGCTGCCGTCGGCGATGGCTCCCGCCGACCGGCGACGTCTGGAACTGCACGCGGCACTCATCCGGGCCGGAGTCGCGCCCGCCGCCGGGGACCTGCACGCGGTGGAGGCGTTGAGCGTCCTCGACGACACCGTCAACGACGCG
Organism: Streptomyces hilarionis; assembly: GCF_024539675.1. Lineage (GTDB taxonomy): Bacteria > Actinomycetota > Actinomycetes > Streptomycetales > Streptomycetaceae > Streptomyces > Streptomyces hilarionis. The sequence goes on along the minus strand of NZ_JAHHIT010000041.1, from coordinate 13,921 downwards.
GTCCGGCGCTGGATCGACACCCGCTGAGCACGGTCCGCCGTGGTGGGGACGCCGGCCGGCGTCCCCACCGCCCGCCCTCGTGGTCGCCCCGGCGAAGCGGCGTGCCGTTGCGGTCACTTGACGAGGAAGTCGGCCGCCCGGGCGTCGAGGGCGATGGTGCCGTTGCGTGCGGTGGCGAGGACGGCGACGTGCCAGACGCCGCGCGGTGCGGACTCGGCGTCGGAAGCGGTGGTCGGGACGGTGTAGGTGCAGGTCGCGGTGTGCTTCTTGAAGGGCTTGCAGACGGCCGGCTCCGCCGCGGCCATGTCCTTCGCGGTCGGCTCGTCCCGCCCGAGCGAGGAGTTCTGCGGCCAGGCCAGCACCTTCACGTCCTTGACGCCGGAGGACGCCGTGACGAAGGCGGTGAAGGTCAGCGAGCCGTCGCGGCCTCCCTCGGGGGCGGTGTAGCGGGCGGTGGCGTGGGTCAGCGCCGGAGGCTGCTCGCCGGCGTAGGCGAGGGCGTACGCGCCGGCGCCCACGAGGACGACGGCGCCGGCGGCGACGGAAAGGGCCATGCGTCGGGACATGAGATTCTCCGCAACTGTCACAACGGGATCCGGTCGGCGCGTGTGGTCCGCGCCGCTGCACCGATCCTCGCGTCGGGAGGGTCCGTCCGGCATGGGGCCGGGTACTCACCTCGGCTGAGTACGCCCGCCCGCTCGTCGTGCGACGCCGGGCACGGGAAGGCCCGGCGTCCCCGTGCGGGGCGCCGGGCCTGGTGAACCGGGCGTCAGGCGGGGCGGATGTTCTCCGCCTGCGGGCCCTTCTGGCCCTGGGTCACGTCGAACTCGACCTTCTGGCCTTCCTGCAACTCGCGGTACCCCTGGCTGGCGATGTTGGAGTAGTGGGCGAAGACGTCGGGGCCGCCGCCCTCCTGCTCGATGAACCCGAAGCCTTTCTCGCTGTTGAACCACTTCACAGTGCCTTTGGCCATGACCGTCTCCTTCGAGGGAAGACCGGCACGCACCCTGCGTGACCGGGAGGTGATCGCCCTGGTCCGGAGAGACGCTGAACAGCAAGAACACCCGTGACGGCAATCACGGGCGAACGGGACTTCGGAACCACGACTGCTGATCACAACGGTATAACGGCAGAGCGCTGCCGTCACCGGCGACGCGCCGCCGGCGGCGCCCGAACCTACGGAACGACGTCGCCCGGGCCCCGGCAGGCCCGGGCGTCCCTCCTCAGGTGGGCCGCCCGCCGAACTGCCAGTGGTGCACCTCCACCTCGGCGTACCGGTCCACGGTCAGGACGGCGCGCGCCGCCCGCGGGTCGGGGGCCCGCAGCAGCACCGCCGTGCCCAGCCAGGTGGCGCCGTCGTCGGAGAGCAGGGGCCCATGGGCGATCAGGTCGTCCCGGCCGGGCGGCGCCTCCAGGTCGACCGGCTCCCCCTCCCCCAGGCCGAGCACCAGATACCGGTTGCCGCCGGTCCGGCCGCCGGGGAAGTCCCACATGGTGCGCCCCAGCGTGTTGCGCCACCGTCGCAGCAGCACGTCCCGGTAGACGCCCGCCTGGTGGTTCGGCTCGTCGAAGGCGAAGGCGCGGGCCGCCGCGGGATCGGGCAGGTCGACGATGTGCACGCTGCCGGTGGGCGTGTCGCCGTCGTCGGCGAAGGTCGGCCCGCGGGCGATCAACTCGTTGGCGAAACCGTCCATATAGGCCCAGTGCGCTTCCAGCAGTTCGTCGCGTAGTCCCAGGGAGCCGGCCCGGTCGCGGTGGTGACAGAAGAACTCCATGCCCAAGGATCACGTCCGGCGGGCGCCGGGGTCGAGCGGGTTTCCCGCTGTCACCGCCAGAGAAGCGACGGGCGGCCGCCCGCGCGCCGCCCACACGGTGCGCCCCGGAACGGGATGGGGCGGGACGGGGCCGGGCGGGCGGGGCGAATGGCCGCTCCGTGTCCCGGGCCGCCGGCACAAAGTCCGGCGACGGACGACAGAACCATTGACCCACTCCTTCCTCACCCCTACCTTCTGACCGAACTGCCGAACCATGTCCGATATACCGGACGAGCACACGCTTTCCGCCCGTCCGCACGGCTCCCTTGGAGAGCAGATGAGCACAGGTCCCCGGCCCGACTCCCCGCCGTCCCGTCGACGGTTCCTCGGCATGGCCGCCGGTGTCCCCCTGGCCGCCGTGGCCGCCGACCTGTCCTTCGGGGCGGGCGCCGCCCACGCCGCGGACTCGGCGTACGCCATGGCGTACTTCACCGAGTCCACGACCATGCTGGAAGCCGACTACGGCCTGCACCTGGCCGTCAGCCGGGACGGCTTGCAGTGGACGCCGCTGAACCAGAACAAGCCGGTGGTCACCCCGACCGAGGGCGCCCTGGGCCTGCGGGACCCGTTCATCCTGCGCAAGCAGGACGGCACCTTCGTCGTGCTCGCCACCGACCTCAAGGGCACCGACTGGAACTACGTCAGCCAGTACGTCCACGTCTGGAACTCCACCGACCTGCGCACCTTCACCGGCTACCACCGGCTGAAACTGCACGACATGAACACCCACAGCTGGGCGCCGGAGGCGTTCTGGGACGCGGGCCGCGGCCAGTACGCGCTCATCTATTCCGCCGTCAACAGCAGCGGTCACAACGTCATCATGGTCAACTACACGACCGACTTCGTCACCGCCTCGGCCCCTCAGGTCTTCTTCGACCCCGGCTACGACGTGATCGACGGCGACATGGCCGTCGGGGTGAACGGCGTCAACTACCTGTACTTCAAGAAGAACGGGACGCTCGTCGGCGCCCGCTCCACGTCGCTGAACCCGGGGAGCTTCACGCCGTTCAGCACCGCCGTCTCGCACGGCGGCACCGAGGCTCCGACCCTGGTCAGGTCCCTCACCTCGGGATCCTGGTACCTGTGGGGCGACACGTACACGCCCAACGGCGTCTTCTACGCCTGGCAGAGCGGCGACCTCGCGGCGGGCTCCTGGACCGCCCTCGACCAGCGCCTCTACACCCAGCCGCTCAACTCCAAGCACTGCGGCATCCAGCCGATCTCCTCGACCGTGTACGACAACATGGTCGCCAAGTGGGGCGCCCCGGCGTGGAACAGGATCAAGTCGTACAACTTCCCGGGACGTTACGTCCGGCACGCGGACTACGTCGGCCGCATCGACGCCTATCCCTTCGACCCGTTCACCGACTCCCAGTGGAAGCTCGTCCCCGGCCTGGCCGACGGGTCCGGGGTGTCCTTCCAGTCCCTGACCCAACCGACCCGCTATCTGCGGCACTACAGCTACCAGCTCAGGCTGGACGTCAACGACGGGACCGGGACGTTCGCCCAGGACGCCACCTTCCACCAGGAGGCCGGCCTCGCCGACTCCACGTGGGCGTCGTTCCGCTCGCACAACTTCCCCACCCGCTACATCCGGCACGCGGACTACGTCCTGCGCATCGACCCGATCGCCACGGCCACCGACCGCGCGGACGCCACCTTCGCCGTCGTGTACTGACAACGCCCGACGGGTCACGTCTCGGCTGGTCAGCGCCCCCTTTGCCGATCTCCCTCCCGGGGCCCGGGCCGGACGCGCGCACGGCGGCGCCTGGCTCCTTCATCCGTTCGGTGGCTGCCTGCTCGCACACCCCGCGGGCCCCTGCGTGAGATGGGGTGAGCGCGTTCCCGGCCCGGGCGCCGGGCGCCGGACGGCGGGGACGCGAACGTCAGCCGGGACGCGGGTGCGGCCGACCACGGCCGCACCCGCCCGAAAGGAGACCGTCATGCCCCAGGGTTCCAGCGCGAAGCGCGAGCGCCAGTACGAGCACATCAAGGAGGGCGCCGAGAAGCGCGGCGCCTCGAAGGGCCGGGCCAAGGAGATCGCGGCGCGCACCGTCAACAAGGAACGGGCCCGCTCCGGGGAGTCGAGGACGGCGAGCAGGACGTCGGTCCAGGACCCCAAGTCCGCGTCGCGACGCGGCGGTGAGCGCTCGCACCGGGGCGCGCAGGGGCCGACGAGGGACCAGTTGTACGCGGAGGCGCGCAAGCGCGGCATCAGCGGTCGTTCCTCGATGAACAAACAGGAGCTGACGCACGCCCTCGGTCGCTGACCGGCCCGGGCGTCCGCCGTGGCATGGCGGGCGCCCACCGACTCGTGCGCGCCCGCAGGCCGCGGCTTCGGCCGTGCGGCCGCGGGGCGGCGCGGGTCAGGCCACCGGACGGAACGTCCACAGCAGGTTGGTGCTCTGCTGCCACGTCCACTGCTTGGCGACCGTCCCCTCCGCGACCATGCCGCCGCCGTCGAGGACGAGACCCGTGCTGCGGTTGGCGATGGAGTACCGGCCCTGACCTCGGTCGGTGATCAGCCACTGCTGGGTGTCGCCGCCGTCCCAGGCCTTCTGCCGGGCCGGGTCTCCGTCGGCGGTGGCGCCCCAGCCGTCGGCGACCATGCCGTTGGTGCGGTTGACGAGCCGGTAGTAGCCGTTGCCGAGCTCGATCGCCCGCCACTGGAGGTTGGTGTGTTCCACCGCCTCCCACTGCTTCAGGGGGGAGCCGCCCGCGACCTTGCCGCCGCTGTCCAGCACCAGGTGGTTCGTGACGTTGGCCAGGCGGAAGTACCTGTCGGGGCCGAACGTCACCCTCAGCGACACGATGGCGTCGTTGGTGCCGGTCGCCCGCAGGTCGGGGGTGTCCGCGGCGAACGTCCAGGCGGTGCCGGTGAAGTCGTCGCCGGAGTAGCCCGTCACCCGGTAGCCGTCGGGCAGCAGGAGGGAGGAGATCATGGCGGGCCCGAGACCGGCGGCGGACAGCTGGGACGCCCGGTAGTCGCCCAGCGGCAGCACGGCGCGGGCGCCCCCGTAGCCGACGTCCCCGAACACCGTGGCCGCGACCCGCACGGGCATCCCCTCGACCTCGACGCACACCACGGAGTCGGCGGCGTCGGGCGCCGCGGCCGGCACGGTGACGACGATCTGGTCGGTGACCGTGTACGGCAGGGACACCGACGGGTCGTTCATCAGATGGACGCGGCTGATCGCATTGTCGATCGCCGGGATCCGCAGCCGGCCGTCCGCAGGCCAGGTGAAGACGTGGGCGAAGAGCTTGCCGTCCTTCTTGGTGATCTTCCCCCACGAGGGTTCGGCGGCGAACGGGCTGCCGCTGGTCCCGTGCACGCTGTCGCCGTGCGTCGACATCCACGCGGCCAGGCCGTCGAGGACGGTCCGGGTTCCCGGGGTGACCGAACCGTCGCCCCTGGGGCCGATGTTCAGCAGGAGGTTGCCGTCCCGGGAGACCACCGTGACGAGTTCCTGGACGACGTCCTTCACCGGCCGGTAGGAGTTCTCACGGGACGCGTCGTAGCCCCAGGCGCCGTTCATGGTGGAGCACCGCTCCCAGGGGCGGCCCATCGGCTCCGCGGGTATCCCGAACTCCGCGACCGCGTAGTCCCCGAGGCCGTGGTCCCGCTTGACCCGCTCGTTGACGACGAGGCCGGGCTTGCGGGCGATCAGCCAGTCGTAGAGGCCGACGCCGTCCGACGACAGCCACCAGTCCTCCAGTGTGGGGTCGGCCGGCTCGCCGAACCAGTCGCCGTCGAACCACAGCAGGGCCGGGTCGTACCGGTCCAGGAGCTCCTGGAGCTGCGCCTTCATGTCCGCGATGTAGGCGGTGCGGGCGGCCTGCGAGGCCATCGTGGTGAGACCGCCCTGGTGACGGTCGGTCTGGGAGGGGTGGTTCCAGTCGAGTATCGAGTAGTACAGGCAGAACCGGATCCCCCGGCTCTCGCACGCCGACTTGAGGTCCATGAGCGGGTCGCCCCGGAAGCCGTTGTAGTCGTGCAGGTTGTACTGCTCGGCGCCCGTGGTGTCGGTGAAGCCGGGGACGTCGGAGTTCCACATCGCGAAGCCCTCGTGATGCTTGGCGGTGATCACCAGGTACTTCATTCCGGCGTGCTCGGCCAGTTCGGCGATGGCGTCGGCGTCGAACCGGGCCGGGGCGAAGTCCTTGGTGACCCGGACCTGGTAGTCGGCCTTGCTCCACCGCTGACTGTCGAACGCCCACTCGCCCCGGCCGAGCTGCGAGTAGGACCCGAAGTGGATGAACATCCCGAACCTGGCCCGGTACCACCAGTCCATCTTCGAGGGGACGCTGTAGGCCTCGGCCGTGGAGGGCCACAGGGCCTGCGGCAGCCCGAGGGCGACGCCCCCTCCGGCAAGGGCGGCGGCTTTCATCACCGAGCGTCTGCTGAGAGCGTCGGAGGACATGGTGCGGCTCCATCTGTCGGAGGTGGGGGATGACAGAACGCCAGGACCGGAACGCCGGCCCAGCGGCCCGCACTCCGCGTCTCCTCACGTGAACGCGAGAAGACATCGGATGGATTTATAGGAGATCGACGACCGCCGCGTCTATAGCCGAGACGAGATTGCCCCTCTCCCCGCAAGGCACCACACGGTCCCGGCATGGCCCTGGACTGGCAGGAAATCGGCGATTCTCGAGAGGAGGGCGAGTCGGAGAGATCAGCACACCGACGGCGAAACCCGCTAGACATAGGATGTATCGAGTGCGCCGGAGCACTGGATCTTCCTACCGGGTCCCTTGCCAGTCAGTGACCGGATCGCCTGACGCATCCGGTCAGGGGGACGGAGCGCCGGCGCCGGGCACCGGCCGACGCCGGACCGGATCGTCCCGCGCCGGACCGGATCGTCCCGCGCCGGTCCGGACGCGGTCAGTCGGTCGTGCCCGGAGTCCGCTGCTTCTTCCCCGCGGGCTTCGGCGCCGCCTTCGCCTCCCGTTCCTTTCCGGGCTTCGCCGCCTTGCCGGACCGTGGGCCGGGCGCCGCCGCCGTCCGCCCGGCCTGGGCGCGGTCGGCGGGCCCGCCGGTCGGGCCTGCCGGGTCCGGACGCGCGCCGGCGAATGCGGCTGAGCTGCCGCGCGCCGAAGCGGCTTCCCGCGAGGGCTGGTGGGAGGCGCCCCCGGCCGAGGCCGGCGGCCTCCCCGGTGTCGGGGAGGCGCTGTCGCCGCCGGAGGAGCCCGACTGCGGATCGCCGTGCCCGGCAGGACGGCCGGCCGCCCGTGCCGTGATCCCGTGGCCGCCCTGTTCCGAGAAGCCGTCGGTGACCGCCAGGGCGGCGGCCATGACCGTGGCCAGGGCGACGGTTCCGCCCGCCAGCACCCGGCGCCGTGCGCCGACGGTCGCCGGGGCGGGGCGCTCCGTGGCCGGCGTCCCGCCCCGGTGCGTCGCCTCGTCGCCCCGCACGGATTTCCGGCTCGGCGCCGGGGCCGACAGGAGAGCCGGGGCACCGGCCGACGGCGTCCTCCCGGGCCCCGCCGCCCTGGCCGCAGGCGTCCTCGCTCTCATCGCCGTCGTCGCCGCGGTGGGTCCGGCGGGCTCGGGGCGCGGCGAATCCGCGAAGGCCGCCAGGGTGCGGGCGCAGTCGAGCGCCGTGGGACGTGTGAGCTCGTCCAGGGCGGTCATGTCCCGCAGCAGGGCGGCGAGTTCGCCGGGAAGGCCGCCGGGCAGCACCGGGGCCCGGTGGAGCCGCGCTATCGCCGCCTCGAGAGGGCCGCCGTCGTACTCGAGCCGGCCCGTGAGACATTCGAGGAGCACGAGTCCGAGGGCGTAGACGTCGGCGGGGCGGCCGACGGGATGGCCCAGCACCTGCTCCGGGGAGAGGTACGCGGCGGTGCCGACCAGGACGCCCGTGGCGGTGCGGGTGGTGGCGTCGACCATGCGGGAGATGCCGAAGTCGGTCAGATGGGGGCGGCCGGCGGCGTCGAGGAGGATGTTGGACGGTTTGACGTCGCGGTGCACGATCCCCGCCTCGTGGGCGTGGGCCAGGGCCCGGGCGAGGTCGGCGCCCAGGGCCGCGGTGTCCCGGCAGGGCAGGGCGCCCTCGGCGATGCGGGCCTTGAGCGTGCTGCCGTCGATCAGTTGCATGACCAGGTAGGCGCGGCCGTCGTGCCGTCCGGCGTCGTAGGCGGTGACCAGCCCGGGATGCTGGAGCCGGGCGAGGATCACGGCCTCGCTCTCGAAGCCCTTGTCCGATTCGCCCCCCGCGCCGGAGCGGAAGACCTTCACCGCCACCGCCCGCCGCAGCCGCAGGTCGTAACCGCGATGGACGTCCGCCGCGCCGCCCGATCCGATGCGGGCGTCCAGGCGGTAGCGGCCGGACAGCACCTCGGCCGTACACCGGGAGGCCAGCGCCAGCGCCGACTCGCGGAGCCTCATTCCATCTCCTCATGCTTCGGAACACCATGTGCGGCGGGACCCCGGTCACCGAGGCACGCCGCACGCAAGTACCCACCAGGGCCCGGTCTACCCCCCCGGACCGTCTCGGTGGGCCGGCACCCGTGACGAGCGGACGCCGGGAGGGTCGTCAGCGGCACCGCGTGCGTCCGGACCGGAGCACGCGGGCGCGCGGGGGGGCGGCAGGACGGACGCAGGCGCCCGAGGGAGCTCAGGACCGTGAGCTCCCTCGGGCGCCCGGGGGGGGCGGCGGATCAACGCAGCCCGGCGAAGAGGTCGTTCTCGGGGACGGGCGCGCCGGTGGCGTCCTGGACCCGGACGAACGTCTCGACGCCCATCAGCTCGGTGAACTTCTCCTGGCCCATCTTGAGGAAGAAGATGTTCTCGCCCTGGCTGGCGTGCGCGGCCAGCGCGTCGAACTTCTGGCCGCCGAAGGCGGACGTGTCCACCCAGGTGGTGATCTCGTCGTCGGGGAGCCCGATCTCCGCCAGCGCGGCGGCCTCGGCGGGATCCGGCTCCGGCGTCTCCCCGCCGAACTCGCGCATGACCTCGCCGAACCGCTGCATCATCGAGCGGGGGGCCGTGGTCCAGTACACCTTCGGCGTCAGGTCCGTCATCTCCAGCGCCGCCATGGTGATGCGGTTGGCCTGGATGTGGTCGGGATGACCGTAGAAGCCGTTCTCGTCGTACGTGACGACCACGTCGGGCCGGTAACGCCTCAGGAGCTCGGCCAGGCGGGCGGCGCCCTCCTCGACGGGGGTCCGCCAGAAGGATCCGGGGGCGTCGTTGGTCGGCCAGCCCATCATCCCGGAGTCGGCGTAGTCCAGCATCTCCAGGTGGTCGATCTTCAGGACGTCGCAGCTCGCGGCGAGTTCCTCTCGTCGCATCCGGGCGACGGCCGCCGGATCGTGTCCCGGATCGCCCGGCTTGACGCCCCCGGGCCCGTCGCCGCATCCGCCGTCGGTACACGTCACGAGCACCGTGCGCACGCCTTCCGCCGCGTACCGCGCGAGCACGCCTCCGGTTCCCGTGGCCTCGTCGTCGGGGTGGGCGTGCACCGCCATGAGCGTCAAGGGCGAGTCGTTCATGAGTCAGTCCTCCTGTGGGAAAAGGGCATGGTCCGAGTCCGCGGCGGGGTGAAGGGGTCGCCCCTCACTACCAGACGCCGGACGACGGGGCGTTACCGGACCGGCCCCGGAGCACGTCGGGACGTGCTGTCGATCACCATGCCCGCCGTCCGCGCCGCCGGTCTCTCCAGCGGCAACAACGCCCTGCGGACCGACTGTTCCCGTCCGGCGAGGTAAGTCGCATCGCCGCCGGGCGGCGTTGCGCACGACGTGGCTCGATCGCCGCTCGATCACCGGACGCACCGCGGGGGCAGCGTGGTCCCTGCCCCGGGCGCGCCGCCCCGGGCCGGTGGTCGGCGGCTCCTTCCTCTCACCCGTCGGCGGAACGCAGCTGGAAGTCGACGACGACGCAACCGGCCTGTCCGTCATCGGTGCGGCCGATCCAGACAGGGTAGGCCCCGTCGTGTCGCAGTCTGCCACTGAGGCCGCGGACAGCCTGGGCCGCCCCGGTCACGGCCGGTGCGGCCCGGGCTGCGGGCGGTCTTGTGACGGTTTCCGGGTGGAGAGCACCGCCCTCTCCCCGCCGCCTCACCGCCTGGTCCGCGACGCCGCCAGGGTCTTTCGTCCGGATCAGGCCGGCCGCAAGGGGCTGCGTTTGTCGGCCGGGTCGGGACTTTTTAAACACGCCCTAGTTCCGGTAGCGGAAGACGATGCGGCCGCGCGTCAGGTCGTACGGCGGGAGTTCCACCAGCACCCTGTCCTCCAGCATGATCTTGATGTAGTTCTTGCGGATCTTCCCGCTGATGTGCGCGAGCACCTGGTGGCCGTTCTCGAGCCGCACCGTGAACATGGCGCTGCGCAGACACTCGACGACCCTGCCCTCGACCTCGATGACGTTCCTGTTCTTCGTCATCGCCGCACCAGCTCGAGGTTGCTGCCCGCCGGCCGGGCGCCGATGCCCTCGAACAGCGCGCAGGCCGCTCGGTTGGACTCCTGGACCTCGGCCCAGGCCGCGGCGGCCCCGGAGAGGTGCAGCGTCCCCAGCGCGTGGGCGAGCAGCGCCCGGCCGATGCCGCGTCGCTGCTCACCGGAGCGGACCGCGACCAGCCCGATGCGCGGCCTGATCACCCTCACCACCCGGATCAGGCCCAGATAGCCGTCCGGCGCCGCGGCGACCGCGTACTTCGACGGGTCGACGATGGTCTCCCCCGCGGGACGGGGGACGACCTCCGCCGGCATCGACTGCCAGCCGACGGTCGCCTCGACCTCGTCACGGATCGCGCGGTCCACCGCACGCAGCAGACGCTCGTCCGTCTCCCCGGCGGGCACGATCGTGACGCCCGGGGGCGGCACGGCCCCTTCGAGCCCCGTGACCCGTGGGTCGGTCGGCACGACGTACTCCCGCTCACGGCGCCGGGTCGAGAATCCGGCCCGTCGCCAGCCCGCCGTCAGCTCGGCGTCGGCCTCGTCGACGATCGTGTACAGCGGCGTCGGCAGGTCGGCCAGCATCGCCTCGGCGAGCCGGTCGAAGACGGCCTCGTGCCAGGCGTCGACGGTGACGAACAGGCGTCCGTCGGGCCGGTGTTCGGCATGCCCGCGGCCGACGACCAGGTCGTCGTCGAGCGCGTGCCAGTGCCGTTCCGCGACGCGCGTGATCGTCACCGCGTCGTCGCTCAGGTTGGAGGTGAAGGAGGGTGTGTTCATCGGAGTCCCTTTCCAGGAGTGCCTCGATCTCAGGCGCTCCTGGCGACACCGAACGTCAGCCGCCGGACCGTGACGGGTTGAGGGAGCACCCACGGGTAACTGCGTTCACGGGGCTCACCTCCCAACGACGATTTCACGGTCCGCCGCGAAAGTATCAGGGGGACTTGACCGCGCTCAAACCCTTTTCCAGCGCCGCCTCCAGGAGTCCCCCCGGCATCCCCGGCCGTCCCCGGCGGAGCCGCGCCCACGGTCCCCCGCGCCCGCGTTCCCCCCGCGTCCGCGGCGCCCGGACGGGTCTGGTTCCGTCGGGTCGGGTCCTCCGCGAGGGCCCGACCCGACGGACGTTCACCGCGTCACCGCGTCACCACGTCACCGTGTAACGGGGGTCACCGGGTAGCGGGTTCACGGCAGCGGCGGGTAGGCGTTCTGCATGAGCTGCCGGAACTGCGCGGAGAACCAGTGCCCGGCGAGCGGCGAGTCGGGCAGGGCGCCCGTGGGGTTGTTGCCGTTGCGGGCGTTGCCGCCGTAGGTGGGGTCGCACATGCGGTCGAAGCCCTTGCCCTCGTCGTTGGGGACGGCGGCGCTGTTGCCGTCCGACTCCCCCGGCGGCTTCACCCACACGTAGGCGTCGATGCCGGCGGCCGGGGCGGCCGTGGGCCGCTGACCGAGTCCGGCGCCGCTCTGGTTGCACCAGTTGCCGGCGTGGAGGCGCCGGTCGGTCCGGCCACCGTTGACGTAGGCGTCGACCGAGGTCGTCGGGCCGGGGCCGGCGGGCCGGGCCGAACCGCCCCAGCCGTTGCGGGAGGTGTCGATCAGCATGCCGAGGCCGGAGTCGAAACCGGCGGCGACGAGCTTGTCGCGCAGCCCCTGCGCGAACGACTGCTCGTCCACGTACTGGTTCCAGTCGATCCACTTCGACTGGCGGACGGTCTGACCGCCCACCGTGTCGGTGATCTTGAGGTTGGGCTCCTTGACCGGGCTGTAGTTGGCGGTGTTGACGATGAACCCGGCCACGTCGTGCACGCTCGCGCCGTTGCTGGTGGCCACCTTGGCGAACTCCTGCACCGACGGGGCGAGGTTGGTGTCCCAGCCGAGCCAGCCGTGGTGTCCGGCGTCGATGTAGTTGTAGACGTTCGCGACGGCGCCGAGTTTGTCGAGGGCGTAGGAGACGCCCTTCTCGTAGTTGCCGTTGGTCTTCATGGTCACGCACGCGTCGGTGGTGGTGTTGGTGCCGCCGGCGTTGGTGACCAGGTTGGGCAGCGAGTCGGGCTCGATGACGGTGGCGATCCGCAGGCCGGCGTACTTCGGGTCGGACAGGATCGAGGCGATCGGGTCGATGTACTGGCTCTTGTACTTGTCCAGGTCGTTCGGTCGGAGTTCGCCGGCGGAGGCCAGGGCGGCGCAGTCCCGGCCCGGCAGGTCGTAGACGACCAGCTGGACGACGAGCTCGCCGGAGCCCTTCTGCTTCAGCGCCTCGTCCAGGTGGGCGCGCAGGCCCATGCCGCCGTTCACGCCGTTGATGGCGGCGATGCGGTCGAGCCAGACGGCGGTGGACTGGTCGGCGATGCGGCTGCCGCCCGGTTCTGCGGCGGCCTTGGCCGACCACTCGGGGTTCACGTACCCCTTGGCGCCGACGAAGGGGTTGGCGACGCGACCGTCCGTGCCACCGCCGTCGTCGCCTCCGGTGCCGCCACCCGTACCACCGCCGGTGTCGCCCCCGGTGCCCCCGCCCGTACCACCGCCGGTGTCCCCTCCGGTACCCCCGCCCGTGCCTCCGCCGGTGCCGCCGCCCGATCCGCTTCCGTCGTCGACGTTGCAGGTCACGCCGTCGAGGCTGAAGGCGGCCGGGACGGCGTTGGTCCCGCTGTAGGCGGCCTGGAAACCGAAGCTGACGGAACCGCCGGTGCCCAATGTGCCGTTGTAGCTCTCGTTGGCCGCGGTCACGGCGGTCCCGCTCTGGCCGACCTTCGCGTTCCAGCCGTTGGTGATCCGCTGGTTGCCGGCGTACGACCATGCCACCGACCAACCCGACTTGGCGGCACCGTTGTTGGTGACCGTCACGGCGGCGGTGAAGCCGGTGTCCCACTGGTTCTGCACCTTGTAGTCCACCGTGCAGGGCGCGGAAGCGGCGGCGGCCCCGGCCGGCGCCGTGAGGAGCGCGGCTCCTGAGGCTCCGGTCAACAGCGCCAGCGCGGCGAGCAACGAGATGTTGGTGCGACTCATGAGAATGGGTTCCTTCTGCTCTGGGGATCTCTCCACTGGTCGAGCACACGTGGTCGACCACACGTCGTTCAGCACACGTCGTTCAGCACACGTCGGTGCGCACACGTCATCGATCACACAGGGGTGTTCGCGCAGCTCGGCGCCCACGAGGCCGGTGCGGCCTCGTGGCCCGGGGTCAGGGACGGCTCGACGGAGCGTCCCGGCGGGACGGGTCGCCGGCCGTGAACGCGGTGCCGGGCCTGGCCCGTGCGGCCACGTCCACACCTGCGGCGAGCGGGTGAGGTGAGGGTGGGGGGTGTCGCATGAGCGACTCCTCGCAGTTTCGCGCGCCGTCACCGGCGCGTCACTGAATGGAACCGCTCCCACTGGTGCGAAGGAAGTTAGCGCCAAGTGCCCCGGTTGCCCAGAGGGAACGCTCAACTTCCTTTGAACTAAACGCTTCTGTGCTTTCGACTCTTCAAGCTGCTTGACCGCCGCCACCCGCGTCCCCATTATGGGAGCGCTCCCACTGGCCAAGACTTGTCCTTCCCTGAGCCGTATGCCGCTAGGAGGAACCAGTTCATGGATCCCGGACGCAAACGCAGAACCGTTCGGCGGGTGTGGACCGCCGCGGCCGCCGCACTGGCCCTGCCCCTCGCCATGCTGAGTACCGGTACGACTCCCGCGCAGGCGGCGGGTGTTCAGTGCAATGTGGACTACAAGACCAATGA
>NZ_JAHHIT010000040.1 GCF_024539675.1 Streptomyces hilarionis | reverse complement strand
AGCCCGCCCCCCGAGTTCCCCCCGCGGGCGGAAGGGCCGTTCACCTACCCCGCCACGAGCGCCGTCACGAGCGCCGCCACGAGTTCTTCCGCGACGGTTCCGACGATGGGTGGGGTCACCGACCGGCTGACGCCGGACCGCCAACGCGCTCTGGAGGCGGAGGCGTTGCCGACTTTCTTGGACCAGCCGGTGGCGGGAAGATCGGCGGTCTCGAAGTTCCGGGTGCACAGGGGCCGCCGGACCTCCATGGAGACGTCCCAGATCCACTTGCTGGCCCACGACCTGACCCGCGCGACGAACCCGGCGGAACGCGCGGCCGAACTCCGGCACAAGGCCGAGGAACGCTTGGCCCAGACCCGCCACGAGGGCCTCCTGTCGCTCCTCCGAGAGCCCCTGTCCTACGCCGCCCAGAACATCGTCCTGGAACACCTCCCGCCCGCCGTCCAGACAGAGGAGTCGGCCCGTGACCTCCTCGAGCGCCTTCTGGCGGTCGACTTCCGGATCACAGCACCCCCCGCCACACCGGACCCGTACCTGACCGACCTCCACAACCGGCGCACCGCCCGCCTGGTCCGCTGGTTCTTCAGCTGGCTCGTCGAACCCCGGACGACGAAGCCCCAGAGTCCCCGGCTCACCAAATACCTCAGCTCGATCGCCTCCTCCGGCGACGAGGCCGACCACCGCATCCTGCAGGAACTCCTGATCGACGCGGAGGAGGACCGGATCCCGGCGTTGCCGAAGGAGACGTGGCTGGCGATCACCCGGGCGCTGTACGAGAAGGCGCACCCGCAGGCGGACACGGGTCTGCCCCCGACGGACATCGGGCGCAGACCTGGCAGGAACCACTGAGCGACGAGTTCTCGCCCGCACCTCATGCGCGCGGGCAGAACCTCAGGCCGGACGCCCTTCGCCACGGACTCAAGGGGGGGCTGCGCCGCACATGATGCGTAGCATGCGCACGCATGAAACCGCAGGTCAAGAGCCCTTCGCGGTCGGCTCCAGAATCGCCACGCACTCCACGTGATGCGTCATGGGAAACAGGTCGAAGGCCCGCAGTGTCCGCACCCGGTATCCGCCGTCGCGGAAGTAGCCCAGGTCACGGGCCAGTGCGGCCGGGTCGCAGGCCACGTACGCGATCTTGCGGGCGCCCAGCGAGGACAGGTGCTCCACCGTCTTCTTGCCCGCCCCCGCGCGCGGCGGGTCCAGGACGATGAGGTCGACCTCGGTGATCCCGGTGCGCGGCAGGACGGTCTCGACCTTGCCCTGCTCGATCCGGACCCGGTCGAAGCCCGCGAGGTTGTGCCGGGCGTCCTCGACGGCGCGCTTGCCCGACTCGATGCCGAGCACCGCGCCCTTGTCGCCGAGGCGGTCGGCGAGCGCTCCGGCGAAGAGGCCGACGCCGCAGTACAGGTCGAGCGCCATGTCGCCCTTGCGCGGCAGCAGGCCCTGCATGACGGCCTTGACGAGGGTGTCGGCGGCCTGCGGGTGGACCTGCCAGAAGCCGCCGCTGCCGACGCGGTAGGTCCGGCCGTCGGCGCGCTCGCGGACGAAGGCGCGGCCGTGGACGCGGTGGATGCCGCCGTCGTGCTCCTCGACGCGCATGACGGAGACGGGCCGGTCGAGCTCGACGAGGGGCAGGCGGGCGCCGGGGCGCGGTTCGAGGATCACCATGCGGTCCTGGGAGCCCGTCGCGGCGATGGCGTCGACGGACTCCATCCCCGACCAGTCGCGCTGCTCGATGCCCAGCTCGCTGACGCCCTCCGCGGCGATCATGCAGTGCTCGATCGGCTCGACCTCGTGCGAGCGGTGGCGTCGCAGACCGGCGTTGCCGTCGGCGTCCACCGCGTACTGCACGCGGGTGCGCCACTGCGGGACCTGTCCGGCGGGCAGCTTGTCGCCCTCGGCCGGCATCACGGTGCCGTCCCAGCCCGCCTCCTCGGGCGTGAGGCCCGCGAGCCGCTGAAGCTGCTCGGCGATCACCTCGCCCTTGAGGCGGCGCTGCGCGCCCGGCTTGGCGTGCTGCCAGTCGCAGCCGCCGCAGCGGCCGGGGCCGGCGTAGGGGCAGGGGGCCTCGACGCGGTCCTTGGACGGCTCCAGGACGCGTACGGCGTCCGCCCGCAGGAAGCGCGCGCCCTCCTCGCCGTCGGTCACCCGTGCCACGACCCGCTCGCCGGGCAGCGTGTGCCGGACGAACAGCACCTGGCCGGCCTCGGTGCGGGCGATGCAGTGGCCGCCGTGGGCGACGGGGCCGACCTCGACCTCGTACTCCTCGCCGACGAGGGACGCCGCCTGCGACTTCTTCGGTTCTGCCTGCATGGCGGGGGGACTCCACAACGTCGAACGAGGAACGGCCGGACAACAGCCCACCAGTCTACGTGGCTGTCGTCCGGCCGTTCACCACGCGCCGGTGCGCGCGGCGGGGGTCAGCGCTCGTCGTGCGGCCCGGGTGCGCCCGTGGCGCCGCCGGGACCCGGGGCGGACCCCGTCGCGGAGCCGGAGGGCTCCTTGGGGCGTCCCACCTGCGCGGGGCCGCGCCGCACGGAACCCGGCGCGTTCCACTCCTGCCGCTTGCGCGCCCGCTTCCTCGCCGCCTCGGAGGACTGGAGCTGGTAGGGGACGGACGTGACCATGACGCCCGGTGTGAACAGCAGCCGGCCCTTGAGCCGCAGCGCGCTCTGGTTGTGCAGCAGGTGCTCGTACCAGTGGCCCACCACGTACTCGGGGATGATCACCGACACCGCGTCGCGCGGCGATTCCCGGCGCAGGCTCTTGACGTACTCGATGACCGGTCGCGTGACCTCGCGGTACGGCGAGTCGAGCACCTTCAGCGGCACGTCGATCCCGCGCCGCTCCCACTCCGCGCGCAGTGCCTTCGTCTCGGCCGGGTCGACGTTGACGGTGAGCGCCTCCAGGGTGTCGGAGCGCATCAGCTTGGCGTAGGCGAGGGCGCGCAGCGTCGGGCGGTGGATCTTGGAGATCAGCAGCACCGAGTGGACGCGGGAGGGGCGGACGCTGTCGTCGCTGGGGCCCTCGGGGGCGGCGATCTCGGCGGCGACGCCGTCGTAGTGGCGGCGGATCGCGGTCATCGTCCCGTAGAAAATCACCATGCCGAGCAGGGCGACCCAGGCGCCGTGCGTGAACTTGGTGAGCAGGACGACGACGAGCACCAGGCCGGTGAAGAAGGCGCCGAAGGTGTTGATCGCACGCGAGCGGACCATGTGGCGGCGCTTGGCCTGGTCGGTCTCGGTGGCCAGGAGGCGGTTCCAGTGGCGCACCATGCCGGTCTGGCTGAGGGTGAACGACACGAACACGCCGACGATGTACAGCTGGATCAGCCGGGTGGAGTCGGCGCCGTAGATGACGACCAGCAGCATGGCCGTCCCCGCGAGCAGCACGATGCCGTTCGAGAAGGCGAGGCGGTCACCTCGGGTGTGCAGCTGGCGGGGCAGGTAACGGTCCTGGGCGAGGATCGAGCCGAGCACGGGGAAGCCGTTGTAGGCCGTGTTGGCCGCCAGGAACAGCACGAGGGCGGTGGCGGCGGCGAGCACGACGAAGAAGAAGCTGCCCTTGCCGAAGACGGCCTCGGCGACCTGGGTGATCACCGGGTTCTGCACGTAGTCGGCGCCGACGCCGACCCCGTTCTTCAGCAGGTCGGTCGCCGGGTTCTCGGCCATGCGGACGTCGGTGGTCAGGGCCAGCGCGATGATCCCGCAGAACATGGTGACGGCCAGCAGGCCCATCGCGGCGAGGGTGGTCGCCGCGTTCTTCGACTTGGGCTTGCGGAACGCGGGCACGCCGTTGGAGATCGCCTCGACGCCGGTGAGCGCGGCACAGCCGGAGGAGAAGGCGCGCAGCAGCAGGAAGACCAGTGCGAATCCGGCCAGGCCCTGGTGCTCGGCCTTGATCGTGTACTGGGCCGTCGGCGCGCGCATCTCGTCGCCGAGGACCAGCCCGCGGAAGGCCCCCCAGGCGATCATGATGAAGACGCCCGCGACGAACACGTAGGTGGGGATCGCGAAGAGCTTGCCGGACTCCTTGACGCCGCGCAGGTTCATCAGCGTCAGCAGCACGATGACGGCGACGGCGCAGGCCACCTTGTGCTCGACGACGAAGGGGATCGCGGAGCCGAGGTTCTCGATGCCGGAGGAGATGGAGACGGCGACGGTGAGGACGTAGTCGACGAGCAGCGCGCTCGCCACCGTCAGGCCGGCCTTGGGGCCGAGGTTGGTGGTGGCGACCTCGTAGTCGCCGCCGCCGCTGGGGTAGGCGTGGACGTTCTGTCGGTAGGAGGCGACCACCGTGAACATCAGCACGACGACCGCGACGGCGATCCACGGGCTGAAGTGGTAGGCCGACACGCCCGCGATGGACAGGACCAGCAGCACCTCCCCGGGCGCATAGGCCACGGAGGACAGCGGGTCGGAAGCGAAAACGGGTAGGGCGATGCGCTTCGACAGGAGCGTTTCTCCCAGTCGATCACTGCGCAGTGCACGCCCGATCAGAATCCGTTTGGGCACGTCGGTCAGTTTGGACACAACAGAGGATCGTAGGCCTTCGAACACGGGACCGCCCACCCTCCCCCGGGCTCAGCCGGGTGACGGGCCGCCGCGTCTGCCTCCCGAGTGAAATCGGCCGGGCCCGGGTTGCGGATTCCGCAGCCTCGCCGATCGTCATGGCTATATGACAATCCCCCGCCCGCTGACGCCCTTCGGAGGGTCCATGCACACGACCGCGGAGATCATCGGCGCCGTCGGCACCCTCGTCGGCCTCGGAATCCTTACCTTCCTCAGCGTCTGGAGCATCAGCCGGCGTTAGGGCGGGCCCGGATCGGGCGAACCACGCGCCGAGCGTGCACAGGGGTGCCCTGCGAGGACCGCGCCTGTGTAGCTTGGGCGGCGGTCTGAGACCCTGTTCAAGGCCGAGCGCCATGGCCAGGCCGGAAAACTTATGGACTTCTTTACTTCTTGACCTCGGAAGGACGGTCGTGCACATCGTCATCATGGGCTGCGGCAGAGTGGGTTCCGCTCTCGCGCAGACCCTGGAGCAACAGGGGCACACGGTCGCCGTGATCGACCAGGACCCCACCGCCTTCCGACGACTCGGCTCCGGTTTCGGCGGCCGTCGTGTCACCGGCGTCGGCTTCGACCAGGACACCCTGCGTGAGGCGGGGATCGAGGAGGCCGGCGCGTTCGCCGCCGTCTCCAGCGGTGACAACTCCAACATCATCGCCGCCCGCGTCGCCCGCGAGATGTTCGGCATCGAGAACGTCGCCGCCCGCATCTACGACCCGCGCCGCGCCGAGGTCTACCAGCGTCTGGGCATCCCCACCGTGGCCACCGTGCGCTGGACGGCCGACCAGATGCTGCGCCGGCTGCTGCCCTCGGGCGCGGAGCCGCTGTGGCGCGACCCCACCGGCGGCGTCCAGCTCGCCGAGGTGCACACCGCCGCGTCCTGGGTCGGCCACAAGATCAGCAAGTTGCAGGAGGAGACGGGCGTCCGTGTGGCGTTCCTGACCCGCCTCGGCGAGGCCATCCTGCCCACCTCGCAGACGGTCCTCCAGGAGGGGGACCTGGTGCACGTGATGCTGCGCACCGACGAGGTCGAGAAGGTCGAGGCCTCGTTCGCCGAGGGTCCCAAGGAGGACGGTCACCGATGAGGGTCGCCATTGCCGGAGCCGGCGCCGTCGGCCGCTCGATCGCCGGCGAACTGCTGGAGAACGGCCACGAGGTCCTCCTCGTCGACAAGGCGCCGACGGCCATCTCGGTCGAGCGCGTCCCCCAGGCGGAGTGGCTGCTGGCCGACGCCTGCGAGATCACCTCCCTGGACGAGGCCGCGCTCCAGCGCTGCAACGTGGTGATCGCGGCCACCGGTGACGACAAGGTCAACCTGGTCGTCTCGCTGCTGGCCAAGACGGAGTACGGCGTCCCGCGCGTCGTCGCCCGCGTCAACAACCCGAAGAACGAGTGGCTCTTCAACGAGTCGTGGGGCGTGGACGTGGCCGTGTCGACCCCGCGTCTGATGTCCGCCCTGGTCGAGGAGGCGGTGAGCGTCGGCGACCTGGTCCGGCTGCTGCGCTTCAGCCACGGCGACGCCAACCTGGTCGAGCTGACCCTGCCCGAGGAGTCGGCCCTGGCCGGCACCCAGGTCGGCGACGTGGAGTGGCCGGAGGACACCTCCCTGGTCACGATCATCCGCGGCACCCGGGTGCTGACCCCGACCCGCGAGGACTCGCTGGAGCCCGGCGACGAACTGCTCTTCGTGGCCGCCCAGGCCAGGGAGGAGCAGCTGGAGGACCTGCTGTCGGTCCGCAAGGACGACACCGGCCGCTGAGCCCGAGGCCGAGCCCGAGGCCGACGACGAGGAGGGGGCGCCCCGGAAATCTCCGGACGCCCCCTGCCAGCACGTCCGGCGGGTGAGAACGAGGCCCGTTCAGGGCCGACGGGGGGTCTTGGGGGCGCAGTCCCCCGGGACGGTCACCCCGACACCGGGAGCTAGCCCTCCCGACGGTGCCGCCCACCGGCCTCCGACGCCTCACCCTCCGGAGCAGCGGCAGCGGCGGCCTTCTCCTCCGCCTCCATCTCCGCGAACACGTCGATCGGCGCGGGCGCCTTCGCCAGGAAGACCCAGGTCAGCCAGACGGCGAGCAGGAACGGCGGGATCTTCAGGGCCACCAGCACCCAGCCCAGCTGCGCGGTGTTCGCCCACCAGTAGAGCGGGAAGAGGATCGCGCACTTGGCGAGCAGGATCAGCCCCCACGCCCAACTTGCCTTGGCATAGGCCTTCTTGCGCCCCGGGTTGCGGGTCCGCCAGGAGAGGTTCTCCTTGAAGACCGGGCCCAGGATCAGACCGATCAGGGGGACCCCGCACAGTGTCGTGACGATGTAGGCGAGCGCCAGGCCCAGCGTGTAGAGCATGCCCGGCAGGTAGAAGGCCTTGGCGTTGCCGGTCATCATCGCGAAGACGACGCCGAACGCGACGCCGAAGACCCCGCTGAACGCGTGCTTGACGGTGTCCTTCATCGCCAGGCGGACCACGACGAGGACCAGCGACACCGCGAGCGCGGCGATCGCGGACATGTGCAGGTCCTTGTTGATCGTGAAGATCGTGACGAAGACCAGGCCGGGCACCACCGTCTCGACCATTCCGCGGACCCCGCCGAACGCCTCGAACAGCGCGGCCTCGGTCACCGCCCGGGCGTCGGCCGCGGCCGTGTCCTCCGCGGTCGTGTCTTCGGTCGGCTTGTCGAGCGACGTCACCGGCTACTCCCTACCCAGGGGTCTCAGTTCGTACTTGGGGTTGAACAGCACCCGGCGGCCCCGGCTCATGGAGACACGGCCCGATGCGATGAGCTTGCGCCCCGGCTCTATGCCCACGATGGAGCGCCTGCCCAGCCACACCACGTCGAGTGCCGCGCTGCCGTCGAACAGCTCGGCCTCCAGGGCCGGGACTCCGGCGCGCGGCCGCAGGGTGACCGTGCGCAAGGTACCAGTAACGGTGACGATCTGCCGGTCCTGGCAGTCTCCGATCCGGGTGCAGCCGGTCGTCTCGGCGTCCTCCCGCAGCTCCTCGGACTCCAGGTCCTCCTGGGACGAGGAGAGCCGGTCGAGCATGCGCCGGAACCGGCCGACCGGCTTTTCGGAACGAGGAACAGCGCTCATATCTGAAGCGTACCGGGGCCCGCCGACAGAGCCGTACCCGCGGCGGTCCCCCGCTCGCGGCACCGGCGGGACCCGCTTGCGGCACGGGAGGCCCGTACGCGCCGTCCGGCGCGGCCGTCGCCCTCGGCGCGCCCCCGTGCCCGCCCGTCCGTTCTTCCGCCCGGGCCGCGGTCTACCGTTCGAACCGGTATCCCATGCCCGGCTCGGTGACGAAGTGCCTCGGATGCGAGGGGTCGGCCTCCAGCTTGCGTCTGAGCTGCGCCATGTACACGCGCAGGTAGTTCGTCTCGGTCCCGTACGACGGCCCCCACACCTCCTGAAGCAACTGCTTCTGGCTGACCAGACGGCCGCTGTTGCGCACCAGCACCTCCAGAAGATGCCACTCCGTAGGCGTCAGCCGCACGTCCTTCCCGGCCCGGTTCACCTTCTTCGCGGCGAGGTCGACGGTGAACTCGCCGGTCTCCACCAGGACCTCGTCCTCGCCGCCCCCGGCGGGCTCGGCACGCCGGACGGCGGCCCTCAGCCGGGCCAGCAGTTCGTCCATGCCGAACGGCTTGGTCACGTAGTCGTCGGCGCCCGCGTCGAGCGCCTCGACCTTCTCGTCGGAGGAGTGGCGGGCGGACAGCACCAGGATCGGCACCCTGGTCCAGCCGCGCAGCCCCTTGATCACCTCCACGCCGTCCATGTCCGGCAGTCCGAGGTCGAGGACGACCACGTCCGGGTGGCGGGCCGCGGCGAGCCGGAGCGCGCTCGCGCCGTCATGCGCGGCGTCGACCTCGTACGCGCGGGCTCTGAGGTTGATCACGAGGGCGCGCACGATCTGCGGCTCGTCGTCGATGACGAGCACCCTCGTGGGGCCCTGGGGCGTCCCCCCAGCCGGGCTCAGCATGAAGCCTGCCTCTCAGGTGTCACGGGTGTCACAGGTGCTGCGGGCGTCGCCGGGGCCGGTCCGGCTTCCGGGTCGGGTGGCGGCTCGGGGCGTGGTCCGGCCGCCCGGAGGGTGAGGACCATGGTCAGTCCCCCGCCGGGTGTGTCCTCGGCGTCCAGGGTTCCGCCCATGGCCTCGGCGAAGCCGCGGGCGACCGCGAGGCCCAGCCCCACGCCGGCGCCGCGCGGCGCGTCCCCGTACCGCTGGAAGGGAGCGAATATCCGCTCCTTGGCCTCGTCGGGAACGCCCGGTCCGCGGTCCACCACCCGTACCTCGACCCGGTCGGACAGGGCGCTCGCCGAGACCAGCACGGGTGTGCCGCCCGGACTGTACTTGACGGCGTTCTCCACGAGGTTGGCCACCGACCGTTCCAGCAGACCGGCGTCCACGGCGACCATCGGCAGCGTCTCGGGGATGTCCAGTTCGACGCTCAGCAGCGGATCGGGCACCCCGCCGAGCGCCATCGGCACCACCTCGTCGAGGTCGGTCTCGCGGATGATCGGCGTGACCGTGCCCGTCTGGAGGCGGGACATGTCGAGCAGGTTGCCCACCAGGTGGTCGAGGCGGTCCGCACCGTCCTCGATGCCTTCCAGCAGGGCGGCGCGGTCCTCCTCGGACCACGCCACGTCGTCGGACCTCAGACTGGACACCGCCGCCTTGATCCCGGCCAGCGGCGTGCGCAGGTCGTGGCTGACGGCGGCCAGCAGCGCCGTGCGGATGCGGTTGCCCTCGGCCAGCGCGCGGGCCTGGTCGGCCTCCTCCTGCAACCGCCGCCGGTCCAGCGCGACGACCGCCTGCGCGGCGAACGCGGCAAGCACCCGCCGGTCCTCCGCGGGCAGCACCCGCCCGGTGAGGGCCAGTGCCGTGCGGTCGCCGACCGGCACCGCCACGTCCGCGTCGTCGGGCCGCTCGACACGCTTGCCGAACCCGACGTGGCCCGCCCGGGTCCACGGCTCGTGGTCGCCCGCCCGCTCCAGCAGCGCCGCCGACTCCATCGAGAAGGTCTCCCGCACCCGCTCCAGCAGTGCCTCCAGGCCGGTCTCGCCGCGCAGGACGTTGCCCGCGAGGTAGGACAGGATCTCCGACTCCGCCCGCAGCCGGGCCGCCTGGTGGGTGCGCCGGGCGGCGAGGTCCACCACCGACGCCACGGATATCCCCACGCCGACGAAGATCACGATGGCGACGATGTTCTTCGGGTCGGCGATGGTCCAGCGGTGCAGGGGCGGCGTGTAGAAGTAGTTCAGCAGCAGCGAGCCCACGGCCGCCGAGGCCAGCGCGGGCAGCAGGCCGCCGAGCAGCGCGGCCGCCACCGTGAGCGCCAGGAAGAGCAGCATGTCGTTGGCGAGGCCGAGGTGGACGGTGCTCAGCAGTGCCGCGAGCAGCGCCGGACCCGCCAGGCCGACGAGCCAGCCCCACACGATCCGGGCGCGGCCGAGCCGGGCCCCGCGGGCCACGGGCAGTCCGCGCCCCTTGGCCGCCTCCTCGTGGGTGACGATGTGGACGTCGAGGTCCGCCCCGGACTCCCGGGCGACCGTCGCCCCGACGCCGGGCCCGAGGACGTACTGCCAGGCCTTGCGGCGCGAGGAGCCGAGCACGATCTGGGTGGCGTTCACCCCGCGGGCGAAGGCGAGCAGCGCGGCCGGTATGTCGTCGCCGACCACGTGGTGGAAGGTGCCGCCGAGGTCCTCCGCGAGGGTGCGCTGCACCGCCAGTTCCTTGGGGGAGGCCGAGGTGAGCCCGTCGCTGCGCGCGATGTACACGGCGAGCACCTCGCCGCCGGCCCCCTTCTCGGCCAGCCGTGCCGCGCGCCGGATGAGCGTGCGCCCCTCCGGGCCGCCGGTCAGGCCGACCACGATCCGCTCGCGCGAACCCCAGATCGCCGACACCCGGTGCTCGCTGCGGTACTGCTGAAGGTACTCGTCCACGCGGTCGGCGACCCACAGCAGGGCCAGCTCGCGCAGGGCCGTGAGGTTCCCGGGCCGGAAGTAGTTCGACAGGGCCGCGTCGACCTTGTCGGGCTGGTAGACGTTGCCGTGCGCCATCCGCCGGCGCAGCGCCTGGGGCGACATGTCCACCAGCTCGATCTCGTCGGCCCGCCGGACGAACTCGTCGGGCACCGTCTCCTGCTGGCGGACGCCCGTGATGGACTCCACGACGTCGCCGAGGGACTCCAGGTGCTGGATGTTCACGGTGGAGATCACGTCGACGCCGGCAGCGAGCAGTTCCTCCACGTCCTGCCAGCGCTTGGCGTTGCGGGAGCCGGGGACGTTGGTGTGGGCGAGTTCGTCCACCAGGGCGACCTTCGGGGCGCGGGCGAGGACGGCGTCCACGTCCATCTCGGTGAAGGCGGCGCCCCGGTGGTCCAGCTCGCGGCGCGGGATCTCCGTCAGCCCGTGGAGCATCACCTCGGTACGCGGGCGGCCGTGGTGCTCCACGAAGGCCACCACGCAGTCCGTGCCGCGCTCCACCCGGCGATGGGCCTCGGACAGCATGGCGTACGTCTTGCCCACGCCCGGTGCGGCGCCGAGATAGATCCGAAGCTTGCCGCGTGCCATGGCCTCATTGTCTTCCTGTCATTACTGCCTACGCAGCGTCGACCTTACGGCCAACGCCCACGCTCCGAGGGGTCGGGCCGAGGGGTGGAGCGCGCCTTTGACGCAACCCTGACGCCTGGCGGACGCCCGCGCCCCTCGGCCCTTCATCGGATGAGCCCCCCGCATCGGTTCATGCGGGATTGTCCCCGTGGGTCAGCGTCTCCCAGGCGACGAAGAGGTTGTTGCTGCCGGCGGGACGGTTTCGCAGGGTCAGCGTCCCGGTGTTGCTCATCGCGATGCCCAGCCGGTTGTGCAGCGCGTTGTAGCCGACCTCCGTGACCGGGCCGAGCCCCGTCTTGAGGGAGCCGCCGCACAGCCAGCTCGGGACGGCCGCGCCGAGCTGGTACCCGGCCTGGAAGCCGAGCGCCTGCCGCAGCCGTTCGCCCACGTCGGTGCCGTACAGGTCCTGGCCCTGGATCCGGCTGGTCTCGGCGACGTGCGAGATCGCGGAGATGCCGTACCCGGTGTGGGTGAGGTCCCGGCAGGTCTCCTGCGTCAGCCCGGTGACGAAGGTGCCCTGCCCCTGCCAGTAGGCGACGACCTTGGCCCGGGTGTCGAGGTGCTGGCCGGGCACGGTCCTCGGGAGGTCGCCGTCGGAGGCGAGGTAGACGTAGGCGGCGGTGCGGGTGCGGAACTTCGCCATGGCCTTGTCGTACGACGCCCTGTCCTCCAGGAAGACGGAGATGCCGATCGCGGCCTCCGTCATCGACAGTTCCCAGTTGCCGTTGGAGTTCGACCCGTTGATCACCTCGGGCAGGTACACGTCCCGCAGCATGGTCGCGAAGCGTCCGGAGTTCGCCCAGCCGCCCGGGTAGGTGTACTTGACGATCTCGGCGGCTCTCGGCCAGGTGGAGCCGGCCCAGCCGGTCTGCAGCGGGGCGTTGCTGTTCGTGTGGTCCTCGATGACGCCGGACCAGGCGTCCATCAGGGCGATGGCCTTCCTGGCGTACCGCTCGTCCCGGGTGACGTACCAGGCGAGGGCGTCGGTGTACGCGGCGAGGGCGTCCTCGCGTTCGTCCGTGCAGCCGTGGTCCGGGTTGGAGTAGGAGCCGCACTCGACCACGGCGCGGGGCCTGGCGGTGCGGTTCAGGTCGGCGTACTTGCTCGCCAGCAGCTGGCCGAAGGCCCCCTTCCACGGCTGCGCCGCGGCGCCGACCCTGTCCCGGACGAAGTCCAGCTGCGCCCGGGAGACGGTGACCCCGGGGTGGACGAAGACGGTCGGGGCGGCCTGGGCCGGTGGGGGGTTCGGGGACGCCAGGGCGCCCACGACGGCCAGCGAGGTGACGGTCACGAGGAATGCGGCTCGACGCACGGAGGCTCCGTTTCCTGTTCTTCTATGTGAACACAGAGCGCCCTTATGAACTCAGGCGTTGAGCGGAGACCGTAGGTCCAGACCAATGACCCGTCAAGCCTTCCCGCACGTGCCCCGCCGCAGCCGGCCGGGCACGCCGAAGGGCCGCACCCCGGTGAGGGGTGCGGCCCTGTGGCCGTGCGGTGCGCCGCCGCGCCGGGCGGTCGGCGCCTCTCAGCGGGTCAGCGGACCTCGGTGATCTCCGGTCCGCGCTGCAACTGGCCCATGCCCCCGGAGAAGCGGGAGCTCTCGTCCTGCTGCTGGATGCCCTCGGGCACCATCTGCGCGTCGTTCGGCAGCTTGAGGACGATCGGGTCGCGAGGCGCCATCGGGCCCTCGCCGCGGACCACGACCGTGTCGCGGAAGATCTGCTCCAGCAGACCCGCCGCCTGCGGCTGCACCGCGCCCTGGCCCGAGATCACCCCGCGCAGGAACCAGCGGGGGCCGTCCACGCCGACGAACCGCACGACGTGGAAGCCACTCGTGCCGTCCGGCAGCTGCACCGGCACCTGGGCCCGCAGCTCCCAGCCCAGCGGGCCTTCGACCTCGTCGACGATGCCACCCTGCTGGGTGATGCCGGAGCCGATCTCCTCGCGCACCTCGCCCCAGATGCCCTCGCGCTTGGGAGCGGCGAAGGCCTGGAGCTGGATGGCGCTGTCGCGCAGCACGACGGTCGCGGCGACGATCGCGTCGCCGGCGACCTCGACCCGCAGCTCCATGCCGTCGACCCCGGGCACGAAGAGCCCGCCGAGGTCCACGCGGCCCTCTGCGGGGTCGCGCACCTCCGAGTCGTCCCAGGGCCCGTCGGGCCGCGGCTCCGGCTCGAGCCGGACGCGCTCGCGCTCGCCCTCTACGTCGTCCGCCTCAGTGTCGACACTGTCGACGACCTGCTCGGCCTCGCCGGCCGCGTCCTCGGCGGCGCCCTTCTTGTTGCGACGTCCGAACACGTCACTGTCCTTCCCGGTCGGATACGGCCGAAGCGTATCGATTCCCACCCGTCGCGCCGCCCTCGGCGGCCTGACCGCTTGTACCGCTTGCGTCGCCCACGGCGGCGTGCCCGCCGGTGGACCCGAAGCCCCCTGCGGCGCGCGCCGATCCGGGAAGCTCCGCCACCTCCTGGAAGCGGACCCTCTCGACCTGCTGGACGACCAGTTGGGCAATCCGGTCGAAGCGCTCGAACCGCACGGACTCGCGCGGGTCGAGATTCACCACGATCACCTTGATCTCCCCACGGTACCCGGCATCAACCGTCCCCGGGGCATTCACGAGGGCGACGCCGCATCGGGCGGCCAGCCCCGACCGGGGATGCACGAAGGCCGCGTACCCCTCGGGCAGGGCGATCGACACTCCCGTGGGCAGTACGGCCCGCTCCCCCGGCGCCAGTTCCCGGCTCTCGGTGGTGCGCAGATCGGCCCCCGCGTCCCCGGGGTGCTCGTACGCCGGAAGCGGTACCTCGGGGTCGACGCGCCGGATCAGGACGTTCAACGGGGAACGGCTCACGGGTTCACCTCGAAGGCGCGGGCACGCCTGATCTGGTCCGGGTCGCTCATGGCGGCCTGGATCTCCTCCTCGCGGCCGTGCTGCACGAAGTGCTGGACCGCGACCTCCACGAAGAGCGCCTCGGCACGCACGGCGAGGGGCCCGTCGGGGCCGCCGATCCGGCCCGTGCCACGCGAGTAGATCTTGCGCCGGGCGACCGCCGTCACCTCGGCCTCCAGATACAGGGTGGCTCCGACGGGGACGGGCCGCACGAAGTCGGTCTCCAGCCGTCCGGTCACCGCGACCGTGCGCAGCAGCCAGTTCAGGGAGCCGAGCGTCTCGTCGAGCGCCGAGGCCAGCACGCCGCCGTGCGCGAGGCCGGGCGCACCCTGGTGGGCGGCCCGCACGGTGAACTCGGCGGTGACGCTCACCCCCTCGCCGGCGCGCGTCTCCAGGTGCAGCCCGTGGGCCTGCCCGCCGCCGCATCCGAAACAGTGTTCGTAGTGGGCGCCGAGGAGCTCGCCGGGCGCGGGGGCGTCGGGGTGACGCACGGGCTTCACGGCGTCGGCCGGGGGCTCAAGAGCTGGGGAAGTACCACTCACAGCCGCAGACCTTACCCGCGCGTCCGCGGGATCCGGACACCGTGCCAAGCTTGGCTCCATGCAGCTCTCCGCGGCCCCTTACGAAGAACGTCTCACCGCCCCCCGCTCGTGGTGGTTCGTCTCGTTCCTCGTGGGCGTCTCCATGGCCCTGATCCTGTTGCCCTTCGGCACTCTGCCGTTGCTCGGCGGCCTGGTCGGCGGCACCGCCGTGGCGGCCGTGGTGGCCAGCTCCTACGGTTCGCTGCGCATCCGGGTGGTGGGCGACTCCCTGATCGCGGGCGAGGCCAGGATCCCGGTCGCCGCTCTGGGGGCGACGGAGATCCTGGACGCCGAAGAGGCGCGCGCCTGGCGCACCCACAAGGCCGACACCCGCGCCTTCCTGCTGCTGCGCTCGTACATCCCCACGGCCCTGAAGGTGGAGGTCACCGATCCGGACGACCCCACTCCCTACCTGTATCTGTCGACGCGGGAGCCGGAGCGCCTGGCGCAGGCCATCGCGGCGGCGCGGGAAGCGACGGCGTAGGCAGCGTCACGGGAGGCCCTGGCCCGCCTTGGGCGGACCGGGCGCACGCGCAGGTCAGCGGCCCGGCTCTTCCGGGCTTCCGGGGATCTCCCCCATGATCAGCGGGTCGGCCGGCTTCTCCAGCGCCGGCAGCTCCCTCAGCTCGTCCCAGGGGATCTGCATCTTGCGCAGGTCGGCGCGCACCTTCGCGGCGACTCTTCGGGTGTCGCGCCGGTTCATGACCGCGCCGACGACGGCGCCCACCATGAACGGCATCAGGTTCGGCAGGTCGCGGAGCATCCGCTTCATGATCTGCTGGCGCAGTTCGCGCTTCATCTGGCCGCCGAGGGCCGAGTTGATCGAGGACGGCTTCATCACGTCGATGCCGCGTTCGCCCGACCAGGAGCGCAGGTACGCGGTGCTGCGGTCTTTGAGGTTGCCCGCGGGGCGCACGCCGTAGACCTCGTGCAGTTCGGCGATCAGCTTGAGTTCGATGGCCGCGACGCCGGTGATCTCGGCGGCCAGTTCGGTCGGCATGGCGGGCGGGACGGGCAGCATCGCGGCCGCGCCGATGCCCGCGCCGACGGTGGACGTGGCGTTCGCCGCGCCGGTCACGAGTTTGTCGGCGATCTCCTCCGGCCCCAGTCCCGGGAACTGCCGCCGAAGCGTCTGAAGGTCCCGTACGGGGACGCGGGGGGCGATGTCGATGATCCGGTCGGCCAGGTGCCCGAGGCCCGCCCTGGCCCGTTTGCCGCCCTGTCGGGCGCCTTCCCGGGCCAGGCCGGCGGCCTTGTCCCGGATGGCCGCCGCCCGCCGCCTTGCGACGGGGGCGGCGTTCCGCGCGGGCGCCGGGAGGTCACTCCGGCCTTCCGCGGGTTCGAGCGAGGCAGATCCCACCGGGACTGATCCCGGGCCGGATGAGCCTCGCTCGTCGTCACGCACGCCGTGAGAGCCGTCGGACGGCCCTTTGTCCGTTCCCCGCAGGGGGAAGCGGCGCTTCCGAGGAGGGGTCGAGCCAGTCACGGCCGACCCCGCCTCAGTCGCAGTCGCGGCAGATCGGCTGGCCGTTCTTCTCCCGGGCCAGCTGGCTGCGGTGGTGCACCAGGAAGCAGCTCATGCACGTGAACTCGTCCTGCTGCTTGGGCAGCACCCGGACGGCCAGCTCCTCGTTCGAGAGGTCGGCGCCGGGCAGCTCGAGGCCTTCGGCGGCCTCGAATTCGTCGACGTCGACCGCCGAGGCGGACTTGTCGTTCCGCCTGGCCTTCAGCTCTTCAAGGCTGTCTGAGTCGACGTCGTCATCGGTCTTGCGTGGGGTGTCGTAATCGGTAGCCATTTCGCCTCTCCCCCTCTGGGTGTCTGCGGTGTCTCCAGCGCACGTAACGCGTGAGAGGCCGGACTTGTGCCCGCCTCGAGGCGGAGATTTTGCCTCACATCAAGGTCTGTTACTCAATCGACACCCAACCGAACTCCTCACGAGTGATCGGCTTGGATGGCGATCGGGACCGTACACGGTCCGATTGCCGCACTTCAAAGGCGTCTCACCGTGTACTTCCCGTGATCAGGACCCCCGAAAACCCGGATTTTCCGGGCTTTGCGCAGGCCTCATGATCACGGAGAGTAGATGGCCGGAAATTCGCCCCTGTGATCGATCACACACGGAGAGGCCGGTCCTCTGCCCAGAGAATTCCGCGCAAAGCGAACATCCCCGCGTGTGTCGCGACATGATCTCAGACGGGGAACGTGACCCGCATCACGAGCCCACCCCCCTCGCGGGGCTCGGCCACGATATGACCGCCGTGCGCCCGGGCCACGGACCGCACGATGGACAGACCGAGCCCGACCCCCTTGTCGCTGCCCGTCCGCTCGGTACGGAGCCGACGGAACGGTTCGAACAGATTGTCCACCTCGTACGCCGGAACGACGGGGCCGGTGTTCGACACGACCAGGACCGCCTGGCCGTGCCGGACGTCGGTGGTCACCTCGACCCAGCCGCCCTCGGGCACGTTGTACCGCACGGCATTCTGCACGAGATTCAGCGCGATCCTCTCCAAAAGGACCCCGTTGCCCTGAACGACCGCGGATTTCTGCTCCCCGCGGATCACCACGCCCTTGGCCGCGGCCTCCGCGTGCACCTGGTCGACGGCCTGCTCGGCGACCTCCGCCAGATCCACCGGCTTGCGCTCGACGATCTGGTTGTCGCTGCGGGCGAGCAGCAGCAGGCCCTCGACGAGCTGCTCGCTGCGTTCGTTGGTGGCCAGCAGCGTCTTGCCCAGCTGCTGCAGCTCCACCGGCGCCCCCGGGTCGGAGAGGTGCACTTCGAGCAGGGTGCGGTTGATGGCCAGCGGCGTCCTCAGCTCGTGCGAGGCGTTGCCCACGAAGCGCTGCTGGGCGGTGAACGCCCGCTGGAGGCGCTCCAGCATGTCGTCGAAGGTGTCCGCGAGCTCCTTGAGCTCGTCGTCCGGGCCGTCCAGCTCGATCCGGCGCGACAGGTCCGAGCCCGCCACCGCGCGCGCGGTACGGGTGATCCGGCCCAGCGGGGACAGCACGCGGCCGGCCATGGCGTAGCCGAACGCGAAAGCGATCACGGCGAGGCCCAGCAGGGCCAGCAGAGAGCGGCTGAGGAGATCGTCCAGCGCCTGCTGACGCTGGGTGGCGTCGCACTGTTTGAGCACCGAGTTGATCTCGTCGGTGGGCGCGGAGTTCACCGCGGGACAGCTCACGCTGGCGACCTTGAGGTCCAGCCCGCGGATCTGGAGGGCCTGGCCCCCGCCGCCCTCGTGGAGCGCCTGCGCCGCCAGCAGGTAGATGATCGACAGCAGCATGATGCCGGCGATCAGGAACATGCCGCCGTACAGCAGGGTGAGCCGTATGCGGATGGTCGGGCGGAGCCAGGGGAAGGGCAGCTGGGGGGTTCTGGGGTCCCAGGTGGGCTTCGGAGGCGCCTGGGGCGGCGCGGGCGTCGATGCCACGGCGGTCAGATCCGGTAGCCGGAACCGGGGACGGTGACGATCACCGGCGGTTCGCCCAGCTTGCGGCGCAGCGTCATGACGGTCACGCGCACGACGTTGGTGAACGGGTCGGTGTTCTCGTCCCAGGCCTTCTCCAGGAGCTGCTCCGCGGAGACCACCGCGCCCTCGCTGCGCATCAGCACCTCCAGGACGGCGAACTCTTTGGGCGCGAGCTGCACCTCCTTGCCGTCGCGGAAGACCTCGCGGCGGTTGGGGTCGAGCTTGATGCCGGCCCGCTCCAGGACGGGCGGCAGCGGCACGCTGGTGCGCCGGCCGAGCGCCCGCACGCGCGCGATGAGCTCGCTGAAGGCGAAGGGCTTCGGGAGGTAGTCGTCGGCGCCGATCTCCAGGCCCTCGACCCGGTCGCTCACGTCGCCCGAGGCCGTCAGCATCAGCACGCGCGTGGGCATGCCGAGCTCGACGATCTTGCGGCAGACGTCGTCGCCGTGCACCAGGGGGAGGTCGCGGTCGAGGACGACCACGTCGTAGTCGTTGACGCCGATGCGCTCCAGTGCGGCCGCACCGTCGTACACGACGTCGACGGCCATGGCCTCCCGGCGCAGTCCGGTGGCCACCGCATCGGCGAGCAGCTGCTCGTCCTCGACGACGAGTACGCGCACGTCGCAGTCCTTCCTGTGTCCACCCGCGCAGCGTCGTCCGACGCACGCGGGCGGGGGTCTCGGTGAGTGTTGCGTCCATCCTGCCCTTTTCGGCCATAAGTCGGCGGTAAGACGGGTGGGAGGCGGATGAAGGCCGGGTGTGAGGCGCGGGAATGCGAGATTTTCTCGACGGGTTGAGGTTTCCGTGGAGAGGAGCAGGGGGAGGACGGCTTTACACCCCGCGATCACGCTCTGCATGTGCCGCCGCACCATGTGGCACTCCGCGGTCCGCTTGCCGCAGAGCGGGCGTGGGTGTCCGGCACCGTCGCCGCCCGGCAGGGCAGCGCTGGGCACCTGTGAGAGACGTGATCGCCCCTTCCCAACCCGGCACACCCCCGTGCCAACGACCCACGACCCAGGACGAGGGGGCGCAGCATGGACGCATTCACCGCAGGACTTCTGCAGCGCATAAGGGCGACCGAGACCGACCTGACGCGGGCTCGCGACGAGGGCGACGACTTCCTCGTCGAGGTGGAGCAGGCCGAGCTCGACGACCTGCGTCGCCTCGCCGCCGAGCACGGTGTGGAGGTGGGCGCGACGAGCGCCCAGCGGTAGGCGCGTACGCGGAGGGGCCCCGGCGAATCCAGCGCCGGGGCCCCTTCGCGTGTCCGCGCGACGAGCGGACGGACCGGCTCAGTCGTGCCAGGCGCCGAAGTCCTCCAGAAGGCGCTGGAGCGGCTCGAAGACACCCGGGGTGGCGGCGATCGCGAGATCGCGTCCGGGGCGCTCTGCGGGCCGTCCACCGGTCAGGGCGCCCGCTTCCCGGGCGATCAGGTCGCCCGCGGCGAGGTCCCAGGCGTGCAGGCCGCGCTCGTAGTAGCCGTCGAGCCGGCCCACGGCCACGTCGCACAGGTCGACGGCGGCCGAACCGCTGCGCCGGATGTCCCTCAGGAGCGGGATCAGCCGCTGGGCGACGTCGGCCTGGTGGGTGCGGACCTCGGTGACGTAGTTGAAGCCGGTCGAGACCAGGGCCTGGGCGAGGGGGGCCGTCGGGCGGCAGGCCAGGACGCGCTCCCCCGCCCAGGCGCCGGTTCCCCGGGCGCCACCGCCGCGCACGGCGTGGAACGTCTCGCCGCGCATCGGGATCTCGACCACGCCGACCACCGTCTCGCCGTCCTGCTCGGCCGCGATGGAGACGGCCCACGTGGGCAGCCCGTAGAGGTAGTTGACCGTGCCGTCGAGGGGGTCGATCACCCAGCGGACGCCGCTGCTGCCCTGGCTGGAGGCGCCCTCCTCGCCGAGGAAGCCGTCGTCGGGACGGCGCTCGGAGAGGAACCCCGTGATCAGCTTCTCGGCCGCGATGTCCATCTCGGTGACGACGTCGATGGGGCTGGACTTGGTGGCGGCGACCGCGAGGTCGGCCGGACGGCCGTCGCGCAGGAGCTCGCCGGCGCGGCGGGCGGCCTCCCGGGCGAGCGCGAGCAGTTCTGTGTGCAGGGGGTCGGTCACGCCGTTCCTCACGCGTAGGGGCTGTCGGCGCCCGCGGCGGCGGGCTTGGGGGCACGGGCGGGGCAGCAGCCGACCGGGCACAGGTGGTGGCTCGGGCCGAGCGCTCCGAGGGCGCACGGGGTGACCTGCGCGCCGCTCTCCACCGCGGCGCGCTCCAGGACGAGCTCGCGGATCGCGGC
The DNA here is from genome assembly GCF_024539675.1 of Streptomyces hilarionis. Lineage (GTDB taxonomy): Bacteria > Actinomycetota > Actinomycetes > Streptomycetales > Streptomycetaceae > Streptomyces > Streptomyces hilarionis. The sequence goes on along the minus strand of NZ_JAHHIT010000040.1, from coordinate 106,191 downwards.
GGCGAAGCGGGGGTCGGCGCCGACGGTGGCCGACCGGCGCATCGGCAGGCCCAGCTCGCCCGCCTTGGCCTCGGCCTCCGTGTCGAGGTCGTAGAGGACCTCCATGTGGTCGGAGACGAAGCCGATGGGGGCGACGACGACCGCCGGGACGCCGGCCGCGTGCCGCTCCTCCAGGTGGTCGCAGATGTCCGGCTCCAGCCAGGGGATGTGCGGGGCGCCGGAGCGGGACTGGTAGACGAGCTGCCAGGGGTGGTCCACGCCGGTGCGCTCGCGGACGGCTTCGGCGACCATCCGCGCGGTCTCCAAGTGCTGCTTCACGTACGCGCCGCCGTCTCCGTGGTCCTCGACGGGGCCGGAGGCGTCCGCGGCCGAGAGCGGGATGGAGTGGGTCGAGAAGGCGAGGTGCGCGCCGTCGCGGACGTCCTCGGGGAGGTCGGCGAGTGAGCGCAGCACGCCGTCGATCATGGGTTCCAGGAAGCCGGGGTGGTTGAAGTAGTGCCGCAGCTTGTCGACCCTGGGCGGTTCGAGGCCCTCGGCCTCCAGCGCGGCCAGCGAGTCGGCCAGGTTCTCGCGGTACTGGCGGCAGCCGGAGTACGAGGCGTAGGCGCTGGTGGCCAGGACGAGGACGCGACGGCGGCCGTCGGCGACCATCTCGCGCAGGGTGTCCGTGAGGTACGGGGCCCAGTTGCGGTTGCCCCAGTAGATCGGCAGGTCCAGGCCGTGGTCGGCGAAGTCCTTGCGCAGGGCGTCCAGCAGGGCGCGGTTCTGGTCGTTGATGGGGCTGACCCCGCCGAACAGGAAGTAGTGCTGCCCCACCTCCTTGAGGCGTTCCTTGGGGATGCCGCGCCCGCGGGTCACGTTCTCCAGGAACGGGACCACGTCGTCCGGGCCTTCCGGGCCGCCGAACGAGAGCAGGAGCAGGGCGTCGTAGGGGGTGGCATCGAGCGCGTCTGGCATGAGTCGATCCTGCCACCCGGCTGCGACGGGCGGGAAACGGCGGGGGCCGGGCGTGATCCGCGCGCGAGCCCGGCCCACGAGGGTGCGTTAGGGTTGCCTAAGTTCGTTCGTCAGCTGTATGAGACGACGTCACGCCTTACCGGCTCGGCCGGCCCGGTATGCCGCGCCGGGTCCTGCCGGGCCGCACTCCCCTCGTACCGCGCCGAGCCGTCCCCCGCGCGCGTGACCGGACCACCGGAGACGCCTGTGCCCAGCCCCTACCGCGCTCTGTTCGCAGCCCCCGGCTCCAAGGCCTTCTCCGCCGCGGGGTTCCTCGGCCGGATGCCGCTGTCGATGATGGGCATCGGCGTGGTCACGATGGTCTCCCAGCTCACGGGCCGTTACGGGCTGGCGGGCGCCCTGTCGGCGACCATCGCGCTCGCGGCCGCGGTCCTCGGACCGCAGATCTCGCGCATGGTGGACCTGCGCGGGCAGCGCAGGGTGCTGCGCCCGGCCACGCTGGTCGCGCTGGCCGCCTCGACCGGGCTGCTGCTGGCCGCGCACTTCGGGTGGCCGGACTGGGTGCTGTTCGTGTGCGCCGTCGGCATCGGGGCCGTGCCCAGCCTCGGCGCCATGGTCCGGGCCCGCTGGGCGGCCCTGTACCGGGGCACCCCGAAGCTGCACATCGCGTACTCCTTCGAGTCCGTGGTGGACGAGGTGTGCTTCATCTTCGGGCCGATCATCTCCATCGGCCTGTCCACGGTGTGGTTCCCCGAGGCCGGACCGCTGCTGGCCGCCTGCTTCCTCGCCGTCGGCGTCTTCTGGCTGACCGCCCAGCGGGCCACCGAGCCCGAGCCCCACCCGCGCGAGCAGCGCGACAGGGGTTCGGCGCTGCGCTCGCCGGGTCTTCAGGTCCTGGTGACCACCTTCGTGGCGACCGGTGCGATCTTCGGGGCGGTCGACGTGGTCACCGTGGCCTTCGCCGACGAGCGCGGCCACAAGGGCGCGGCGAGCGTCGTCCTGGCGCTGTACGCGACCGGGTCCTGTCTGGCGGGCATCGTGTTCGGTCTGCTCCGGCCGAAGGGGTCGCCGGAACGTCGCTGGCTGCTGGGCGTGTTCATGATGGGCGTGAGTATGATCCCCCTCCTACTGGTCGGAAACTTGCCGTTCCTGGCCGTGGCGCTGTTCGTAGCGGGCCTGGCCATCGCACCCACGATGATCACCACCATGTCCCTCATCGAAGAGCACGTACCGCGCGCGCAACTGACCGAGGGCATGACCTGGATCAGCACCGGGCTGGCGGTCGGGGTCGCGCTCGGCTCCTCCGTCGCCGGCTGGGTCATCGACGCGGCCGGGGCGCGGGCCGGGTACGGGGTTCCGGCGGTGTCCGGGGCCGTCGCGGTCGCGGTGGGTTTCCTGGGCTACCGTCGGCTGAGCAGGCCGGCTCCGGGTCGGGGAGGCACCGTTGAGCAGCACAGCGAGCGCGAAGAACGGCACGTGGCGTAACTGGGGCGGCAACGTCGTCGCCCGCCCCGCGCGGGAGGTCACGCCCGCCTCCGTCGACGAACTGGCCGAGGCGGTCCGCCGGGCGGCCGAGGACGGTCTGAAGGTGAAGCCGGTCGGCACCGGCCACTCCTTCACGTCGATCGCGGCGACCGACGGCGTCTTGATCCGCCCTCACCTGTTGACGGGCATTCGCAAGATCGACCGTGACGACATGACGGTCACGGTCGAGGCCGGAACACCGCTCAAGAGACTCAACCTCGCCCTGGCGCGCGAGGGTCTGTCGCTCACGAACATGGGCGACATCATGGAGCAGACGGTGTCCGGAGCCACCAGCACCGGCACCCACGGCACGGGCCGGGAGTCGGCCTCGATCGCCGCCCAGATCAAGGGGCTCGAACTCGTCACGGCGGACGGCTCGGTGCTCGTGTGCTCCGAGAAGGAGAATCCCGAGGTCTTCGCGGCCGCCCGGATCGGCCTCGGCGCCCTCGGCGTCGTCACCGCCCTCACCTTCGCCGTGGAACCCGTGTTCCTGCTCACCGCGCGCGAGGAGCCGATGCCCTTGGACCGGGTCCTCGCCGAGTTCGACGAGCTGTGGGCCGAGAACGAGCACTTCGAGTTCTACTGGTTCCCGCACACCGGCAGCACCAACACCAAGCGCAACAACCGCAGCGCGGGTCCCGCCGAGCCGGTGAGCCGGGTCAAGGGCTGGATCGAGGACGAGTTCCTCTCCAACGGCGTCTTCCAGGTGGCCCAGTGGGTCGGCCGGGCGGCGCCCGCCACGGTCCCCTCGATCGCCCGGCTCTCCAGCAAGGCCCTGTCCGCGCGCACCTACACCGATATCCCCTACAAGGTGTTCACGTCGCCGCGCCGGGTGCGGTTCGTGGAGATGGAGTACGCCGTCCCGCGCGAGGCGGTGACCGAGACGCTGCGCGAGCTGAGGACGGCGATCGACCGCTCGGGGCTGCGGATCAGCTTCCCCGTCGAGGTGCGCACCGCGCCCGCGGACGACATCACCCTGTCCACCGCGTCCGGGCGCGACAGCGCGTACATCGCCGTCCACATGGTGAAGGGAAGCGCCTATCAGGGTTACTTCACCGCGGCCGAGCGCATCTTCACCGCGCACGAGGGGCGTCCGCACTGGGGGAAGGTCCACACGCGGGACGCGGAGTACTTCGCGGGCGTCTATCCGCGCTTCGGGGAGTTCACGGCGCTGCGGGACCGGCTGGACCCCGACCGCCTGTTCCAGAACGACTACCTGCGCCGGGTCCTGGGGACCTGACGCGCCGCGCACCACGTCGTCACCGCCCGGAAGGAAACGGCCGGGCGGTGTCCCGAAGATCACGTGAGGTGTGCCACGCCCAAGATCGGGAAGGCGCGTGACGGGGGGCCAGAACCGCTCTCTTGCCAGAAGTTGGGTGGCGCGCCAATCCACGCACGTGGCCCAAATGGAGTACTGTTGCGAGCCCTGGGCCCGGTCTCCCGCCAGGATGTCCGGGGCCTCGCTGGACCGCCTGGAGGGGGCTAGTTGCACAGGGTGACGGTGTTGGTCACTTAGCGTGGCGAATAGGTAACCGTGCCATAACGGCGACGCAGGGCCTGTGCCCGACACGCCGGGCAACTCGGCAAGGTTGTGGCAGGCTGCACCCGGGCAGGCCACACTCGACTAGCGGAAGCAGCGACGCACGTGACGTCGGCAGGCACCACCCGGGAGGTCCCCATGCCCGAACTGCGTGTCGTGGCCGTCTCGAATGACGGCACACGGCTGGTGCTGAAGGCTGCGGACAGCACGGAGTACACGCTTCCGATCGATGAGCGTCTGCGCGCCGCCGTTCGCGGCGACCGTCCCCGCCTCGGCCAGATCGAGATCGAGGTGGAGAGCCATCTCCGCCCCCGCGACATCCAGGCACGTATACGCGCCGGTGCGACAGCGGAGGAAGTCGCGCAGATGGCCGGCATCCCCGTCGACCGTGTGCGTCGCTTCGAGGGCCCCGTGCTCGCCGAGCGCGCCTTCATGGCCGAGCGCGCCCGCAAGACTCCCGTCCGCCGGCCCGGCGAGAACACCGGTCCGCAGCTCGGCGAGGCCGTGCAGGAACGGCTGTTGATCCGCGGCGCCGAGAAGGACAGCGTCCAGTGGGACTCGTGGCGCCGCGACGACGGCACCTGGGAGGTCCTGCTGGTCTACCGGGTCGCGGGCGAACCGCACTCGGCGAGCTGGACGTACGACCCGCCCCGGCGGCTCGTCCAGACCGTCGACGACGAGGCGCGTTCGCTGATCGGCGAGTCCGACGACCTGGCCGCCCCGGAGCCCAGCTTTCCGTTCGTGCCGCGTATCGCACGGCTGCCCCGCGACCGCCCGCTGGACCGCACCCTCGACCGTCCCAGCCTCCCGGCCCTGCCGGCGGAGCCGGACGAGGAGAGCGTCGTCGAGCGCGAACGCGACTCGCTGACCAGCCTGTTGGAGGCGGTGCCGAGCTTCCGCGGCGACATGGTCGTCCCGGAGCGCCCGACGACGGAGCCCGTGACGGAGGAGCCCGACGAGGAGGAGGTCGTCGCGGAGGAGCCCGCGGCGCCCGCCGCCTCGGCCGCGTCCGCCGGATCCGCCTACGCGGACGTCCTCATGCCGCGTTCCGTCGGCAGTCACCGCGACCGCCTGGTCGGCGCCACCGACCGCCAGGCCGAGGCGGACGGCGTCCGTCCGGGGCGTCGGGCCGCGGTGCCGAGCTGGGACGAGATCGTGTTCGGCACCCGGCGCAAGAAGCAGGAGTAAGCCCGCTCGGATGCAACGTCCCAGGGACGCGCGCCGGTTCGCGTCCCTGCGTGCGTGAGGAGGGGCCGCACCCGACGGGTGCGGCCCCTCGTCCCGTTCAGTCTCCGACCCGTTCGCCCCCGACGACCTGCCGGGCCCTCGCGCGCCCGTCCCCGGCCTGCCCGGACGCGCGGTCACGCGGGACGGGCCACCGACGCGTCACCGACGGTTCACCGGGGGTCGGGGCCCACGGCGACCGGCCGGGCCGGGTCCGCGGACCACTCCGACCAGGACCCGACGTACAGAGCGGCCGGGATGCCGGCCACCGCGAGCGCCAGCACCTCGTGGGCGCCGGAGACGCCCGAGCCGCAGTACACGCCCACCTCGACGCCGTCCGACGCCCCCAGCGCCTTGAAACGGTCCCTCAGCTCCTGCGCGGGCAGAAAGCGGCCGTCGGGGGCGACGTTGTCATTGGTGGGCGCGGACACCGCGCCCGGGATGTGACCGCCGACCCGGTCGATCGGCTCGACCTCGCCCCGGTACCGCTCCCCCGCGCGGGCGTCGAACAACACGCCGGAGCGGGCGAGGGCCGCCGCGCCGTCCGCGTCGAGCAGGCCGGTGGCGCCCGGCGCCGGCGCGAAGTCGCCCTCCCCGCGCGTGGGGACGTCGACCGAGAGCCCGCCCCGCCACGCCGGCAACCCGCCGTCGAGGACCCGCACGTCCGGGTGACCCGTCCAGCGCAGCAGCCACCACGCGCGGGCCGCCGCCCACCCCTGCCCGCCGTCGTAGACGACCACCGGCGTCCCGGCCGAGACGCCCGCCCGGCGCATGGCGGCGCCGAACTCCGCGAGGTCCGGGAGCGGATGGCGGCCGTGGTCGCCCGCAGGCCCCGCGAGCTCCCTGTCCAGGTCCACGTAGACCGCGCCGGGCACATGCCCCGCCTCGTACGCGGCGCGGCCGTCGAACGGCGGCTCCCCGGCCGCCTTGGCCATGCTGAGCTGCCAGCGGACGTCGAGGACGACGGGGGGATTGTCCCCGGTCAGCTCGCCGGCCAGTTCCGATGCGGTGATGATGGCGTTCATGTGCCCCATCCTCGCGTACGGGGTGGCCCCGTCGCTCATGTCCGGCTACTCTGCTCCGCCGGACACGGTCGATCACGAGGCGTGCGGGAACGGACACGTGCCGTACTGGCGATCGACATACGGCGACAACCTCGCGTGAACCGGTGAGAAACCCCCGATCAGGCATCCTCCGAGGGCGGAAGCGACGCGGCCACCACGAGTGGCCGAGGAGAGAGTGACGATGACCGAGGCAGGCGGGCCGGCCGGCCCGATCGGCACAGCACACGCACGCTACGCGCCCGGTACACCCTGTTGGGTGAGTCTGATGGCGCACGGGTTGACGGCGACCCAGGCGTTCTACGGTGAGCTGTTCGGTTGGGAATTCCAACCCGGTCCGCAGCAGCTCGGCCCCTATGCGCGGGCGCTGCTGGACGGCCGCGAGGTGGCGGGCATCGGCCAGCTGGCCCCCGACCGTCATCTTCCCGTCGCCTGGACGCCGTACTTCGCCTCGGACGACGTGGACTCCACCGCCGAAACGGTCCGCCTGTGCGGCGGCACGATCGGGGTCGGCCCGCTGGAGGCCGCCGAGGCGGGGCGGCTGGCGATCGGCTCCGACCCCTCCGGCGCCGTCTTCGGCGTCTGGCAGGCCGGCGCCCTCGTGGGCACCGAGATCACCGGTGTGCCGGGCACACCCGTCTGGTACGAGCTGACGACCTACGAGACCGCGAGCGTCCGCAAGTTCTACTCGACGGTCTTCGCCTACGAGGAGGAGGCGGCGCCGGCGGCCGACTTCGACCATGTGACGCTGCACGTCGGCGGCCGTCCCGTGGCCGGCGTCCACGGAGTGGGCGCCACGCTGGCCAGGGACCAGGGGCCGCACTGGACGACGTACTTCGAGGTGGCCGACCTGGACGCGGCGCTCACCCTCGTCGCGGGCCTCGGCGGGCGCGTCCTGGAACCGGCCCACGACAGCGCGCACGGGCGCGTGGCCGCCGTGGCCGACCCCGAGGGCGCCCACTTCTGCCTGATCCAGGACCCGCGCTGAGCACCCGCCCCGGTCCGCCGGGACCGGGGCGCGTCGCCCGCATCGGCGCAGCCCGCGGGCGGCGCTAGACCTGCTGGACCGGCAGCACGTCGGGCGACAGGGCAGCCGCCCGCGCCGACGACGCGGTCATCCGCCGCCGGTGGTGGCGGCGGCACAGGACCTCGTAGCCGATCGTGTCGGCCTGGTCGACGTCGCCGACCACCACCTGAGCGCCCTCGACGACCATGACGCCGCCCACCGTGCGGGCGTTGTGCGTGGCGCGGGCCCCGCACCAGCACAACGCCTCGACCTGGAGCACCTCGACGCGGTCGGCGAGCTCCACGAGCCGCTGGGAGCCGGGGAACAGCTTGGAGCGGAAGTCGGTGGTGATGCCGAAGGCGTAGACGTCCACGTCGAGATCGTCGACCACGCGCGCGAGCTGGTCGATCTGCTCCTCGGCCAGGAACTGCGCCTCGTCGGCGATCACGTAGTCGGCGCGGCCGCCCTGCGAGAGGTGTTCCACCAGGTAGGCGTAGAGATCCTGGCCGTCCTCCACCTCGACGGCGTCGGTGACCAGGCCGAGGCGTGAGGACAGCTTGCCCTCGCCGGCGCGGTCGTCACGGGTGAAGATCATCCCCTGGAGACCGCGCGCGGAGCGGTTGTGCTCTATCTGGAGGGCCAGCGTCGACTTCCCGCAGTCCATGGTTCCGGAGAAGAACACCAGCTCGGGCATGGGGAGTCGAGCGCCTTTCGGTCAAGGAGAGGGAACAGCGGGACGAAGCGGTCGCGGCTTCAGGAGCGTACTTCGAGCAGGGGGACGAACTGCTCGGCAGGGGTCATGGAACCGTGGTTCCCCACCATCGCCGACTCCTTGGGCTCGCGCTCGGAGGCGATGATCAGGACGTCGTCCCGGGCGGCCGCGACCACGTCGCCGAGGCGGAGGTACACCCGCTCGTCGACCTGCGGCCCGAACCAGCCGGCCTCGATCGCCTCGTCGCGCGAGGCCACCCAGAACTGCTCGCCGAGCACCTCGCGCCAGCAGGTCAGCACGTCGTCCGCCGCGCCCGGCACGGCGTAGACATGGCGGGCGCGGCCCTCGCCGCCCAGCAGGGCGACGCCGGCGCGCAGCTCCCAGTCGGCGTCGAAGTCGATGCGGTGCTCCTCGTCGAAGGGCACGTCGACCATGCCGTGGTCGGCGGTGACGTAGAGCGCGCTGCGCGGCGGCAGTTGCTCGGCGAGCCGCTGGACGAGGCGGTCGACGTACATCAGCTGACCGCGCCAGGTGTCGGAGGCGACGCCGTAGCGGTGCCCCGCGCCGTCCAGTTCGGCGTAGTACGTGTACACGAGGGAGCGGTCGCCGGCGGCGAGCTGTTCGGCGGCGAGGTCCATGCGCTCCTCGCCGGTCAGCCGCCCGTGGAACGTGCCGCCGCTGAGCGCCACCTTGGTCAGCGGGGTGTTCTGGAAGGTCGGGGACGACACCTGGGCGGCGTGCACGCCCGCCCGGTGGGCCAGCTCGAACACGGTCGGGTACGGCTGCCACGCGCCCGGCGGGCTCCACGGCTGCCAGCGGAGCTGGTTCATCAGCTCGCCGGTGGCCGGGTTGCGCACGGTGTAGCCCGGCAGACCGTGCGCGCCCGGCGGGAGGCCGGTGCCGACGGAGGCGAGGGAGGTCGCCGTGGTCGCCGGGTAGCCGGCGGTCAGCGGGCGTCCGGTGCCGCCGCGCGAGCTGCCGAGCAGGGCGTGCAGATACGGCGCCTCGTCGGGGTGGGACCTGATCTGCTCCCAGCCCAGGCCGTCGACGAGGAAGACGCAGTTGCGGTCCGCCGGCGCGAGCTCCGGGATCGCCGCGGTCATGCCGGGCACGGCCATGCCCGCGGCCAGCGTGGGCAGCAGGTCGGCGAGCGAGCCGGAGCCGTACTCGGGCACGGGGGCGGAGCCCACGGCGAGCGGTTCGGGGTAGTCCCAGGGGGCGGACCGATCCATCAGCGGGTGACGTCCGCGGTGGCTTCGGAGAGCGACTGCGCGAAGGCGAGGGCCTGGCGCACCGTCTCCGGGCCGTCCCCGGCCTCGCTCACCCGCAGGCTGAGGTCGTCCGCCGTCGAGCTGCCCGTGTAGCCGTGGTCGGCGTCGCAGTTGGGGTCGCCGCAGGCGGCGGGCTCCAGGTCGATGCGGGAGACGGCGCCCCAGCCGATGGTGAGCACCACCTCGCGGGGCAGCGAGCCCGGCGTGTACGACTCCGGGTTGGCGACCACCCGGCTGAGCACGACCGACGAGATCCTGCCGAGCTTGACGGACTCCGTGGACGTCGTGGCGTACGGCGTCGGGGAGGTGCTGTCGGCAGCCTGCTCGTCGGTGTGGCTGACGATGAAGCGGTTGCCGGTGAGCACCAGCACGGTCACGTGCCGGCGCACCTCGTTCTGGTCGAACGTGGTCTCCTGGTGGACCAGGAACGACCGGATCGGCTCGCCGCCGACGGCGGCCTCCACCGCCTCGGCCACGAGGGCCGGGTAGTAGCCGCTGCGCTCGATCGCCGCGCGCAGCCCCTGGGTCGTCGTACTGGTCTTGGCCATGCCCTCCATCCTACGGGGACCCGCTGACTGCGAGGCACCGCTGAGGCGGGCTCCGCCGGGCCCGGGACCGTCCGTGGTCCGTCCCGTCGCGCTTGCGGCGGCCGGGGGGCGCGGGCCGCGTCCGCGCGGCGCCGCGCCGTCCCGTCGGCTCAGTACGCCGGCAGGGTCCGCGGTCCGAGGTCGCCGCGCGCGGGCGGCGGCGCGAGGCGGACCGACGCCCCGAGGACGCTGACCCCGTGCGGCGCGACGACGACCGGTTCCAGGGTGACGGCGACGACCTCGGGGTGGTCGTCGACCAGCCGCGAGACGCGCAGCAGGAGCTCCTCCAGGGCCGGGGTGTCGACGGGGGTCGAGCCGCGCCAGCCGAACAGCAGCGGGGCGGTGCGGATGGAGCGGACCAGCGACGTGGCGTCGCGGTCGGTGACCGGGACCAGCCGGTGCGCCATGTCCCCGAGGAGCTGCGAGGCGGCGCCGGCGAGTCCGAAGGACAGCACCGCCCCGGCCGCCGGGTCGATGACCGCGCGCACGACCGTGTCGACGCCGCGCGGCGCCATCGCCTGGACGACCGGTCGCAGTTCCTGCGGCTTGCCGAAGAGCTCCGTCAACTCGGCGTACGCCCGGCGCAGTTGCTCCTCGTCGGCCAGGTCGAGGCGTACGCCGCCCAGGTCGGCCCGGTGGCGCAGGTGCGGAGCGGTCGCCTTCAGGGCGACGGGGTAGCCGAGGTCGCCCGCCGCCCGAGCGGCCTCGTCGGGGGTGGGCGCGGGCATCGCCCGGCGGGGGCGGACGCCGTAGCGGCCGAGCAGCTCGCACGTCTCCTCGGCGCCGAGGGTGAGGCCCTGTCCGCGCGCGAGGAGACCGTCGATCAGCCGGGCGGCCCCCTTCTCGTCGATGTCGTCGTACTCGGGGACCTTGCCGGGGTCGCCGGCCTCGCGTCGCCACTGGGCGTACCTGACGGCCTCGGCGAGGGCGCGGACCGCGCGTTCGGCGGCGGGGTAGGCGGGGATGAGGTGCGCTCCCTCGGGCGCCTCGACGGCTGCGGGCTGGGGCGGCGCCGCGCTCTCGGCCTCGGCACGCGCGCGTGCGGCGCCTTCGGCGCGTGGCGCGGTGCTCGCGGCGGCGGACAGGGCCGCCGCGAGGCCGCCGAGCTCGACGTGCACGACGAGGACCGGTTTGGCGGGGGCCGCCGCGGCGGCCGAGCGCAGGGCCTGCGCCAGTTCCGCGTCCCCGGGTGAGCGCTCGCCGATCGCCGGGATCGCCGTCACCACCACCGCGTCGCACGTCTCGTCGGCCAGCGCCCGGGCCAGGGCCGCGTGGAAGTCCTCCGCCGAGGCCTCGGTCGTCAGGTCCGACGGCGGGAGGGGGCGCAGTCCCTCGGAGAGACAGGCGTCGTAGGTGAGCAGCCCGAGCGACTCGGAGTTGCCGAGGATCGCCACCCTGGGGCCGGGCGGCAGCGGCTGGCGCGCCAGCAACAGGCCGGCGTCGACCAGCTCGGTGATGGTGTCGACGCGGATCACGCCCGCCTGCCGCAGCAGCGCCGACACGGTCGCGTGCGGCAGCCGGGTCGCCCGCACGGCGTGGCCCTGGGGGGCGGAACCGGAACCCTGGACGACGACCAGGGGCTTGGCCGCGGCCGTGCGCCGCGCGAGGCGGGTGAACTTGCGGGGGTTTCCGATGGACTCCAGGTACATGAGGGCGACGTCGGTGTCGGGGTCGTCGTACCAGTACTGGAGGACGTCGTTGCCGGAGACGTCCGCGCGGTTGCCGGAGGAGACGAACGTGGACACGCCGGTGACGCCGGTGACGCCTCCGCCGCGCCGGTGGAGGCGGGAGAGCAGGGCGATGCCGATGGCGCCGGACTGGGCGAACAGGCCGATGCGGCCGGCCCTGGGCATCTCCGGGGCGAGGGAGGCGTTCAGGCGCACTCCCGGGGAGGTGTTGATGACGCCGAAGGCGTTGGGTCCGATGATCCGCATGCCGTACGCGCGTGCCTGGCGCACGAGTTGGCGCTGGCGTTCGCGCCCGTCGGGGCCGCTCTCGGCGTAGCCGGCGGACAGGACGACGAGCCCTTGCACCCCGTGCTCGCCGCATTCGGCCACGGCCTCGGGCACGTGCTCGGCGGGGACGGCCACGACCGCGAGGTCGACCGGCGCCGCCACGTCGCGCAGCGAGCGGTGGGCGGGCACGGCGTCGAGCTCCGCGAGATCCTCGGGGAACGCCTTGTTCACGGCGTACAGGCGGCCGGTGAACCCGGCCTCGCGGAGGTTGCCCAGGACGCTGCGGCCGACGCCGCCCGGGGCGCGGCCGACGCCGACGACGGCGACGGAGCCCGGCGCGAGGAGGCGCCCCACGGAGTGCGCCTCGGCGCGCTGCTCCCGCGCGCGCTGCACCGCGACCGAGCGCTCGGTGGGTTCGAGGCCGAACTCCAGGCGGACCACGCCGTCCTCGAAGCTGCGCTTCTGGGTGTAGCCGGCGTCGGTGAACACCTTGATCATCTTGGTGTTGGCGGGGAGCACCTCGGCGGCGAAGCGGCGGATGCCTCGCTCGCGCGCGACGGCCGCGATGTGCTCCAGGAGCGCCGAGGCGACCCCGCGCCCCTGGTGGGCGTCCTGCACGAGGAAGGCGACCTCGGCCTCGTCGGCGGGCGCGGAGGCGGCCATGCCGTCCGCGCCGATGCGGTCGTAGCGTACGGTGGCGATGAACTCGCCGCCCACGGTGGCCGCGAGTCCCACCCGGTCCACGAAGTCGTGGTGCGTGAAGCGGTGGACGTCCTTGGCGGACAGGCGCGGGTACGGCGCGAAGAAGCGGTAGTACTTCGACTCGTCCGAGACCTGCTCGTAGAAGCTGACCAGGCGCTCTGCGTCGTCGACGGTGATGGGGCGGATGCGTGCGGTGCCGCCGTCGCGCAGCACCACGTCGGCCTCCCAGTGGGCGGGGTACTCGTGCCGGTCCGACGCGCTCTGCATGGGCCCCAGAGTACGGCTCGCGTACGACAACGGCGCGAGGCAGTCTGGGGGACGGACGTCGGGTCGAGGCCGCGATCCGACGACCGCACCGGGAGAGGCCGATCGGGTCCCTCCCCTCACACGCTTCACGTGTGGAACACTGGTCTAGACAACCTGAACTCCGAAGGGCAGCATCACATGGCTGAGCGCCGCGTCAACGTCGGCTGGGCCGAGGGCCTCCACGCCCGCCCCGCTTCCATCTTCGTCCGGGCCGCCACGGCCGCAGGCATCCCCGTGACGATCGCCAAGGCCGACGGCAACCCCGTCAACGCGGCCTCCATGCTGGCCGTCCTCGGCCTGGGCGCCCAGGGCGGCGAGGAGATCGTCCTCGCCTCCGACGCCGAGGGCGCGGACGTCGCCCTCGACCGGCTGGCCAAGCTGGTCGCCGAGGGCCTCGAGGAACTCCCCGAGACCGTCTGAGCAGGTCCCCTTTTCGACGAAGGGCCCGCCCGAATTACCGGGCGGGCCCTTCGCTTTTCCCGTTCACGGGCGACTTTCCCGTTCGCGGGCACCAAAAACAACCCCCGTGAATTTCCCCCGTCTTTGTATACGGCCTCCGCGTTAATGCCGAATACCCGACATGTTTACGGGAGGTTGCGAAGTCCTCACACGGTCGGGGCGCTCCGTGCCGCCGGGAAAGCGCAGCCGGTGCGCCGGCCTCGCGCGCTCGGTGTGCTGCGCCGTGATCACCCGCGCGCGCTCCCCGTCCCCGCGCGCCACCGCGTCCACGATCGCGCCGTGCTCCGCCCAGGACTCCACCGGGTCGGCCGGCGCGTCCACCGTGTACATCCAGGCGATCTTGTGGCGCAGCTGGGTGAGCATCGACGTCAGAGCGGGGCTGCCGCAGGACTGGGCGAGCGTCTCGTGGAACCAGCCGCCCAGGGAGCGCAGGTCGTCGCTGTTGCCCCTCCTGGCCCGCTCCTGGCCCAGCCGGACGAGTCCGCGCAGCACCTTGAGATGGGCCTCGGTGCGCCGCTGGGCGGCCCGGGAGGCGCCGAGCGGCTCCAGCAGCATGCGCATCTCCAGCAGGTCGCCGGCCTCCTGCTCGGTCGGCTCCGCGACGCACGCGCCCGCGTGCCGCCGCGTGACCACGAAGCCCTCGGCCTCCAAGGTGCGCAGCGCCTCGCGGACCGGGACGCGGGAGACCCCGTAGCGGCGGGCGAGGAGTTCCTCGGTGAGGCGGCTGCCGCGCTCGTAGACGCCCGCGACGATGTCGTCCCGGACGGCCGTGCACACCGAGTGCGCCGGAATACGCATGACGGACCTCCGCCTTAATCCCCGTGAAACGTCGACGAGCGACGCGCTTTCAGCGACTGTATTCCAAGGAACGGGAATTTCCGATGGCGGGCCGGAATCCATGAATATTTTTTGGACAGCGCACCCCGGGAAACGGCAAAGCCCCGGCCGAAGGGCCGGGGCTCGACGATCCGCGATCGCGCGTGGCGTCAGACGTTCACGCCGTGGTTGCGGAGATAGGCGACCGGGTCCATGTCGGAGCCGTACTCCGGCGTGGTGCGGGCCTCGAAGTGCAGATGCGGGCCGGTGACGTTGCCGGTCGCGCCGGACAGGCCGATGCGCTGCCCCGGGGTGACCTGCTGCCCCACCGACACCTCGATGGACGACAGGTGCCCGTACTGGGTGTACGTGCCGTCGTGCATCCGGATGACCACCTGGTTGCCGTAGGCCCCGCCCCAGCCGGCCTCGACCACGGTGCCGGAGCCGACCGCGTGCACGGTGGTGCCGCTGGCGGCGTGGAAGTCGATGCCGGTGTGGCTGCCGGAGGACCACAGCGAGCTGCTGGCCTGGTAGCCGGTGGAGACGTACGAGCCGGTGATCGGGATCACGAAGGTGTTCAGGCGCTTGCGCTCGACCTCGCGGGCGGCACGCACGCGTGCCTCGCGCTCCTCCACGGCCTTCTTGGCGGCGGCCTGCCGGGCGGCCTCCTCGAAGGCTGCCTGCTTCTGCACGGCGACCTGGTCATCGAGCTGCTCGACGACGGCCTCGCCGGCGGTGACGACGGGGATCAGCCCGGTCTGCTCGGGGGTGGGCTCGGCGGCGAAGGCCGGGGTGGAGGCGACGGTGGCCATCACACCGGTGGTGGCGAGCGCCGCGACGCCCGCCGCGCGGACGGTGGTGCGCTGCATCCGGCTGGGCCGACGATGCTTCCCGGTGGCGCAGGTGAACGCCATGAAGTCAGCGGTGTCCTTTCCTTCCCTCTCGCCTACCGGGTTAGCTGACGGGTTCGGAGCAGGAAGGTCTCCTACGGATGCCCTCGCCTTCGCGCGGGCGTCCGATTCACCCCAGGGACTTCACAAGTGGGTCCCCGGCTCCCCTGGCTCGCGCCATGCGGGGACTCGGCGATGACTGCCCGGTGCCGCGGGTGCGGCGCGGTGCCTGACGGACAGCCCGGATGACGCTAAGCGGCACGGGTTTCAATCCTCAAACGAATCACGGGTTTTGTAGCGCATCCCACAGCACAGACGGGCGACTCCGCCTCAATTCGGACACACGGCGGTCTCAATTCCCACACGCGGGGGCCCTGGTGGCGCTCCTGCCCACCAGGGCCCCCACACGCGTGTGCCGTTGCCGCGCTACTCCGCGGAGACGACCTTCACCTCGCCGATGCCGAGCGCCTCGACCGGCTCCCTGATCTGTGCCGCGTCGCCCACGAGCACCGTCACCAGCCGGTCCACCGGGAAGGCGTTGACGGCCGCCGCGGTGGCCTCCACCGTGCCCGTCGCCGCGAGCTGCCGGTACAGCGTCGCCTGGAAGTCGTCGGGCAGGTGCTGCTCCACCTGGTCGGCGAGCGTGCCCGCCACGGCCGCGGCGGTCTCGAACTTCAGCGGCGCCACGCCGACCAGGTTCTGCACGGCGACGTCCCGCTCGGCGTCGGTCAGGCCGTCGGCCGCGAGGGTGCGCAGCACCTTCCACAGGTCGTCCAGCGCGGGGCCGGTGTTGGGGGTGTCCACGGAGCCGCTGATGGCGAGCATCGCGGCGCCCGAGCCGTCCGGCGCGGACCGCAGGACCTGCCCGAAGGCGCGGACGCCGTAGGTGTAGCCCTTCTCCTCGCGCAGGACGCGGTCCAGACGGGAGGTGAGGGTGCCGCCGAGGCAGTACGTGCCGAGCACCTGGGCGGGCCACACGCGGTCGTGCCGGTCGGCGCCGATCCGGCCGATCAGCAGCTGCGTCTGGACGGCGCCGGGACGGTCCACGATGACGACCCGGCCCCTGTCGTCGGCGGTCACCGGCGGCACGGGCCGCGGCTCGGCCGTGGAGCCCGTCCAGGCGCCCAGGGTGTCGCCCAGGAGCTCCGCCAGGTCGACGCCGGTGAGGTCGCCGACGACCACCGCGGTGGCGGTCGCCGGGCGGACGTGCCGGTCGTAGAAGGCGCGCACGGCGGCGGAGTCGATCTTCTCGACCGTCTCCGCGGTGCCCTGGCGCGGACGCGACATGCGCGCGGTGGCCGGGAACAGCTCCTTGGAGAGCTCCTTGGCGGCGCGCCGGGCGGGGTTCGCCAGCTCGTGCGGGATCTCGTCCAGACGGTTGCGGACGAGGCGCTCCACCTCGCTGTCGGCGAACGCGGGCGCGCGCAGGGCGTCGGCGAGCAGCCCGAGGCCCTTGGCCAGCCGCGAGGCCGGCACTTCGAGGCTGATGCGGACGCCGGGGTGGTCGGCGTGCGCGTCCAGGGTGGCGCCGCAGCGCTCCAGTTCGGCGGCGAACTCCTCGGCGGAGTGCTTGTCGGTGCCCTCGGAGAAGGCCCGCGCCATGATCGTGGCGACGCCGTCGAGACCGGCCGGCTCGGCCTCCAGGGGCGCGTCGACGATGACCTCGACGGCGACGACCTGCTGGCCGGGACGGTGGCAGTGCAGGACGGTCAGACCGTTGTCCAGCGTGCCGCGCTCGGGCGCGGGGAACGCCCACGGCTTGGCCTCGCCCGCCCGGGGCTGGGGGTGGAAGTCCATCGTGGCGAGCTCGGTCACCGGGCCGCCTCCTCGTTCTCGTCCTGGTCGGCGGGGGCTTCGGCGGCGGTCGGCTCGTAGACGAGCACCGCGCGGTTGTCGGGGCGCAGACGGGCCCGGGCGACCTCCCGCACCTCCTCGGACGTCACGTCCAGCACCCGCTGGACGGCGGTGAGGGCGAGCTGCGGGTCGCCGAACAGGACGGCGAAGCGGCACAGTTCGTCGGCGCGGCCGGCGACCGTGCCGAGCCGGTCGAGCCACTCGCGCTCCAACTGGGCCTGCGCGCGCTCCATCTCCTCGGCCGTGGGGCCCTCCTCGGCGAACCGGGCGAGCTCCTCGTCGATGGCGGTCTCGATGACGGGGACCTCGACGTCGCCGGACGTCTTCACGTCCAGCCAGCCCAGCGAGGGGGCGCCGGCGAGCCGCAGCAGGCCGAAGCCGGCCGCCACGGCGGTGCGGTCGCGGCGCACCAGCCGGTTGTACAGACGGGAGGACTCGCCGCCGCCGAGGACCGTGAGCGCCAGGTCCGCGGCGTCGCACGCGCGCGTGCCGTCCTCCGGGAGCCGGTAGGCGGCCATCAGGGCACGGGCCGGCACCTCCTCCTCGACGACCTCGCGGAGCTGCTCGCCGATGACGTCGGGCAGCCCGCCGTCGCGGGGGGCCGGCTTGCCGTCGTGGCCGGCGATGGAGCCGAAGTACTTCTCGACCCACGCGAGGGTCTGCTCCGGGTCGATGTCGCCGACCACGGAGAGCACCGCGTTGTTGGGCGCGTAGTACGTGCGGAAGAACGCGCGCGCGTCCTCCAGCGTCGCCGCGTCCAGGTCGGCCATCGAGCCGATCGGCGTGTGGTGGTACGGGTGGCCCTCCGGGTAGGCGAGGGCGGTCAGCTTCTCGAAGGCCGTGCCGTAGGGGACGTTGTCGTAGCGCTGGCGGCGCTCGTTCTTGACGACGTCGCGCTGGTTCTCCATCGACTCGTCGTCGAGGGCGGTGAGCAGCGAGCCCATGCGGTCCGCCTCCAGCCAGAGGGCGAGCTCCAGCTGGTGTGCGGGCATGGTCTCGAAGTAGTTGGTGCGCTCGAAGCTCGTGGTGCCGTTGAGGGACCCGCCCGCGCCCTGGACCAGTTCGAAGTGGCCGTTGCCCTTGACCTGGCCGCTGCCCTGGAACATCAGGTGCTCGAAAAGGTGAGCAAGGCCGGTACGACCCTTGACTTCGTGGCGCGAGCCGACGTCGTACCAGAGGCACACCGCCGCGACGGGGGTCAGGTGGTCCTCCGACAGCACCACGCGCAGGCCGTTGGCCAGGCGGTGCTCGGTCGCTGTCAGGCCCCCGGAGCCTGCCTGGGCTGTGGCCGTGTGACCCATGGGCATGTACGTCCCTTCCGATCGCGGACGCGGTCGTCGAAACCGCGGTTTTCCTGCCGGTCCTGCCACTGTATGCAAGCGTGCGGACGGTCGGCGAAGTTCCCGGGCGACGTACGCCGAGAGCGAGATCGCGTAGCCTGCGGGCAGCCGTGGAGGAGGTGCCTTCGCGTGCGGGCCCGGACGGCCGACGCCGGGTCCTCGCCCGCTCTGTCAGTGCCACGGTCCACAATGGTCCGCATCAGATCCCGTCACACGCCCCAGCAAGGAGCCGGCAGCGATGGCCCGCCGCAGCACGAAGACCCCGCCGCCCGACGACTCGTACGAGGAGCGCATCCTCGACATCGACGTCGTCGACGAGATGCAGGGCTCCTTCCTCGAGTACGCGTACTCGGTCATCTACTCCCGCGCCCTGCCGGACGCCCGTGACGGCCTGAAGCCGGTGCACCGCCGCATCGTCTACCAGATGAACGAGATGGGCCTGCGCCCCGAGCGCGGCTACGTCAAGTGCGCCCGCGTCGTCGGCGAGGTCATGGGCAAGCTGCACCCGCACGGAGACGCGTCGATCTACGACGCCCTGGTGCGGATGGCCCAGCCCTTCTCCATGCGGCTGCCGCTGGTCGACGGCCACGGCAACTTCGGCTCGCTGGGCAACGACGACCCGCCGGCCGCCATGCGGTACACCGAGTGCCGTCAGGCCGCGGCGACGAGCCTGATGACGGAGTCGATCGACGAGGACACGGTCGACTTCGCGCCCAACTACGACGGCCAGGAGCAGGAGCCGGTCGCGCTGCCCGCCGCCTTCCCGAACCTCCTGGTCAACGGCGCCTCCGGGATCGCGGTCGGCATGGCCACCAACATGCCGCCGCACAACCTGGGCGAGGTCGTCGCGGCGGCCCGTCACCTCATCCGGTACCCCGGCGCCGATCTCGACGCCCTGATGAAGTTCGTGCCGGGCCCCGACCTGCCCACCGGCGGCCGGATCGTCGGCCTCTCGGGCATCCGGGACGCCTATGAGAACGGACGCGGCACCTTCAAGATCCGCGCCACGGTGGCGGTGGAGACCGTCACGGCCCGCCGCAAGGGCCTGGTCGTCACCGAACTGCCCTTCACGGTCGGCCCCGAGAAGGTCATCGCGAAGATCAAGGACCTCGTCGGCTCCAAGAAGATCCAGGGCATCGCCGACGTCAAGGACCTCACCGACCGCGCACACGGCCTGCGTCTGGTCATCGAGATCAAGAACGGCTTCGTGCCGGAGGCGGTCCTCGAACAGCTCTACAAGCTGACGCCGATGGAGGAGTCCTTCGGCATCAACAACGTGGCCCTGGTCGACGGCCAGCCGCTCACGCTGGGCCTGAAGGAGCTGCTGGAGGTCTACCTCGACCACCGCTTCAACGTCGTGCGCCGCCGCAGCGAGTTCCGCCGCACCAAGCGCCGCGACCGGCTGCACCTGGTCGAAGGCCTGCTCACGGCCCTCGTCGACATCGACGAGGTCATCCGGCTGATCCGCTCCAGCGACAACAGCGCCCAGGCCAAGGAACGCCTGATGGAGCGCTTCTCGCTGTCGGAGATCCAGACCCAGTACATCCTGGACACCCCGCTGCGCCGCCTGACCCGGTTCGACCGCATCGAGCTGGAGGCGGAGAAGGAGCGGCTCAACGAGGAGATCGCCGAGCTGACCCGGATCCTGGAGTCGGACGCGGAGCTGCGCAAGCTGGTCTCGGCCGAACTGGCCGCGGTGGCGAAGAAGTTCGGCACCGAGCGCCGCACGGTGCTGCTGGAGTCCTCGGGCGCCACCGCCGCCGCCGTCCCCCTCCAGGTCGCCGACGACCCCTGCCGCGTCCTGCTGTCCTCCACGGGCCTGCTGGCCCGCACCGCCAACGGCGATCCCTTCGCCGAGAGCTCCGAGGACGCCGAGAGCCGGCGCACCAAGCACGACGTGATCGTCTCGGCCGTCCCGGCCACCGCGCGCGGGGAGATCGGCGCGGTCACCTCGTCGGGCCGGCTGCTGCGGATCAACGTCGTCGATCTGCCGCAGCTCCCCGACACCGCCTCGGTGCCGAACCTGTCGGGCGGCGCCCCGCTGGCGGAGTTCGTCTCCCTGGAGGGCGACGAGACGGTGATCTGTCTGACGACGCTCGACGAGTCGTCCCCCGGCCTGGCCATCGGCACGGAACAAGGCGTGGTCAAGCGCGTCGTTCCCGACTATCCGACCAACAAGGACGAGCTGGAGGTCATCGGCCTGCGGGACGGCGACCGGATCGTCGGCGCCGTCGAGCTGCGCACCGGCGACGAGGACCTGGTCTTCATCACCGACGACGCCCAACTGCTGCGCTACCAGGCCGCGCAGGTGCGGCCGCAGGGCCGTCCGGCGGGCGGTATGACGGGCATCAAGCTCACCGAGGGCGCGAAGGTGATCTCGTTCACGGCCGTGGACCCCGCGGCGGACGCGGTCGTCTTCACCATCGCGGGCTCGCGCGGAACCCTGGACGACTCGGTCCAGACGACCGCCAAGCTCACCCCGTTCGACCAGTATCCGCGCAAGGGCCGGGCCACCGGCGGTGTGCGCTGCCAGCGGTTCCTGAAGGGCGAGGACTGCCTCTCCCTGGCCTGGGCGGGTCCCGTCCCGGCCAAGGCGGCGCAGAAGAACGGCCTGCCCGCCGACCTCCCGGAGATCGACCCGCGCCGCGACGGCTCGGGCGTGTCGCTGCCGAAGACGGTCTCGGTGGTGGCGGGACCGGTCTAGGACCCGCCACGGCCCAGGCCCCGGCCTCCCCGGCCCCGGACCGGTCGGGGCCTCTGCGGGCCCTGCCGGCCTTCCCGTCCTACGGGAAGGCCGGGGACTCGGCCGCGAACACGGAACTCTCCTCCCCGCCCGCGTCCTCGCCACGGTCCTCGGGGGCCTCCGGGTCATCGGCGGCAACAGCGTCATCGGGGTCCTGCACATAGCGCAGGACGCCCCACATCTCGTGTTCGCCTGCGGGCGGAGCGTCGCTCACACAGGCCTCCAGCGCCCCTCCGAGGGCGGAGGCGTCGATGCCCGAGCCGATGAGGACGAGCTCGGTGCGGCGGGCGTCACCGGACGGCCAGGGCTCCGGGTGGAAGCGGAGGAAGCGCCCCACGGCGTGGACGGCGTACCGGTTCCCCGGATCGTGTTGACCGAAGTCCACATATCCCTTGATCCGGTACAGCCCTTCCGGCCGGCTGTCCAGGAACTCCATCAACCGCCGCGGCCCCATGGGCACTTCGGAGGTGAAGGAGAGGCTGTCGTAGGCGGTGTGGAGGTGCTCGGCATGGCCGTCGTCGCCGCGGTCGTGCAGATCGTCGAAGGTGAGCTGCCCGACGCGCTCCTCGCTCGGCCGGCAGTCGAAGAGGAACTCGGGGTCGATACGGCCGTACGTGGCGGGGACGACGGCGGCGCCGTCGGTCAGCGAACGCACCAGGCCGAGAACCCGGCCGGAGTCGGGCGCGCGGTCGAGCTTGTTGACCACGACCAGGTCGGCCAGCCCGAGGTGCCGGTCGATCTCGGGGTGCTTCACCCGGGTGTCGTCGAACTCGGCCGCGTCGACGACCTCGACGAGTCCGCCGTACACGATTCTCGGGTGGTCGGTGGCCAGCACCATCCTGACGAGTTCCTGCGGCTCGGCGAGACCGGAGGCCTCGATGACGATGACGTCGATGCCGGCGGCCGGACGGGCCAGCCGTTCGAGGTAGGCGTCGAGCTCGCTGGTGTCGACGGCACAGCACAGGCAGCCGTTGCCGAGGGAGACCGTCGAGTCGCCGAGCGCGCCCGCCACGGCCATGGCGTCGATCTCGATGGCGCCGAAGTCGTTGACGATCGCGCCGATCCGGCTGCCCCCGCTGCGGTGCAGGAGGTGGTTGAGCAGGGTCGTCTTGCCCGAGCCGAGGAAGCCGGCGAGCACGACGACCGGGATCTGCTGCGGACTGCGGCTCTGCGACACGTACGGCCTCTCTTGCCCTTGCGTGTGCACCGGTTCGCGGCCCGGCACACCGACGAGGATGGACTGCGGCCCAGGATACGAGCCGCGCGGAACCCCACGAGGTCCACGCCCGCCGTGCGCCGCCGTCCCCGCATCCCCGCCTCGGGGCCGGGACGACGGCGCACGACCCGCGCTGGAACTCCGTTGTCCACAGGCACGGATTCCACACCTGCTCCGGTGGATACCGTGACCCCCATGCGCGATCAGGAAAGCGGCCCCGGCCACCCCGAACGACGGCTGAGCACCAGGGAGGCCGCCGACCTGCTCGGGGTGAAACCCGACACCGTGTACGCGTACGTCAGCCGCGGCCGGCTGAGCAGCAGGCGGGCGCCCGGCGGCCGGGGCAGCACCTTCGACGCGCAGGAGGTCGAGGCTCTCGCGCGGCGCACCAGGCGCGAGGCAGCCGGCCCCGGGGGCGAACCGTCCGTGCGCACACACCTCACCCTCATCGACGAGGACCGCTACTACTTCCGGGGCGTCGACGCCGTCGCTCTGACGGCCCGGCACTCCTACGAGGAGGTCGCGGAGTGGCTGTGGACCGGACGGCTCCACGAGGGAGCCGTGTTCACCGCGCCCGAGGCGTCGGTCGAGGCCGCCCGCCGTGTCGCGGACGCGCTGCCCGAACACGCCGGTCCCACCGAGCGGTTGCGGGTCGCGGCCGTCGCCGCCGCGGCCGCGGACCCGCTGCGTTTCGACCTGTCCGAGGAAGCGGTCCTCGCCACCGCGCGCGTCCTGATCCCGACCCTGGTCGCCGCCCTGCCCCCGAAGCGCCACACCCACCGCGACGGGGACTCCCTCGCCGGCCGTCTGTGGGGCAGGCTCAGCGGACGGCCCGCCGAGGACGCCCAGCTGCACGTCCTCGACACGGCGCTCGGGCTGCTCGCCGACCACGATCTGGCCGCCTCGACCCTCGCGGTGCGCGTCGCCGCCTCGGCCCGCGCGCACGCCTACGCGGCCGTGTCCGCCGGCCTCGGCGTGCTCGAGGGGCCGCTGCACGGCGCGGCGGGCGGGCTCGCCCACCGCATGCTGCTCGACGTGCTGGACCTCGGCACCGCCGGACCCGTGATCGCGCAGGAGCTGCGGGCGGGCCGGCGCATCCCCGGTCTCGGCCATCGGCTCTACGCCGGCGAGGATCCACGCGCGCGTGCCCTGTTCGCCCTCCTGGAGGAGATTCCGGAGGCCGGGCCCGCCCTCGCCGCGGCCCGGGACATCGTGGCCACCGCCGCCCGCCACGCGCCGCTGCACGCCAACGTCGACCTGGCGCTCGCCGTCCTCACCGCGTCGAGCGGCATGGAGGCCTCGGCGGCCGAGACGATCTTCGCCGTCGCCCGTACGGCGGGCTGGATCGCTCACGCCCTGGAGGAGTACGGCGAACGCCCTCTGAGAATGCGCCCGAGCGGCCACTACGTGGGCCTGAGACCGCCTCGCCCCCTGCCCGGCTGAGGCACGCCAGGCCGCCAGGCCGCCAGGCCGCCAGGCCGCCAGGTGAGCCGACGCGAAGAGCGCGCCGACAGGAAGAGTGCCGGACCGGGCCCGGGACCGGGGCCGGACCGGGGCCGGAAGCCGTCTCGGTGAGCGTCTCGGTGACGGCGGAGGGACGACCGCCCGAGCGGGCCGGAGGTCGTCCCGCGGTGAGTCAGGTTAGGCTCACCTCTGTGAGTACGTGCGCGACCGTCTCGCGGGACCTCGACGAGCCCCTCTCCGGAACCGCGGCCACGGCAACCACCTGGCTGCTGCTGGAGCAGCCCGGGCCCTGGGGCGCCAGAGCGCTGGTCTCCAGCCACCTGGACCCCGCCCTGGGCCGCGCCCTGGAAGCGGCCGCGCAGGGCACCGGGGTGCGCATCGCGCTCATCCGGCGTCCCGGCCGCCACGCGGACTTCGGCGCTCCCCCGCTGCGGCAGGTGTACGCGGCCCACACCGTCCCCGGGCGGGTGTGGCTGCACGGCGCCACGACCCACGATCCGCGCCGGCTGCTGGACCTCGACTTCGCCGCGCTCGGCCGGGGCGAGCACCGCACCTTCGACGACGCGCTCCGGGGCGGGCCCCACACGGGCGACCCGCTCGCGCTCGTCTGCACCAACGGCAAGCGCGACCGCTGCTGCGCCCTCCTGGGGCGTCCGCTGGCCGCTCGACTGGCCGCCTCGGGGGTGCGGGGGGCCTGGGAGGTCACCCATCTGGGCGGCCACCGCTTCTCCCCCACCGTGCTCGTTCTGCCGCACGGATACGTGTACGGCCGCGTGGGGGCCCACACCGTCAAGGAGGTCTTGCGCGGTGTCCGGGAGGACCGGATCATCGTGGACGGGTGCCGGGGGAGCTCAGCCTGGGAGCGGCCCGGCCAGGCGGCGGAGCTGGCGGTGCGCACGGCTACCGGCGAGGACGCGGCGCAGGCGCTGAGCGTCGTGCGGACCGCCGGGGGCGCACCGCGGTGGGAGGTGACCGTCGCACACACCGACGGACGTCACTGGGAGGTCGTGGTGGAACAGGGCGCCGCGTCGCCGCCCCGGCCGGAGAGCTGCGGAGTGTCGGTCCTGGGCACCCCCGCGCGGATGGACGTCGTGGCGGTGCGGGAGCTGGCGGGCGCGGCGTCGGCGGGCTGAGGGGCGAGCGCTCTGGGTACCGAGCCCGGACCGGTACCAGTCTGGGCTCGGTCTCGGTTTCGACCCCGAGTGCGTCCAGGCCGGGGCTCGGTCCCGGGCGGGCCGGGTCTCGGGCTCGGTCTCGATCTCAGGCCAGGGCTGTGCCTACGCCGCACCGAACGCACGGGGCGCGGTTTCCGCCCATGCATGACGCGGTCCCTACGCCCACTGCCGAACCGTTTCCTCTTGAGTGGGTCAAGAGATCCGCGCCACCATCCCTACGGTTGTGCGGGCCCGTCCACGTACCGTCTTGGGTATGAGCCCCACTCCCCCCGCCCGCCGCCTGCGCATCGGCATGCCGCGGCGCATGTTCTCGCAGCTCCTGCTCATGCAGCTGGCGATCGCCGCGGGGGTCGTGGTGCTGGCCACCGGACTGTTCCTCGCCCCGCTCGGCAACCAGCTCGACGACCAGGCGATGCGGCGCGCGCTGGCCATCGCGCAGACCACCGCGGCGATGCCGCAGATCGCCGACGATCTTGAGCGTTCGCGGCCGACGGTGGACGGCCCGGTGCAGCAGGAGGCCGAGCGGATCCGCAAGGCCAGTGGCGCCGAGTACGTCGTGGTGATGGACCGGCACGGCACCCGTTGGTCACACACCGACCCCGACCAGGTCGGCGGCCATGTCTCGACCGACCCGAGCGAGGCGCTGCGCGGCCGGGACGTCATGGAGATCGACAGCGGGACCCTGGGCCGCTCGGCCCGCGGCAAGGTGCCGCTGCGCGACGACCAGAACAAGATCATCGGCGCGGTCTCGGTCGGCATCGAGTACGACAGCGTGCGCGCCCGGCTCATCCACGCGATCCCCGGTCTGTTCGCCTACGCCGGAGGAGCGCTGGCCGTGGGCGCCCTGGCGGCCTGGCTCATCTCCCGCCGGGTCCAGAGGCAGACCCGCGACCTGGCCTTCTCCGACATCTCCGCGCTCCTCGCCGAGCGCGAGGCGATGCTGCACGGGATACGGGAGGGCGTCGTCGCCCTCGACCGGGCCGGCCGGGTCCGCCTGCTCAACGACGAGGCGCAGCGCCTGCTGGGCATCGGTGAAGAGGCGGTGGGCGCGCTGCCCGACGAGGCGCTCGGCGAGGGGCGGACGGCCGACGTGCTGGCCGGCCGGGTGGACGGCACCGATCTGATCGCCGTGCGCGGCCAGCGCGTCCTGGTCGTCAACCGGATGCCCACCGACGACGGGGGCGCCGTGGCCACGCTGCGCGACCGCACCGAGCTGGAGCAGCTGGGCCGGGAACTCGACTCGACGCACGGCCTCATCGACGCGCTGCGCGCCCAGGACCACGAGCACGCCAACCGGATGCACACGCTGCTGGGCCTGCTGGAACTGGAGATGTACGACGACGCCGTCGAGTTCGTCGGCGAGGTGGTCGGCGATCACCGGGCGACCGCGGAGCAGGTGACCGAGAAGATCGAGGACCCCCTGCTCGCGGCGCTGCTCGTGGGCAAGGCGACCGTCGCGGCCGAGCGGGGCGTCGCCCTGTGGGTCTCCGACCGGACTCGGCTGCCCGACCGCCTGGTCGACCCGCGCGGGCTGGTCACCGTCGTCGGCAACCTGGTGGACAACGCGCTCGACGCCGTCGCGGGCACGCCCCACGCGCGCGTGGAGGTCGAACTGCGCTCCGAGGGCCGTACCGCCGTCCTGCGGGTGCGGGACACGGGCCCGGGCATTCCGGCCGAACGGCGTGAGCTGGTCTTCACGGAGGGCTGGTCCACGAAGAAGCCGCCGGCGCACGGCAAGCGTGGGATCGGGCTCTCCCTGGTGCGCAGGCTGGCCGAGCGGCAGGGCGGCAGGGCGACGGTGGGCGAGGCGACCGGCGGGGGCGCGGAGTTCACCGTCGTCCTGCCGGAGGCGCTGACCGAGCCCGGCGTCCGGACCGGCCCGCCGGATCCGCGGCCCGGTCCGCAGCCCGCGCTGACCGTGCCGGTCCCGGGTGCTGCCGAGGAGGGGTCACGGTGATCGAGGTCCTGGTCGTGGACGACGACACGCGGGTCGCCCGCGTCAACGCCGCCTACGTCGTGAAGGTGCCCGGCTTCCATGTCGCGGGCGAGGCCCACAGCGCGGCCGAAGCGCTGCACCGGCTGGCGACACTGCCCCGCGTGGATCTCGTCCTGCTGGACCACTACCTGCCCGACGAGACGGGTCTGGAGGTCGTCCAGGAGATGCGCCGGCGCGGCCACCAGACGGACGTGATCATGGTGACCGCCGCGCGGGACGTCGGGACGGTACAGGCCGCCATGCGCCAGGGCGCGCTGCAGTATCTGGTGAAACCGTTCGCCTTCGCCGGTCTGCGGGCCAAGCTGGAGGCCTACGCGGAGCTGCGCCGCACCCTGGACGGCGGCGGCGAGGCCGAACAGGCCGACGTCGACCGGATCTTCGGCGCGCTGTCCGCCCCGTCGGAGCCTGGCCTGCCCAAGGGGCACTCGCCCACCACCGCCGAGCTCGTGCGCCAGTCGCTGATGAGCGCCGAAGGGCCCCTGTCGGCCCAGGAGATCGCCGACCGGACGGGGGTCAGCCGGCAGACCGCCCAGCGTTATCTGAAACTCCTGGAGCGCACGGGGAGGGCGCGTCTGACGCTGAAGTACGGCGACGCGGGCCGCCCGGAACACCGTTACGTGTGGGCGACCCGCGCCTGAGGCGCTCGGACCGTCAGCCCGTCGCCTTCTGGACGAACTCGGTCGTGTACGTCTTGTCGAGGTCCACCTTGGCGTTCTGGATGTTCGGGTTGAACGCCTTGAGGACCTTCTCCACCGTCTCCGGGCCGTTCTTGGGCATCACGCCGTCCTTGGTGAACATGGGCAGCGTGTTCTTGATGGCCACGGCGTACAGCATCTTGTTGCCCTGCGAGTAGTCGGCCGGCATCTTGTCGGCGATGTCGCCCGCACTGTGGGTGGACATCCACGTGAGCGTCTTGACGAATGCATTGGCCAACTTCTGGACAGTGTCCTTGTGGCTGTTGACCCAACTCGTCTGCATGTACAGGCTTGACGACGGGTACGGTCCGCCGAGCGCCTCCTGGGAGCCCTGCGGCGTCCGCATGTCGAGCAGGATCTTGCCGGCCTTCTTGTCCAGGATCGTCGCCACGGTCGGGTCGGTCGTCATACCGCCGTCGATGGCGCCCTGTTGCAGCGCCGCGATGAAGGTCGGCCCGGCGCCCACGGCGACCGGGGTGAACTCGCTGACCTTCACGCCGTTCTTGACGGCGAGGTACTTGGTGAGGAAGTCGGTCGAGGAGCCGAGGCCCGTGATGCCGAGCTTCTTGCCCTTGAAGTCCTTGGGCGAGGCGATGTCGCCCTCGGCCTTCGTCGACACGATCTCCACCTCGCCGGGCGCCTGCGAGAACTGGACGACGGACTCCACCTCCTTGCCCTTCACCTGAAGGTCGAGGGTGTGGTCGTAGAAGCCGACGGCGCCCTGCACCTGGCCGGAGACGAGTGCGGTCTCGGCCTGCACACCGGCCGGTTCGCTCAGCAGCTCGACGTCGAGTCCCTCGGCGTCGAAGTAGCCCAGGCGCTGGGTGAGCATGGCGGGCAGGTAGATGACCTTGTCCAGGCCACCGACCATGATCTTGACCTTGGTGCCCTCGCCGTCGCCCTTGGTGTCGGCGCCGGACGACGTCGTTCCGGCGGCGTCGTTGGCACAGGCGGTGAGCGAGGAGAGGGCGAGCAGGCCGGCGGCGGCGGCGGCGTATCTGGCGGTTGTGCGCATGGCGGGGTTCACGTCCTTGTGAGAAGGCGATGCGGGATGGCGAGGGGCGGAAGGGCGAGAGGGAAGGCGGGCGGGCGGTGGCCCTGACGCACGGATGGGGCACGGGGCACAGGGCACGCGGGTCGACCGGGGAGCGTCCGAGGCATCCGAGGCGGCGGGGACGACGTCCGGGGTGTTCGTGCGGAGGTCAGCCGTCCGAGCCGGAGGGCTTCCAGCGGAAGATGCGGCTCTCGGCGAAGGTCAGCAGGCCTTCGGCGACCAGGGCGACGACGGCGAGGATGACCATGGCCGCGTACACGCCGGCCGCGTTGAAGGTGCCCTGGGACTGGGCGACGAGGAGCCCGATCCCCTTGGTCGCGCCGATGTACTCCCCCACGATCGCGCCGATCAGGGCGAAGCCGAAGCTGACGTGCAGGCTGGTGAAGATCCAGGAGGTGGCGGACGGGATAACCACCTGAAGGGTCACGCGGCGGTCGCTCGCGCCGAGGATGCGGGCGTTGGCGACCAGGTTGCGGTCGACCTCGCGGGCGCCCTGGAAGGCGTTGAAGAACACCGGGAAGAACACCAGGACGACGGCCGAGGCGACCTTGGAGGCCGGACCGAGCCCGAACCAGATCACGAAGATCGGGGCCAGCACGATCCTGGGGATGGAGTTGAGCACCTTGATGTATGGACCAAGGATGTCGGCCAGGAAGGTGATCCTCCCGAGCGCGATGCCGCACACGACGCCCGCGACCACACCGATGATCCAGCCGAGCAGCGCCTCGTAGAGCGTGTACCAGATCTGCTCGCCGAGCGAGCCGAGCGCAGTACCGTGCGTGAGCCAGGTGTAGATCTGGTCCCAGATCTTGCTCGGCATCGAGAAGTTGAACGGATCGATGACCTCGGCGCGGGACAGTCCTTCCCACAGGGCGAGCACGGCCACCAGAAGCAGGACGCGGAACACCGTGACGACGATCTTGCGTCTGCGGGCGGCACGCGCGCGTGAGTGGGCGCGGTCCGGTACGGGGACGGCGTCGGCCACCGGCGTGCTGAGAAGGTCAGGCGACATGGGCGGCACCTCTTTCGCGGGTGATGCG
This sequence comes from Streptomyces hilarionis, assembly GCF_024539675.1. Classification (GTDB taxonomy): domain Bacteria; phylum Actinomycetota; class Actinomycetes; order Streptomycetales; family Streptomycetaceae; genus Streptomyces; species Streptomyces hilarionis. The sequence goes on along the minus strand of NZ_JAHHIT010000040.1, from coordinate 76,604 downwards.
GACCTCTTCACCGAGGGACTCCCAGATCTCGCGGTAGATCTCGATGAACCGCGGCTCCAGACGCACCGACTCGACCTTGCGCGGTCGCGGCAGGTCGATGTCGAAGACCTGCTTGACGGTCGCGGGACCGGCGGTCATCACGACGACCTTGTCGGCCAGCGCGATGGACTCCTCGAGGTCGTGGGTGACGAACACGACGGACGCGCCCGTGCCCTCCCACAGTTCGAGCAGCTCGTCCGACATGAGCGCCCTGGTCTGCACGTCGAGCGCGGAGAACGGCTCGTCCATGAGCAGGATCTGGGGGTCGTTGACGAAGGTCGCGGCGAGGGCGACGCGTTTGCGCTGGCCCCCGGAGAGCTGGTGCGGATACCGGTCCTCGAAGGCGGCGAGTCCGACCCGGCCGAGCCACTCACGGGCCCGGCTCTTCGCCTCCGCCTTGGGCACGCCGCGGAAGCGGGGACCGGCCATGACGTTCGACAGGACCGTGCGCCAGGGAAACGTCGCGTCCTGCTGGAAGACGAAGCCGACCTTGTCGCCGACGCCACGCACGGGCTGCCCGGCGACCAGGACCTCGCCCTGGGTGGGCTCCTCCAGCCCGCTGACCAGGGTCAGCGTCGTGGACTTCCCGCAACCGGTCGGTCCGACGACGGCCACGAACTCGCCGTGACCGACGGTGAGGTCGAGTTCCCGCACCGCGGTGTGCGCGGCCCCCGACGGGGTCCTGAAGACCTTGCTCGCGCCCCGCAGCTCGATGGCGGGGCTGGTGTGTGCGCTCATGGCCGGGGACGGTAGAGGCGACCCGCGGGACAGCATCAGCCTTGTGAGCGCATGCGCTTCTTTTGCTTGCAAAGGTCTGTTGTGCTCATTTTGCTCGCGCTACAACAGCGAAGCCGAAACACGGGCTCACGCCCGCCTGGCCTGCAGGAGAGAGGCCCGATGATTGACGTCCTGGTGGTGGACGACGACTTCCGTGTCGCCGAGATCAACGCAAAATACGTGGGGAAGGTTCCCGGATTCCGGGTCGCCGCGCGGGCACACAGTGCTGCCCAGGGGCTCGCCTGCGTGCAACGGGGCAACATCGACCTGGTGCTGCTCGACCACTACCTGCCCGACGGAACCGGTCTCGACCTCGTCCACCGCATGCGGGAACAGGGCCACGGCACCGACGTCATCATGATCACCGCGGCCGGCGACGTGACGACGGTGCGCACCGCGATGCGTCTGGGCGCCTTGCACTACCTGGTCAAACCGTTCACGTTCACCGCGCTGCGCACCCGCCTGGACTCCTACGCCGCCCTGCGCCGCACGGTCGACCGGGTCGGCGGCCACGGTGTCGCCGGACAGGAGCAGGTCGACCGCATCTTCGGCGCCCTGCGCACCGGCCCGGGACCGTCCTCGCCCGGCCTTGCGAGCGGCCACTCCGAACCCACCGCCGACCTGATCTGCACCGTCCTGCACGGCGCCGGCCACCCGCTGTCGGCCCATGAGGTCGCCGCCGAGACCGGCCTGAGCCGCTCCACGGCACAGCGCTACCTCCGCCAGCTCGAACAGGCCGGACGGCTGCACCTCTCCCTGAAGTACGGCGACACGGGCCGGCCGGAGCACCGTTACGCGTGGGTGGCGCCGTGACCGGGCTCCGGCGCGCCACCCGGACGGTACGACGACCAGCGGGTCCGCCACCCGTCACGCGGCCCCCGCCCCGGTCAGCGACCGCACCTCCGTCTCCGCGTGCTTGGCCTCGTCGGCGATCTCGGTGGAGGTCACGGTGCCGAGCCAGCCCGCCAGGAAGCCGAGGGGGATCGAGACCAGGCCGGGGTTCTGCAGCGGGAAGTACTGGAAGTCCACGTCCGGGAAGAGCGACTCGGGGCTGCCCGAGACCACCGGCGAGAGCACGACGAGTGCCAGCGCCGGGACCAGACCGCCGTACACCGCCCACACGGCGCCCCGGGTGGTGAAACTCCGCCAGAACAGCGCGTACAGCAGCACCGGCAGGTTGGCGGACGCGGCGACCGCGAAGGCCAGCCCGACCAGGAAGGCGACGTTCAGATCGCGGGCCAGCAGGCCGAGACCGATCGCGACCACGCCGACGCCCACGGCGGCGACCCGCGCCACCGCGACCTCGCTACGGGGTCGGGCGTTGCGTCGTCGCAGCGAGGCGTAGAGGTCGTGCGCCACCGACGTCGACGAGGCGAGCGTGATGCCGGCGACGACGGCGAGGATCGTGGCGAAGGCGACGGCCGTCACGACCGCGAACAGCACCGTGCCTCCCGTGGAGCCCGCGCCGCCCCCGAGGTCGAGTGCCAGCAGCGGCACCGCGGTGTTCCCCGACGCGTTCGACCCGCGCACGGCCTGCGGACCGACGATCGCCGCCGCGCCGAAGCCGAGCACGATCGTCATCAGATAGAAGCCGCCGATCAGCCCGATCGCCCAGACGGTGGAACGCCGGGCGGCCTGTGCGGTCGGCACGGTGTAGAAGCGGGACAGGATGTGCGGCAGCCCGGCCGTGCCCAGCACCAGCGCGAGCCCCAGGCTCATGAAGTCGAACCGCGCCGTCCAGTCCCCGCCGTACTTGAGCCCGGGCGCCAGGAACGCAGCGCCGTGTCCACTGCGGTCCGCGGCCGTGCGCAGCAACTGGTCGAAGTCGCCGTGGAAGCGCACCAGGACGAGCACGGTCAGGACGACGGCGCCGCCCATGAGCAGCACCGCCTTCACGATCTGGATCCAGGTGGTGGCCCGCATCCCTCCCAGCGACACGTAGACGATCATGAGCGCGCCGACGCCGATGACGGCCCAGGACCGCGCCGCCTCGCCCGTGTTGCCGAGCAGCAGGGCGACCAGACTGCCCGCGCCCACCATCTGCGCCACCAGGTAGAGAACGGACACGGTGACCGAGGAGGTTCCCGACGCGATGCGCACCGGTCGCTCGCTCATGCGCGCGGCCACCACGTCGGCGAGGGTGAACCGGCCGCAGTTGCGCACCAGTTCGGCGACGAGGAACAACACCACCAGCCACGCGACGAGGAAGCCCACCGAATACAGCAGCCCGTCGTACCCGAACAGCGCGATGAGCCCGGTGACGCCCAGGAAGGAGGCGGCCGACATGTAGTCCCCCGCGATGGCAAAACCATTCTCCATCGGGGAGAACAACCGTCCGCCGGCGTAGAACTCCTCGGCCGATCCGTGCCGGTTGCGGCTCACCCAGGTGGTGATCCCGAGTGTCACCGCCACGAAGGCGCTGAACAGCAGCAGCGCCGGAGTCTGATGGTTGCCGGTCACGACGCACCGCCCCTCGCTCCGCGGGTCAGCTCCTGTGTGTCCCAGCGCAGTTCGAGCGCAGCCCGGTCCCTGCGCAGCCGCGCGTGGCGCGCGTAGGCCCAGGTGAGCAGGAACGTGCTGAGGAACTGTCCGAGACCGGCGAGGAACGCCACGTTCACCGCCCCCGCCACGGGCCGTGCCATGAGCTCCGGCACGGTCGTGGCGGCCACGACGTAGGCCACGTACCAGGCGAAGAAGCCGAGGACGGCGGGCGCCACGAAACGGCGGTAGCGGCGACGGACCTCCTGGAAGGCCGCGCTGCGCTGCACCTCGAGATAGACCTGGGCCGCCGCCGCGGCGCCGGTCTCCCGCTCGCGGCGGGCCGCCGGCACCTCGCCCCGGTGCGGGCCGACAGCGACCGACTCGCCCCAGCCGGAGGCGAGGGCGTCGTACCACGGGTCCTCGTAGTGCAGGTCTCCTGCCGCCTCGACGTATGCCCGGCCCGGATCCTCGTGGTGTTCGCGCGCGTGCGACGTGGGACCGCCGGTCTCGGGACCGCCCTCGTCGGCACGGGCACGATTGTTGCTTGACTGCATGCCCAAGGATGGACAGAACGGGAACTTCCCTGACTCTTCTTCCCCGAACACTTCACCCCATCAGGTGACCAACGGGCCATTCACCCTGTGGGCGGTCGTACCAACCCCTTTCGATACGCGTACCGCACGGCCTGGGCACGGCCCTTGAGCCCCGTCTTGGTGAACATGTTGTTGATGTGGGTCTTCACGGTCGCGGTGGACACACTCAGCCGGCGCGCGATCTCCTGGTTGCTCAGACCGTCGGCGATCAGCACGAGCACCTCCGACTCCCGTGTGGTCAGCCCGTCGGGCGGGACCGGGGGCGCCGCCCGTTCCGGCTCAGGCGCCGACAGACGCTCCAGCAGTCTTCGCTGGACGCTCGGGGACAGCCCCGCGTCCCCGGACAGCACGCTGTGCACGGCCCGGACGATCTCGTCGCCGCCGGCGTCCTTCGTGAGGTAGCCGCGCGCCCCCGCTCTCAGCGCGGGGAACAGGGAGTCGTCGTCGGCGAAGGTCGTGAGCACCACCACCTGCGTCCCCGGATGGTGCGCGCGGATGCGCCGGGTCGCCTCCACTCCGTCGCAGCGGGGCATGCGCAGGTCCATCAGCACCACGTCGGGGGCGAGTTCGGCGACGAGGCGCACCGCCTCCTCCCCGTCACCGGCCGCGCCCACGACCTCGACTCCGGGCAGCAGCCCGAGCAGCATCACGATGCCTTCCCGGACGACCGTCTGGTCGTCCGCGACCACCACCCTGGCAGGCTTCCTCTCCGGCTCCTCGGTCATACCGGCACCTTCAGCGTCACCACGAACCCTTCCTCGTCCGGTCCCGCGACGAGCGAGCCGCCCAGCAACTCGGCGCGCTCCCGCATGCCCAGCAGACCGTACCCGCCCCCGGCCTCCGCGAGTTCACCCGGCGAGCCCCCTGTGTCCCGCACATCCAGGGTGACTTCACGCGGCCCGTACTCCAGGCTGACGCGGACCTTCGCGCCCGGTGCGTGCTTGCGGACGTTCGTGAGGGCTTCCTGGGCGACTCTGCGCACGGCCTGCGACGCCTCGGCCGGCAGCGGCCGGCGTCGGCCCTCGACCGTGACCTCGGCGTCGTCCGACGAGAGGACGAGACCGCTGAGGAAGTCCTCCAGCGGCGTCAGTTCGCCCCGGAGCGCGGAGAGGGACTGTCTGGTCTCGTCCAGGCCGTCGCGCGCCATCCCACGGGCCGCCACGACGCGCTCGAGGATCTGCTCGCGGTCCGCTCCCCGCTCGATCAGCAGCCGGGCCGCTTCCAGGTGCACAAGTTGCGCCGAGAGGCTGTGCGCCAGGACGTCGTGGATCTCCCGGGCGATCCGGGCCCGCTCGGCGAGAGCGGCGGACTCGGCCTCGGCTGCACGCGCCGCCCGCTCCTGGGCGAGCAGTCGCTGCGCGGTGCCCCGGGCCTCGGCGTCCAGCCGCAGGGCGTAGCCGGCGAGGGCCATGCCCCCGATGACGGAGGCCGAGGTCAGCGCGTTGCCGTCGTCGACCGCGGCGAAGGCGGCGAACCCGGCCGAGGCCACCGGAACGGCCGCGATCAAGGGCAGCCGCTCCAGGGCCGTGATCGCGCAGCCGCAGCACAGGACGACCGCCGGCGAGCGGAATCCCGCGGCCTCGGACCCGACCGCCAGCCCCAGCAGCATGGCCACGAGTGCCAGGGAGGGCCACAGCCGGTGGTCGAGCGTGGTCCGGAACAGGGCCCAGGCCAGCCCGCCGGCCACCAGGACTCCGCCGGCGCCGGCCACCGCGGTCCACCCGTGCACACGGCCGTCGTGGAAGGCCGCCCACATCAGCGCGCTCAGCACCAGCAGCCGCACCGCCCAGGCGAGCACCCGCCTGGGGCGCGACACCTCCTTGGGGCTCAGCGCCTCCCGGGAGGGCCATCGGGTCCAACTGTTCTCCGTCACACGCGCTCCTTCCACGCGGACCGGGGCACGGCGGCACCGTACGCCGCGGCCGGTACGGGAGCGGGGTGCAGCGACCGCGTGCGCCGGATCAGGACGCCGGAGCGGACCAGCAGGGTGGCCGCGAGGGCCAGCATCACAGCGGAGCTGTCCTGATGGACGCCCAGCACCGTGCCGAGCGCGTAGAGCCCCAGCCGCAGGCCGATGCCGACAGCCCAGACGGCGACGCTCGCCCCGGTGCTCCGGCTCCGGACGGCGCCGTCCGGCTCCACCCAGACGCGAGTGGTCCAGGCCCAGGCCGCACCCGTGGCCAGGCCGACGGTCACCTCGGCGCCGAGCACCAGGGCCGCCGTGACGGGGTGGCGCGCGTCGAGGAGGTCCGGTTCGCGCAGCGCGAGGACGGCCAGGACGCCGGGCAGGAGCCACCATCTGCGGCCCGTGTCGATACGGCTCGCCCGGAACTGCCGCACGATCACGAGGGCGATCACGGCCACGATCACCAGTGCGTCGACGAGCCCGGACATCACAGCCTCCGTGAGCGAGACGAGAAGGGGGGCCGGTGACGAGTGCCGCCGACGCCCTCGACGCTACGGAATCCCGTCCGAGCGCAGATCGGAGCCCGGGTGGATCGTGGGTGGATCTACGACAACGGGGGCCTCCACCCGTGGGTGGAGACCCCCGCCGGAGGCCGGGTGGCCGAGCCGAACGCGGTGGGCCGCGCCGGCCGCCGTGACCGGCGACGCCGTCCAGAACCGGCCGGGGCCGGCAGGAATCCTTGCGCGGCCGCCGACGCTAGGCGTCGATGCGCGAGCGGTCCAGCGTCGCCGCGGAGCTGGAGATGAACTCCTTGCGCGGCGCCACGTCGTTGCCCATGAGCAGGTCGAACACCTGCTCCGCCGACTCCAGGTCGGAGAGGTTGATCCGCCGCAGCGTGCGATGACGCGGGTCCATCGTGGTCTCGGCCAGCTGATCGGCGTCCATCTCGCCCAGGCCCTTGTAGCGCTGGATGGAGTCCTTGTACCTGACGCCCTTGCTCTGGAACTCCATGAGCTTGTCGCGCAGTTCCCGGTCCGAGTACGTGTAGACGTACTTGTCCTGGCCCTTCTTGGGCTGGACCAGCTCGATGCGGTGCAGCGGCGGAACCGCGGCGAACACCCGGCCGGACTCGACCATGGGCCGCATGTAGCGGTGGAACAGCGTCAGCAGGAGCGTCCGGATGTGGGAGCCGTCCACATCGGCGTCGGTCATCATGATGATCTTGCCGTAGCGGGCCGCGTCGATGTCGAAGGTCCGCCCGGAACCCGCTCCTATGACCTGGATGATCGCGCCGCACTCGGCGTTCTTCAGCATGTCGGTCACGGACGACTTCTGGACGTTGAGGATCTTGCCCCGGATCGGCAGCAGCGCCTGGAACTCGGAGTTGCGGGCCAGCTTCGCCGTTCCGAGCGCCGAGTCCCCCTCGACGATGAACAGCTCGCTGCGCTCGACGTCGTCGCTGCGGCAGTCGGCCAGCTTCGCCGGCAGGGACGAGGACTCCAGCGCCGTCTTGCGACGCTGGGCGTCCTTGTGCTGCCGCGCCGCGATGCGCGTCCGCGCCGCGGCCACCGCCTTCTCCATGACGACCCGGGCCTGGGCGGCGGCGTCGCGCTTGGTGGAGGTGAGGAACGCCTTGAGCTCCCTGGAGATCACCGTGTTCACGATGCGCCGGGCCGCCGACGTGCCGAGCACCTCCTTGGTCTGCCCCTCGAACTGCGGCTCGGCGAGTCGCACCGTGACGACGGCGGTCAGCCCCTCCAGGGCGTCGTCCTTGACGATGTCGTCCTCGGCGACGCGCAGCAGCTTCTTGGCGCGCAGCACTTCGTTCATCGTCTTGGCGACGGCCTGCTCGAAGCCGGCGACATGGGTGCCGCCCTTGGGCGTGGCGATGATGTTCACGAACGAGCGCAGGTTGGTGTCGTACCCGGTGCCCCAGCGCAGGGCCACGTCGACCCCGAGCTCGCGGGTGACCTCGGTCGGGGTCATCTGCCCGTGGTCGTCCAGGACCGGGACCGTCTCCTTGAACGTGCCCTGTCCCGTGAAGCGCAGGACGTCGCAGACGGGCTTGTCGGAGGCCAGGTACTCGCAGAACTCGCTGATGCCGCCGTCGAAGCGGAAGGACTCCTCGCCCTTGCTGCCGCCCTCGCCGAGCCCGTACTCGTCGCGCACGACGATGGTCAGGCCGGGCACCAGGAAGGCCGTCTGGCGAGCGCGCTGGTGGAGGTTGTCCAGGGAGAGCTTGGCGTCCTTGAGGAAGATCTGCCGGTCGGCCCAGTACCGCACACGCGTGCCGGAGCGGTTCTTGGCGATCCGCTTGACCTTGCGCAGACCACCGGTCTCGAACTTGGCGTCGGGACCGTCCGCGGCGAAGGCGCCCGGGACGCCGCGCCGGAAGCTGATCGCGTGGGTGTGGCCGCCGCGGTCCACCTCGACGTCGAGTCGGGCGGACAGGGCGTTGACCACGGAGGCGCCGACGCCGTGCAGGCCGCCGGAGGCGGCGTACGAGCCGCCGCCGAACTTGCCGCCGGCGTGCAGCTTGGTCATGACGACCTCGACACCGGACAGACCGGTCTTGGGCTCGACGTCGACGGGGATGCCACGGCCGTTGTCACGGACCTCGACCGAGGCGTCGTCGTGGAGGATCACCTCGATGTGGTCGCAGTAACCGCCCAGGGCTTCGTCGACGGAGTTGTCGATGATCTCCCACAGGCAGTGCATCAGGCCACGGCTGTCGGTCGAGCCGATGTACATACCCGGGCGCTTCCGCACGGCCTCGAGGCCTTCGAGGACGAGCAGGTGCCGCGCGGTGTAATTGGAACCGTCCCGGTCTGCTCCTGCCAGCAGCGCTGTGGACGGCACGGACATTTCGGCGGTCACGCGGTTCGCTCCTCGCTGAATTTCAGTTGGGGCCCTTCTGGGTAAGGGCGCGGCTTGGGTTGCCGCCACGAGGGTACCGAGGCCTGGTAGAGCCGTTGTCACGCCACCCTCACGTCTGAACTCACACTAGTCCAGCGTCGCATGCGTGTTCGATCCCTCGATGGAGTGAAGTACATGTCACGTTCCCTTCGAGGCATGAACCATTTAGGCTCCGGGCACGTCCTCATGAACAAACCGGCAAGCCAGCCGGGAGGACCGGACCATGACCGACAGAGCGAAACCGTAAGCACCACAGACCACGCGATACGGCACATTCGCCGCCAAACCGGCAGCAGACGGCCGCCTCGGAAAAGATTTTTCGAGGAAAAGCCACGAGCGGGAACGTTTTGGGGCTGGTTGGATGTTGACCCTGGTACGACAGCTCGTCGAGCTAGAGAAGAGGCGACGTGACTACTGTTCTGACCCCCGCGAGCCCGCTGACGGCCGCTGACCGCTGCGACCGCTGCGGCGCCCAGGCGTACGTGCGCGTCGTCCTGCTCAGCGGCGGAGAACTGCTCTTCTGCGCCCACCACGGCCGCAAATTCGAGCCGGAACTCAAGAAGATCGCCGCTGAGATACAGGACGAGACGGAGCGGCTGACTACCGTTCCCGCGTCCATGTCCGAAGAAGAGCGCTGATCCGACGCGTCCACGACGAGCCAGACCGGCACAGGCCGGCGTACGGGCGGCCGTCCCTGATTCCAGGGGCGGCCGCCCGCTCTTGTGGCCGGCGGCGGCCCCGGCGACTCCGGGACCGCCGCAAAGACCCCTCTCAGGCCCTTTCAGGGGCCTCGTGGGGGCTTCGGGTGCCGACGTCCCAGTGCAGGGTCCGCAGGGCGTCGGAGACCCGTGTGTAGACGCCTGGGCTGCCCGCCCGGCCGCAGCCGCTGCCCCAGGACACGAGTCCGATGAGTCGGCCCTGCGCGACCAGCGGTCCGCCGCTGTCGCCCTGACAGGCGTCGGGGCCGCCCCTCGCCTCTCCCGCGCACACCATGCTGCGCGCGTCGTAGGTCCCCTCCGTGGACCCGGGGTACGCCCGCTCGCACAGCGTGTCGGCCAGAACGTGCACGGGCGCCGCCCGCAGGCTGTGGGCGTACGCCCCGAATCCGGTGGTGTCGCCCCAGCCGTAGACGACGGCGTCCGAGCCGGGTGCGTAGGCGGTGTCGCCCGCGGCGGCCATGGGGGCCACCACGGTCGTCGCGAGCGGTTCGGCGAGGCTGAGCACGGCGAAGTCGCCGGCGTTGCTCGAGCTGTCGTAGCCCGGGTTCACCCACACACTGCGCACCGGGATCTCCTGGCCCTCGGCCGTGTACAGGTCCGTACGGCCCGCGACGACCTTCAGGTCGGCCAACTGCCCCGGCGGGGCTCCCAGGACGTCCTCGCCCATGCAGTGGGCCGCCGTGAGCACGGTGGACCGGCCGACGGCAACGCCTCCGCAGAACTGGCCCGAGCGCGTACCCCCGAACCGGTCACGACTGGACAGGGCGACCACCCAGGGGGCCTGCGCGACGTCTACGGGGACACCGCCCAGGACGACGCCGTCGGAGGCCGCCGGGGCGGCGGCGGCCAGCGGTATGGCCATCGCCGCGGCCGCCAGGATCAACGGCCGGGACAGCGCCCGGACCAGACAACGACGCATGCGCGCTCCTCACTCGAAGTGATCGATGAACACCCAGAGTGATTCAGCGTGCCGGGAGTCGCACCCGCGCGCCCACGCCGAAGGCCCGGCCCCCACTGCGGGGACCGGGCCTTCGGCGTGGTGCGACCGACGACGATCTAGTCGAGGTAGTCGCGCAGCACCTGCGAACGCGACGGGTGACGCAGCTTCGACATGGTCTTGGACTCGATCTGGCGGATGCGCTCGCGCGTCACGCCGTAGACCTTGCCGATCTCGTCGAGGGTCTTCGGCTGACCGTCGGTGAGGCCGAATCGCATGGAGACCACGCCCGCCTCGCGCTCGGACAGGGTGTCGAGGACCGAGTGCAGCTGCTCCTGGAGGAGCGTGAAGCTGACCGCGTCGGCCGGGACGACCGCCTCGGAGTCCTCGATGAGGTCGCCGAACTCGCTGTCGCCGTCCTCACCCAGGGGGGTGTGCAGCGAGATGGGCTCGCGACCGTACTTCTGGACCTCGATGACCTTTTCCGGGGTCATGTCGAGTTCCTTGGCCAGCTCCTCCGGGGTGGGCTCGCGGCCCAGGTCCTGGAGCATCTGGCGCTGCACGCGCGCGAGCTTGTTGATGACCTCGACCATGTGCACCGGGATACGGATGGTGCGGGCCTGGTCGGCCATGGCGCGGGTGATCGCCTGACGGATCCACCAGGTGGCGTACGTGGAGAACTTGTAGCCCTTGGTGTAGTCGAACTTCTCGACCGCGCGGATCAGACCGAGGTTGCCCTCCTGGATGAGGTCCAGGAACAGCATGCCGCGGCCGGTGTAGCGCTTGGCCAGGGAGACCACCAGGCGGAGGTTGGCCTCCAGGAGGTGGTTCTTGGCGCGGCGGCCGTCCTCCGCGATGATCTCCAGTTCGCGCTTGAGCTTCGGCGCGAGCTTGTCGGCGTTGGCCAGCTTGTCCTCGGCGAACAGACCGGCCTCGATGCGCTTGGCGAGCTCGACCTCCTGCTCGGCGTTGAGCAGCGGGACCTTGCCGATCTGCTTGAGGTAGTCCTTGACCGGGTCGGCGGTGGCGCCCGCGGCCGCGACCTGCTGCGCGGGCGCGTCGTCCTCGTCCTCGTCGGACAGGACGAAGCCGGCGCTCTCGGTGCCCTCGGGCTCACCCTCGGCCTTGGGAGCGTCCTCGAGGACCTCTTCCTCGACCAGCTCGGCGTCGTCCTTCTTGGCGGTGGTCTTCTTGGCCGCCGTCTTCTTCGTGGCGACGGTCTTCTTGGCGACGGTCTTCTTCGCCGTCGTCGTCTTCTTGGCAGCCGCCTTCTTGGCGGGGGCGGCTTCCTCTGCGGAGTCGTCGACAGCGGGGGCGGCGGGGGCGGCCTCGGTGGTGGCGGTGGCCTTCCGCGTGGTCACCGTCTTCGCCGCGACCGTCTTGGTGGCGGTGCGCTTGGCCGGACTCTTCGCTGCGACGCTCTTTCGGGTGCGCTTGGGCTCCGCGGCACTGACCATCAGCGTCACACCCTCTTCCTCGAGGATCTGGTTGAGGCTGCGCAGTACGTTCTTCCACTGAGTGGCCGGAATCTGGTCAGCTTCGAAGGCCCGACGCACATCGTCGCCGGCGATCTGCCCCTCAGCCTTTCCCCGCTCAATGAGCGCCATGACAGAGACGGACTCGGCGATCTCCGGCGGGAGCGTACGGGATGTGCTGGCCGACACGAACAACCTCTCGGAACGTTGGAAAACGGCTTCCGGCCCCGTTCGCAGAGGAACAGGAGCCGACCACCGACCTGGGGATGGGCCGACGGTGCGGGCGGGGACCGGGGAGGATGCACAGCGCCTTGAACGGCGTCCGTATTCCCTCCGCGACAGTCACCTCTTAGGTCATCGCGTTGTTTCCACAAGCGTTACGCCCAATCTTCGTGGCCCGAGTCACACCGCGTAAGCGTGGAAAAACGGTCAGACACGGGCAGAGGCGGTCACTCGTGGTGTCTACCCGAGCCTTCGCGGCCGAATCCCCTCTTGCGCCCCTGTCGGCCCCCCGGCCGATTCTCCCCCACTCGGCCGTCGGACCCCGCAGGCCCCGTGGCGGGTCCTGCGGGGTCCGACGGGAGTGCGGGCGCACGCGCGGGGACGACGCGGCAGGAGGGGGACACCGCGACGGAAGAGGGCGTCCGCGGACCGTTTCCCGGGGGCGGTCAGTGCTCGCGCGGCGCCGGCACGACGCGCTCCACCTCGGGGTGCACGGTGAGCAGCTGCCGCATGGCCGCCTCCGCCGCGGCGCCGTCGCCCGCGGCGAGCGCGTCGACGATCCTGCCGTGGTGGGAGAGCGAGGCGTCAGTGGGGCGCTCGCACCCCGCGACCGGCCCGCCGGACACCTGCAAAGCGGAGGACACGATCCCCGAGAGGTGCTCCAGCATCCGGTTGCCGGCGACCTGAATGAGGAGCGAGTGGAACTCGGCGTCGGCCCGGGAGTACGTCAGGGCGTCGCCCTGCCCCACGGCGTGGGCCATGATCTCGACCATGTCGGAGAGGCGCTGCTGGACGTCGGCGCGCCCGTGCCCTGCGGCGAGGCGGGCGGCCAGCGGCTCGATCGTCCAGCGCAGCTCGCTCAGCTCGCGACGCTGGTCGTCGCGCTGGGGACCGAAGGCACGCCACTCGATGATGTCGGGGTCGAGGAGGTTCCAGTCGCTCACGGGACGCACGCGCGTACCGACGTTCGGTCGGGCGCTGACCAGGCCCTTGGCCTCGAGAACGCGCAGCGACTCACGGACGACGGTGCGGGACACCTCGAACCGCTGGCCGATCTCCTCGGGGACCAGCGGACGGTCGGCGCCCAGATCGCCGGACACGATCATCTGACCGAGCTGCTGGACGAGTTGACCGTGCAGCCCGCGGCCGCGGCTGCCCGCGGTGCGGCGCCCCATGCGGCCCAGTTCGGGTTCGGCGGACTCCCAGGCGGGAACTCCGACGCGGTCGGCGGCGGTGGGGGCCTCGGCGTAGGGGTAGCGGTCGAGCCCGCCCGGGCCGGCCAGACCGGAGTCGGCGGAGCGGGCGGCGGTCATCATGGTGTGCGCAAGGGTACTCACGGATCCTTTGTCGGCGCTGCCTCCAACTGCCTTGAGGTCTTTGGTGAAAAGCACACGAAAGGGTGATCGCTCACCCCGTCGCAATTGACGCCTTATCGGAAAGAAACGGGCTTTCTGCGGGGAGTTGCGCACATGCCGGGACGGGATCGGCCGGGGACGGTCGTCATCGGACCCTGCTGCGCAGTGTGGTGACCACATACGCGCACATCAGGGCGGTGAGGGACAAGGTCATCGCCCCGCCGACGGGTTGAGCGATCACGCGTGCCGCGGCGGCCAGATACCGCTCTCCCCCGAAGGGCCACTGCATCAGGAGCGTCTCCCGCAACCGCAGGGACATGGCGGCCGTCGTCCGCACAGACGCGCTGCCCACGAGCTGTTGTACGACGGGCACGACGACCACCGGCACGGCCAGCACCGCCGACAGTCCGGCCGTGGTGGAGCGGAAGACGCCCGCCGCGAGCACGCCGGCCCAGGCGCAGCCGACCACGAGGGCGAGCCAACTCGCGCTCAGCGCCATCCAGTCCGCGGGAACCCGGGCGAGCTCCCGTCCGTAGACGAGGTAGAGCACTTCGGCGTCGCAGCCCACCGTGAGAAAGGCGAGCAGGGTGGCGGTGAGACCGGCGACGAGGAGCTTGGCCGTGAGCACTCCGACCCTGCGCGGCACGGTGCCGCGGTCCACGGCCAGCGCGGGGTGGCGGAACTCGTCGCCGAAGGCCAGCGCGCCGAGCAGCCCGGCGCCGAGCGCCGCCGGCGGCAGCGGCAGTTCCACGGGCCAGGCGGCCAGCAGCCGCGCCTGGCGGGTGTGGCCCGCGTGGGCCAGGAGCAGGGTGATGACGGCGGAGACGAGCAGCACGGCGGCCGCGGTGACGAAGCCGGTGCCGATCCCGGCGGCACGACGGAGTTCGTAGCGCAGGGGTCGCAGGGGGCTGGGAGCGGATCGTACGGAGATGGGGGGTGGGAGATCCGGCAGGGCTTCGGGCACCCGGGGCGCGAAGGCCCCGGGCGTGCGCCGGGCGGACGGCAGGACGAGAGCGGCGGCGGGGCGGCGCTCCTCCACGGTGACGGCGGCGTTCGCGATCGGAGTCTTCCCCGGCTTGGCGCTCGGTGCGCTCGGCTCGCCCGCGGGTGATGCGTTCGTCGTCCCCGTCGGCGTGGTTGTGGTCGGTGCGTCCGCCGCCGGCGCGGTCGCTGCCGACGCGGCCTTTGCCGGTGCGGTGGTCGAAGGTGTGCTTGTCGGAGGTGTGGTTGCCTTCGGCGTGGTTGCCGTCGGTGCAGCGGCGGTCCGCGCGGTTGCGGTCGGGGTAGGCGAGTTCGGGGGTGGGGCGGCCTCGCCGGGCACAGCGAGGCCGGGACGCGTACCTCCCGCCTCGGCGCCGCGGACGTCAGAAGAAGACAGCTCGGTCGGCCGGTGCGGGGCGGTGGACGGTCGGCGCGGCGCGCGGTCGGGCGTCCGCGTCTCGACGGCGGCGGAATTCCGCGCGTTCTCGGGCATGTCGGCGCCGTCGGACGCCGCCGGACCGTCCGAGCCCTTCGCGAGGACGCCGACGGCGGTGCGCCCCGCGGGCGCCGGTTCCGGCTGACCGGCGCCCGAGTGCCGCGCACCGGCCTCGACGCGCTTGGAGAGAGAAGGCGTCGGCGCAGCTCCGGCCCCCGGGCCCATGTCCCCGGTCTCGTCGGCCAGTTGATGGACGAGGACGCCGTGCCGGAACGCCGTCTCGCCGACGTGGGCGCACGAACTTCCGTACACGGAGAGCCGGTTGTCATCCTCATGGACGACCTCGATCGACCGCCGCCCGGCCCGCGCCTCCTGCGTGAGCAGGGCGGCCAGGCGGACGGCGTGGGGGGTGCGCACGGCGACACGGGGGCGTAGCCGGGTGCGGGCGAAGTCGGCGGCCTCCTGATCGGCGGCGAGCCTTCCCCGGTCGAGGGTGACGACGCGGTCTGCGGTGCGGGCCGCCTCCTTGGGATCGGCCGTGGTCGTCAGGACCGTGCCGCCCTGGGCTGCGTGCGCGCGCAGCATGCCGAACAGCCATCGGCTCTCCCGTCCGGAGAGCCCGGCGGCCGGATCGTCCAGGACGAGCGTGTGCGGATCCGCGAGAAGGGCGCAGGCCAGGCCGAGTCGCCGGTCGACACCGCGGGAGAGGGTGCCGAGGCGTTCGTCGCGCAGACTGACCAGGCCGACGACCTCCAGCACCTCGTCGGCCCGCCGGGCGGGCACACCCGCGGCGGCGCACAGCATGCGCAGATGACCGCGGACCGTGCGCGCGGGGTGCCCCGGCACGTCCCCGAGAAGGACGCCGACCTCGCGCGAGGGGTGCGCGATGCGGTGCAGGGGGCGACCTCTGAAGTACGTCAGGCCGCGGCCCTGTTGGAGTTCGAGCATCAGTCTCAGCACAGTGGTCTTGCCGGCGCCCGACGCTCCGAGCAGCACGGTGACGCGGCCCGCGCGCGCCTCGAAGGAGACGTCGTCGACGGCGGGCACAAGCGCCTTGCGGGAGTTGCTGGTCAGTCCGAAGGCCTGGATCACGCGAAGCAAGATAGCGCGCTATGTCCGCTTTTTCCCTTCACCGCACGGTCGAGTGCACAAGCGGCTCGACCTGCCGGGCGCCCGCTGCGGAGCATCCCCGCCGCGGCGCCGTTCCGGAGCAGCCCCGACCGGGCCGCGCTCCCGCTCCGCGTCCTCGCGCGCCCGATCGCCGCGGTGGTCCCCCGTCAGACCTCGGGGCGCAGCATGGGCGGGTTGAGCAGGGTCGCGCCGCCCGCACGGAAGAGCTGGGCGGGGCGACCGCCCTGCCGGGTGGTGGTGCCGCCGGTGGGCACCAGGAAACCGGGCGTACCCGTCACCTTGCGGTGGAAGTTGCGGGGGTCGAGCGCCACGCCCCACACCGCCTCGTAGACGCGGCGCAGTTCTCCGACCGTGAACTCCGTGGGGCAGAACGCGGTGGCGAGGGACGAGTACTCGATCTTGGAGCGCGCACGTTCCACCCCGTCCGCGAGGATCCGCGCGTGGTCGAAGGCGAGCGGGGCGACCATCTCGTCGTCGTCGCGTCCGTACCCCGCGTGCTGCAACAGTTCCTCGACGGGCGCCCAGCGCGCGTTGCTGGCGTCACCGCCCGCCCGGGGGGCCGGGAGGTCGGGGGCCAGCGCGAGATGCGCCACGCTGACGACGCGCATCCGGGGGTCGCGTCCGGGATCGCCGTAGGTGGCGAGCTGCTCCAGGTGGGCCCCGTTGTCCTGGGCGGGGGCCGAGGGGTCGTGGGCGTGCAGCCCGGTCTCCTCGGCGAGTTCGCGCGCCGCCGCCTGCGTCAGGTCCTCGTCGGCCCGTACGAAGCCGCCGGGGAGCGCCCATCGCCCCTTGTACGGCGCCTCGCCCCTGCGCACCGCCAGCGCGCACAGGGCGTGACGGCGCACGGTCAGCACGACCAGGTCCACGGTGACGGCGAAGGGCGGAAAGGCTGACGGGTCGTAGGGCATGCGGTGATCATAGTCGTCTCCCTGACGATAAACACTCCTTTCACCGGTCGCATCGATGGCGGATCCGGGGCGGTCCCGTCCGCCGGGCGCGCGCCGGGTCACGGGCCATCCTGCACGACGTCGTCCCAGGTCACACGGGCTCACACTCCCAGTTGAAGGCCTTCGGCCGCCTCGTCCACCATGGCGAGTCCGAGCCGACCGACCCGTACGGAGAAGGGTGCGCCCGCGACCCGCAGACCCGTCAGAGCGACCTCGCCCAGCGGTGCGCTGGGCAGCGGGCGCAGGGTGATTGTTCCGGCGGGGGCGTCGGGGCGAACGCCGACGAGTGTGGTCAACAGCAGGACTCCCGCCGCAGCCGCGGTGGCGGCGGGACGGCAGGCGGCCGGGTGGGGAAGGGGCGCGCTTCCGGCTCCGCGCTGCTCCCCCGCGTACATCTCCGGGAGGCGGTGGCCGAAGGCGTCGGCCGCCGCCAGTACGCCCCGCAGGAGGGCCACGCTCTCTCTTTCGTAGCCCGTGGCCGCCAGTCCGGCGACGGCGATCGCCGTCTCGTGGACGCGGACGGCGCCACTGCGGTGGCCGAAGGGGTTGTGGCCCGCCTCCGTCGCGCCGAGACCGCGCAGCCCCCAGCCGGAGTCCATGGCGGGGCTTCCGAGCAATCGGGCCAGTTGTTCGGTCTGCACCTTGTCCAGCAGCCCCGGGGCGTGGACGCCGCCGCCCAGCAGCCCGGTGTCGAGGATGTGGACGGTCGTCGCGCAGAGGTGGGGCAGCGGCCGTCCGTCGGGGCCGAGCGCGGCGGCGGGGCGGCCGCCCGCCCCGTCGTCGATCCAGAAGTCCCGGCGGAACACCGCGCGCGCCGTCCGCGCCCATTCCCGCAGTCCGCCGTCGCCCGGTCGGCCGCAGGCGTCGAGCAGGTCGGCGCCGAGGAGCGCGGCACGGTGGGCGTGGGCCTGGGTCTCGCAGCGGACGGGACCGTTGGGCTGCGGGTCCCGCAGGTACGGGCCGTCGCCGAGCGAGGTGCGCAACCAGGTCAGACAGCGTTCGGCCGCCGGCAGCAGTTCCTCCGTCTCGCCGTCGGGCAGACCCCATCGGCGGGCCTCCGCGAGAAGCACCGGGAAGAGCAGCGTGGCCTCCGTCCCCGTGCAGGCGGGTGGCAGGTGCACGCCCGCGTCCCGACGCGGGCCGGGGATCATGCCGCACCTCGGCCCCGGGAGGGTGACCTGGCTACGGGCGAGCGTGCGCAGCGTGCCCGCGGCGAGACGGGTGCCCAGGGGCAACGCCATCCGCGCCGCGGCCAGCGCCTCGGCCGGGGCCAGCCCACAGCGCCAGGGGGCGCCTGCCGCGAGGTGGGCGTCCGTGGGGCGCTCGGGATCGCGCACCAGCAGGGCCCGCAGATCCTGCACGCTTCTCGCCAGCAGGCCTGCGACACGGGGGTCGTCGCCCGTGGCCTGCGCGGACGCCAGCGGGCTGCTCACCGCCCGGCCGACGGCACGGGCCGGGCCCGCGCCGTCCAGCCGGACTCTCAGCTCCACGCGGACGCTGCCGCCGGGAGGCAGGTCGAATTCCCAGCGCAGCAGTCCCGCGGAGGCGATCGCGTCGGCGGGCGCCGGGTCGGCGCTGACGCTCGAGGTCCCGGTGGCACTGGACCAACGCAACCCGGAGCCGTGGACGCTGGCCGGCAGTTCGGGGCCCACCGTGCCGGCGGCGATCGCCCCGAGGTCGGCCAGGTCGGTGCCCAGGGCCACCTCGACCGGGAGGCGCAGTGGCCGTGCGGCCGTGCTGCGCAGGGTGATGCGCTCCGTGCCGTCCGCGGAGCGGATCCGCTCGACGATCACATCCGGGTCCGGGCCGCCGTGCGGAGTGACGCGCAGGGTGCCGACGAAGCGCGCGGAGTCCGCCAGGGTCATCCGGGCCTGCACCACGAGGGGCTCGCGTCCTGCCACCCGCAGTCGGCACCGGGACAGGATCCGCCGGCCCGCCCGGTAGAAGCCCTCCAGTCCGTTTCCGGTCAGCTGCCCCTGTTCCGTCGAGATGGCGAGGCCTGGCAGGGCGACACAGATCATCGCCGTGTGGACGGGCGGCAGGCCCGCGGCGCGCGGCGGAACCGATGGGGCCTCCCTGGAAACGCCGGCGCCGGCCCCGGACGGGCGCCCGGCGGCGCCGGGTGGTGGGAGGAGGCGCGGCGACATGCGGCTGGTCCGCCGAAGCGACTCGAAACCGGACGAGGCGCCGTGGGCCGCCCCGGGCGACGGGGCACCGGGCGAGGCGCGGTGACCCGGTTCGGGCGGCGGGAGCCCTGGCGACAGGGTGTTGGCCGGGCCTGCGGACGTGCCTGAAGGTTGCGAGCGACCGGCGTCCGAAGGAATGTGCAGGCTGTTTCCGGGGGGAAGGCCAGGGGCGGGATCCGGCGTGGCTGCGTGCGCCGGGCCGGCGTCCGGGCTCGGGTGGCCCGGAGCCGCTCGGTCGAGGAGTTGTCGCTCGACGAACTGCCGGTCGGCGTCCGCGTCCTGGGGCGGTGCCGGCCGGGAGGAGTGGGAGCGTTCGTCGCGGCCGGAGCGTTCGTCGATGCTGAGGGGTGCGTCGGCGGCGGAGGGCGGAGTCGGCTGATGCATGCGGTGACTTCTTCTGCTCTCTGTGCGCCTCGGGCGAAGGTCGAGGCCCGAGGGGAGGCTCCGGCACGGCGGGGGAGCTGCGGCGGCGCGCCCGAGCAGGCAATCCGCCACTCAGGTGAACGGGGTGGGCCTCCCCCAGGTCACGCCCCCGGCCGGAAGGCCCCACCGATGGCGGTCGCCTGGCCCACGCGTCGGGCCGGGCGCGGACTCCGGCGGGATGTGTCGCGAGGGCGTCCTCAGGGACGGCCGGGGGTTTCGCCCGCGTCCGCGTGGAGCCGCACGCCTTCCCCGGACTCGCCATGGCGTCGGGCGGAGGGGCCCCCGCCGGGGCGCGTACGCGCCCCGGCACGACTCGGCGCTGTGGGGCGAGTGACATCGGACGGCGTCGGACGGTGACGGGATTCCCTCGTCTCGGGACCCGGCGCGACTCCTTCCGCGGTCTGCGCGGGCTCCGTCCCGACAGGGGTGGAACGCGGACGATGACGCCTGCGGGCGGTCGGGCGGGCAGCGGTCGGCAGCGGCCCCGACGCAGCCGCCGGCGAGCCGTGCGGGTCCGAGTCCTCCGCGACCGCGGTGCTCTCTGTGGCCGCAGTGTCGTCGGCGGCCACGGCGTTCTCGACCTGCCTCCCGTCGGTCGCAGTGATCGCTCCGCCAGCGCCGGACTCATCGGTTACGCGGGCCTCACCGGTTTCGTGAAGCCCACCGGATTCGTGAATCGCACTGGCTTCGTGAATCGCACCGGCTTCCGCGCTCACGTGTCCCGCCGCGCGGTCGGCGCCGCGTCCGTCGCGCGCGTCTCCTTCGGCGCGTGCGTCTCGTCCGTCCCGTTCGGCGCGCAGGCAACGTCGTACCGCCTCGGGGTCGAGGCCTTCGTTGCAGGCCTGGTGCAGCAGGCGGGCGAAGAGGTAGCCGGGGTCCACGCCCAGCGCCATGGCGAACGCCTCCCTCGCCTCGAGCTCGTCGCCGCCGGACCACGCGACCCAGCCTGCGAGGGTCAGCGACGCCGCCGCGTGTTCTGCGTAGGGCCCGACGCAGCGCCTCGCCAGGGCTCGCCACAGCCGCAGTGCGGGAGCCGCCTCGTCGCCCTCCATCCACTCGGCTGCCCGGTCGCGCGTCACCCGGTCCTGGAGGCCGAGGATCAGAGCCGCTGCCTCGTCGCATCCGATCAGTTCGTCGTCCCGCTGGTCGGCGAGAAGCGCGCCGGACACCACGGGCGCGTCGGCCAGGCGCCGCATCACCCGCCGCGCGAGTCGCAGAGTCTCGGCGGTGACACCCACACGGTTCGCGTCGTCCAGGATCCTCGGGATCAGCGCCATGGCGGCGGTGTCCAGGGCGACTTCCTGCTCCAGGGCCACGCCCGTCTCCAGCGGTTGCAACCGGGCCCGCAGCTCGCGCAGAGTGCCCCGGACCTGGATCCCCGCGTAGGTCGCGGCAGCGGCCAGCACGGAGGTTCCCGGCAGGCCCATCCGGACGCCCTCGACCGGACAGCATCCTCGACCGGCGCAGCAGTACGACCAGAACCGGCCGTCCGCGATGCAGAGGGCTTCGATCACCGGGATGTCGAGGCGGCCGCAGGCGAGGCGCAACCGATCGGCGAGCGGCTTGAGGCGCTCCATGACCTGTCGGCCCGTCTCTCCGGGCCCCGGCTCCTGGCAGAGGTAGGCGACCATCTGCGCGGGACGGTCGCCTCGACGTTCGCTGCCCGTGACCAGGCCCTGCGCCAACTGCTGCGCGACGGCTTCCCAGTCGTCGGGGTTGGCGGGGATGCCGAGCCGGGCCCGGCCGCCGAAACGCCCCCGGCCGCCGAGGTCGTGCAGGGCCACCAGCACGATGCTGTCCTCGGGCCGGTACCCGAGCAGATAGGGCAGCGCGTCGGCCAGTTCGTCCGGGGATCGCAGGGTGACCTGGTGGACGGTCCGGTCAGTGCCGTACTCGGCCTCCCCGTCGTCCATCGGACGACTGTCGTGTGCCGTGGGACCGCCGGCCTCCGCCGAGCCGCTCCGCCCGCCGCGTTCGTCCCGCCCTTCGTGGGCGTTCTGCGCCTCCCGGTCGTCGCGCCGGGCGATGGGGCCGTTTTCGGAGGGGCCGGTCGATTCGCTGTGATTCGTCATGCGCAGACGATCTCGCGTATGCCGAAATCCCGCTCGACCTGTGGATAACTCCAATCGCGGACATGTCAGACAAGCCGGGCCGACGAGACCCGAAGGCGCTCGGAGCCCTGCTCCCGCAACGGCCGTGACCGGATTGTCAGCGCCGTCCTGTTGTATGGAGGCATGGAGCACACGAGCAACACGGATCTCCGGGCCGACGCCGACGCCGTCCTCGCCCGCCTCGTCGGCGACGCCTCGGGCGCGGCCCGGCTGCGGGAGGACCAGTGGCGGGCGATCGAGGCGCTGGTCGCCGACCGGCGCCGGGCCCTGGTGGTCCAGCGGACGGGCTGGGGGAAGTCCGCCGTGTACTTCGTGGCGACCTCCCTGCTCCGGGCCCGCGGCTCCGGCCCCACGGTGATCGTCTCGCCGCTGCTCGCCCTCATGCGCAACCAGGTCGACGCCGCGGCCCGGGCCGGTATCCGTGCACGGACCATCAACTCCTCGAACACGGAGGAATGGGAGACCGTGCAGGGCGAGATCGCGGCCGGCGAGGTGGACGTCCTCCTGGTCAGTCCGGAGCGCCTCAACAACCCGGACTTCCGCGACCAGGTGCTGCCCCGGCTGGCCGCCGCCACCGGCCTGCTCGTGGTCGACGAGGCGCACTGCATCTCCGACTGGGGCCACGACTTCCGGCCGGACTACCGCCGCCTGCGGACGATGCTCTCCGACCTCCCGGCCGGCGTGCCGGTCCTCGCGACGACCGCGACCGCCAACGCCCGCGTGACCGCCGACGTCGCCGAGCAACTCGGCACCGGGGGCGCCTCGGACGCCCTGGTGCTGCGCGGCCCGCTGGATCGCGAGAGCCTGAGCCTGAACGTGCTGCGGCTGCCCGACGCGGCGCACCGGATGGCCTGGCTCGCCGACCATCTCGACGAGCTCCCCGGCTCGGGGATCGTCTACACGCTCACCGTGGCCGCCGCGGAGGAGGTCACCGCCTTTCTGCGGCAGCGCGGACATGTCGTCGCCTCGTACACGGGCCGCACCGAGAACGCCGACCGGCAGCAGGCGGAAGAAGACCTGCTGGCCAACAAGGTGAAAGCGCTGGTCGCGACCTCCGCTCTCGGCATGGGCTTCGACAAGCCCGACCTGGGCTTCGTCGTGCACCTCGGCTCGCCGTCCTCCCCCATCGCGTACTACCAGCAGGTCGGCCGTGCCGGACGCGGTGTCGAGCACGCCGAGGTGCTGCTCCTGCCGGGAAGGGAGGACGAGGCGATCTGGGAGTACTTCGCGTCGCTCGCCTTCCCGCCGGAGGACCTGGTGCGTCGCACGCTGGACGTTCTCGCGCAGGCGGAGCGGCCCGTGTCGCTGCCCGCGTTGGAGCCCCTGGTGGAGCTGCGCCGCTCCCGGCTGGAGACGATGCTCAAGGTTCTCGACGTCGACGGGGCGGTCAAGCGGGTCAAGGGCGGCTGGCTGTCGACCGGGCAGCCGTGGCGGTACGACACCGAGCGGTACGCGTGGGTCGCACGGCAGCGCAAGGCCGAGCAGGAGGCGATGCGGCAGTACGCGTCGACGACGGACTGCCGGATGGAGTTCCTCCAGCGCCAGCTCGACGACGAGGGCGCGAAGCCGTGCGGGCGGTGCGACAACTGCGCGGGAGCGCGGTACGCCGCCGACACGTCCTCGGCGGCGCTGGACGCCGCGCGGGTGGACCTGGGCCGTGCGTGCGTCGAGGTGGAGCCCCGTCGGATGTGGCCGACCGGCCTGGCGGCGATCGGCATGGGCCTCAAGGGGCGCATCCCGGCGAACGAGCAGGCGGCGTCCGGGCGGGCTCTGGGGCGTCTCTCGGACATCGGCTGGGGCAACCGGCTGCGCCCCATGCTGGCGCCCCAGGCTCCTGACGCACCGGTTCCGGACGACGTGGCCAGGGCCGTGGTGGAGGTGCTGGCGGACTGGGCGAAGGGGCCCGGCGGTTGGGCCTCCGGAGCGGCCGACGCCTCACCGCGCCCGGTCGGCGTGGTCACCGTCGCCTCCCGCACACGACCGCGGCTGGTCACCTCCTTGGGCGCGCGGATCGCCGAGGTCGGCCGGCTCCCCCTGCTGGGCACGGTGGAATACACCGCCGACGCCGCGCCGATCTCCCGGAGCAACAGCGCCCAGCGCCTCAAGGCGCTCGACGGCATGCTCGAAGTGCCGCCCGCGCTCGCTGCCGCCCTCGCCGAGACCCCGGGCCCGGTTCTCCTCGTGGACGACTACACCGAGACGGGCTGGACCCTCGCGGTGGCCGCCCGGATGCTGCGGCGGGCAGGCGCGCAGGGGGTGTTGCCGCTGGTTCTGGCCATGCAGGGCTGACGGAGAGCGGCCGGGCGCGAAAGTATCCGGCCTCTGAGGGGTCACCGATGCCCCGGCCGTCTCGCCGACGGACCCGCGCGCGCCTGCCGTCGCGGGCACCCCCAGGCCGAGGGTGGGGGCAGCGGGCGCGAGCCTCTACGCGCACGTAGCGGCCGGGACGCCCGACGTCGACGCCCCGCCGGGGGAGACCTCAGGCCCTCGTCGCGCCGCGGTGAACCGGCGTCAAACTCCGGGCCTCGAAGGCGCCTACAAGGCTTGAACGTCGACTCACGCATCCTCCGGTGAAACACTGGGTAGGGATATAAGCCACTCACCGCCATATAACGGTCGGTGGCCCCAATTGCTCGTTGCCGCATCCAAGTTCGGCAGGAAGAATTGAGGTCCGCTCCCCGCACGGCTCGGTCCGTAGTCCGGTTGGGCTCTGCTGCGGCGTGCGCTCCCCCGAATCCGACCCGCCCGCAGTGTGGGCCGTAGCCGAAGGGAGGCTCGTGACCTTCGGATTCGCTCCGTCCTCGGCGGCACCGTTGTCGACCTCCACGTCCGCCACCTCCGCCAACCGTTTGCTCGAGCCTGCCGAATGGGCCGCGGCCGGGATACCCCTGCTGCGCAACCCGCGGGAAGTCGTCAGCGGACTGCACTCACGGCACCGGCCGCGGCCGACCACGGCGATCGTGGCCGTCCTCGACCCGGACGAGCGGGTGCGGGCCAGCGCCTCGTTCACCCGACGCCAGGCTTCGAGTGACGGCTGGGTGTTCCGCAACGCCCTGCTCGCCCAGCTGCGCCGGGTCATACCCCACGATCTTCGGCTGCGCACCCCGGTGCGCACCGCCGTGCTGCTCTACTGCCGCGACGGCGACGCACGCTGGACGGAGGAGGACGGGGCGTGGATGTGGGGCCTTCGGGACGCCTGCACCTTGCACGGTCTGCGCTGCGGGGCGTACATCACTCTGACCCGGGACGGTTGGCAGGTCCTCGGGGAGGGGCGCGGCGGCCGACGGCCCAACGCGGATTCGGTTCCGGAGCCCTTCGCCCTGTCCGAGGCTCCGCCGCCGCTCCCCCGGACCGGCGGCTCGGCCTCCGAGGTGATGCGTCGCGCGGCCGCCCGCTGAGCGGCGACGGAGGACGGACGACCGGCGGCCGCTCGTCCGAGACGGCCCCACGGCCGGGAGGACGGCGACGGGGCCGGACCGCAGGACGGTGCCGGGGCCGGACCGGGGCCCGGCCGGAGACCCGCCGGCGAGTCCCGGCAGCGGGCCCGCCCGGAACCGACCGGTACGGGCGAAGACTCCGACGCGCCCGCCTCCACGGCCGGCCCGGGAACACCCGAGGGGCGCCCTGGCACACGGAAGAGGCGCCGCATCAGCGACGCCTCTTCCGGATGCGCCGGACCCTCGTGGCCTACCGGAACGGACTCAGACGCCCGCGCCCAGCACCGCGTTGATCGTCTGCGGGTCCCCGCAGACGATCAGCAGCGCCGAGGCACGCGTGCGGGCCAGCGGCAGAACGGTGGCGGCCACCGTGTCCGGTCCGCCGTTGACCGCGACGACGACGACCGGACGGGTACCCACCCGGGTCACCGCGGCGGCATCCGCGTAGAAGACGTCGTCCCCGGCGTCGTGCTGCGCCCAGTAGGGCGCCTCGCCGAAGGACAGCTCGTGGGCGGCCCACGGGTGCCGTTCGCCGGTCGTGATCACCAGCACGTCACCCGGAGCGCGTCCGGATTCCAGGAGAAGGTCGACGGCCTCCTCGGCGGCGTCCAGCGCGCCCACGGCCGAGGCCGGGATCAGCTGGACCTGGGCGGCCGCCGGAGCAGGCGCGGCGGCGGGAGCGGCCGGGGCCGAAGGCCCGGGCTTGGCGGCCGTGTCACGCGGCGCGCGCTGCGCCGGCGGCGTGGGCCGGAGGGGTCCGGGACGACCGGGACGCGACGGAGCCGCGGGACGGGGTCCGGGTACAGGTCGAGGGGTCGGCGCGGTGCGGCCGCTGGCCGGAACGGCGCGGGGACCCTGGGCACTCTCGTGAATCTGAGGCTCCTCGGGAATGAGAGGCATGAGCTGTTGTCTATCAAACGTTGGTGCGACACGCGCCAACGGGTGGCACATCAGTGCGACCGGAACGGTCAGAAGTCGAAACCGAGTTGACCCTCGACCTCCGGAACGCTTCCGTTCACCCAGCCGCGGGCCTTCTTGAGGTGCCGCCACTGGGGCAGCGCATCAAGATACGCCCACGACAACCGGTGGTACGGGGTGGGCCCCCGCTCCTCCAGTGCGGCCTTGTGCACGGGCGACGGATACCCGGCATTGTCCGCAAAGCCGAAGTCTGCATGCTCGGCACCCAGTTCGGCCATCATTTTGTCGCGCCGAACCTTGGCGATCACCGAGGCAGCCGCGACCGCCACGCACGACTGGTCGCCCTTGATCACCGTGCGGACCCGCCAGGGGGAACCGAGGTAGTCGTGCTTGCCGTCGAGGATCACCGCGTCCGGGCGGACCGGGAGCGCTTCCAGAGCGCGTCCGGCGGCCAGCCGCAGCGCGGCCGTCATCCCGAGCTCGTCGATCTCCTCGGGGGACGCGTGGCCCAGGGCGTACGACGTCACCCACTTCAGCAGTTCCTCGGACAGCTCGTTGCGACGCTTGACGGTGAGGAGCTTGGAGTCGGTGAGACCGACGGGCGGTCGGCGGAGTCCGGTCACGGCCGCGCAGACGGTGACGGGTCCGGCCCACGCGCCCCGGCCCACCTCGTCGACGCCGGCGATGACCTTGGCTCCGGTCGTGGCGCGAAGGGAGCGCTCGACGGTGTGAGTGGGTGGTTCGTACGGCATGGCGTCCTTAGGTTACGCCGCCTCGATCCCGTCGCGACACCCCGGTCGGCCCTGGCCCCTCGCGGACGGCGCCGACGGCGTCGACCTCACGCCCGGGGCGCGTCGGGCCGAAGCAGGGGCAGCATGAGCCCGTCCACCATCTCCTCGAGTTCGCGATCATTCCATTCGCAGGCGCTTATCTTCGAGCGGTACATCATCATGGCCGGAATGGCGTCGAACACGTAGCTGTTCGCCGCGTCCGCCCGCACCTCACCTCGCTCGATTCCCCTGCTGAGGACGTCGTGCAGGAGCCTGACCGTCGGTTCGACGACACCCTCGAAGATCAGGACGTGGAAGCGCTCCGCCTGGAGCGGATCGCATTCGTGAATGACCGAGCGCAACGCGAGGCCCGGGCGGGAGAACATCGCGTCGCGTGCGTCACGGCACAGCGCGAGCAGGTCCTCGCGCACGCTCCCCCGGTCGGGTGCGCCGTCCAGCCGTGGCAGTCCCGCACGCAGGGCCTCCGCGACGAGGTCCTCCTTGGAGGGCCAACGGCGGTAGACGGCGGCCTTGCCGGTCTGGGCGCCGGCCGCGACGCCCTCCATCGTCAGGCCGTTCCAGCCGACGGTGCCGAGTTGCTCCAGCGCGGCATCGAGAATCGCACGTTCGAGCACGGCGCCGCGCCGGCGAGGGGAGGCCGCCGGAGCGGGGGCGGCCGTCCAGCGCGAAGTAACCATCTGAGTGTCTCCAGCGAGCAGATCGAGCGGGGCGGGGGCAGAGAGGGACTCCGGGCGGCAGCGGCGGGGGACTCGCCGGGGGACGCCACCACAAGTGAACGCTTGCGTTCACTACGAGGAACTCACTACCTTTGACGGGCCAGTGAACGCCATCGTTCACTAACGCTTTTGTGGGGGACTCACAGTGACAACCTCTCAGTTGACCGAAGACCGGAAACCCGGCACGGCACGGCGCGCGGGACACCCGGGCATCGCGCTCGCCGTCATCGCGGCCTGCCAACTCATGGTGGTACTCGACGCGACGATTGTGAACATCGCCCTCCCGCACATTCAAGGAGCGCTGAAGTTCAGCACCACCGACCTCACCTGGGTGGTCAGCGCCTACACGCTCACCTTCGGCGGCCTGCTGCTGCTCGGCGCCCGGGCCGGCGACATCCTCGGCCGGCGCCGGGTGTTCATGGCCGGCATCCTGCTCTTCACCTTCGCCTCGCTGCTCGGCGGACTGGCGCAGGAACCCTGGCAGTTGCTCGCCGCGCGGGCCCTCCAGGGCATGGGTGGCGCCATCGCCTCGCCCACGTCGCTGGCGCTCATCACCACGACGTTCCCCGAAGGCCCCGAACGCAACCGGGCCTTCGGCGTCTTCGCCGCGGTGTCCGCGGGCGGCGGCGCGATCGGCCTGCTCGCCGGCGGCATGCTCACCGAGTGGCTCGACTGGCGCTGGGTGCTGTTCGTCAACGTGCCCATCGGGATACTCATCGCCACGCTCGCCCCGATGTACATCAACGAGTCCGAACGCCACCCCGGGCGCTTCGACATCGCCGGCGCGCTGACCTCCACCACCGGCATGGCCTCCCTCGTCTACGCCTTCATCAGGGCGGCGGAGGAGGGCTGGCGGGACGAACTCACGCTCGGCGCCTTCGCGGCCGCACTGGTCCTGCTGGTCGCCTTCGTGTTCACCGAGCGGCGCGCGAAGGAGCCGATCACCCCCCTGCGGATGTTCACCGACCGCAACCGCGCCGGCACGTACGTGATCATGCTGAGCCTCGCCGCGGCCATGTTCGGCATGTTCTTCTACATCGTGCTGTTCGTGCAGAACGTGCTGGGCTACAGCCCCATCAAGGCCGGTCTCGCGTTCCTCCCGGTCACCGTCGCCATCGCCACCGGCGCGGGCCTGTCCCAACGGTTCCTGCCGGTCCTCGGCCCCAAGCCGTTCATGGTCGCCGGAGCCACGCTGGTCGTGACCGGCCTCACCTGGCAGGCCTTCATCAGCCCGGACAGCACCTACGTCGGCGGCGTGCTCGGGCCGATGCTGATCTTCGGCTTCGGCATGGGGCTGAACTTCGTGACGGCGACGGTCACCGCGGTGGCGGGCGTCGCCCCGCACGAGGCCGGCGCCGCCTCCGGTCTGCTCAACGCCATGCAGCAGGTGGGCGGCTCGCTCGGCCTGTCCATCCTGACGACCGTCTTCGGCACGGCCGCCAAGGACGAGGCGGAGAAGCAGCTGCCGAAGTTCCTCGCCGAGGGCTCCGCGGAGCAGAAGGCCGAGTTCGCGCGGACGCATCAGCTGCCCGCGCCCTGGGGGCACGAGGTGCTCGCCCATGGCATCTCCTCGGCTTTCGTCCCGGCAGCCGGCATAGCCGTCCTGGCCCTCGCGACCGCCTGGTTCGTGATCCGGGTCCGCAAGAGCGACCTGGAAGCGCTGTCGGGCACGGCGGCCCCCGTGGTGGGCTGACCGAACGGCCCCACGGATCGACCCCGGAGTGTCGCCACCGCGCTCGGTGGAGGCGCGTCCCCCGCTCCCGGGTCGACCCGTCCGGCCTCCCGGCGCCGACAGCACCGACAGCACGATCATCGACAGTGCGTACCGCATACCCCGCCACACCCCCTGCGTCGCTCCACTCCCCCCGCCGCCGGGCCGGCGCTCGTCGCCCAGCGGTCGTTCGGACAACGCGGGGCCGTCACGCAGAGTTCCCATCGAGCACACAGAGTTCGCGACCCGCGGGAGTGGAACGGCTCAGCTGCGGCGCGTCGTCGGACGTTCACACCCCGGGAACGGCTCACCCACCGGCGGGCCTCTCGCCCACCGGGCAGCCGACCGCTCCCGTCCCTCGTCGCACGCCCGCTCGCCGCAGGCGCCCTCGGCTCACGCACCCTCGGCTCACGCGGACGCGGACAGCCACTCCGGCAGGTCCTCCACCTGCTGGGCCCAGGCGACGGGCGGCGCCCCGGCCTTGCCGGCGGCGAGCACCCCGCCCATGATGGCGCACGTGGTGTCCACGTCCCCGCCGACCTGCGCGGTCGTCCAGAACGCCGTCTCGTAGTCGGTCAGGGCGCGCGCGGCCGACCACAGCGCGAAGGGCACGGTGTCGTGCGCCGACGTCCGTCTGCCGCAGCCCAGGACGGCGGCGACGGTGGCCGCGTCGGCGTAGTCGAGCATGTCCCGGGCGCGGCCCAGGCCCGCGCGGACGGCGCTTCGGGGAATCAGGCCGATCACGCCGTCCAGCAGGGCCTCGGCCCCGGGCGGGCCGCCCGGGGCGCCGGACAGCGCGGCGGCCGCGGCCACGGCCATGGCGCCGACCACGGCCTCCCGGTGCTGGTGCGTGGGGTAGGCGGAGATCTCCGCCTGGTGGGTCGCCTGCTCGGGGTCGTCCGCGTACCAGGCGCCGAGGGGCGCGATCCGCATGGCGGCGCCGTTGCCCCAGGACCCCTGTCCGTTGAACAGGGCGGACGACAGCTCGCGCCAGTCCTCGCCCTGCCGGACCAGTCTGAGCAGGCGGTTGACGGCGGGACCGTAGCCGCGGTCGAAGTCGTGGTGTTCGGCGAAGGACCGGGCCAGCGCGTCCTGGTCGATGCGGTGGTGAGCGGCCAGGACCGCCACCACGGAGCAGGCCATCTCGGTGTCGTCGGTCCACTGCCAGGGGCCGGACGGCAGCTCGCGGCGCTGCAACAGCGGATAGTTCACCGGGACGAAGAACTGCGAGCCCAGCGCGTCGCCCACGGCGAGGCCGCGCAGGCTGGACAGGGCGCGCTCCAGGCGCCCGGCGGGAGAGGAGTCAGCGATCATCTTTCACCCACTCTATCCCCGGTGATCCCGTAGGGCGCCGGTTCCCGCCAGCGGTCGAAGGGCCGGTCGAGGGCGTACCGGTCGTCGTCCTGGAGAACGAGCATCCGCATCTCCGCGTTCCCCGGGTTCGCGAGCGACTCGAATTCGGCGACCGTCCAGTGGAACCAGCGCATGCAGAACAGGCGCATCGCCAGGCCGTGGGTCACCAGCAGCACGTTCGGCGGGTGGTCGGGGGCCTCGAAGCTGCGGAACAGGCTCTCCAGGAAGCCGCCGACCCGGTCGTAGACGTCCGCTCCGCTCTCGCCCTGCGCGAAGCGGTAGAAGAAGTGCCCGTAGGCGTCCCGGTAGGTCTTCTGCAGCTGGACGTCGTCGCGGTCCTGCCAGTTTCCCCAGTCCTGCTCGCGCAGCCGGGGCTCCTCGCGAACCCGTATGAGTTCGGGGTCGAGGTGGAAGGCGCGCAGGGTCTCGTGCGTGCGCCGGTAGGGGGAGACGTACACGCTGACCCGCTCGCGGCCGAAGACCTCCCGCAGGTGCTTTCCCGTCTCCTCTGCCTGACTGCGGCCCCGGTCGGTCAGGGCCAGTGCGTGGTCGGGTTCACGCTCGTAGACGGTGTCATCAACATTGCCCGTTGACTCCCCGTGCCGGACAAGGACGATGCGCCGTGG
This sequence comes from Streptomyces hilarionis, assembly GCF_024539675.1. Classification (GTDB taxonomy): domain Bacteria; phylum Actinomycetota; class Actinomycetes; order Streptomycetales; family Streptomycetaceae; genus Streptomyces; species Streptomyces hilarionis. The sequence goes on along the minus strand of NZ_JAHHIT010000040.1, from coordinate 45,417 downwards.
TCGTGCCATGCCAAGACCCTAGATCGGTCGGCGGCCGATCGAGCACTCGGAGGGCCTCCATACGGCGTAGGTCACACCATCACTGTCCCGGAAGGACGTGAAGGGCGCACGTCGGAGGGCGTGCGCTCACACCGTCCAGGCGGTCTCCAGCTCGACGATGTCCCCGGTCAGCGAGGAGACGTCCGCCTCCGTCTGCGCGCGCAGAGCGAGCCGTTCCACCCGCTCGGTGCGGTACTTCCCGTGCTCGGCCTGCGAGCGCCACATCGACAGCACCAGGAACTCGGGGCCGGGCGCCTCGGCGAACAGTCCGCGGATCATGCCGGGAGAGCCGGCCATGGCGGGGTTCCACACCTTCTCCTGCATGAGCGTGAAGTGCTCGGCGCGTTCCTCGTGGACCCGGCACAGCGCGACCCGCAGCAGGTCGGAGTCGGTGAAGCGGGGCTCGAAGCCCGTCTTCACGTCGAAGCGGTAGTCGAACAGCCGTACCTGGGGGTCCCTGAAGGTGCCCGACTGGGCCGTCGCCAGCCGGTCGTGGGAGCGGGCCATGAAGGAGTCGTAGAAGGCGCGGCTCTCCCAGAACGTGAAGACATGGGCGACGGAGGGCCGTGTCCTGCTCCAGCCCCCGCCCTGTCCCCGAAATCCCGGCTCCCCCAGAAGCCCCGCCCACTTTCGCTGCCCCCGTTCGAAACCGCGGCGGTCCACCACGGTGCAGCGAATCCACTTGACCAGCACCGCGCCATGGTAAGGCCAGCGGGCGTGGCGTTGGTCACTCTCGCGCACAGTGCTCCGCCTCCACCGTGCACGCGCGCGTGGCAGGATGGACAACCGGCCCTGGCGGACGGCCCGTTCGGGTGCGACAGCAACGGGGAATCGGGGAGGGGAAGTCCGGTGAGCGGCCTCAACAAGGGCATCCGCAAGATCGAGATGGCGCTGAAGTGGGATCCCAGTCCGGCAGGGCAGCCGCCCACCGACCTGGACGTCGTGGCGGCGACCTACCTGGCGAGCGATCCGCATGGCGCCCCCGCCTACGTGGTGCACTTCGACAGCCGTTCGCCCGACGGCACGATCTATCTCAACCGGGACAGCAAGGACGGCAAGGGCTTCGGCTGGGACGAGGTCATGACGCTGGAGCTCGACCGACTGGACGTGCGGTACGCGCGCGTGGTCCTCGGCGTCGTCATCCAGCAGAACTCCGCGCACCGGACCTTCGTCGGGGTGCTCAATCCGGCCTTCCGCATCAGGGAGGGCTACACGGTCCTGGACGAGGGCGAGTTCGGCGACGTCCTCGGCGCGACCGCGGCGACCGTCGGGGAGTTCGTGCGCGAGACGCCCGACAGCTGGTCGTTCCACCCGGGTGTCCAGGGCTTCGAGGACGACCCGGCGACGTTCACCCGGGTCATGGGACAGGCCCACCGGCCCTGAACGAACCCGGCGCGAACGGGCGATGACGCGCGAAGGGGCGGAAACGCCGAAGGCGGTGGAGCCGTAGACCGGCTCCACCGCCTTCACCGGATCACAGGGACCCGGTCGGCGCCGCCTAGCTGCAACCGCTGGTGGAGCCGCAGCCCTCGCAGATGTAGCAGGAGCCGGCGCGCTGCATCTTCGTGCCGCAGGAGAAGCACAGCGGGGCGTCGGCCTGGATGCCCAGCTGCATCTCCACCAGCTCGGCGCTGGTGTGGGCCTGCTGCGGCACCGGACGGGCGGCCTCGGCCTCCGCCTTCGGAGCGGCGACGGCCTTCAGGTCCGTCTGGCGCGGCGCGGACTGGGCCAGGCCCTCGACGTCCACGTCCTCCTCCTCGAGGTTCGGCTCGTAGGAGCCGGTCTCCAGGTGGCGCTGACGCTCCTCGGCGGAGTGGATGCCGAGCGCCGAGCGCGTCTCGAAGGGCAGGAAGTCCAGCGCCAGGCGGCGGAAGATGTAGTCGACGATCGACTGCGCCATCCGCACGTCCGGGTCGTCCGTCATGCCGGCCGGCTCGAAGCGCATGTTGGTGAACTTTGAGACGTACGTCTCCAGCGGCACGCCGTACTGGAGGCCGACGGAGACGGCGATGGAGAAGGCGTCCATCATGCCGGCGAGGGTCGAGCCCTGCTTGGACATCTTCAGGAAGACCTCGCCGAGACCGTCGTCCGGGTAGGAGTTGGCGGTCATGTAGCCCTCGGCGCCGCCGACCGTGAACGAGGTCGTGATGCCGGGACGGCCCTTGGGCAGACGCTTGCGGACCGGGCGGTACTCGATGACCTTCTCGACCGCGGCGCGGATCGTGTCCTCGGCCTTCTCGGTGACCTCGGTCTTCTCCTTCTCCTTGGTCTTGGCGGAGAGGGGCTGGCCGACCTTGCAGTTGTCGCGGTAGATCGCGAGCGCCTTGACGCCGAGCTTCCAGGCCTCGAAGTAGATCTCCTCGACCTCCTCGACGGTCGCCGTCTCCGGCATGTTGACCGTCTTGGAGATCGCGCCGGAGATCCAGGGCTGGATGGCGGCCATCATGCGGACGTGGCCCATCGGGGAGATGGCGCGCTCGCCCATGGCGCAGTCGAACACCTCGTAGTGCTCGTGCGCGAGACCGGGGGCGTCGATCACATTGCCGTTCTCGGCGATGTGGGCGACGATCGCCTCGATCTGCTCCTCCTGGTAACCCAGGCGGCGCAGGGCCTGCGGCACGGTGCCGTTGACGATCTGCATCGAGCCGCCGCCGACCAGCTTCTTGAACTTGACCAGGGCGAGGTCGGGCTCGACGCCGGTGGTGTCGCAGGACATCGCCAGACCGATGGTGCCGGTCGGGGCGAGCACGGACGCCTGGGCGTTACGGAAACCGTTCTTCTCGCCGAGGCGGAGCACGTCCTGCCAGGCCTCCGTGGCGGCGGCCCAGACGGGGGTGTCCAGGTCGTCCATGCGCCGGGCCGTCGCGTTGGCGTCGGAGTGCTGCTTCATGACGCGGTTGTGCGCGTCGGCGTTGCGGGCGTAGCCGTCGTACGGGCCGACCACGGCGGCCAGCTCGGAGGAGCGGCGGTAGGCCGTGCCGGTCATCAGGGAGGTGATGGAGCCGGCGAGGGAGCGGCCGCCGTCGCTGTCGTACGCGTGGCCGGTGGCCATCAGCAGGGCGCCCAGGTTGGCGTAGCCGATGCCGAGCTGGCGGAACGCGCGCGTGTTCTCGCCGATCTTCTGGGTCGGGAAGTCCGCGAAGCAGATGGAGATGTCCATCGCCGTGATGACGAGCTCGACGACCTTCTGGAAGCGGTCCGCCTCGAAGGACTGGTTGCCCTTGCCGTCGTCCTTGAGGAACTTCATCAGGTTCAGCGAGGCGAGGTTGCAGGACGTGTTGTCCAGGTGCATGTACTCGCTGCACGGGTTCGACGCGGTGATGCGGCCGGACTCGGGGCAGGTGTGCCAGTTGTTGATCACACCGTCGTACTGGATGCCCGGGTCGGCGCAGGCCCACGCGGCCTCGGCGAGCTTGCGGAACAGCGCCTTGGCGTCGACCTTCTCGATGATCTCGCCGGTCATGCGGGCGCGCAGACCGAACTCGGCGCCGTTCTCGACGGCCGTCATGAACTCGTCGTTCACGCGGACGCTGTTGTTGGCGTTCTGGTACTGGACGGACGTGATGTCGTCCCCGCCCAGGTCCATGTCGAAGCCCGCGTCGCGCAGGGCGCGGATCTTCTCCTCCTCCTTCACCTTGGTGGCGATGAAGTCCTCGATGTCCGGGTGGTCCACGTCGAGGACGACCATCTTGGCCGCGCGGCGCGTGGCGCCGCCGGACTTGATGGTGCCGGCGGAGGCGTCGGCGCCGCGCATGAAGGAGACCGGGCCGGAGGCGTTGCCGCCGGAGGAGAGGAGTTCCTTGGAGGAGCGGATCCGGGAGAGGTTCAGGCCGGCGCCCGAGCCACCCTTGAAGATCATGCCCTCTTCCTTGTACCAGTCGAGGATCGACTCCATGGAGTCGTCGACGGCCAGGATGAAGCAGGCGGAGACCTGCTGGGGCTGCGGGGTCCCGACGTTGAACCAGACGGGGCTGTTGAAGCTGAAGACCTGGTGCAGGAGGGCGTAGGCCAGCTCGTGCTCGAAGATCTCGGCGTCGGCGGGCGAGGCGAAGTAGCTGTTGTCCTCGCCGGCCTTCCGGTACGTCTTCACGATGCGGTCGATCAGCTGCCTGAGGCCGGTCTCGCGCTGGGGGGTGCCCACGGCACCGCGGAAGTACTTGCTGGTGACGATGTTGACCGCGTTCACCGACCAGAAGTCGGGGAACTCGACGCCACGCTGCTCGAAATTGATCGAGCCGTCGCGCCAGTTGGTCATGACGACGTCACGACGCTCCCAGGCAACCTCGTCGTAGGGGTGCACTCCGGGGGTCGTGTGGATGCGCTCGATGCGCAGGCCCTTGGTGTTCTTCGCGCCCTTGGCTCGGGAACCTCGCGCCGGACCGCTCGCCGTCTCTGTCATGCCGCCTCCCTCTACGGGCGAAAACGCCCTGAAATGCCACGTTGTTCCCGTGACACGTTGTTCTGTCTGATGCTGTGGGCGCCCACGCACTACCGCCCACAGCAGGTCTTCGTCCGCCGCCGCCCCGCCTCCGTGAAGGGGCTCCGGGCGCGGCCGTCGGTCAGTCGGCGGCCCGGGCGGGCTCGGGGACCTGCACGGTCCCGCCGCGCCCGGCGTCGTCCTTCCGGCTCCCCGCCACGTCCCCGGCCGGGTCCGCGCGGTCGTCGTCGTCCGCGGCGGGGGGTCCCGTCTGGTCCCTGAGTTCCGCGATCGCCGCCTCGAAGTCCTCGAGCGAGTCGAACGCCCGGTAGACGGAGGCGAACCGCAGATAGGCGACGAGGTCGAGCTCCTGCAACGGGCCGAGTATGGCCAGCCCCACGTCATGGGTGGTCAACTCGGCGCTTCCGGTGGCCCGCACCGCCTCCTCGACCCGCTGGCCGAGCTGGGCGAGGGCGTCCTCGGTGACGGGCCGCCCCTGACACGCCTTGCGCACCCCGTTGATGACCTTGGTGCGGCTGAACGGTTCGGTGACCCCGGACCGCTTGACCACCATCAGCGAGCACGTCTCCACGGTCGTGAAGCGGCGGGAGCAGTCGGGGCATTGACGCCGGCGGCGGATCGACGTGCCGTCGTCCGTCGTACGGCTGTCGACCACACGGCTGTCGGGGTGCCTACAGAAGGGGCAGTGCATGAACTCCAACCCTCCTCACAGCAGACTCAACGGCCTCGCCGGACCTCACGGGCCCCTCGAAGCAGCCCCAAGCATAGGGGATCCATCAGCATCCGAAGACACCGGGGACCACAACTTCTGGGCCGCTGCGCCAATCCAACCACTAGATGTGGGGCTTGGCGCATACATCCAGGCCGTATCGCGTGTCGCGTCCGTCGCGCTCACCGCACGCGATCCGGCGGTCACACCGAGCACGCGAAATCCACCCCGGCACGCGCGTGTACGGGCGTATCGCGGCGACGCCCACGGCGATACCGTGAGCGTCACGAGGAGGAGCGGTGGGACTCTCGCGCAGCAGCGCGACCGGTCCTCGATCGACCGGGGGCCGGATGGCAGACTGGGGCCACGCCTCACAAGGTCATCGTCTCCGGCGGTGAAGAGTACAACAATGAGCGCTTTTGCCTGCCGAGGACCGCGTTAGCCATACACCCAGACACATGATCAAGTCCGGTTATCCGCGCTTTTTCACTCGAACGTGTGTTTGGCGCAACCTTTCGAAAGCAACTACCGTTGTCCAGCAGGGAGACAACCGAGAGGGGCCGACGTGACCACCACCGCAGACAGTGCCACCATCACTGCCCAGGACCGCTCCCAGGGCCGACTCGAGCCGGTGCATGCGATGAACGAAGCCATGAATCCCGAGGCGCACAAGCGCTCGTTGCCCGGCCGACCTCCCGGCATCCGGGCCGACAGCTCGGGGCTCACCGACCGGCAGCGCCGAGTGATCGAGGTCATCAGGGACTCCGTCCAGCGGCGCGGCTACCCGCCGTCGATGCGGGAGATCGGTCAGGCGGTCGGCCTGTCCAGCACGTCCTCGGTCGCCCACCAGCTGATGGCACTGGAGCGGAAGGGCTTCCTGCGCCGCGACCCGCACCGCCCGCGCGCGTACGAGGTGCGCGGCTCCGACCAGGCCGCCTCCGTGCAGCCGACCGACACCGCCGGGAAGCCGGCCGCGTCCTACGTCCCGCTGGTCGGCCGGATCGCCGCGGGCGGCCCGATCCTCGCCGAGGAGTCGGTGGAGGACGTCTTCCCGCTCCCGAGGCAGCTCGTGGGCGACGGCGAGCTGTTCGTCCTCAAGGTCGTCGGCGACTCGATGATCGAGGCCGCGATCTGTGACGGCGACTGGGTCACCGTCCGCCGCCAGCCCGTCGCCGAGAACGGCGACATCGTGGCCGCGATGCTCGACGGAGAGGCCACCGTCAAGCGCTTCAAGCGCGAGGACGGCCACGTGTGGCTGCTGCCGCACAACGCCGCCTACGAGCCGATCCCGGGTGACGACGCGACCATCCTCGGCAAGGTGGTGGCCGTACTCCGCCGCGTCTGAGCGCCGCGACGGGCGGGCACTTTCCCGCCCTTGCCCCTTGACTGGGCCCCGGGATCCCTGCGCCGGTTCCGGGGCCCTGCGCTGTCCCGCGGACCGTCGCGCCGGACTCCGGCCCTGCCCGGGCCCGGCACGCCCCTCCCCCGCGCGGGCCTCCCCCGTGCGGGCCCTGGCCCTCGTCCGGGACCTAGGCGTCCGCCGCCGTCCCTGAAGCCTGCTCCGCCTCCGCCTGCGTCTCGTTCTGGGACTCGGACCGCGCCGCGAGGTCGGACTCCGACTGTCTGGCCTTCGCGTCGATCGCGGCGAGGGACCTGCGGACCTGGTTGCGGTCCGTGGTGTACCAGAAGTCGGGCAGGGAGGCCTTCAGGTAGCTCCCGTAGCGCGCCGTCGCCAGTCGCTGGTCCAGGACGGCCACGACACCGCGATCTCCCGAGGCGCGGACCAGGCGGCCCGCGCCCTGGGCCATGAGCAGCGCCGCGTGGGTCGCGGCGACGGCCATGAAGCCGTTGCCTCCGGCGTCCTCCACGGCCTTCTGGCGGGCGCTCATCAGGGGGTCGTCCGGGCGCGGGAACGGGATCTTGTCCATGACGACCAGCTGGCAGCTGGGGCCGGGCACGTCGACGCCCTGCCAGAGCGAGAGCGTGCCGAACAGGCAGGTCTGCGGGTCGGCCGAGAAGTTCTTGATCAGCTCGCCGAGGGTCTCCTCGCCCTGGAGGAGGATCGGGAACTCGGGCAGCCGGGTGCGCAGTTCCTCGGCGGCGAGCTGCGCGGCGCGCATGGAGGAGAAGAGACCGAGCGTGCGGCCGCCCGCCGCCTGGATCAGCTCGGTGAGTTCGTCGAGCATGTCGGCGCGGTCGCCGTCCCGCGCGGGGCGCGCGAGATGTTTGGCGACGTACAGGATGCCCTGCTTGCGGTAGTCGAAGGGGGAGCCGACGTCGATGCCCTTCCACTGCGGCACGTCGTCGCCCTCGGTGCCCTCCGGGGCGAGGCCCATCGACGCGCCCACCCCGTTGAAGTCCCCGCCCAGCTTCAGCGTGGCCGAGGCCAGGGTCACCGACCGGTCCGTGAAGAGCTTCTCCCGCAGCAGGCCCGACACCGACATGGGCGCGACGCGCAGGGACGCTCCGAAGCGGTCGTGGCGCTCGTACCAGACGACGTCCCACTCGGAGCCGTTGCAGATCCGCTCAGCCACGTCGTGCACGGACTCCACGGAGGCCAGCGCCTGCTTGCGCACCGCGTCCTCGTCCTGGACGGACTTGTCACGGGTGGCGCCGATGGCGGAGACGACCGTCCGCGCCGCGTCGCGCAGCGCCATCAGGGCGTAGCCGAGGTCCTCGGGGATCTCCTCCAGGCGGCCCGGCAGCGCCAGCTCCATGAGCCGCTCGAAGCCCTCGGCGGCGGTCTGCAACTGGTCGGCGGCCTTCTCGTTGACGAGCTTGGCCGCGCGGCGCACGGCACGGTTGACCTGGCCCGGGGTGAGCTCGCCGGTGGCGACGCCGGTGACCCGGGAGACCAGCTCGTGCGCCTCGTCGACGATCAGCACCTCGTGCTGCGGGAGGACGGGCGCCCCTTCGATGGCGTCGATGGCCAGCAGCGCGTGGTTGGTGACGACGACCTCGGCCAGCTTGGCGCGCTCGCGGGCCATCTCGGCGAAGCACTCGGCCCCGTAGGCGCATTTCGTCGCGCCGAGGCACTCCCGCGAGGACACCGACACCTGGGCCCAGGCGCGGTCGGACACGCCCGGGGTGAGGTCGTCGCGGTCCCCCGACTCGGTCTCGTCGGACCAGTCCCGCAGCCGGAGCAGGTCCTGGCCGAGCCTGCTGGTGGGGGCGGCCGCCTCGAACTGGTCGAAGAGGCCCTCCTCCTCGTCCTGCGGGACGCCTTCGTGGAGGCGGTGCAGGCACAGGTAGTTCGACCGGCCCTTGAGCATCGCGAACTCGGGCCGCCGGCGCAGCAGCGGGTGCAGCGCGTCGACCGTGCGCGGCAGGTCCCGCTCGACGAGTTGGCGTTGCAGGGCCAGCGTGGCCGTGGCCACCACGACGCGCTCCCCGTGGGCGAGCGCGGGCACGAGGTAGCCGAGCGACTTGCCGGTGCCGGTGCCGGCCTGGACCAGCAGGTGTGAGCCGTCGTCGATCGCCTGGGCGACGGCTTCGGCCATGGTCACCTGGCCGGGGCGCTCCGTGCCGCCGACGGCGGCGACGGCGGCGTGCAGGAGTTCGGGGAGTGAGGGCTTCGTCATAGCGCGACCACCCTACGGCTCGGCACTGACAAACGGGTCGCCGAGGCGGGCGGGAGGGGAGGGATCAAGACCGTGGTTCTCCTGGTGGGGAAGGGGAGCGCGGGCCGACGGTGGCGCAATGTGATGTTTCCGGGGCGAGAGATGAGCGGATCCGGCCGATGTCGCGCGTTCTGTGTCACGGGAGATCACGCGGAGGACGTTCGCGGATCATCAGCGCGGCCCGCTTGGCCGGCAGATCGAGTTCCGCCGAGAACCGGAAACCGGCGTTCAGGAAGGCGACGACGGACGGAACGTTGCGCAGGTCGGGTTCGGCGACGACGCGGGCGCACGCGGGCACAGCGTCGAGGACGATCTCGGCGACGGCTTCGAGCAGCGGCCCGCCGAGCCCCCTCCCCCGGTCGGCCGCGCCGCCGATGAGGAGGTGGACTCCGATGTCGTGGGGCCGGGCCGGGTAGTGGCGGGCCAGCGGGTCGAGGTCCGCCCGGTAGATCTCCCAGTAGCTCATCGGCCGTCCGTGCAGCACCCCCAGGCAGGGAATGCCGTGAGCGCCGGCGGCCAGCTGTTCGCGCAGGTGCCGCTCGGTCACGGACGCGGGCCCCGCCAACTCCCAGAAGGCGGCCACGGCAGGGTCGTTCATCCACCGGACGACGAGCGGGAGGTCTCGCTCGATCCGCACGGGGACGAGGCGGAACGCGCCGACGGACGTGCGGACGACCCTCCGGTCGCCGGCGGCGAGGACTACGGGCGCGCCGGGGGCGGCGTCCGTCCCGGCAGCGGGCACGGCGGACTCCTCTCGGACGGTTCAGGACAGCAGCGGGTTGGCGAAGGCGACGTAGACGGACTGGGTGTCCACCGGTCCGACGAGTTCGTCGAGCCCGTGCAGCCGGGTGAGCAGATTGGCCTTGCAGCGCAGGACGGCAGAGTCGAGCAGCCGGGCGGGCAGCGGACTGCGGGCGGCCGGACGCCGGGGAAGCGGGGCGAGAGCGGCCCGGACGTCGGCGTCCTCCTCCGCGAGGGAGCGGTCGGCGTCGGAGAGGAAGCGCCGGAAGGCCGCGAGCAGCAGACGTTCGTCGGCGAGCCGCTGCGAACCGAACGCTCCGATGAGGCCGAACACGTTGTTGATGCCCAGGTAATAGCAGAAACGCTCGTCGGTGACGTCGTCGGAGACGAAGGTGTCGCTGCGCGCGCCGATCCCGGGCAGCCGGGCGTCGAGGTCCGCGCGGCGGGACTCGCGGAAGTAGTACCCCTGGTTGTCGCGGTAGCGGCCCCCGCTGGGCCAGCCGTCCGGGTCCAGCAGGACGAGCGTGTTCTGCTGGTGGGATTCCAGGGCGATCCCCGCCACCGCGTCGAGCCACAGGACGGGCCGGACGACCTGCTCCAGGTAGCGCAGGAACCACTCCGCCGCCACCGCGCCCAGCGGCCGGCCGGTGCGCCCGGCGAGCCGGGTGACGATCGCGGCCAGTCGGGAGGGCCCTACGGTGCCCGTGTCCGCGCGCGGGAGCGGTGTCCCGGCCGGCCCGTCGCCCGCGTCGTTCGCGTCGTTCGCGTCGTTCGCGTGGCCCACGTCGCTCGCCCGGCCCGCGTCGGACGCGTGCGGCCGGGGCGCCACGAGGGCGGCGATGCAGCAGACGTCGTCCGCCGGGCTGAAGGGGTTGTGGCGGATCACCACGTCGAGTCCGGTGAGCGGGCGGCCCTCCGGGCCGTCGACCGCCAGCCAGGCGGGATCGCGGACGATGTCGAAGCCGGGGTGGGCCGCGCGCCACTGTCCGGCCAGGCCGGACCGCAGGAGCCGGTGCACCTCCACACCCCGGTGCAGCTCCTTGCGGAGGTTCTCGCGGCGCGAGTTGGTGACGCGCAGGCCCAGGGACAGCTTGAGCATCGCCGGGGCGCCGGACCGGTGCACGGTGCGCACGGAGGAGGTGGGGTGCCACGGGAGGCCGTGCGCGCCCAGATCCCGGAGTCGGCCCGCGTCGAACAGCGCCTCGGCCTCGGGACGGCGCCGCAGCTCGCCCAGCTGCCAGGGATGCACCGGCAGCGCGGCGAACCCGTCGGGCAGCGGCAGCCCCGGGCCCGCCAGTCGCGCCGTCAGCCGGGCGGCGGGGACGGGGCGGCCGCCTTCGGTCCAGGCGGACTCGGAGGCGAGCACGGAGGGAGCGACGCCGACCCAGTGCAGCGGGAACGAGCCGCGCGCCTCGGGCGAGTACAGCCGCGCCTCACCGTCGGAGAGTCCCTCACGGCTCTTGGGGGTCGGATGCAGCGGGTGCCCGAGCAGCAGGGCCTGCTCCGCCGCCAGGAACAGGTCGGGGCCGTCGACGGGCTGCTCTCTGCGCTCCCTGATGAAGACGGCGGTACGGCGGACGGAGTCCGCGACGCGTGCGACCAAGTCCACGCCCTCGCCGGTCACGCCGTCACCGTCCTCCCCGCCTTCTACGCCTTCTACGCCTTCTACGCCTTCAGCAGCGTCCGTGTCGCGCGCGGGCGTCTCGCGGGCCAGCAGGGCGGCGACCGTGACCGCGTCCGCGGGCGGTGCCTGCTCGGGGGCGCCGGCCAGGCGGGGCAGGCCGAACCGGTGCCAGCCCGTCGGGGACCAGTAGCGGACGGGCACGAGCAGAGCGGCACCGCTCGCTGGCAACGGCACCCGCAGGACGCCGTCGCTGGGTGCGGGCAGGCCGGTCTCGCGGACCCAGCAGCGCAGCAGGTTCTCCACGGCCGCGGCCTCGGCGGCGGTGTGCGGGTCGGGATGGTCGAGAAGGTCCTCGGCGGTGGAGCGCGGCGGTTCGCCGAAGGGGGACGCCGACGCCCCACGGGGTGTCGGCAGCGGGCGCGCGGCCGCATCGGCGGCACGGGCGACATCGGCGACGCCAGGGAGGGAGGCAGGCGAGGGGACGGAGACGGGTGCGGGGGCGGTGGCCGGGGACGGTCGCCCGGGCGGCGACGAGGGAGCGTGTGCGGACGGCGCGCAGAGCGCGGAGTCGGCGTCGACGGGCTGCGGGGAGGTGGTCAAGGTCGTCCTCGGTCGGTCCTCGTGGAATGAGGGGGTGCGGGTGCGGGTGCGGGTGAGCGGGCGGCCACGGCAGGCACCCTCGCGGCCGGTCTCCTGGGGAGACGGGCGGGGAGAGGCCAGGCCTGCCTGCCCCGGTGACGCCCGTGGAGGGCGGGCCGGCAGGGTCATCTCGTGCGGTCGGCGCGGCTTCCCGGCCGAGGGACCTGCCCCGGAGGTCTGCCCGGCGGGTTCGCCCCGCCCGGGCCGTGCCCGTCGGCCGGTCTCGCCTCTCCCGCCCGTACCGCCTCTCCCGCCCGTACCGCCTGTGCCGCCTCCGCTGCCGGTACCGCCTCCGCTGCCCGAACCGGCTCATGCGCCTGCCTCGGCCGCTCCGTACCGCCCGTGCGGGTCGTGCGGGTCGTGCGGGTCGTTCGGGTCGTGCGAGAGGTGCCGTCGGTGCGAGGGGCGCTGTGTGCGTGGCTCGTCGCGACGGCGGCCATCGCGTCCGCGAGCCGGTCCAGCACCGCGGCGGCCTGCTCGTCGGTGATGGTCAGCGGCGGAAGCAGTCGTACGACGCCGGCGTGACGCCCGCCCAGTTCGACGATCAGGCCGCGCCGCAGACACTCCCGTCGGAGCGCGAGAGCCAGGTCCGGGGCGGCGGGGTGGGGGCGGCGCGCACCGCTGACGCCGTCGGCCCCCTCGATCCCCTCCGTCTCGTGGATCCCGTCCGACTCGTCGGCTCCCCGGAGCGGGGCGACCCCGGGAAGTTCCGCGTCCGGGTCCACCATCTCGACCCCGATCATCAGCCCGCGCCCTCGTACGTCTCCCATGCACGGGAACTCCCGGGCGAGGTCGCGGAGCCGGCCCATGAGGCGTGCGCCCACGACGGCGGCGCGGTCGGCGAGGCCGTTCTCGCGGACGAAGGCGAGGGTGGCCGTGCCGGCGGCCATGGCGAGCTGATTGCCGCGGAACGTGCCCGCGTGGGCGCCCGGTTGCCAGACGTCGAGGTCCTCGCGGTAGACGACGACGGCGAGCGGCAGGCTGCCGCCGATGGCCTTGGACAGCACCATCACGTCGGGGGTGATCCCGCTGTGCTCCACCGCCCAGAAGGCGCCGGTGCGGCCGACGCCCGTCTGGACCTCGTCGGCGATCAGCGGGATGGAGCGGTCCGCGGTGATCCGTCGCATCCTGCGCAGCCAGGCGTCCGGCGCGGGGATGACCCCACCCTCCCCCTGCACGGGTTCGAGGATCATCCCGGCGGGCCGTCGCACCCCGGACTTGGGGTCGTCGAGCACGGACTCCGTCCAGCGGGCGGCGAGTTCGGCGCCGCGCTCGCCGCCGACGCCGAACGGGCAGCGGTAGTCCTGCGGGTAGGGCAGCCGCGTCGCCCGGACGTCACCCGCGCCCCCGGAGACCTCCAGGGATCCGGCGGTCATCCCGTGGTAGGCCCCCGTGAAGGCCAGCACGCCCGTGCGGCCGGTGGCGGCCCGGACGAGCGTGAGCGCGGCCTCGACGGCGTCCGTGCCGGCCGGTCCGCAGAACTGCACGCGCGCGTGGTCGGCCAGAGCGGGCGGCAGGGTGCGGAACAGCTCGGTGACGAACGCGTCCTTGACCGGGGTCGCGAGGTCGAGCACCTGGAGCGGCGCGCCCGAGTCGAGCACCGCGCGGACGGCCTCCAGCACGACCGGATGGTTGTGCCCGAGGGCGAGAGCGCCGGCGCCGGAGAGGCAGTCGAGGTAACGGCGGCCGTCCGCGCCCTCGATGGTCATCCCTCGGGCCCGCACCGGCACGATCGGCAGGGCGCGCGCGTAGGTGCGCGCCGCCGACTCACGCGCCGACTGACGCCTCAGGATGCCCTCGGGCACTGACTCGGTCACGACCACGGCTTCCCGTCCTCCCGCAGTTCAGGGGCCGGGCGCGGACAGCGGACCCCCCACCGCTACCAACCGCGGACGGTCTTCGCGGTTACGGGTTGCCGCGAGATCCACGCTGTGACCGAACAGTTGCCGTTCCGTCGGAAGTCCCCCACAGGCGGCGCATATCGTGTGGAGGCATCGCACCAGGCCGTGCGACCCGACTGAACCAGGGACGAGCCACCCGTGAGTTCAGGTCCGGGGACACGGCCGGTGTCTCAAGTTCGTTCACAGCAGGGGGAGTCACACCATGCGATCCACACGGCCGTCGTTCACCGTTCGCCGGAGGAGGAACGCGCGCCGCAGAACCTCCCCCGTGCTGGGCGCCATGGCCCTCGTCCCGGTGCTCGCGCTCACCGCGACCGCGTGCGACTCGGGCGACACCGACGCGAGCGGACAGGCGGCCTCCTCCGCGCCGGCCACCGGCGACGGGAAGATCACGATCCCGGACGACATCAAGGACCGGCTCAAAGAGCACGGGATCGACCTCGACAAGTGGAAGAACGGCGCCTGGAAGAACTGGGACCGGGACGACTGGCTGCGCGAGGCGAAGGACTACGTCAACCCGATCATCAAGGGCCTGTGGGACCCGGACCGGATGCGCAGGGCGGAGGATCCGGACCGCAGCGTCGACGACAGCGACCTCTCCGGCGACCAGGGCGTGACCGACCCCACGCCGCAGGCGGTGGAGGCGACGGCCGTGCCGACGAAGTACCACGCCAACGCCCCCGAGGCCGGCAAGGTGTTCTTCGACTCGCCCGAGGGCACGATGGTCTGCTCGGCGACGGTCGTCAAGGACCCGGCCCACCCGGGCAAGTCCAACCTGGTGTGGACGGCGGGCCATTGCGTGCACGCGGGCAAGGGCGGCGGCTGGTACCGCAACATCGCGTTCGTGCCGTCGTACAACGACCAGGGGCTGTCGTCCGCGCAGTTGCAGACGGCCACCAAGGAGCAGGCGGCCCCGTACGGCGTCTGGTGGGGCGACTGGACGAAGACCTCGGACCAGTGGATCGCGCAGGGCGGTCAGACCGGCGGCGACGGCGCCTCCTACGACTACGCCGTCATCCATGTGACGCCGGAGGACAGCGGGTCGGGCAAGTCCCTGGAGGAGACGGTCGGTTCGGCGCTGCCGGTGAACTTCAAGGCCCCCGCGGTCCCGAAGGTCGCCGACATCACCGCGACCGGGTACCCGGCGGCCAAGCCCTACGACGGCCAGAAGCTCTACCAGTGCCAGGACCGGCCGGGGCGGTTCTCGCTCAACGCGGCGGATCCGACGATGTACCGCATCGGCTGCACGATGACCGGCGGCTCGTCGGGCGGCGGCTGGGTCGCGAAGGGGTCGGACGGCACGCCGGCGCTGGTGTCCAACACCTCGATCGGCCCGGTGAGGTCGGGATGGCTCGCGGGTCCGCGGCTCGGTGACGTGGCCAAGGGCGTCTACGACTCGGTGAGCGACAAGTTCGCCGGTCGTCGGTAGCCGGTCCCGACGGCGGACGCCGAGAGGAGCCCGCTGGGGCCCGCGTCGTCCCGCCGCCGTTCGTCCCCGCGGTCGGCGGCCCGCCGCGCCGGGGCGGCTCGCTCACGACGAGCGTGAGGCCCTGACGCGGAGCGGCCGGTGAAGGCCGGACAGCACGAAGGCCCGTCCCCCGCGGTGAGCGAGGGGCGGGCCTTCGGCGTACGGTGCGGGCCTTCGACGCGCCGTCCGTCGGCCGGTCGCGCGGTCTAGGCGGCCGGCGCCGGGACGTACGGCGCCAGGTCGGCCGCCAGTTCCTCGTGCACCCGGACCTTCAGCAGGGTGCCCTCCGCGGTGTGCTCCTCGGAGATCACCTCGCCCTCGGTGTGGGCGCGGGCGACCAGGCCGCCGTGGGTGTACGGCACGAGCGCCTCGACCTCGACGGACGGCCGCGGCAGCTCGTCGTCGATCAGCGCGAGCAGTTCGTCGATGCCCTGGCCGGTACGGGCCGAGACCGCGATGGAGCGCTTCTCGATCCGCATCAGCCGCTGTAGCGTCAGCGGGTCGGCCGCGTCCGCCTTGTTGATCACGACGATCTCGGGCACGCCGGTCGCGCCGACGTCCCGGACGACCTCGCGCACGGCGGCCAGCTGCTCCTCCGGGGCGGGGTGCGAGCCGTCCACCACGTGGAGGATCAGGTCGGCCTCGCCGACCTCCTCCATGGTGGAGCGGAACGCCTCGACCAGGTGGTGCGGCAGGTGCCGGACGAAGCCGACGGTGTCGGCCAGCGTGTACAGCCGGCCGCTCGGGGTCTCGGCCCGGCGCACGGTCGGGTCCAGGGTCGCGAACAGCGCGTTCTCGACCAGGACGCCCGCGCCGGTGAGGCGGTTGAGCAGGGACGACTTGCCGGCGTTGGTGTAGCCCGCGATGGCCACGGACGGCACCTTGTGGCGCTTGCGCTCCTGCCGCTTGATCTCGCGGCCGGTCTTCATCTCCGCGATCTCCCGGCGCATCTTCGCCATCTTCTCGCGGATCCGGCGCCGGTCCGTCTCGATCTTGGTCTCACCGGGACCACGGGTGGCGAGGCCGCCGCCCTTGCCGCCGCCCATCTGACGGGACAGCGACTGACCCCAGCCTCGCAGCCTCGGCAGCATGTACTGCATCTGCGCGAGCGCGACCTGCGCCTTGCCCTCCCGGGACTTGGCGTGCTGGGCGAAGATGTCGAGGATCAGGGCCGTGCGGTCGATGACCTTGACCTTGACGACGTCCTCGAGGTGGATGAGCTGGCCGGGGCTGAGCTCTCCGTCGCAGATCACGGTGTCGGCGCCGGTCTCCAGGACGATGTCCCGGAGCTCGTTCGCCTTGCCGGAGCCGATGTAGGTGGCCGCGTCGGGCTTGTCACGGCGCTGGATGACGCCGTCCAGCACGAGCGCTCCCGCCGTCTCCGCGAGGGCGGCCAGCTCCGCGAGGGAGTTGTCCGCGTCCTGCGAGGTTCCCGTGGTCCAGACGCCGACGAGCACGACACGCTCCAGGCGGAGCTGTCGGTACTCGACCTCGGTGACGTCCTCGAGTTCGGTGGAGAGACCGGCCACGCGGCGCAGGGCCGCGCGCTCGGAGCGGTCGAACTGGTCGCCGTCCCGGTCTCCGTCGATCTCGTGGCTCCAGGCGACGTCCTCTTCCATCAGGGCATCGGCCTTGAGACCTTCGGGATAGGCGTGCGCAACGCGCTTGGTGTCCTGGGAAGGGGAAGAAGAGGAGGTCATTGGGTCCTTACGTCGTGGGGAATGCCGGTTGCGCGGCCTTCATGGACATCAACGCACGGATGCCCCGGGAGATTCCCGCGCACCTCGCGCACCGTGCCGCGCCGACCGCACGATGGTCGCACGGGACGGCCCGTCTCGTCATCGTCTTATCGCGGCCTCCGCGCGGCCGTCGGCGCCGGAGCCGGAGCCGGCTCCGGGCGGGCTACGGCTTGGTCCCCGCCTTGGGGGCGGTCCGGGGTGCGGTCCTCGGCGCGGTCTTGGACGCGCCCTTCGGTTCCGCCTTGGGTTCGGCGCGGGCCACCGGCGCGGCGGGCTTCCAGTCCGGGTGCCCGGGCATCGCCGGCGTCTTCTCGCCGTACAGCCAGTCCTTGAAGAACCCGCTCAGCTCCCGCCCGGAGATCCCTTCCGCGAGGCGCTCGAAGTCGGCCGTGGTCGCCGTGGAGTCGCGGTGGTTGCGCACCCAGGCCCGTTCCAGGCGCTCGAAGGCGGGGACGCCGATCTCCTGGCGCAGGGCGTACAGGACGAGGGCCGCGCCGTCGTAGACGTTGGGCCGGAAGATGCTGATCTTCTGGCCCGGACGGGGGGCCTTGGGCAGCGCCGGGGGGCCTCCGGCGGCGCGCCAGTGGTCGGAGGCGCCGTAGGCGGCCTTCATCCGCGCCTCCAGGGTGCGGCCCGCCTTCTCCTCGGCGTACAGGGCCTCGTACCAGGTGGCGTGGCCCTCGTTGAGCCACAGGTCGGACCAGCTGCGCGGGCTGACGCTGTCGCCGAACCACTGGTGGGAGAGCTCGTGCACCATGATCGACTCGACGTACCACTTGGGGTAGCCGGGCTCGGTGAAGAGGTCCTTCTCGAAGAGGGACAAGGTCTGCGTCTCCAGCTCGAACCCGGTCGAGGCGTCGGCCATGAGCAGGCCGTACGTCTCGAAGGGGTAGGGCCCGACCTTGCCCTCCATCCAGGCGATCTGCTCGGGGGTCTTCTTCAGCCACGGCTCCAGCGCCGTGCGGTCCTTCGTGGGCACCACGTCCCGCACGGGCAGGGCGTGGGGTCCCTCTCGGCGCACGACGGTGGAGCGGCCGATCGACACCTGGGCGAGCTCGGTCGCCATGGGGTGCTGGGTGCGGTAGGTCCACGTGGTCGCCGGGCCGACGCGCTCGACGCCTGCGGGCAGGCCGCCCGCGACGGCCGTGTAGTCGTTGGGGGCGGTGACGCGGATGGTGAACATCGCCTTGTCGGAGGGGTGGTCGTTGCAGGGGAAGACCAGGTGGGCGGCGTCGGCCTGGTTGGCCATGGCGAGTCCGTCCGCGGTCCGGACCCAGCCGCCGTCGCGGTCGTCGGCGCTCACCGGGTCGCTGGTGTGCCGCACGGTGATCCGCACCCAGCTGCCCGGGGGCAGCGGACTGCGCGGGGTGACCACCAGGTCGTCGCCCGCGCCGGCGAAGGCGGCGGGCGCGCCGTCGACCTCGACCGAGTCGACCTTGCCGTGGGCGAAGTCGAGGTTGATCCGGTCCAGAGCGGCCGTCGTCCAGGCGTCGATGGTGGTGACCGCCTGGAGGGGCTTGCTGTTGTCGCCCTCATAGGTGAAGGACAGGTCGTAGGAGGCGACGTCGTATCCCGGGTTGCCCAGATACGGGAACAGGCGGTCGCCGACGCCGAGCGGGTCCGCCGGGGCGCTCGCGGCGACGAGGCAGACGGAGACGGCCGAGGCGAGCAGCGCGGACGTGAGGCGGGCGCGGGGGGTGAGCAGCATGGACCACCGCTACCAGCGCGTGAGCGGGTCGCGTCGGCGACGCGCGCCCGGCCCACCCGAACGGATGGCGCCCGCGCGCTTGGGCGGACGCCCGGGGGGCGAGCCACCCGGACGAAACCCGGGAGGCAGGGCGCACCCCGCGCGCGGGGTGCGCCCTACGCCGGTTCCGCCGCGGCCTGCGCGTGGTGCTGCGCGCGGTCCACGTCGTACACGCCGGGGACGTTGCGCATGGCGCGCAGGAGGGCGGGGAGACGGGCGGCGTCGGGAAGCTGGACGGTGTAGGTGTGCCGCACCCGCTGCTGGCTGGGGGGTTCGACGGTCGCGGAGACGATCTCGGCGCCTTCGAGCGCCATCGCCTCGGTGAGGTCGGCCAGCAGATGCGGCCGGCCGAACGATTCGGCGACGAGGCTGACCCGGCAGCCGGTGGTGTCGCCCCAGCTCACGTCGACCTCTTCGCGCCCCGCGCTCGCCATGCGGGCCACGGCGTCGCACTCCGCGCGGTGCACGGTGACCACTCCCCCGCGTACCAGGAACCCGGTGACGTCGTCGAGCGGTACGGGCGTGCAGCATCCGGCGAGCCGGACGGTGGCGTCGGGCCGGCCGCCGACGGTGACGGCGGCTCCGGGGCGCGGCGCGGGCGCGTCGACGCCCAAGGGGTCGGCCGCCGACCGGGCGGTCGCCTCCGCGGCCTTGGCGGCGACCGGGTCCCCGGCCGGTGCGGGGCCGGCCGGCTCGGCGGGTGCGGGATGCGTCGCCAGCCATCGCTGGATGGCGATCCGGGCGGCCGGGGTGTGGGCGTGCTCCAGCCACTCCCTGGACGGCTCGGAGGCCGGGTCCTGCCCCATGAGGAGCTGGACGGTGTCGCCGTCGCGCAGCACGGTGCTGAGGGTGGCCAGGCGGCCGTTCACCCGGGCGCCGATGCAGGCGTGGGCGTCCTCGCCGTACTGGGCGTAGGCGGCGTCCACGCAGGTCGCGCCCTCGGGCAGGCCGAGCGTGCCGCCGTCCGGGCGGAAGACGGTGATCTCGCGGTCCTGGGCGAGGTCCTCGCGCAGGGTGGACCAGAAGGTGTCGGGGTCGGGCGCGGCCTCCTGCCAGTCCAGGAGACGGGAGAGCCAGCCGGGCCGGGTGGGGTCGACGCGTTCCTCGTCGGCGGCGGCCCGTGCCCTGGCCTGCTCCTCGGAGGGGGCCGGGTAGGGGTTGCCGAGCGCCACGACGCCGGCCTCCGCGACCTTGTGCATCTGGTGCGTGCGGATGAGGACTTCGGCGACCTGGCCGTCCTCACGGGCGACCGCGGTGTGCAGCGACTGGTAGAGGTTGAACTTGGGGACGGCGATGAAGTCCTTGAACTCCGAGACCACCGGCGTCATGCAGGTGTGCAGCTCGCCCAGGACGGCGTAACAGTCGGCGTCCTCGTTGACCAGGACCAGCAGGCGGCCGAAGTCGGAGCCGCGCATGCGGCCGCGCTTGCGGGAGAAGCGGTGCACGGACACGAAGTGCCGCGGGCGGATGAGGACTTCGGCCTGGATGCCGGCGTCGCGCAGGACGGCGCGCATCGCGTCGGCGAACTCGGCGAGGGGGTCGTCCGCGCGGGAGGCGTTCTCGACGACGAGTTCGCGGGTGTGCTCGTACTCCTCGGGGTGCAGGATCGCGAAGACGAGGTCTTCCAGCTCGGTCTTGAGGGCCTGGACGCCGAGGCGTTCGGCGAGCGGGATCAGGACGTCCCGGGTGACCTTGGCGATGCGGGCCTGTTTCTCGGGGCGCATCACGCCCAGGGTGCGCATGTTGTGCAGCCGGTCGGCGAGTTTGATCGACATCACCCGCACGTCGTTGCCGGTCGCGACGAGCATCTTGCGGAAGGTCTCGGGCTCGGCGGCCGCGCCGTAGTCGACCTTCTCCAGCTTGGTGACGCCGTCGACGAGGTAGCGCACCTCGGCGCCGAACTGCTCGCCGACCTGATCGAGCGTCACGTCGGTGTCCTCGACGGTGTCGTGGAGCAGGGACGCGGTCAGGGTCGTGGTCTCCGCGCCGAGTTCGGCGAGGATCAGGGTCACGGCGAGCGGGTGGGTGATGTAGGGCTCGCCGCTCTTGCGCATCTGGCCGCGGTGCGAGGACTCGGCGAGGACGTAGGCGCGGCGCAGGGTCTCGAGGTCGGCGTCGGGGTGGTGGGCGCGGTGGACCTCGACGACGTGGCCGA
This sequence comes from Streptomyces hilarionis, assembly GCF_024539675.1. Classification (GTDB taxonomy): domain Bacteria; phylum Actinomycetota; class Actinomycetes; order Streptomycetales; family Streptomycetaceae; genus Streptomyces; species Streptomyces hilarionis. The sequence continues at coordinate 24,597 of NZ_JAHHIT010000040.1, read as the reverse complement.
TCGCGTCCGGGAGCCGGCCGCGGGAGGCGGGGCCGAGCAGCGCGGCGCCGACCAGGCGGCGCAGATCGATCCGGGGACGGCTGCGCCTGCGGGGTGTGGCCGGCGCCACCGGGCCCGGCGTCGCAGGGTTCGTGGCCTCCGCACTCATGGGCACCTCCGGCTGCGTGGACCGGCGGACGGGGTGTCCCAGGGCGGACACGGCTCAGGGGACTGGATGAACGGTCCCCCGTCCGGGCCGGTGCTTGATGCTACCGAGCCCATCACGCGGGACCGACCGCCTCTCGCCGAGCGTGAAACGGATCACCCATTCGAGCGATGGGTGGCGCGTTTACGTTTTTGAGCCACCCGTCACGGCCCCGGTCGCGCATTCGAACCCGTGGCACGCTCCGCCGGGTTGATCATGTACGTCATGGAGCCGCCCCGGCCTCCGATACCAAGCCGAGAGCGGATCAGCGGGCGACCTTTTCCAGCCACGCGGACTCGATCTCTCCTGTGGCGACGATCACTGCGGGACCGGTCATCTCGATCTCGCCGTCCGGCCCCTCGGTGATCACCAGGCGTCCGCCGGGCACGTCGACGGTGTAGGTGGCCGGCGTCCCGGTGGCCGCCGGGTCGGCGCCGTCCCGGCGGGCGGCCGCCACGGCGACGGCGCACGCGCCCGTGCCGCACGAGCGGGTCTCGCCCGCGCCGCGCTCGTGCACGCGCAGGGCGACGTGCCGCGGGCCGCGGTCCACGACGAACTCCACGTTGACCCCGTCCGGGTAGGCGGAGGCCGGGCTGAAGGGCGGCGGCGCGTGCAGGCCACCGGCGTGGGCGAGGTCGTCGACGAAGGCGACGGCGTGCGGGTTGCCCATGTTCACGTTGCGCGCGGGCCAGCTGCGCCCGCCGACGCTCACCGTGACGTCCCCCTCGGGGAGGAGGGCCCTGCCCATGCCGACCGTGACATCCCCGTTCTCGGCGAGGTGCACGCGCTTGACGCCCCCGCGCGTGGCGACCGCGAGATCGCCCTCGGTGACGAGGCCGGCGTGCTGGAGGTAGCGGGCGAAGACGCGGACGCCGTTGCCGCACATCTCGGCGATCGAGCCGTCGCCGTTGCGGTAGTCCATGAACCACTCCGCCCGCTCCGCCATGTCCTTCGCCTCGGGGTGCGCGGCGGACCTCACGACGTGCAGCAGACCGTCCCCGCCGATGCCGGCGCGCCGGTCGCACAGCGCGGCGACGGCGGCCGGGGGGAGGTCGAGGGCGTTGTCGGGGTCCGGGACGATCACGAAGTCGTTCTCGGTGCCGTGGCCCTTGAGGAAGGCGATCCGCGTGCTCATCCCTCGATCGTACGGGGTGGCCGTGACACCGGGCCGGCAGCGGCGGGACGGCGCCCGCCGGCCGCGGTCCCGGGCTCGGAGCGTGGGCCGTCACGCGCGCATGGGCCGCCGTGACGGCCGCCTTCGCCGGCTCAACGGAGCCGGGCGACCCGCCAGACCGCGAGGGCGACCACCGCCGCGACCATCACCACGTAGGCGAGGGCGAACCGCCAGTCGGGGCGGCGGCCGGAGCCGCGCGCGGGCAGGCCGGGCCACGTGTAACCGACGCGGCGGGCGGCCATCATCCCCCAGCCCGCGGCACAGGAGCAGATCAGCAGCCCGAGCATGGCGATCATGGCCCCGCTGTCGCCGAAGTCGAAGGCGAGCGGGAAGGCGAACATCAGGGAGCCGATCGCGGCCAGGGCCACGATGGGCGCGAGCTGCCAGATCCGCAGCCGGCGCTGCGGGCGCAGTTCGACCTCGACCTCGGGGCCGCTCGTGAACATCTCCTCGGGCTCGGGACCGTCGTCGGTCACCCCGCCCCCGGTGTCGTCCTCGTCCGGCCCGTCCGGGCTCAGACGGCCTTCCTCGGGCTCCGGTTCACCGCTTGCGGCGGTGCGGTGCTCGATGCCTTGTGCGGTGTCGCGAGGGCCGGCCTCCATCGCCACGCGCCCTCCCAACTCGGACTCCACTTGGTCGATCGAAGCTCGATGATGGCACGCCGTCGCGGGCCCCGATGACGGCCTGGGCGTCCCGATGCCATGACGTGATCAGGCTGTGACCGGTCGCTCCACCAACGCCAGCGCGAGCTCCGGAAGTTCCGCGAGATCAGCCGCGGCCCCACTCAACCAGTGCACCCGCGGATCGCGCCTGAACCAGGAATCCTGACGGCGCGCGAAGCGCTTGGTGGCACGCACCGTCTCGGCCCGTGCCCCTTCCTCGGTGCAGTCGCCGGCCAGGGCCGCGAGGATCTGCTGGTAACCGAGCGCGCGGGAGGCCGTGCGCCCCTCGCGCAGGCCCTGCGCCTCCAGCGCGCGGACCTCGTCCACGAGCCCGGCTTCCCACATCCGGTCGACGCGGCGGGCGATGCGCTCGTCGAGTTCGGGGCGCGCCACGTCGACGCCGATCTGGACCGTGTCGTAGATGGAGTCGTGGCCGGGCAGATTGGCCGTGAAGGGCTTGCCGGTGATCTCGATCACCTCGAGGGCGCGGACGATGCGGCGGCCGTTGCCGGGCAGGATCGCGTGCGCGGCCTCGGGGTCGGCGGCGGCCAGCCGCGCGTGCAGCGCGCCCGAACCGCGCAGCGTGAGCTCCTCCTCCAGCCGGGCGCGCACCGCGGGATCGGTGCCGGGGAATTCCAGGTTGTCCACGGCGCCGCGCACGTACAGGCCGGAGCCGCCGACGAGGACCGGCCAGCGGCCCTCGGCGAGGAGCGCGTCGATCCGCTCGCGCGCCAGCCGCTGGTACTCGGCGACGGAGGCGGTCTCGGTGACGTCCCAGACGTCCAGGAGGTGGTGCGGAACTCCGGCGCGCTCCTCGGGCGTCAGTTTGGCGGTGCCGATGTCCATCCCTCGGTACAGCTGCATGGAGTCGGCGTTGACGACCTCGCCGCCGAGGCGCCGGGCCAGGAAGACGCCCAGATCGGACTTTCCGGCCGCGGTCGGTCCGACGACGGCGATGACGCGGGGTGCGGGGGGTGCGCTGCTCACGGGACCAGTCTCGCAAACCCCGCCGCAACCCCCGAACGAGTTACGTGACGGCGTCGGTGCGGGGTCGTTCCTCGTTGCGGGCTTTCCGTCACCCCGCGCGGGGTCGGCGGCCCCCGGTGACGCGAACGGACGCACCGGCCGACGCGGGATTTCGCCCGCACGAGTACCGTATGGAGTGGACATGGGCGTTTTGGCGCGAATTTTCCGGAGGTCGAAGTCCGTGGCGGAGTCGGCGACCGCGCAGGCGGCCACCGCCGGCGTCGAGGCGCCGGCCGGTGCGGCGCGGGACGCGGCCGAGGCGGAGACGGCCGGGGCCACGGTCGCGGAGGACTCGCCGGAGACGGCCGGGCCCGGAGTTCCCGGCGGGACGGCGAAGGAGCCCGTCGCCGCCGACGACGACGACGGCGCCGACGGCGTCGGGATCCCCCGTCAGCAGTCCCCCGAGGAGACGGCCGACAGCGAGGCCGCCGACGAGGGCGCCCGCACGTGACGCACGGCTAGGGAAGGTGGCCCATGGGTCTCTTGCACAATCTGAAGGCCAGGCTGGCCCCGGCCAGGGGCAAGGTCACGGACCTCGCGCAACAGCACGGGGACAAGGTGCACCACGGCCTGGACAAGGCCGCCCAGGTCGTCGACGAGAAGACCAAGGGCAAGTACAGCGACCGGATCCACACGGGCACCGACAAGGCCAAGGGAGCCATGGACCGGCTCGCCCACAAGGACGGGCCCTCGACGGGAGGCGGCGACACCTTCGTGCCGCCGACCCCGCCACCGCCGGCCTCCTGACCGGGCGTGGGTCGGGGGACGGCCGCGGAGCGGAAACCCTCACGGCCGTCCCCCGACCCGCGCCCATGGCCCGGTCCCGCCCGGCGCACGCCGGCTACGACCAGGTGGCGACCAGGTAGCCCACGCCGTACGGCGCGTCCTCGTAGAGCAGCGCGCCGGTCAGCCCGGCGTCGTCGGCGGCGCCCGCGAGCACCTGCCACGGCGCGCGGCCGCAGGCCTTGAGTTCGTACGCCAGCTCGGCGTCCAGCGCCTTGAGCGCCGCCACGTCCGCCGTGCCGAGCGCGCGGGCGACCTCCGCGTCGAAGGGCGCGGCGCGCTCGTCGAGGTAGCCGGGCGCCTTCAGCGTGCGGCACGCGCTCGCGTCGCCCATGACCAGCAGGGCGACCCGTGCGGACGACGCGCCGATCTCCCGGCCCACCTCGACGCAGCGCTCGGCCGCGAGGGGTTCCCCGACGCCGAGACCCTCGACCGGGGCGGCCGACCAGCCGGCCCGCTCCAGCAGCCAGGCCCCCACGGCGAGGGACGGCGGCAGGTCCGGGCTCTCCGAGCCCGGCGCCACGGGGGTGTGCTCGCCACCGTGCTCGCCACTGCGGCCGAGGCGCACGGCGACGTCCGCTCCGAAGCCGCGGAACGAGCCCCGCGCGCCTTCCGGGTGGGGGCCCCGTCCCGCCTTCTCGGCGGGGCCGACGACCACCAGCCGGTCCGGCCGGGCGGCCGCCAGCACGGCCAGGGCGTCCGAGCAGGCGGTACGCGCCGCGTCCAGCTCGGGCGCGGCGCCCGCGGCGACCTCGGGCACGAGCAGCGGCGGACAGGGGCAGACGGAGGCGGCGACAAGCATGATCGGCAGCGTAACCCCGAGGACGCGCCCTGGGGCACCCCACCGGGCGTCCCCGGCGACGCGCCCCGGCCGGACGTCACCTCCGGGGTGTCGCCCGCCGGGCCCCGCCGCCGTCAGTCGCAGCCGCAGCCGCTGCCCGTGGCCACCGGGAGCGGCGCGGGCACGCCGATCTTGGGCAGGCCGAGCAGGACGCCGGCCGGCTTGGCCGACTGCTCGGCGGTGCGCTTCTCCCAGGCGTCGCCCGCGCGCGTGCGGCGCACGTCCAGGACCGCGCCCTCGGCCAGGAGGTGGTGCGGGGCGGCGTAGGTGATCTCGACGGTCACCACGTCGCCGGGGCGCACCTGCCGCTCGGGCTTGGTGAAGTGCACCAGACGGTTGTCGGGGGCGCGGCCGGACAGGCGGTGCGTGGCGCCGTCCTTGCGGCCCTCGCCCTCGGCCACCATCAGCTCCAGCGTGCGGCCGACCTGCTTCTTGTTCTCCTCCCAGGAGATCTCCTCCTGGAGGGCCACGAGACGCTCGTAGCGCGCCTGGACGACCTCCTTGGGGATCTGGTCGTCCATGGTCGCGGCCGGGGTGCCGGGGCGCTTGGAGTACTGGAAGGTGAACGCCTGCGCGAAGCGGGCCTCGCGGACCGCGTGCAGGGTCTGCTCGAAGTCCTCCTCGGTCTCGCCGGGGAAGCCCACGATGATGTCGGTGGTGATCGCCGCGTGCGGGATGGCGGCGCGCACCTTCTCGATGATCCCGAGGTAGCGCTCCTGACGGTAGGAGCGGCGCATCGCCTTGAGGACCGTGTCCGAGCCGGACTGCATCGGCATGTGCAGCTGCGGCATCACGTTGGGCGTCTCGGCCATGGCGGCGATGACGTCGTCGGTGAAGTCGCGCGGGTGCGGGGACGTGAAGCGGACGCGCTCCAGGCCCTCGATCGCGCCGCACGCGCGCAGCAGCTTGCTGAAGGCCTCGCGGTCGCCGATGTCGGAGCCGTAGGCGTTGACGTTCTGGCCGAGCAGGGTGATCTCGGAGACCCCCTCGGCGACCAGCGCCTCGATCTCGGCGAGGATGTCGCCGGTGCGGCGGTCCTTCTCCTTGCCGCGCAGCGCCGGGACGATGCAGAACGTGCACGTGTTGTTGCAGCCGACCGAGATCGACACCCAGGCCGCGTAGGCGCTCTCGCGTCGCGTCGGCAGGGTGGACGGGAACGCCTCCAGCGACTCGGCGATCTCGACCTGGGCCTCTTCCTGCACGCGCGCGCGTTCCAGCAGGACCGGCAGCTTGCCGATGTTGTGCGTGCCGAAGACGACGTCCACCCAGGGCGCCTTCTTCACGATGGTCTCGCGGTCCTTCTGCGCGAGGCAGCCGCCGACCGCGATCTGCATCCCGGGCCGGCTCGCCTTGCGCGGGGCGAGGCGGCCGAGGTTGCCGTAGAGCCGGTTGTCGGCGTTCTCGCGCACCGCGCAGGTGTTGAAGACGACGACGTCCGCGTCGCCGTCCGAGCCCTCGGGGGCGCGCACGTACCCGGCCTCTTCGAGCAGCCCGGACAATCGCTCGGAGTCGTGGACGTTCATCTGGCACCCGTAAGTGCGGATCTCGTAGCTCTTGGGGGCTTGGACGTCCACTGCGAGGCTCCGGTCGCTGCTGCTGGTCATGGCTCAAGGGTAGGCGCTCGCCGGAGGACGCCCGCCGCCCCCGCTCCTCGAGGGGTCCGCCGCGCTCAGGGGTCGATCAGACCGGCGCGGATCGCGTAGCGGGTGAGCTCGAGCCGGTCGCGCATGCCGAGCTTCTGCAGGAGGTTGGCGCGGTGCCGTTCGACGGTCTTGGCGCTGATGAAGAGCAGCGCGCCGATCTCCTTGGAGGTGTGCCCCTCCGCGACGAGCTTGAGGATCTCCTCCTCGCGCTCGGTGATGGGCCGCTCGGGCAGGCCGTCGACGTCGGCGCCGCGGTGCAGCCGGTCCAGGTAGGAGCGCACGAGCGCCCGCTCGGCGCCGGGGTAGATGAACGGCTCGTCGCGCACGACCGCGTGGCACGCCTCCACCAGGTCCCGGTCGGCGACCGACTTCAGGACGTATCCCCCGGCCCCGGCCCTGAGGGCCTCGAAGAAGTACTGCTCGTTGTCGTACATCGTGAGGATGAGGATGGGGAGCGCCGGGAGCCTGCGGGACAGCTCGCGCGCCGCCTGCAACCCGGTCATCCGGGGCATGGCCACGTCGAGGACGGCCAGATCGACGTCCCCCTCCCGCGCGCGGGCGACCGCCTCGGCCCCGTCGCCGGCCTCGGCGACGACCGTGAGGTCGGGCTCGCCGTCCAGGATGAGCCGCACGCCACGGCGGACGAGCGTGTGGTCGTCGGCGAGCAGCACCCGGATCGGCGCGGCCGCTCCGGACGGTCCGGGCTGCGTGGTGGACGGGGACGGCTCGGATGTCGGCGGGCCCTGCGCCGGGGTCGCCGACGCGACGGAGTGCGTCATCGCAGACCCCCGGGGGACGCCGGGACGCCTGTCGTCGCAGCCCTTGCCGTCGCCACGGCGGCCGCCCTCGTCAGCAGTCGGACGTCGGCCCCGCTCCCGCTGCCGCCGGCGCCCGACGAGACGGTCAGGACCGCGCCGATCAGCAGCGCCCGTTCGCGCATCCCCCGGATGCCGGCGCCCTCGCCGGCCCGCGCGCCGAGGCCCGTGCCGTTGTCCCGCACGAGCAGTTCGACGCCGTCGCCGACGGGGCGCAGCCGCAGCTCGGCGCGGTCGGCGCCCGAGTGCCGGGCGGTGTTGGTCAGGGCCTCCTGGGCCACGCGGTAGAGCACCAGTTCCGTCTCCTCGGTCAGCGCGGGGAGCCCGGCGCGCAGGTCGTGGCGCACCGTCAGCCCATGGGTGGTGAACTCGGCGGCCAGGGAGCGCAGTGCGCTGACCAGGCCCAGCTCGTCGAGGACGCCGGGGCGCAGCCGTCGGGCGATGCGGCGGATCTCGTCCAGTCCGGACCGGGTGGACTCCTGTGCCAGGCCCAGTTCCTCGCGCAGGTCCTCGGGGGCCCGGTCGGCGACGCGCTTGAGCTGGAGCAGGACGGCCGTCAGTGTCTGCCCGACCTCGTCGTGGAGCTCGCGGGCGACGCGATGGCGCTCCCGTTCCTGCGCGGACAGGGCTCCGGCGGCGCTGGCGGCGCGCTCGGCCTCCAGGCGGTCCAGCATGGCGTTGTACGTGGTGATGAGCTCGGCCGTCTCGACCGGCCCCGCGACCACGGCGCGGGCCCCGGGGCGCAACAGGTCGGCGTCGGCCATGGCCCGGCCCAGCCGTCCCAGCGGCGCCAGGCCGACGCGCAGCACGACCGCGTTGACGGCCAGCAGCGCGGCCAGGCCCGCCAGCACGACGAGCACCTCGGCCGGCAGAATCGGCGTGGAGACGGTCACCGGGCCCAGGAGCAGCGCGGCCGCCACGACCAGGCCGAGGGCGTCGAGGACGAAGATCCGCCAGAACAACGACACGTGCGCGACACCTCCCGTTCCGACTCGTCCCTTGCGCGCCTTTCGAGCGCTCGGCCCGTTTCGACCGGCCGGCCCGCCGCGGCTGTCTCGTCCGCCCGGTTCGCCCGGTCCGGCGTCACCGGAACCGTCGCGGCCGCGGCTCGATGGCGCCGCCGTGACCAGCCTCTCCGTCGGCCGGCGGCCCTGTCCATCCGTCACGACACCCATGTCGTCACGGTACGGGCAGGTGGCAGCATGGCGTTTCCGGGCACCCGCGAGGAGACGTCCCGGTAGCACCGCCCACGACCACTCAGGGGAAGAAACGTGTCTGCGCCACGCCTGCGAACGACTCCGCTGCCGGGCATCGGAGTCCGGTACGACCTCGTGACGCGGGAGCAGCGCCAGCTGTCCGTCGTGGCGCACCGCGACGGCGCGCGCACCGTGAACCTGTACCGGACCGACGACCCCGACTCCTGCGCCCAGTCGCTGCGGCTGACCGGCGCCGAGGCGGGCGCGCTGATCGACGCGCTGATGCCGTCCCATCACAGCGCGAGCCTGCTCTACACGACGGACCTGGGGCTGGTCGCCGAGCGCGTGGAGGTGGCGGCCACCTCGCGCTGGAACGGGCGGTTGCTGGGCGAGACCAGGATGCGCACCGAGACCGGCGCCTCGATCGTGGCGGTGCTGCGGCGGGCCGAGGCGATACCGTCCCCCGCCCCGGACTTCCGGCTCGCGGGAGGCGACACGCTCATCGTCGTCGGCACCCGCGAGGGTGTGGACGCGGCCGCCGCGATCCTCGGTCGGGAGTGATCGGGTGCACTCCGCCGTCCTGCTGATCGAGTTCGGTTCCATCATCCTCTGCCTCGGCCTGCTCGGCCGGTTCGCGGCCCGGTTCCGGTTCTCGCCGATCCCGCTCTACCTGCTGGCCGGACTGGCCTTCGGAGAGGGCGGGCTGCTGCCCCTCGGCGCGAGCGAGGAGTTCGTGGCCACCGGCGCCGAGATCGGCGTCATCCTGCTGCTGCTGATGCTGGGCCTCGAGTACACGGCGAGCGATCTGGTCTCCAACCTCAAGGCCCACTACCCGTCCGGTCTGGTCGACTGCGCCCTGAACGCCCTGCCCGGGGCCGCCGCCGCGCTGCTGCTCGGCTGGGGGCCGGTGGCGGCCGTGGTGCTGGCCGGGGTCACCTGGATCTCCTCCTCCGGGGTGATCGCCAAGGTGCTCGGCGACCTGGGACGGGTCGGCAACCGGGAGACGCCGGTGATCCTCAGCGTGCTGGTGCTGGAGGACCTGGCCATGGCCGTCTACCTGCCGATCGTCACCGCGCTGGTGGCCGGGGTGGGACTGGCGGCCGGCAGCATGACCCTGGCGGTCGCGCTGGGCGTCGCGGGGCTCGTGCTCTTCGCCGCGGTGCGCTACGGCCGGGTGATCTCGCGCTTCGTGTCGAGCGACGACCCGGAGAAGCTGCTCCTCGTCGTGCTGGGGCTGACGATCCTGGTCGCGGGTGTGGCACAGCAGTTGCAGGTGTCGGCGGCGGTCGGCGCGTTCCTCGTCGGCATCGCGCTGTCCGGCGAGGTCGCCGAGGGCGCGCACACGCTGCTGAGCCCGCTGCGGGACCTGTTCGCCGCCGTGTTCTTCGTCTTCTTCGGGCTGCACACCGACCCGGCGAGCATCCCTCCCGTCCTCGTGCCGGCCCTCGCGCTGGCCGTCGTCACCGCCGCGACGAAGATCGCCACCGGCTACTGGGCCGCCCGGCGGGCCGGGATCTCGGTCAAGGGACGCTGGCGGGCGGGCGGTGCGCTGGTGGCCCGCGGCGAGTTCTCGATCGTCATCGCCGGGCTGGCGGTCACCGCCGGCATCGAGCCCTCCCTCGGACCGCTGGCCACGGCGTACGTGCTGATCCTGGTCGTGCTGGGCCCCCTCACGGCGCGCTTCACCGAGCCGCTCGCCACGCGGTGGACGCGCCGCCGGGCGCCCGGCGGCCCGGCCGCGGTGCCGGAGCTGCCGGCCGAGACGCGACCGCAGACGCCGGTGGGCGACTGAGGGCGCCGGTGGGACGCTCGCCGTGCGCGGCCCGGGCGCGGCCGGCCGGATCAGGCCCCCTCAGGTCTCCAGCCCTGTCGGCGCAGGACCGCCGAGACGTCGGGCGCCCGGTAGTGCTCGCCCTTGAGCACCTTGCCGTCGGCGCGGCGGGCGATCCGGCCGTCGGGGCCGATCTTGGTCATGTTGGAGCGGTGGATCTCGACGAGCACCGCGTCGAGGTCGATCCCGTGCACCAGCGCCGTGCCGTAGGCGACGTAGACGACGTCGGCCAGCTCGTGCGCCAGCCGGTCCAGCAGGCCTCCGTGCGACACCTCGGCGACCTCCGCCGCCTCCTCGGCGAGCAGGTTCTTGCGCTGCTCGGCGAGAGCCGGCGGCACCTCGGTCGGCGTGGAGCGGACGTCGAGCCCGAAGGCGCGGTGGAACTCACGGACCAGATCGGCGGGCGAGGTACTCATGCCGCCGACTGTAGCGACAGGCACTGACAGGCCTGTGCGTTCCGGGGGCTGTGAGCCCCGCCCTGGCCAGCACCTCGTGCGGGCTGGCAGGATCGCTGGCATGTCCAAGGTGTTCTCCCGTCCCGGCGGACGTCCCGGCAGGCGCGGCGTCCTGGGGGGCGCGGCCGCCGCCGTCCTCGTCGTCATGGGACTGCTGCTGTGGTGGCTGCTGCCGCTGGGCGAGGAGCCGCCGAGCGGTTCGATCACCTTCAGCACGGGCACGACGAGCGGCGTCTACTACGAGTACGGCAGCCAGCTGCGCGACGCGCTCGCCAGGGACATGCCCGATCTGGACGTGAACCTGACGACGAGCAACGGGTCCCCGGAGAACGTCGAGCGCGTGGCGACCGGCGAGGCCGACTTCACCATCGCCGCGGCCGACGCCGTGCAGGCCTACGAGTCGCAGCACCCCGGCGGGGCCGCCGAACTGCGCGGGGTGGCCCGGCTGTACGACGACTACGTCCAGCTCGTGGTGGACCGCGACTCGGACATCCGCTCCATCGCGGATCTGCGGGGCAGAACCGTGGCGACGGGCCTGCCCCGCTCCGGTGTGCGCCTGATCGCGGAGCGGGTGCTCAGGGCGGCGGGCCTGGACCCGGTGAAGGACATCAAGGCCGAGTCGGAGGGCATCGACACCGGCCCCGAGAAGCTGAAGCGCGGCAAGATCGACGCCTTCTTCTGGTCCGGCGGGGTGCCGACCGCGGGGCTGGAGAAGCTGGCCGACACCTACACCTTCCGGTTCGTGCCGATCAGCTCCGAACTCGTCGCCGAGATGCACGACCAGGACGACTCCACCGGCTACTACCGGGCCGCGAACATGCCCGAGTCGGCCTACCCCACCATCCAGAACGGCTCCTCCGTGCCGACGATCGCGGTGTCCAACCTGCTGATCACCCGCACGGACATGGCCCCCCGGCTCACCGAGTGGGTGACCCGCACCGTGATCAGGAGCCGGGACGGCATCGGCGCGCACGTGCACTCCGCCCAGCTGGTCGACCTGCGCACCGCCATCTACACCGACCCCCTCAAGCTGCACCAGGGCGCCCGGAGCTACTACCGCTCGGTCAAGCCGTAGGCGCCGGCCGCAGGGCCTTCGCCCGGGGCGCGCTCACGCCGTCGGCGAGCGGGGCACCGACACCGTCGCCGTCAGTCCGCTCGGCTCGTGGTGGGCGTACGACAGCGAGCCGCCGCCCGCCGCGAGCAGGGCCCGGGAGATGGACAGGCCCAGGCCCGAGCCCTTGACGTTCTGGTGGCGGCCGCTGCGCCAGAACCGGTCGCCCACGCGCGTGAGCTCCTCGTCGGTGAGGCCCGGCCCGTTGTCGGTCACGACGACGGTCGAGGTGTCGCCGTCGGCCGCCACGACGACCTCGACGCACTCGCCGCGCGGGGTGAACTTCACGGCGTTGTCGATGACGGCGTCCAGGGCGCTGGAGAGCGTCACCGGGTCGGCCCATGCCGTGGTGGGCGGGCAGTCGCCCACCAGTCGCACGCCCTTGGCCTCGGCGGTGGGCGCCCAGGCGGCCACCCGCTCGGCGGCCAGCGCGCCGATGTCGGTGACGCGCAGGTCGGCCTCGGCGTGCTCGGCGAGGGCGAGGTCCAGCAGGTCGTCCAGGACCTGGGCCAGGCGCTTGCCCTCGTTCTGAACCGAGGCGATCTCCTCGTTGCCCTCGGGGAGCTCGTAGGCCAGCAGCTCGATGCGCAGCAGCAGGGCCGCGAGCGGGTTGCGCAGTTGGTGGGAGGCGTCGGCGACGAACGCGCGCTGCTGTTCCAGCACGTTCTCGACGTTGTCCGCCATCTCGTTGAACGCTCCGGCCAGCCGCCGCAGTTCCGGCGGCCCGCCGCCCACCGCGACCCGGGATTTCAGCCGGCCGCTCGCGATCTCGTGGGTGGTGGCGTCCAGGACCCGCACCGGTCGCAGCACCCAGCCGGTCAGCCGCAGCGCGGCGCCGATGGCCAGCAGCATCGCGGCGACCTCGCCCGCGCCGATGACCAGCCAGCCGTGCAGGATCCTCGACCGCATGGGCCCGGTGGGCGAGTCCGTGACGACGACCGCGACGACGTCGCCGTCCCGGATGACCGGCGACGCCACGACGAGCCGGTTGCGCTGCCACGGCCACACCTGCCGGGGGTCGTGACTGCGACGGCTGAGGAGCGCCTCGTCGAAGGCGTCCCGCACCTCACCCGATGCGGGGAGGTACCAGTCGCGCGGGGCATGAGCCATGGGCGTGTCGGTGCCGTAGAAGACACCGGCGCGAATGCCGTAGACGTCGTAGTAGCTGGCGAGCTCCCGGCCGAGGGTCGCGCGCCGCTCGTTGGTGGACGCCGCCGTGGTGTCGCTCGCGCCCGACGAGGCGGTCACGAACTGGGCGAGCGCCGCGAAGCGCGCGGTGTCGTCGATGCGGTCGACGACGACCTTCTGCTGCTGGGCGCCGGCCACGCTGATCGCCAGCGGCACCCCGAGGGCCAGCAGCACGGCCGCCATCAGGACGATGAGCAGCGGCAGGAGACGTGTACGCAACCGCGGTCCCCGCTACGCGGCCGGGGCGACGAGCCGGTAGCCGACGCCGCGCACGGTCTCGATCAGCGCGGGCATGCGCAGCTTGGCGCGCAGCGAGGCCACATGGACCTCCAGGGTGCGCCCGGTCCCCTCCCAGCTGGTGCGCCACACCTCGCTGATGATCTGCTCCCGGCGGAAGACCACGCCGGGCCGCTGGGCGAGCAGCGCCAGGAGGTCGAACTCCTTGCGGGTCAGCTGGACGGCCGCGCCGTCCACCGTGACGCGCCGGGTCGGCAGTTCGATCTGCACCGGCCCCAGGCGCAGCGCGCTGTCCTGGGCGGTGGCCGGGTCGTCGGGGACGGTGCGACGGCTGACGGCGTGGATCCGGGCGAGCAGTTCCCCCGTGTCGTAGGGCTTCACCACGTAGTCGTCGGCGCCCAGGTTGAGGCCATGAATACGGGAACGCACGTCGGAACGGGCCGTCACCATGATCACCGGAGTGGCGGTGCGCTTGCGGATCTTGCCGCAGACCTCGTAGCCGTCCTGGTCGGGCAGGCCGAGGTCGAGCAGGACGACCCCGAAGCCGGCTCCCTCCGGGACGAGCGCCTGGAGGGCCTCCTCGCCGCTGCGCGCGTGGGTGACGTCGAAACCGTGCCGTTTGAGGACGGCGGACAGCGCGGCGGCGACATGGTTGTCGTCCTCGACGAGCAGCAGTCTCATGCCGGCCTCCTCCTGTTCACTTCCTCGGACATACGGTCTGACTCACTCCGACAGGCCTGCGGTTTCGCGAACCCGTGACGAACGCGCGAAAGACAGCGCGCACACGCGTGGGTGCATCATGGCAGTGACGCTGATGGACGAGGACGCAGTCAAGCGAGTTCCGGTTGCACGCGCCTTCCGTTATCCGGCCGATACGGCCGCAGGTCACAAGTGCTACGACATGTGTCCGATTGCTATCGGATCGTGATCCTCAGATTCCCCTCAGATGTAATGACGCTGGTCGCGGCAGGTCACTACTGTCCAGCGAAACCGAGGAGGACGGAGCACCAGAGCGATGACCGAAGTATCGGTGACCAAGGAGGACGCGGTCACGAGCGGTGACCTGGTCGTCCTGAAGAGCGTCAACAAGCACTTCGGCGCGTTGCACGTTCTCCAGGACATCGACCTGACGATCGCCCGCGGAGAGGTCGTCGTGGTGATCGGCCCCTCCGGGTCCGGGAAGTCGACGCTGTGCCGCACGATCAACCGTCTGGAGACGATCGACGACGGCGCGATCAGCATCGACGGGAAGCCGCTGCCCCAGGAGGGCAAGGCGCTGGCCCGGCTGCGCGCCGACGTCGGCATGGTCTTCCAGTCGTTCAACCTGTTCGCGCACAAGACCGTGCTCGAGAACGTGATGCTCGGCCAGATCAAGGTCCGCAAGGCGGACAAGGCGCAGGCCGAGGAGAAGGCACGCGCCCTCCTGGACCGGGTCGGTGTGGGAACCCAGGCGGACAAGTACCCCGCGCAGCTCTCCGGCGGACAGCAGCAGCGCGTCGCCATCGCCCGCGCGCTGGCGATGGACCCGAAGGTCATGCTCTTCGACGAGCCGACGTCGGCCCTGGACCCCGAGATGATCAACGAGGTCCTGGAGGTCATGCAGCAGCTGGCCCGGGACGGCATGACGATGATCGTCGTCACCCACGAGATGGGTTTCGCACGATCGGCTGCAAACCGCGTGGTGTTCATGGCGGACGGACGCATCGTCGAAGAGGCTGCGCCCGACCAGTTCTTCAGCAACCCGCGCAGCGACCGTGCCAAGGACTTCCTGTCGAAGATCCTGCACCACTGACCCGCAGCTCCGCCGGACCCCGCACCGCACGCAGTACTTCATCACTCTTCTAAGGACGTTCTCCATGAAGCTTCGCAAGGTCACCGCCGCCTCGGCCGCAGCCCTCGTCCTCGCCCTGACCGCCACCGCGTGCGGCGGCGACAACAAGGACGACGCCGGAAGCGGCTCCAGCGCCGGAAGCGGCGGCGGCGGCAAGATCAAGGTCGGCATCAAGTTCGACCAGCCCGGCCTCGGCCTGAAGAAGCCCGACGGGTCCTTCGCCGGCTTCGACGTCGACGTCGCCACGTACGTCGCCAAGCAGCTCGGCTACAAGCCGGACCAGATCGAGTTCGTCGAGACCAAGAGCGCCGACCGCGAGAACGCCCTCGCGCGCGGTGACGTCAAGTTCATCGCCGCCACCTACTCGATCAACGACGAGCGCAAGCAGAAGGTCGACTTCGCCGGCCCGTACCTGCTGGCCCACCAGGACCTGTTGATCAAGTCCGACTCCGACATCGCCAAGGGCACGGACCTCAACGGCAAGAAGCTGTGTTCCGTGACCGGTTCGACCTCGGCGCAGAACGTCAAGAAGACGATCGCCCCCGACGCGAACCTCAAGAAGGTGAGCTCCTACTCGGAGTGCATCGCCGGTCTGCAGAGCGGCGCGGTCGAAGCGGTCACCACCGACGACTCGATCCTCGCCGGCTTCGCCTCCCAGGACCAGTACAAGGGCAAGTTCAAGCTCGCGGGCCTGAAGCTCAGCAACGAGAACTACGGCATCGGCGTCAAGAAGGGCGACACCGCGACCGTGGACAAGATCAACAAGGCGCTGGAGCAGATGGTCAAGGACGGCGCGTGGGACAAGGCCGTCAAGGACAACTTCGGCCCGGCCGACTACAAGAACGAGCCCGCGCCGAAGATCGGCGTCATCGTCAAGTAGTCCGGGCCACGGCCCACCCTGCGGGGTTCCTGCGGCGCGCCGCCGTCCGTCGCGATCACGGCGGCGGCGCACCGCACCCTTCCCATACGCCACCCAGCCGGAAGCGCGGGAGATCGTGTTCGACTTTCTTGATGGTTACGACGTCCTAGGGGCGTTCTGGATGACGGTGAAGCTCACCGCCGTCTCCGCCGTGGGATCCCTGATCTGGGGCACCCTGCTGGCCGCGATGCGGGTGAGCCCCGTCCCGCTGATGCGCGGGTTCGGCACCGTCTACGTCAACGTCGTGCGGAACATCCCCCTGACGGTCATCATCCTGTTCAGCTCACTCGGTCTCGCCGACATCTTCGGCATGACCATGGGCAGCGACGACTTCGACGTCCAGGGCTTCCGGCTGGCCGTGCTCAGTCTGATCGCCTACACCTCGGCCTTCGTCTGCGAAGCGATCCGCTCCGGCATCAACACCGTGCCGCTGGGCCAGGCGGAGGCGGCCCGGGCCATCGGCCTGAGCTTCAGCCAGACGCTGACGCTCGTCGTCCTGCCGCAGGCCTTCCGCTCGGTCATCGGCCCGCTGGCCAACGTCCTGATCGCGCTGACCAAGAACACCACGGTGGCGGCCGCCATCGGCGTCGCCGAGGCCGCCTCCCTCATGAAGACGATGATCGAGAACGAGGCGCAGACGCTGCTCATCGGCGCGGTCTTCGCGTTCGGGTTCGTGGTTCTGACCCTGCCCACCGGCCTCATCCTCGGCCGGCTCAGCAAGCGACTGGCGGTGAAGCGATGAGCTCGGTCCTCTACGACACTCCCGGACCTCGCGCCAAGCGGCGCAACGTCCTCTTCTCGGTGGTCTTCACCGTCCTGCTCGTCCTCGTCCTGTGGTGGATGTGGCAGAAGATGGACGACAAGAACCAGCTCGACTCCGCGCTGTGGAAGCCGTTCGTCGAGTCCGAGGCGTGGACGACCTATCTGCTGCCCGGCCTCGCCAACACGCTGAAGGCCGCGGCGCTCGCCATGGTCATCGCCCTTCCGCTGGGCGCCGTCTTCGGCATCGCCCGGCTGTCCGACCACCGGTGGGTGCGCGGCGTGTCCGGCACGGTGGTCGAGTTCTTCCGCGCCATCCCGGTGCTGCTGCTGATGCTGTTCGCCAACGAGTTCTACGCCCGCTCCACGAACGTGGGCAGCGACGAGCGGCCTCTGTACGCCGTCGTCACCGGTCTGGTGCTCTACAACGCCGCCGTCCTCGCCGAGGTCGTCCGGGCCGGCATCCTCTCCCTGCCCAAGGGCCAGACGGAGGCGGCGTACGCCATCGGTCTGCGCAAGGGCCAGACGATGAGCAGCATCCTGCTCCCGCAGGCCGTCACCGCGATGCTCCCGGCGATCGTCAGCCAACTGGTCGTCATCGTCAAGGACACCGCGCTCGGCGGCGTGATGATCGGCTTCGCCGAGCTGCTCAACTCGCGCGGCACGCTCGCGGCCAACTACGCCAACGTCGTCCCGAGCTTCATCGTCGTCGCGATCATCTTCATCGTGCTGAACTTCCTCCTGACCAGCTTCGCGAGCTGGCTGGAGCGCAGGCTGCGGCGCAGCAAGCGCGGCACGGGCGCGGTCCTCGGCGCCGACAAGGTCGACGACCTGAACGCCGCGGAGGTCGGCGGTGCCTACGGCACCGGCGCGGGCGGCGGCATCTGACGCCGTCCGACGCCCGCTCGAGCGAGGTGCACAGTACGAAAGGCAGTGGCGGGCTCGCCACTGCCTTTCGTCGCTTGACGCAAACAACGACAATGGGTTGCATACGTTCTGTGATCGTGCACCCTGCTCCAACCCGCTGTTCACCCCATCCCGCGAGGACACCGTCGAAGGCAGGGGGCGGCACGCCGTGGACCCGGTGATCATCGTCGGAGCCGGGCCCGTGGGGCTCACGCTGGCCCTGGCCCTGGCACGGCAGCAGGTGCCTTCCGTGGTGCTCGACGAGGGCCCCGGCAAGGACGAGGAGCGACTCGCGCGCACCGTCGTCCTGCGCGAGGACACCGCGGCCCTCGTCCAGCGGCTGACCGGAGCCGACCTGGACCGGGCCGGACTCCGTTGGGCCGGATGGCGCTCCATGCGGCGCAAGCAGGTGATCCGCGAGGTCGCCTTCGACGACGGCTCCGCCCCCGCCCACCCGGACACCGCCGACCCCGCGCCGCTGCACATCGCCCAGCACGTCCTGACGGCCACGTTGCGCGCCGCGCTGGAGGACGAGGGGCTGGTGAAGGTCGTCGCGGACAGCCGCGTGGACGGCCTGGAACAGGAAGCCTCCGGCGTCACGGTCCACACCCGCGGCCCCCGGGGCACCTGGTGGCGCGGCAGCCACGTGGTCGGCTGCGACGGCCCGCGCTCCACCGTCCGCAAGCTCCTCGACGTCCGCTTCCCCGGCCGCACCGCGGTCGAACGGCACGCCGTGGCCGCCCTGCGCGTGGACCTTCCCTGGCCCGACGAGGCGCTGCTCCACCGCATGCCACCGTGGCGCGCGTCCGGCCCCTCCGCCGGCGAGGTCACCGGACGTCCGCTGCCCGACGGCGTGTGGCGCCTGGACTGGCTGCTGCCGCCCGGCAAGGACCTCGTCACCCCCGAACTCCTCGTGGCCCGCGTCCGCGAGACCCTGGCCGGCTGGAGCGACGGCTCCACGCCCGCCTACGAACTGCTGGACACCGGCGTCCACACCGTGCACCACCGGCTGGCCCGCCGCTGGCGCGTGGGACGGGTCTTCCTCGCCGGGGACGCCGCGCACCTGCTCGGCGCGTTCGGCGCCCAGGGCTTCGACGAGGGGCTGCGCGACGCCGACAACCTGGCCTGGAAGCTCGCCCTGGCCTGGCACCACGGACCGCACGAGGCACTGCTCGACAGCTACCAGCAGGAGCGTCGCGCGGTCGTCTCCGCACGGCTGCGCGCCGCCGACCAGGCGTTGCCCCTGCTGCGGGGCGGCGGCGGCATAAGGGCCTACGTGCCCGGCACGGCGCGCGGCCAGGACGCGATGCTGAGCGACGGCCACCTGGGACGCGGACCGCTGGGTGCGGCCGGCGGCTACGAGGACTCCCCCCTGGCGCCCCGGCACCTGGAGGCGGAGGTCCCGGTGGGCACCCCGCCCGGCGCGCAGGTCCAGGACGTCCGCGTGACGGCGGAGGACGGCTCGTTCGTCCGCCTGCGGGACCGCCTCGGCCGGGGCGCGCTGCTCGTCCTGCTGATCGCGCCCGGCACCGGCGTGTGGGAGCGCCGGCACTGGGTGAGCGCCGGGATCATGCCCCGCCTGGCCGCAGCCGTGACGGCCCTGCCGAGTCCGGCCGAGCTGCTGGTGGCGGAGAGCTACCCGGGCGCGGCCGCCCACACCGTCCTGCTGATCCGGCCCGACGGCCATCTGGTCGCCGCGCTCAACGGGGTGCGCGCGGCCGACCTGTACGCGGCGGCGGAGGCGGCCCTGGGCGGTCCGGCGACCGCCCAGCACGCGCAGAAGGCGCGGGGAGCCCACGGGACCGGTGGAACGGACGGGAGCGACCCGACCGGGCGGACCGGCGGGGCCAAGGGGACGAAGGGGGCTCAGGACGCACCCGCGGCCGGCGCGGCGGCGGGCAGCCCGGCCAAGTAGCGGCGGCCCCGCCGCGCGGTCACTACCGCGCGGCGGGCCTCGCCGGTCCCGGTGACGTCCACACAGGGTGGTCATCACGATCAAGTGCACAAGGTGATCGTCACGACCAAGTGCGCATGGTGGTCGTCATGGCTACGTCCACACGGTCATCGTCATGGCCACCTGCACACGGTGATCGTCATGATGGAGTCCACATGTTGATCGCCATCATGACGTCCTCATGGCGTCCGTCACGGTGAGGTCCACATGGTGACGATGAGTTGACCGGGTTGCCCTGTCATGGTCTACTCCGAATCGTGACCGACACCGATGTGCGCCTGTGGCGGAGGGTCCATATGGACCTCGTCCGCTATGCGGGCTGCGTGTGTCGTCCGTCCTGCTGAATTCGCGCCCCTCTCCCACCGGCACGCCCTGCCGCAGCGCATGCGCGCTCGCGCGCCCGGCCGCGTGCCTCCCCCGCGAACCTTCACAGGACGGTACCCATGTCTGTCTCCCCCTCCCCGTCCGCCGTCGCCGCGGACGCCCCCGTCGCGGCGCCCACCCAGGCGGACCTCCTCGACTTCGTCCGGCGCACGGCCGCCGACACCGAACTGATCTCCTCGCTCCCCCTCGACCCCGAAGGCCGCACATGGGTGCGCCTGGAAGGTCCCGGCGGCAGCGAGGCCTGGCTCATCGGCTGGCCACCCGGCACCGGCACCGGCTGGCACGACCACGCCGACTCTGTGGGCGCCTTCCAGACGGCCCGGGGCACGCTCAAGGAGTACTCGCTCGCCGCGCGACTGCCCGCCGACGGCTGGAAGACCCTGGAGCTGGCCGACGACGTCGACCGGGTACGGTCCCTGACCGCCGGCCACGGCCGGGCCTTCGGCCGCCACCACGTCCACGAGGTGCTCAACGAGTCCCCCGCGGAGCACGCCGTCTCCGTCCACGCCTACTACCCGCCGTTGCCCGGCATGCGCCGCTACAGCCGCACCGGACGGGTGCTGCGGCTGGAGCAGGTGGAGCGCCCGGAGGACTGGCAGTGAGCGGCCCGGACGACCTGCCGAACAACCGTGGCGACGACCTGACGTCCGACCCGCAGCCGCCCGGCATAGACGAGCTGCTCGAACGCGTGCGTTCCCGCTACGCGCGCGTGGAGGCGCGGGAGGCCTTCGAGGCCGCCCGCGCGGGCGAGGCGGTGCTCGTCGACATCCGGTACGCGGCCCTGCGCGAGCGGGACGGGCTGATCCCGGGCGCCCTGGTCGTCGAACGCAACGAGCTGGAGTGGCGTCTCGACCCCCGGGGCAGTCACCGGCTCCCCGAGGCCACGAGCCACGACGTGCGCGCGGTCGTGATCTGCAACGAGGGCTACGCTTCCAGCCTCGCCGCGGCGTCACTGCACCAACTGGGGCTGCACCGGGCGACCGACCTCGTCGGCGGCTTCCAGGCATGGAGGGCGGCGGGTCTGCCCGTGACCTCGTAGACGGCGACAGGGGCCGGGGGCGGGACCTGACCCCTGCTTCTCGACCTGGTCCTGGCTCGGGTCCTGGGCCTGGTCCTGGCTCGGGTCCTGGGCCTGGTCCTGGCTCGGGTCCTGGGCCTGGCCCCTGCCGGGCTCTCGGCGCTACCGTCCCCTCGGCCCTTCCGAGCCGAGGGGACGGCCTTCAGTCCTTCGCCGTCGCCACCGTCACCGCGCGCACCCTGAGCGCCACCCGCCCCGGCACGGCGGTGGCGACGAGGGCGAGCAGTCCCGCTACGGCGACCACCGTGCAGTACACGAGGGGTACGACCGCCGGGGCAGCCCGGCCGGTCATGCCGACGCTGAACGCGGTCAGGACGGCCAGGGCGATGGCGCTGCCCAGCCCGGTGGCCAGCAGGAGGACCGACAGGGCCTCGGTGCGCAGCATGCGCAGGACCTGACGGCGGGTGGCCCCTGCCAGACGCAACAGGGCGAACTCCCGGACGCGCTCGGAGACCGACATCGCCAGCGTGTTGACCACGGCGATCGCGGTGAACGCCAGGACGAGCCCCATGGCCAGGAAGTCGACCTCGGCGTTCGCCTGTTGCCGCTCCGCCTGGATCGTGTCGGCGTCGGGCGGAGAGATCACCGTCAGTCCCGGGAACTCACGCAGCGTGGCCGCGAGTTGTGTCTGTGTGCGGTCCGTGCGGACCAGCAGGGAGGAGGAGAGCGGGTTGTCGACGTGGCGGGCGAGCAGGTCGTGCGCGAAGGTGAGGTCTCCGAAGCCGAGACCCTTGGCGTAGACGGCGGCGACGGTCAGCGTGGCGGGCGTGCCGTCGCCCAGCGTGAGCTTCAAAGGGCTTCCCGGTGTCAGGTGCAGCTGGTCCGCGGCCAGTTCGCTGACGGCGACGGTGTGTTCGGTGAGCTCGCCGAGCGAGCCGGCGGTGACGTCCGGGTCCCAGGTGCGGGCCAGACCGGCCGGGGTGACGCCTTGGGCGGCGTACTTGTCCAGTCCGACCCGCACGGTCGTACGGACCACTTCGGTGACGACGGCACGCTGCGCGCGCAGCCGTCGCGCCGCCTCGGCCGGGACGCCGGGTCCCTGCGGGGCGACGATCCAGTCGGCGTGGACGCCTTCGCGGGCCTGGGCACGGGCCGCGTCGCCGAGAGTGGGCTGCACGAACAGCACCGTGCAGGCCATGCCGACGAGCAGCGTGAGCGGGGTGACCACGGACGCCATCCGGGCGGCGTTGCCGCGAAGGTTGGCGGCGGCCAGCCGGGCGCCGGGACCGGTCAGGCGCAGCGGAACGGCCAGCAGGAGGACGGCCGCCTTGACCAGAAGCGGTCCGAGCAGGGCGACGGAGGTGGACAGCACGACCACGGCGAGGAAGGTCACGGGCGTCGACGCCGGCTCGGTGCGCAGAACACTGAGCAGGGCGACGAGGACAGCGCCGCCGGCGAGCAGCAGCAGACCGGCGAGGAGACGGCCCCAGGCGGGTCGAGTGCGCTCGGCGCGGGCCTCGGCCAGCGCCTCCGCCGGACGGATGCGCGCCACCCGGCGGGAGGCGATCCGGGCGGGCGCCCAGGCGCCGAACACGGTCGCGGCGACGGCCGCGAGCGGGGGCAGCGCACTCACGGTGTGCTGGAGCGTGGCGGGCACGGCGCCGAGGGCGACGAACCGGCCGTGCAGCCAACCCCCCAGAGGGATCCCCAGGAGCGCTCCGGCCGCGCCCGCGGCCAACCCCACGATCAGTGCTTCACGTCCGAGGAGTCTGCGGATCTGCCCCGAGGTGGCGGCGACGGCGCGCAGCAGGGCGAGTTCGCGGTGCCGCTGCTGCACGGAGAGCGCGAACGTCCCGACGACCACCAGGACCGCCACGAGCAGCGAGGTGCCGCCCATCGCTCCCCCCATGCTCACCAGCTTGGTGCGGGCCGCGGCGGCGTCCAGGAACTCGACCGGCCCACGGGCGTCCCCGGCGCTGACCTGGGCGCCGGTGCCCCGCAGAGCCGTGGCCACCGCGGTGCGGAGCCGACCGGCGTCCACGCCCGGCTCGGGGAACACCCCGAACGCCGTGACCTGTCCGGGGTGTGCGGCGAGGCGGCGCGCCTCCGCGGTGGAGAAGAAGAGGGACGTCTGATGGCGGACGGCGGTGTCGGGGGCGGCGACACCGGAAACGCGGTAGACGCGCGGCGCCCGTGTCGACTGGACGGTGAGCCGGTCGCCGGGCGCGAGGTGGGCTCGTCCGGCGAGCGCCTGGTCGACGACCACGTCGGTGTCGGCCGCGGGAGCGCTGCCGGCCGTGAGCCGGTACGGCGTCAGCGCGGCGGACTCCCAGGCGTGCCCGTACGCGGATCCACCATCGGCCCCCGCGGCCACCGGGCGACCCTCAGGGCTCAACGACTGTGCCAGGAAGGTGAGTTCGGGCACGACGCGGGCGACCCCCGGCGTGGACGCCACTCTGCTCCGCAGGCCGGCCGGCACCCAGGCGCGTTCGGCGATGGGCTTGGCCTTGTGCTTGACCTTGGTCTTGCCCTTCTTGTGTTTGACGGTGGTCCGATGGACGTTCTGGTCGGCGGAGACCACCACCGGCGCAGCGGCATAACGCTCAGGGCGGATCGACCCCCGCAGCCCCGTCTCCAGGAGCGTGCCGCAGGCGGTGATCAGGGCGGCGGCGCACATCAGGGCGAGAAAGGCGCCGAGGAAACTCGCTTTGCGGGCACGGACGGTCTTCAGGGCGTAGCGCAGCATCATGACGGGTCCGTCTCTCTTCTGTCGTCCGGGGCAGTGAGGTGGGCGGGCCCGCCGGGGCTCTCGGGAGCGGGGTGGGCGAAGAGCCGGGTGAGGACGGTGCGCGCACCGGGCGGGGTCTCGGACTCGGGACGCTTGTAGCGGTTGAGGAGGGCGATGTACTCCTCGAAGAACTCCCGCAGTTCGGGCAGGGTGAGCCGGACGGCGGACCGGGAGTGGGCGAAGGCGTCGCTCCAGGGGTCGCCCTCCGGCGCGTCCCGCTGAAGCCGTTCGAAGAGCTCCACGTCGGCGGCGTAGGCGTGATGGTTCAGCTCGTCCATCACCTGCCGCATCGCGGGACTCTGACGGCTGCGCGGCGGGAAACGGCGGTCACCGGGAACGGCCCGCCACCAGCGCCGCCGTCGAGCGGACGGTTCCGGGCGGCCGTCCGGTCGCCGCGCGCTGTCCGGCGCCTCGACGGTCTCCTCGACGAAGCCGTATCGGGCCAGTTCCCGCAGGTGATAGCTGGTGGAGCCGGTGTTCAGACCAAGGGCTCGGGCGAGCGTCGCCGAGGTCGCGGGGCCGTGCAGCGTGAGGTGCTCGAGCATGCGCTGGCGACGAGGCTGCGCGAGCGCCTTGAGCGTGGCGAGGTCGCCCAATTCGACGGTCGCCGCGGGCTCGGAGACGCCGCGTTCCTGGGGTGTCCGGGGCATGCGTACACAGTCGTCTGTGCACAGCCACCTGTGCACTGCGGCGATCAGGCGTCTTCAACGGGGGGTTAACCCCACCCCCGCCTCGCCTCGCGGCTCACGCCTCGCGGCTCGCCGATTCCCGGCCGGCGACTTACTGCTGGAGGCTCCGCGGGCGGCCGTTCCGCTCGTCGCGGTTCGCGATGTGCGGTTCGCGGTTCTTGTTCGGTCTCAGGAGGGGCTCTCCCCCTCCCCTCCCCCTCCCC
>NZ_JAHHIT010000039.1 GCF_024539675.1 Streptomyces hilarionis | reverse complement strand
GGGTGACCGGGGCGTACCGCACGGGCGGGCCCACGTCCGCGGGGATGCGGTCGGCCAGGAAGCCGTAGGCCCGCCTGAGGTCGGGGTCGTTCAGCGAGTCCCACCAGCGCGCCACGCCGTACCAGCCGGGGGCCGCCAGCGCGCCGCCGTGGTGGCCGACGGAGAGCCCGGCGGCGAGGACGGCGAACCGCAGCCGTTCCACCAGCGGCCATCCGCCGAGCGAGGCCGCGACGAAGCTCGCGCCGAACACGTCGCCGGCGCCGGTCGCGTCCAGGACGTCCACGGCGAGCGCCGGGACCTCGGCGTACTCCCCGGTCGTCTGGTCGACGGCGATCGCGCCGTCGGCGCCCCGGGTGACTACCGCCACCGGCACCAGTTCCGCGAGGGTGCCGAGCGCGGCGACCGCGGTGTCGGTGCGGGTGTAGGCCATCGCCTCGGTCTCGTTGGGGAGGAAGGCGTGGCACAAAGAGAGCTGTTCCAGCAGGTCGGCGGACCACTCGCGGGTGGGGTCCCAGCCGACGTCGGCGTAGATCCGCGTGCCGTTCGCGGCCGCCTTCGCCAGCCACCCGGGCGGTTCGGCCTCCAGGTGCGCGAGGGCGGTACGCGCCTCGGGCGGGTCGCCCATCAGCACGTCCTGCGAGTACGGGGGCTCCTGGCCGTGGGTGACGAGGGCCCGGTCGTGGGCGGGGCCGCCGCCCGGACCGAGGCCGGGGCGGGGCAGATCGAGGGCGACGGTGACCGGAGTGGGCCAGCCCGGCGCCGTGCGGGAGAGGGCGAGGTCCACGCCTTCCTGGCCGGAGAGGACCTCGTGGCAGTGGACGCCGTAGAAGTCGTCGCCGAAGACCGTGGCCAGACTGGTGCGCAGGCCGAAGCGGGCCGCGGCCACCGCCAGGTTGGCGATGCCGCCGGGGCCGCAGCCCATGCCCGAGGTCCATGTCTCCTCGCCGGGCGTCGGCGGACCGCCGAGCCCCGTGAGGACGAGGTCGTAGAAGAGCAGCCCGGTGAGCAGCACCTCGGGCCGGTCGTCGTCCACCGCGCATCCTCTCGTCGAGAGCGTCGACGGAGCCCGTCACGTCGGAGGAGCTCGTCAAAACTCTTCAATTCGTGACCGGAATCGTGCGCCCCCCGGGAGGTTTGGTCAATAGCTCAGCAGAAGTGAGCATAGATTTGATTGAAGATGACGAGTAGTGTTCATGGCGTGCTGGCAGAACGACGACATCAACTCATCCTGCGGGCCCTGCGCTCCGGCGGTCCCGCGGCCGTGACCGATCTCTCCGAGCAGCTGGGCGTGAGCCCCGCCACGGTCCGGCGCGACCTGCTCAAACTCGAGGAGGACGGCCTGCTCACCCGGGTGCACGGCGGAGCCGTCGCGGAGGAGGGCGACCAGCCCTTCGCCGAGGTCGCCGAGGTGCGCGTGGCCGAGAAGGACGCGATAGCGGCCCGCGCCGCGGCGATGGTCGCGGACGGCCAGTCGGTGCTCCTCGACATCGGCACCACCGCCTACCGCCTGGCCCGGCAGCTGCACGGCCGCCGGCTCACGGTGATCACCAGCAACCTGGTGGTCTACGAGGAACTCGCCGACGACGAGGGAATCGAGCTCGTGCTGCTCGGCGGCATGGTCCGCCGCGAGTACCGTTCCCTGGTCGGCTTCCTCACCGAGGACAACCTGCGCCAGCTGCACGCCGACTGGCTCTTCCTCGGCACCAGCGGAGTGCGGCCGGGCGGCCAGGTGATGGACACGACGGTCGTCGAGGTGCCGGTCAAACGGGCCATGATCAAGGCCGGTGACAAGGTCGTCCTGCTCGCCGACTCGGCGAAGTTCCCCGGTACCGGAATGGCGAAGGTCTGCGGTCCCGAGGACCTGGACGTGGTGGTGACGGACACGCCGGTCGACCCGGCGACCCGGTCCTCCTTCGAGGAGGCGGGCGTCGAGGTGGTCGTGGCAGGAAAGGTGCAAGCGTGAAACTGACGATTCTCGGCGGCGGCGGATTCCGGGTGCCGCTCGTGTACGGGGCGCTCCTGGCGGACCGCGGCGAGGGCCGGGTCACCCGGGTCGTCCTGCACGACCTGGACGACAGCCGGCTGCACGCGGTCGCCCGCGTGCTGGACGAGCAGGCGGCCGGGGTCCCCGACGCGCCCACGGTCACGGCCACCACCGATCTCGACGAGGCGCTGCGCGGCGCCGACTTCGTCTTCTCCGCGATCCGGGTCGGCGGCCTCGAAGGCCGTGCGAACGACGAACGCGTGGCCCTCGCCGAGGGCGTCCTCGGCCAGGAGACGGTCGGCGCCGGCGGCATCGCCTACGGCCTGCGGACCGTGCCCGTCGCCGTCGACATCGCCCGGCGGGTGGCCCGTCTGGCCCCCGACGCCTGGGTCATCAACTTCACCAACCCGGCCGGTCTCGTCACCGAGGCCATGTCCCGCCACCTGGGCGACCGGGTGATCGGCATCTGCGACTCCCCGGTCGGGCTCGGCCGCCGCATCGCCCGGGTGCTCGGCGCGGACCCGAAGGAGGCCTGGATCGACTACGTCGGCCTCAACCACCTCGGCTGGGTGCGCGGCCTGCGGGTCGCGGGCCGCGACGAGCTGCCGCGTCTGCTCGCCGACCCCGACCTGCTCGGCTCCTTCGAGGAGGGCAAGCTGTTCGGCGTGGACTGGCTGCGGTCCCTCGGCGCGATCCCCAACGAATACCTGCACTACTACTACTTCAACCGGGAAGCCGTACGCGCCTACCAGCAGGTCGAGAAGACCCGCGGCGCCTTCCTGGCCGACCAGCAGGCCCGTTTCTACGAGGAGATGAAGCGCCCCGGCGCGGCGGCCCTGACCGCCTGGGACCGCACCCGCGCCGAACGCGAGGCCACCTACATGGCCGAGAACCGGGAGAGCGCCGGCGCGGGCGAGCGGGACGCCGACGACCTCTCCGGCGGTTACGAGAAGGTCGCCCTCGCGCTGATGCGGGCCATCGCCCGCGACGAGCGCACCACGCTCATCCTCAACGTGCGCAACCAGGGCACCCTGTCGGCGCTCGACGCGGACGCCGTCATCGAGGTGCCCGCCCTGGTCGACGCCAACGGCGCGCACCCGGTCTCGGTGGCCCCGCTGCCCGAGCACGCCACCGGGCTCGTCTGTGCGGTCAAGGGCGTCGAGCGCGAGGTGCTCGCCGCCGCGGAGTCCGGCTCGCGCGCCACGGCCGTGAAGGCCTTCGCGCTGCACCCGCTGGTCGACTCGGTGAACGTGGCCCGACGGCTGGTCGAGGGCTACACCGCCGTCCATCCCGGGCTCGCGTACCTTAGGTAGCCATCGGGAGGGAAAGCGCTTTCCCCCCGGTTCGCCAGGCACCGGCCCCCGGTCTGCTCGGCACCCGGCCCCCGGGCCTGTCCGCCCCTCGTGGTCCCTCACTGGAGATGCCCCATGCATGACGAACGCCGCCGCATCGAGGAGCGCGTCGAGCGCGCCCACCACCAGCGCGTCAAGCCCGCGATCTACGCGGCCACCGTCCCCTTCGAGGTGGAGGCCTGGCAGGCGCCGGGGGAGCCCGTGCCGTTCGCGGAGGCCGCGGCCGCCGCCTACGAGCCCTTCGCGATGGACACCCCGTGGGGCCCGCCCTGGGGCACCACCTGGTTCCGGATGCGCGGACAGGTGCCCGCCGAGTGGGCCGGCCGGCGCGTCGAGGCCGTCATCGACCTCGGCTTCGTGGGCGACTGGCCCGGCAATCAGGCCGAGGCCCTCGTCCACCTCACCGACGGCACCCCCCTGAAGGCGGTCAACCCGCTCAACCAGTACGTGCCCATCGGCAACCCGGCGCAGGGCGGGGAAAGCATCGACTACCTCGTCGAGGCCGCCTCCAACCCGGACATCCTGGCCGGCGACTTCGCGGCCCCGACCCTGCTGGGCGACGTGCTGACCGCGGGCGACCGCCCGCTCTACACGTTCCGCCGCGCCGACATCGCCGTCCTCGACGAGGAGGTCTGGCACCTCGACCTCGACCTCCAGGTGCTGCGCGGGCTCATGGCCCACCTCGGCGAGCACGAGCCGCGCCGCCACGAGATCCTGCACGCCCTGGACCGGGCCATGGACGCCCTCGACCTGGACGACGTCTCCGGCAGCGCCGCCGCCGTGCGCGCGGTGCTCGCCCCCGTCCTGGCCCGCCCCGCCCACGCCAGCGCCCACACCATCTCCGGGGTCGGCCACGCGCACATCGACTCCGCCTGGCTGTGGCCCATCCGCGAGACCAAGCGCAAGACCTCCCGCACCTTCTCCAACGTCACCGCGCTCGCCGAGGAGTACGACGACTTCATCTTCGCCTGCTCGCAGGCCCAGCAGTACGAGTGGGTGCGCGACAACTACCCGCAGGTGTGGGCGAGGATCCAGGAGTCGGTGAAGAAGGGCCAGTGGGCGCCGGTCGGCGGCATGTGGGTCGAGTCCGACGGCAACCTGCCCGGCGGCGAGGCCATCGCCCGCCAACTGGTGCACGGCAAGCGGTTCTTCATCGAGCACTTCGGCATCGAGACCAAGGGCGTCTGGCTGCCGGACTCCTTCGGCTACAACGCCGCCTACCCCCAGCTCGCCAAGCTCGCCGGCAACGAGTGGTTCCTCACCCAGAAGATCTCCTGGAACCAGACCAACAAGTTCCCCCACCACACCTTCTGGTGGGAGGGCATCGACGGCACCCGCATCTTCACGCACTTCCCGCCCGTCGACACCTACAACGCGCGCTTCAGCGGCGAGGAGATGGACCGCGCGGTGCGCAACTACTCCGAGAAGGGCGGCGGCACCCGGTCGCTGGCCCCCTTCGGCTGGGGCGACGGCGGCGGCGGCCCCACCCGCGAGATCATGGAACGGGCGCGCCGGCTGGCCGACCTGGAAGGCTCGCCGAAGGTCGTCGTCGAGCACCCCGACGCGTTCTTCGCCAAGGCCCGCGCCGAGTACCCGGACGCGCCCGTCTGGGTCGGCGAGCTCTACCTGGAACTGCACCGCGCGACCTACACCACCCAGGCCCGCACCAAGCAGGGCAACCGGCGCAGCGAACACCGGCTGCGCGAGGCCGAGTTGTGGGCGACGACGGCGGCGCTGCACGCACCGGGCTACGCCTACCCGTACGAGAAGCTGGACCGGCTGTGGAAGACGGTCCTGCTGCACCAGTTCCACGACATCCTGCCGGGCTCCTCCATCGCCTGGGTGCACCGGGAGGCCGAAGCCGAGTACGCCCGGGTCGCCGAGGAGCTGGAGACGCTGACGGCCGAGGCGGTGGCCGCCCTGGGCGCCGCACGGCCGGGCGAGTCCCGAGCGGACGCCCCGCTGCGGGTGTTCAACACCAGCCCCTACGCCCGCGCCGAGGTGGTGCGCACACCGCAGGGCCGGCCGGTCTTCGTCGAGACGCCCGCGGGCGGCAGCGCGCCGCTCGCCGCGGCGCGGCCCCCGCAGCCGGTGACCGTCTCCGGCCGGGTGCTCGACAACGGCCTGGTCCGGGTGGAGGTCGCCGAGGACGGCACGCTGTCCTCCGTGTACGACCTGCGGGCCGAGCGCGAGGTCCTCGCCGACGCGGGCAACCTGCTGCGCCTGCACACCGACCTCCCGAACTACTGGGACGCCTGGGACATCGACAAGCACTACCAGAACCGCTACACCGACCTGCTGGAACCGGACGCGGTGACGGTCGTCGAGGAGGACCCGCTGGTCGGGGCGATCCGGGTCACGCGGTCGTTCGGCAAGGGCTCGACGCTCACGCAGACCATCACGCTGCGGGCGGGCAGCCCGCGCATCGACTTCGAGACCGACATCGACTGGCACGAGGCGGAGAAGATCCTCAAGGCCGCCTTCCCGGTGGACGTCCGCGCGCCGCACTCCTCCGCCGAGATCCAGTTCGGCCACATCCAGCGCCCCACCCACACCAACACCAGCTGGGAGGCGGCCCGGTTCGAGGTCTCAGGCCACCGCTGGGTGCACATCGGCGAGCCCGGCTACGGCGTCGCCGTCCTCAACGACTCCACCTACGGCCACGACGTCTCGCGCACCGTCCGCGAGGACGGCGGCACCACGACCACCGTGCGGCTCAGCCTGGTCCGCGCGCCGCGCATCCCCGACCCCGAGGCCGACCAGGGCCGGCACCGCTTCGCCTACGCGCTGCTGCCGGGCGCGAGCATCGAGGACGCGGTGGCCGAGGGCTACGCCCTCAACCTCCCGCTGCGCGTGGCGGAGGCGGCCGACGCCCCCGGGCCGGTCGTCTCCGTGGAGGGCGACGGCATCACCGTGGAGGCGGTCAAGCTCGCCGACGACACCTCGGGCGACGTCGTCGTGCGGCTGTACGAGTCGAGCGGCGGCCGGGCCACGGGCGTCCTGCGCACCGGTTTCCCGCTCGCGGGCGCCCAGGTCACCGACCTGCTGGAGCGGCCGCTGGAGCCGGCCGCCGTCGCGGCGGACGGCGCTGTCGCCGTCCGGCTGCGTCCCTTCCAGATCCTGACGCTCCGTCTGGAACGCGCCCCGGCCTGTCTCAGCGGCCGGCCGCGGACGGCAAGCGTTCGGGTCGGCCGGTCGTTCCCCGTGACAGCGGCCGACCGACCCGATCCCCCGTTCCCCCCGTGCGGGAATCCCCCGTCGATTCCCGTTCTTCCCCCGTGGATCCCCGTGCTTCCCCCGAGACCCCGGTGTTCCCCCGGCTCCCCCGTGGGGTCCTGCACTTGTAGGAGCGGGCGACCCGGCTCCTGATACACCTTCCGCCGAAAAAAATCCCCCGGACCTCGGTCCGGGGGATGCGGGGGGACGCCCGGCGGGGCGTCCGGGGAGGTCAGCCGGTGAATCCCGCGGTGATGGAGGTGAACTGCCAGGTGCTCTGGCTGATGCCGGAGCAGTTGCTCACCACGCCGCCGCCCGGGCACGGCCGGTCACGGTTGACGGCCCAGTAGGCGAGCCGCGCGATGTGGTGGGAGTTGGCCCAGTCGCGGATGGACGTCCAGATCGCCGGGGTGGTGTTCTCCTGCTGGTCCGAGAGGCCGTTCATGCCGGAGATGCCGATGTGGCCGTAGGCGGTGGCGTCGTCCCAGCCGAAGGTGGACTTCAGCTTGTTCTTCAGCCCCTCCGTGGCGTTGACCGTGTTGCCGTACATGTCCGAGCCGCCGCCGAAGTCGAACGGCATGATGGTGAAGACGTCGATGTCGGCGCCGAGCGACTTGGCCTGCTCGATGAGCCGGTTGCCGTAGTAGGTCGGTCCGGTCGTCGACGTCCCGAACGTGACGATGGTCTTCAGACCGGGGTTGTTCGCCTTCACCGTCTTCAGCGCGGTGAGGATCCGCGCCTGCACGGCCTCGTTCTCGAACTCGTCCGTGTTCTCGATGTCCATGTCGATCGCCTTGAGCGAGTAGGCGTCGATCACCTTTTGCAGGGCTCCCGCCAGCGCGCTCGCCGAGGAGCAGTTGGCGCCGAGCTTGCTGCCCTGCCAGCCGCCGAACGAGGGCACGACGTCCCCGCCCGCCGAGCGGACCTGGTTGATCACGCTCTGGTCGACCCCGCCGCCGAGCGGCCGGTTGCCGTCCCACATCGGGTTGCAGCCGCCGCCGTCGAGCACGAACGCCATCGTGAACCACTTGACGCCGGTCGCGTTCATCACCGTGGTCACGTTCGGGGGGTCGCCCCAGCCTTCGAAGAGATAGGGCGCGGCCTGCTTGAAACCGGTCCCGCCACCGCCGCCCGCGCTGGTCGTGACGCTCACGGAGTTCGAGGCCCCGGAGGTGTTCCCGGCGGCGTCGTGCGCCCGCACGCTGAAGGTGTAGGCCGTCCTCGCGGACAACCCGCCGACCGTGGCCGAGGTTCCGGAGACGGTGAGCACCTTCGCCGACCCGCTGTAGACGTCGTAGCCCGTGACGCCGACGTTGTCGCTGGAGGCGTTCCAGGACAGCGACACGCTGGAGGACGTCTTGCCGGTCGAGGTCAGTTGGGAGGGCGCGGTCGGCGCCTGGGTGTCGGAGCCGCCCCCGCCGCCGGGTCCGTCCAGGCTGATGTCGTCGG
Organism: Streptomyces hilarionis; assembly: GCF_024539675.1. Classification (GTDB taxonomy): domain Bacteria; phylum Actinomycetota; class Actinomycetes; order Streptomycetales; family Streptomycetaceae; genus Streptomyces; species Streptomyces hilarionis. The sequence continues at coordinate 134,563 of NZ_JAHHIT010000039.1, read as the reverse complement.
CCTGGTAGGCGCCCTGGGCGTACCAGCCGTGCACGTAGATCGTGGCACTGGTCTGCGAGGCCCCGGTGGTGAAGGAGACCGACAGTTGGCTGTACGCCGAGGGCGACGACGTCCAGGTGGAGGCCCCGCCGTCGACGCCGAGGTAGACGTAGGAGCCGCGCACCCAGCCGGTCAGCGCGTACGTCGTGTTCGGCTTGACGGCGACGGTCTGGCCGCACTTGGCGATGTCACTCGAACTCACCGCGCCGTTGAGGGCCTTGGAGCCGCTGTGCACGGGCGAGGAGACGACGGAGCCGAGGTTGCCGGTGCAGGACCAGGGCGAGACGGAGCCCGACTCGAACCCGGGATTGGTGAGGACGTTGGCCGCCTGGGCGGTGCCCGGCAGGGCCACGGCTCCGGCCAGGGCCAGGCCGGCGGTGCCGGCCAGGGCGAGGAAACGACGCCAGGGGCGTCCGAGGGGTCTGGTGCGCACGCGATCTCCCTGGAGGAATGGGGGTGTTCGGGAGTGCAGGGGGAGTGCAGGGCTGTGCAAGCGGTGCGCAACAAATTTGGTATGGACCAATCCGCGTGTCAAGAAGAGTGACGGGATTGGTCCATACCAGTTGGCTGTCTTCGGTTCCGGCTGCGGTCGTGAGCGGTGAACCGTTGGGGTGTGAGCCGTTGGGGCGTGAGCCGTGGGCTCGGTCGCGCTACAGCGGCAGGGCCTGTGCCGCGTCCGCGGGCGCCACCGGGGAGGCGGCGGCGGACGGCTCGGCGGCCCCCGCGGGCGCCGGCACGGCCGGCAGCAACGGCTCCGCGTCGTCCAGCCGCTGGTGCGGCAGGGCGACCGCGCGCAGCGGACGGGGACCGGACACCACCGTGTAGTCCTGGCCCAGGAACGGCGGCACGATCCTGCCCGGGTCCTCGCCGAGCGCCAACTGCACGGCGGCCCAGGGAGCGTTGACACCGCACAGCGCCAGCTGGTGCAGGCCGCCGGCCGGACGGGTGTTGACGTCCATCAGGACGGGCCGGTCGCCGAACATCCGGAACTGGATGTTGGAGAGGTAGTGCAGTCCGAAGCCCTCGGCGATGAGCCGTGCGGGCTCCAGCCACTGCTCGTGCAGCGTGAAGCCCCGGCGGCGGCCGTTCTTCGTGCGGCCCACGGACATCCGCAGGACGTTGTCGGGACCGGTGAGGCAGTCCACGGACACCTCCGGCTGCTCGAGCCGCGGCATGACCAGCCAGTCGACCCGCTCGTCGCCCCGCTCCTCGGCCTGCCGCAACGCCTCGAGCACCAGGTCGAGTTGGACGTAGGGGCTGGGGAAGCCGGTGAGGTGCTCGAGGGAGAAGGGCGTGCGGGTGATCACGCGGAAGCCCACGCCGCCGGCGCCGGAGGCCGGCTTGAAGCAGGCGCGGTGCCCCGCCTCCTCCAACTCCTCGACGGCGGTGACGAGTTCACTCGCCGAGCGGACCCGGTACCACGGCGGCACCGGCACGCCGATCGCCTGCACGGCCTCGTAGGCGATCACCTTGTCGTGGAAGACGGCGACCGCCTCGGGGGGCGGCGCGAGCAGCGCCGTTCCGACCGCCTCGAAGTCGGCGCGGTGCGCCACGACGGCGGACTGGTGCAGTCGGGGCACGAACACGTCGATGCCGCGACGCCGGCACTGGGCGAGCGCGTACTCGACGTACGCGGCCGGGGACAGGCCCTCCGGCTCGAGCTCGGCGGTGTCGGCGGCGGCCAGCACGGGGGAGTCGGCGTCACCGTGCGTGGCGTGGATCTCGACGGCCCGGTCGCTGGGATTTCGTCGCAGCTGATCCGTGAAGAACACGTTCTCCGCGTACGTGCGGTTGAGCCAGACGCGTACGCGAGAGACCATGCGAGGCCGCCTTTCACGGTGTGCGGGCAGGGCGAAGCAGGCCCGGCCCGGGCAGGGGGAATGGTGGGTCACCAAACCGCCCTGCGTGAAGGGACGTCCATGGCGGTGGTGTTGGGGCGATCATACGGCTTCCCGGGGGTGCCGCGTGCAACGCGCGTGTTACGGATTTTCCGATCTTGTTCCCGTTCGGGGCGCGATCGGGTACAGGCGCGCTGCGGCGCAGGTGGGGGCGGGTGCGGCGTCGTCGGCGACCGGATTCGACCTTGTCCCGCGGGCGCGGATGTGTTCTCGTGGGGATCATGTGTGTGTTCGCGGGAACGCGGAGCGTGCTCTAGTGAGCGGGGGCTCGAGGTGACGACGACGGCCGGTGGCGCCGGACGACTGCTGGCCATCAGCGATCTGCACATCGGCTATCCGGAGAATCGGGCTCTGGTCGAGGCGATGGCTCCGGAGACGGACGAGGACTGGCTGCTGGTCGCCGGCGACGTCTCGGAGAACGTGGCCGACATCCGCTGGGCGCTGAAGACCCTCGCGAGCCGCTTCCGCAAGGTCGTGTGGGTCCCCGGCAACCACGAACTGTGGTCGCACCCCAGCGACCCGGTCGTGCTGCGCGGGGTGGCCCGCTACGAGCACCTCGTGGAGGTCTGCCGCGATCTGGGCGTGACGACGCCCGAGGACCCCTACCCGGTGTGGGAGGGCCCCGGCGGCCCGGTGGTCGTCGCACCGCTGTTCCTCTTGTACGACTACTCGTTCCTCCCGGCCGGCTGCACGACCAAGGCGGAGGGCCTGGCCTACGCGGAGAGCACCGGCATCGTCTGCAACGACGAGTACCTGCTGCACCCCGACCCGTACCCGTCCCGCGAGGCCTGGTGCCGGGCGCGGGTCGCCGAGACGGAACGCCGGCTCGCGGAGATCCCGGCCGACCTGCCCGTCGTTCCCGTCAGCCACTATCCGCTGCACCGGCACCCCATGGACGTGCTGTGGCACCCGGAGTTCGCCATGTGGTGCGGCACCGAGCTGACCGCCGACTGGCACCGCCGCTTCCGTCTCGCCGCCATGGTCTACGGCCACCTGCACATCCCGCGGACCACCTGGCAGGACGGCGTCCGCTTCGAGGAGGTGTCGGTGGGCTACCCCCGGGAGTGGCGGGGGCGCCCCCAGCCGCCGGGCCGACTGCGACGCATCCTGCCCGCGGAGCCGGGGGAGGCGCAGGCCCGGTGATCGGCGAACTGTTGCCCGGGTCCGTGGTGGCCGTGGAAGCCTTCGGCGAGGAGGGCGAGCGCGAGTTCGGCGACGCGCCGCTCTACCCCCAGGAGGAGGCGTTGCTGACGCAGGCGGTGGACAAGCGCCGTCGCGAGTTCACCGTCGTACGCGCCTGCGCCCGGCGGGCGATGGACAAGCTCGGCGTGCCCCCGCAGCCCGTGCTGCCCGGCGAGCGCGGCGCGCCGCAGTGGCCCGACGGCGTGACGGGCAGCATGACCCACTGCGAGGGCTACGGCGCCGCCGCGCTGGTCCGCGCCGACGACCTCGCATCCCTCGGCATCGACGCCGAACCGCACGCCCCCCTTCCGGAGGGCGTGCTCGCCGCCGTCGCCCTGCCCGCCGAGACGGCCCGGCACGCGCGCCTGGCCGTGGAACGTCCGGACGTGCACTGGGACCGGCTGTTGTTCAGCGCCAAGGAGTCCGTCTACAAGGCGTGGTTCCCCCTCACCCGTGCGTGGCTGGACTTCAGCGAGGCCGACATCGACCTCACGCCGGTGGCCGCCGGTCCCGGCACGGGCCCGCAGGGGACCTTCCGGGCCCGCCTGCTCGTGCCCGGGCCGATGGTGGGCGGGCGGCGGGTCGGGCACTTCGACGGCCGCTGGATCGTCCGGCGGGGCCTGGTGGCGACGGCCGTGACGGTCCGGCACGGCTGAGGCGGCCCGGTACGGCCGCTACGGCCGCTACGGCCCAGCCGGCCGGCCCGGGCCGGCGGTCACGCGCGCCCGACGGTCACGTGCCGGGGCACCAGCTGTGCAGCAGCCGGAAGAACTCCTCCTCGTTGCCCGTCAGCCCGGCGTCCGCCAGGGCCCGTTCCGCCTCGGCCAGCACGGCGGGCGGCACCACGGGCGGCCGCCGGTCGTGCGGTGCGCCGGAGCCGTGGGCGCCCTCCCGGCCTTCCTCGTCGCCGAAGGCGGCTCGTACGGTGTGCAGCAGCCTCAGGTAGGCCTGCACGGCGGTGCGCTCGCGGTCGGTCAGTACGGCTGTGGGCATCGGTCGGCTCTCCCCGTGTCGGCGTCGTCTCCCACGCGCCCCGACGGCGCGTACGCCCCCGTGCGGCGGCGCACTTCCCAGCTTGCCGCCCACCACTGACAATCCGGCCGCGCAGCGCGTCGGTTCGCCCGCTCAGCGGAAGCGGTCGCGTCGCGAAGTCCCCTCCGGGGAACGGATTCTCGCCGCTGCGAAGAGTTTTCGGCGGCAGCGGCGACGGCCCGGGGAGCGGAGGCCGATCGAGTGGTCGACGCATTGCGGTGCGACCCGCCTCGGGCGGTGTCAGCGCTCCCGAGCGGTTTCAGCCCCCTGGGGCGAGGGGGAGGAGGGTGCTTCCCGGCGTCGGTCCGGTCCGCCTTCTGCGGGGCGGCCGGAGTTGGTGCCGGTGCGCGTCCACGTGACGGCGTCACCCCGGTGTTGGGCAGATCGGTCCCGGCCTCATCCGGCCTCATCCGGCGTCGACGATGGTGCCGGTGCCGGTGCCGGTGCCGGTGCGGTGTCCGCATCCACATCCGGGGGTCGGCGACGGCGTGGGCGAGCGCGGTGGCGCACGGCCGCGCCGGCGGGGGCCCGGTCGGTCAGCTCTGGGGGCCGAGATACCCGAGCGACGCCTCGATCCGGCCCGCCAGGTGGTCCCGCTGGCCTCGGCCGCGCGGCGCCGAACCGGGCAGCCAGGCGCGGCACTTGCTGGCCAGGAGGAGTCCGAACGTCTCGGCCTGCCGTTCGTCGGCCAGATCGAAGCGGGTGCGCGCGGCGACGCTGCGCACGGTCGCCTGGAGGTCGGCTCCGTCGCTGAGTAAACGGGCCGCGACCGCGGCGCCCTCGACGTGATGGCTGCAGTGGCCCGCCTTCATGTGCCACAACTCGTGACCCAGGATCACCAACTGGTGGTCGGGGGCGGTGCGTTCCTCGATGACGACCAGGTCCTGGTCGGCCATGTCGAGCCACAGCCCGCTCGCGGTGTCGGCGGGGAAGGACGCCATGCGGAAGTGGACCGGGCGGCCGCGCCGTCTGCTCATCCCGTCGCACAGGGCGGTGTACAGGTCGGCCGGCGCCGAGGGAGCCGGGAGGGTCAGCTCAGAGACCAGCTCGCCGCTGAGGCGGCGCATTTCCTTGGCGATGTTCACGCTTCTCCCCCGGATCACGACTCGGGCCGCTTCACGCTCTCCAGGAGCATGTCCAGCCACTCGGCGACCTTGTCGCGGTGCTGGTCGGTGGGCAGCTGGGCCGCCCGCCACGCGATCCCGCGCACGCCGTGGTCCTGCAACAGGCGCTCCAGCGGGTCCTCGGCGGCCGCGGCCGCCTCGCGCGCGGCGAGCTTTTGCAGCAGCTCCTGCTCGGTGTGCTGCAAGGCGCCCGAAAGCGCCTCCGGGTCCTCGGCCGTGAGGAACCCGGCGTGCACGCGGAAGAACCTCTGGAGGGCGTCGCAGTGCTCCATCGTGGGGCGCCGGTCGCCGTTGATGAGGGCGCCCGCCTGCTGGCGCGACATGCCGGCGCCGTCGGCTATCTCCTGCTGGGTGTACTTGCGGCCGTCGGGCTTGAGCCGCGTACGGCGCAACAGGCCCAGGCGCTGAAGGAAACGGGCCTGGACGTCGGGCTCCCCGGCGGGCCGGCCGCTGAGCAGGGCCTTGACCACGGACTCCGGGACCCCGGAGGCGACGGACAGCCGCCCCGTGGCGAAGACCTCCGCGTGCGGGACGCCCAGCCGGTCGGCGAGCGCGGCGACACGGGCGACGACGGCCGACAGCAGCACCGTCGCCGCGGCGCCCGGAACCTCGAAGCCATCCTCCGCCACCGACAGCTCTCCTAGGTCTCTCACGTCCCTCTCACAGGCACACGATCGCCGACACGGACGGTCGCCGTGAACTGCGTGGAGAGTAGCGGGTCTTTCGAACTCACATCCAGGTCTCGCCACAACTGTGGCCAATTTCAGCCGTCAACGACCACGGAATGCCACGATAGTTGACACGCCTCGTGTCCGGGCATCAGGATCGGGGCGCCGCGTGAAGGCCGCAGAGGCAAGAGGGGTGACCTCCCGATGGCATATCAGGCAGGAGGGCAGCGGTCCGCACCGCGGCCCGTCCCCGAGAGTCCCGAGGCCCAGGCGTATCTACAGGACTACGCCGCACTGCTGGAGGCCGTCCCCTTCCCGTCCGTCGTGCTCGACCACCGCTGGGACGTGGTCCTGTCCAACGCCGCTTTCGCGTCACTTTTCCGCGACGTGAGTGCGCACCCGACGGCGCACCCGACCGACAACTTCCTGCGGTTCGTCCTGTTCCATCCGGACGCGCCCGCGGTGCTCGGCGACCACGAGGCCGGCTGGTGCCTGCCGATGCTCGCCGGCTTCGCCGCGGCCGTGGAAGCCCACGCGCACGACCACGTGCTACAGGCGATCCGCCGCGAGATCGCCCAGGATCCCATCATGGAGGCCGCCTACCGGCACGGGCTGCCGCACTGGGTCCGCGCGGTCGGTGAGGGCGCCGTCGAGCACGACGGGGCGGTCCGCCCGCTCCTGCATCCCGACCCCCGCTGGGGCGCCACGGAGTGCCGCATCGTGGGCGAGACCCCCAGAACCCTGCGGGACCTGGGATACACCCGGCTGACCATGGTGCTGCGCGAGGCGCGTCCGGCGGCCGCGCCCCGCAGGGCGCGCGGCGTGCGCCGGGGCGCGAGCCATCTCAGCGTGGTCCCGCCCCCGGCGGGCTGACCGCGCCGGGGCCCCACCCCTCGAAGCCGCCGCCGTCGGCCTCCCGTCCCCCGTCCCTGTCGCCGCCGCGCGACACCGTCCACCGGCAGGGCGCCCTGCGGCTCCCGCCGAAGCCCCGTCGGCCCCCGACCTTCCCCCGTCGGCGACCCACCCCACCCCGCCAGGCGCCGTGGCGCCGTCAGGTCACATCGCCGCATCTCGCCCGGCCCGTCGGGTTGTTCGGGCCGACGCCCGCCGGCCGTTCGCCGAGCGCCGGCCGAGCTTCCGTGTGCCGCTCCACCGGGCTCGCTCCGCGAGGGGCCCCCGTCCGGCCGGGCCGGGCACCGTCGGCGTTCAGGTCGCCGACGGCGCCCGGCCGGTCGACCGCCCGGGCGCGCTCGCGCCAGGTCACAGATCCAGCACCAGCCTTTCGCCCCGGCACCGCGACACACAGATCATCATCGTCTCCCCGGACTCCCGTTCCTCGGTGCTGAGCACGCAGTCCCGGTGCTCCGGAGTGCCGTCCAGCACGTCGGTCTCGCAGGTGCCGCACGTCCCCTCGGCGCACGAATAGAGCACCTGGACGCCCGCCGCCCGCACGGCGTCCAGCACCGAGACGCCCGGCGCGACGGTGAGGGTGCGGCCACTGCGCGCCAGTTCGACCTCGAACTCCCGCTCCCCGGCGACCGGTTGCTCCTTGGCCTGGAACCGCTCGACCCGCAGGGCGGCGGGCGGGCAGCGCTCCTCCACCGCGTCGAGCAGCGGGCCGGGGCCGCAGCAGTAGACGAGGGCGTCCGCGGGCAGCGCGTCGAGGGCCGGACCGAGGTCGAGCAGTCCGGCCTCGTCCTGCGGGACGACGGTGACCCGGTCGCCGTAGGCCGCGAGCTCTCCGGTGAAGGCCATGGACGCGCGGGTGCGGCCGCCGTAGAGGAGGCTCCACTCGGCGCCCGCCGCCTCGGCCGCGGCCAGCATCGGCAGCAGGGGGGTGATGCCGATGCCGCCCGCGATGAAGCGGTACCGGGGCGCCGGGCGCAGGGCGAAATGGTTGCGCGGACCGCGCACCCCGACCTTGTCGCCCTGCCGGACCTGCTCGTGCACCCGGACGGAGCCGCCCCGCCCGGCCGTCTCGCGCAGCACCGCGATGCGCCAGGCGGCGCGGTCGGCCGGATCGCCGCACAGCGAGTACTGCCGTTCCAGGCCCGGCCCGAGGACGACGTCGACATGGGCGCCGGGCTCCCAGACGGGCAGCGGCTCGCCCAGGGGATGGCGCAGGGTGAGGGCGAGCACCCCGTCCGCGGCGAACTCCCGTCGCTCGACGACGAGTTCGGTCTCGTACAGCTCGCTCATGAGGCGTCTCCCCGCGGCCGGTGTCCCTCGGGGTGGCCGAGCATCCACTCCCACATCTCGATCGGGTCCTGCGCGGTGTGCTCGGCGCCGCAGTGGCAGGTGCCGTGCAGGACGTCCGTGCCCGGCAGCCAGTCCACGCGGTAGATCTCGCCGGTGTCGCCGGTGCTCACGAGATCTTCTCCACCGGCTTGTCGCCCTCCTCCGCCAGCCGGGCGAGGATGCGGCGGGCGGCCAGACCGCCGGTGTCGATGTTGATGCTCAGCTCCTGGTACCCGGAGCGCTCCGAACCGAGCGTGCGCTGAAGGAGGTTGAGCGCGTCGACGTCCTGCATGACCACCGTGTGGTTGTTGCCCCGCAGGAACTCGGTGACCTCGGCGTCGTCCGTCGCCCAGTCCCGCGAGACCATCCAGAAGTCGTACACCCTGCCCTCGGCGGACGGCGTGATGGCGTAGGTGATCTCGGTGTGGAAGCCGTTCGGGTCGCTGCCGTCGGCCTCGGGCAGGACGCCGACCGGTGCGATGCGGCTGTGCAGGAGGTACAGACAGGGCGCGTGGTACTCGATGTCCTGCCAGCGGGTGATGCGCCCCTCGATGCCGGTGGAGCGGGCGTAGAACGGCGGGCACTCGGCGTCGTCCATGTGCCGGCTGACCCGCACGATCCCCGCGCCCTCGTCGACCTCCGTGGTGATCGGCGTCTCGGCGACCTCCGGGGTGCCTATGTACCCGCCGTGCAGGTACGTCTCGTGGGAGAGGTCGAGGAGGTTGTCGACGAGGAGCCCGTAGTCGGCGTCGATGGGCTCCATTCCGCGCACGGTCGTCCAGCCGGGGGAGTCGAGGTGCCGGGCGCGCGGGAGGGTCCGGGGATCGGCGAGGGACGGGTCGCCGATCCACACCCACACCAGGGAGTCCTGCTCGACGACCGGGTACGCCGTCACGCGCGCGGTGCGCGGGATGCGCTTCTGGCCCGGCACGTACACGCAGGCGCCGGTCGTGTCGTACGTGAAGCCGTGGTAGCCGCACACGATGCGGTCGCCGTCGAGCCGGCTCTCGGAGAGCGGGAACCTGCGGTGCACGCACCGGTCGTGGAGCGCGACGGGCGTGCCGTCCTCCCGCGTGCGGTAGAAGACCAGCGGCTCGCCGAGGATCGTCCGGCCGAGCAGCTCCTCACGCCCGACCTCGTGGCTGTAGGCGGCGACGTACCACTGGTTCCTGGCGAAGGCGGTGGTGTGAGGCATCGGTGCGGCTCCCGTCTCGGTGTGGTGGCGACATCGTGCGAACGGCGCTTACCCGGGCGCAACAGGGCTTCCGCCTCACGGAAGGAGCGTTCTCCCGCGCGCCGGGCGGAAGGCGCGCGTCCGGCGCGCGGCGCCTGCTCGGGGGTCTCTTGGCCCGTCGCACATCCCGCGTACCGGCGACTTTCACATGGACGTCATCCGACCCTTCCCTGACGTTCGGCGCCCTTGCGAAACTCCTTGCGCGCGCATCCCGTCACGAACCGGCCGGCAGAACCCTTCCGTACGAGAGGTGCCTCACCCATGTCCGAAGTCAACCGGCGACGCTTTCTCCAACTCGCGGGCGCCACGACGGCGTTCACCGCGCTGTCCAGCAGCGTGGAACGCGCCGCGGCGCTGCCCGCCAACCATCGCACGGGGTCGATCGAGGACGTCGAGCACATCGTCGTCCTCATGCAGGAGAACCGGTCCTTCGACCACTACTTCGGCACGCTGCGCGGCGTCAGAGGCTTCGGCGACCCGCGTCCGGTCACCCTCGCGAACGGCAGGTCCGTCTGGCACCAGCCGGACGCCGCGGGCAAGGACGTCCTTCCGTTCCGTCCCGAGGCCGACGACCTGGGCCTCGCCTTCCTCCAGGACCTGCCGCACGGCTGGAACGACGGGCACGCCGCCTTCAACGGCGGCAAGTACGACAAGTGGGTGCCCGCCAAGAGCGCCACGACCATGGCGTACCTGACCCGTGAGGACATCCCCTTCCACTACGCGCTGGCCGACGCGTTCACCGTCTGCGACGCCTACCACTGCTCCTTCATCGGCTCCACCGACCCGAACCGGTACTACCTGTGGACGGGGTACACCGGCAACGACGGCAAGGGCGGCGGGCCGGTCCTCGGCAACGACGAGGCCGGGTACAGCTGGACCACGTACCCCGAACGCCTGGAGCGGGCCGGGGTCTCCTGGAAGATCTACCAGGACGTCGGCGACGGGCTGGACGCCAAGGGCGGCTGGGGCTGGATCCAGGACGCCTACCGCGGCAACTACGGCGACAACTCGCTGCTGTACTTCAAGCAGTACCAGAACGCCCAGCCCGGGGACCCGCTCCACGACAAGGCCCGCACCGGCACCGACGCGCGCACCGGCGAGGGCTACTTCGAGCAGCTCAAGGCGGACGTCAAGGGCGGCAGGCTGCCCCAGGTCTCCTGGATCGTCGCCCCCGAGGCCTTCACCGAGCACCCCAACTGGCCCGCCAACTACGGCGCCTGGTACGTCTCCCAGGTCCTGGACGCGCTCACGGCCGACCCCGAGGTGTGGGCGAAGACGGCTCTCTTCGTCACCTACGACGAGAACGACGGCTTCTTCGACCACCTGGTGCCGCCCTTCCCGCCGGCCTCGGCCGCCCAGGGCCGCTCCACGGTCGACGTCGGACCGGACGTCTTCCCGGGCGACGCCGCTCACCCCGCCGGCCCCTACGGGCTCGGGCAGCGGGTGCCCATGCTGGTCGTCTCCCCGTGGAGCAAGGGCGGTTACGTCTGCTCCGAGACGCTCGACCACACCTCGGTCATCCGGTTCATGGAGCGCCGCTTCGGTGTGCACGAGCCGAACATCTCGCCGTGGCGGCGTGCGGTCTGCGGCGACCTGACCGCCGCGTTCGACTTCTCCCGCACGGACGCCCGGCCGGTGACGCTGCCCGGCACCGACGGCTACCGGCCCCCGGACCGCGAGCGTCACCCCGACTACGTGCCCACCCCGCCGGCCCACCCCGTGCTGCCGAAGCAGGAGCGCGGCGCACGCCCCACCCGTCCGCTCAGGTACGCGCCCCAGGTGGACGGTTCGGTGGACGCGGCGGCCGGGACCCTGACCCTCACCTTCGCCTCCGGCGCCAAGGCCGGCGCGGCCTTCCTGGTGACCTCCGGCAACCGCGCCGACGGTCCGTGGAGTTACACCACCGGGGCGGGCGCGACCGTCTCCGACACGTGGAACTCGGCGTACTCGGGCGGCTCGCACGACCTGACCGTGCACGGCCCCAACGGGTTCCTGCGCGTGTTCAAGTCGGCGGGGAAGACGACCGGGCCCGAGGTGGTCGCGCGGCACGCCGGCGACTGCGTCGAGCTCGTCTTCACCCACCGGGGCAAGGGCACGGTGGAGTTGAAGGTCGCCGACGGCTACGGCGGACGGACCACGACCGTCAGGCTGCGGCCCGGCGCCGTCCTCAAGCGCACCGTGGACCTGCACGCGAGCCGGCGCTGGTACGACCTCACGGTCACCTCGACCGCCGACCGGGCGTTCCTCAGGCGGTTCGCCGGCCATGTCGAGAACGGGCGGCCGGGGGTCAGCGACCCGGCGATCGTCACGCAATGACCCGTTGCGGGCCTCGGCGGGGCGTCTGCGTGCCGCATCCCGCCCTGCCGGGGCAGGTCCGCTCCCGTCGGGCTCGGGATAGTGTGCCCCGGTGACCACGCATTCGAACACACCTGCAGGCTGGTACCCGGATCCCAACGGGGCGTCCCAGACCCTGCGCTACTTTGACGGCGCCCAGTGGACCGAGCACACCCACGCCGACGCCAAGGGCCAGGGCGCGCCCCAGGTTCCGCCGCAGGCGGGCCCGGACCAGCGGGTGCAGCGCCAGGTGCAGCAGCAGGCCGGGGTCGCGCCGAGCGGCCCCGGCGGCGGCACGCTGTTCAGCGAGCCCGTGCTGGTGGTGAACCAGAAGGCCAAGCTCATCGAGCTGACCAACGAGTACAAGGTCATGGACCAGCAGGGCAGCCAGCTCGGCTCGGTGGTGCAGGTCGGCCAGAGCACGCTGCGCAAGATCGTCCGCTTCCTCGGCAGCATCGACCAGTACCTGACGCACCGTCTGGAGATCCGTGACGCCCACGAGCGTCCCGTGCTCCTGCTGACCCGGCCGGCGAAGATCTTCAAGTCGAGGGTCGTCGTGACCCGGCCCGACGGTCAGCCCGTCGGCGAGATCGTCCAGCAGAACGTCTTCGGGAAGATCAACTTCTCGATCGAGGCGGGCGGCCAGAAGGTCGGGGCGATCAAGGCGGAGAACTGGCGGGCCTGGAACTTCGCGATCGTCGACCACGCGGACAACGAGGTCGCCCGGATCACCAAGACCTGGGAAGGCCTCGCCAAGACCATGTTCACCACGGCGGACAACTACGTCCTCCAGATCCACTACCAGCTGCCCGAGCCGCTGCTCAGCCTGGTCGTCGCCACGGCGCTGACCGTGGACACCGCGCTCAAGCAGGACGCGCGCGGCCTGGGCTGACGTCCTCACGGGCACAGAACGGGGGCCGTCCTCCTTCGGGAGGGCGGCCCCCGCGTGCGTGGCGCTACAGCGGTGTCAGGTGCTCCGGTCCGTTCGCCGGCCGCGGCAGCAGCGCCGGTTCGGCCGAGGCGGTCTCCGGCCTCAGCGCCAGCACCGCCGCCACCGGGTGGTCCTCGTCGTCGACGACGGGACGGTCGTGGGCGTCGACGGCCGCCGGGTGCGGCGCGGCCCGCGACAGCAGCACCACGCCCCAGCCCGCCAGCCCGGCTCCCGCCAGTGCGAGGAGCACCCCGGCGGGGCCGCCCTGGAGCCGTTCGCCGAGCAGCGCGAGGCCGATGGCCGCGGCGGCGACCGGGTTGGCCAGGGTGACCATCGCCAGGGGAGCGCCGAGGCCGTCCCGGTAGGCGGTCTGGGACAGGAGCAGTCCGCCCGCGGCGAAGGCCGCGACCAGCAGCGCCACGCCGATCACCTGCGGGCTCAACGGCGAGCCCGAGGGGTCCGTGGCGGCCACCGTCACGGTCTGGGTGAGCGCCGAGGCGACGCCCGAGGCGAAACCGGAGGCGGTCGCGTGCCGCAGTCCGGGCCTGGCGCCGCGCCGGGCCAGCAGCCCGATCAGCGTCGCCGTCGCCCCCGCCACGGCGACGGCCTCCGGCAGGCTCAGCACGTCCTCCGGGGCCGGCCCCGACGCGGTGACCAGGATCGCGGCCAGGCCGGCCAGGGTGAAGGCGATGCCCCGCCACTCGGCGGCGCCGACCCGGCGCCCGGCCACCCGCGCGCCCATCGGCACCGCCGCGACCAGGGTGAGCGCGCCGAGCGGCTGCACCACGGTGAGCGGGCCGTACTTGAGCGCGACGACGTGCAGCAGCGCGGCGGCGGCGTTCAGCCCCACCGACCACCACCAGGCCCCGCTGGCGATCAGGCGCAGCAGGCCGGCGCCGGGATGCCGGGAGGCCAGCCGTTCCTGGGCGACGGCGGCGGCCGCGTAGGCGACGGCCGAGAAGAGCGAGAGGACGACGGCCGTCAGTGTGGCGTTCATCGGCCGGCTCCGACCAGGACCGGCGCTTCCTCGGCGGCGACGAGGGGGTGCGCCTCGTGTCCGGAGGTGGTGGCCGTGCGCCGGGGGGCGTGGATCAGCAGGAGGGCGGCGCCGAGCAGGACGGCGGCCGCGACGGCGTCGAGCCAGTAGTGGTTGGCGGTGCCCACGATCACGAGGAGGGTCAGCAGCGGGTGCAGCAGCCACAGCCCGCGCCATCGGGACCGGGTGGCGGCCATCAGGCCGATCGCGACCATCAGGGCCCAGCCGAAGTGGAGCGAGGGCATGGCCGCGAACTGGTTGGACAGCTGGTCCGTCTGCGGCGGGCCGTACACCGACGGTCCGTAGACGCGCGCGGTGTCGACCAGCCCGGTCGCCGCGAGCATCCGCGGCGGGGCCAGCGGGAACGCCAGATGCAGCACCAGGGCGGCGGCGGTGACCGCGGCCAGCACCCGGCGCGCCCAGACGTAGTGCGCCGGGCGGCGCAGGTACAGCCAGACCAGGAACGCCAGCGTGGCGGGGAAGTGCACGGTCGCGTAGTAGGTGTTGGCGACCTTGGCCAGGGCGTCGCCGTGCAGGAGCAGGGACTGCACCGTGCCCTCGTCGGGCAGCCGCAGCCACCGTTCGAGGCGCCACACGTCATGGGCGTCGCGGAAGGCCTCGCCGGTGTGGCCGGCGGCCAGCTGCCGGCCGACCTTGTAGACGAGGAAGAGCCCTGCGACCAGCAGGAACTCGCGGACTACGGGCGGCCTGGCCGGTGTGGCCGGCTCCGCTTGTGCAGGCTCGGTGCGGGCATTCATCCCCCGGCCCCTTCGCTGACGGTGTGGTGCGGTGAGTGGTGCTGCCGCGCTCGTGACCCGTGCATGCACCATCGATACGATGTCGTACCGATACGTCAGTGTACCGATACGGACGCGTACCGGTACACTGGCGTATCGATTGATGTGCGCCACACTGGAGACCGGGCTCGCCCGGACCTCCGGCGCACCGGCCGGAGCGCAAGCGGACCAGGGAGGAACAGCAGATGACGTCGCAGGACGCGGACGGACCCGAGTCGGTCGCCGCCACGCGCCGCTCCAAGATCACGCCCGAGCGTGAGCAGGAGTTCTTCGACGCCGTCCTGAACCAGGTCCGCGAGTGCGGTTACGAGGCCGTCACCATGGAGGGCGTCGCCGCCAGCACCCGGTGCAGCAAGTCCACGCTCTACCGGCAGTGGAAGACCAAGCCCCAGTTCGTGGTGGCCGCCCTGCGCTCGCGCCGCCGGGCCCGGCTCGCCGGCATCGACACCGGGTCGCTCGCCGAGGACCTGCGCGAGGCCGCCCGGGCCACGGGCCGCTGGTCGACCAACGACTCCAAGCTGCTCCAGGCCCTCGGGCACGCCGTCACGGGCGACGAGGAGCTCGCGAAGGCGCTGCGGGAGGCGCTCATCGACCCCGAGATCGCGGCGCTGCGCGAGATCCTGCGGCGCGGTGTCGAACGCGGCGAGGTGCCGCGCGGCCACCCGGCGCTGGAGTACGTCCCGGCGCAGATGTTCGGGGTGATCCGGGCGCGTCCCGTCGTGGACGGGGAGTACGCGGACCAGGAGTACCTGGTCCGCTTCGTGGAGGCCGCCGTGCTGCCGGCACTGGGCCTCGAGTAGGGCCCGACACAGAACTCAGGCCGCCGTCCTCGGGATGACCGGACGGCGACCTGTCTCGCGCCGCACCGTGGGGACGGGGGCGGCGCGCACCCCCGGCCGGGCGGGGCCCCTTGAGCGGAGGGCGCCCCGCCCGGCCCATGTGTCCCGGGCCGGAGCCCGCTCAGACGTCCTGTCCGGCGCCGCCGCCCTTCGCGACCGCGATGCCCTTCGTGATGGTGTCGATGACGGCCGGGCTCTGGTCGGCGTCGAGGCCGAAGCGCAGCACCACCAGCCGCTTGGTGTCGGCCGGCGCCGGGAAGGCCAGCGACTGCACATAGCCGTCCGCGCCCTTGCTGGTGACCGCCTTCCAGCGCACCAGGTAGCCCTTCTGCCCGGCCACCGTGACCGCCTTCGAGGCGAGCACCTGGTGCGAGGTGATGGCGCCGTACGTCGTGCCGCCGTACGACTCCTCGGCGTTGGCCGCGATGTCCGCCTTCGCGACCGCCTCGGCGGTGTCGCCCTTGGCCTTGAGCGCCTCGGCGGGCGCCGAGTACACGCCTCCCTTGGTGCAGGTCTTGGAGGTGTCGCCCGGGCACTTGTAGGAGGAGTCCGACGTCACCTGCGCGCCCGCTCGCATCTCCTGGCCCGCCCAGCCGGCCGGGATCGGGATGCTGATCCCGTTCAGGGCGTCCGTCACCGAACCGCTCCTGATCTTCGGCGCCTCGGACTCCCCGGGCGAGGGGGAGCCGCCGCCGGATCCGCCCGGACCGCCGGACCCGCCGGACCCGCCGAAGGGACCGCCGTCCTGGCCGCCCGCGCCTCCGGGACCGCCCGGCCCCTGGGCCGTGCCGCCGCCGCCCGAGCCGTCGTCGCGGGCCAGCGCGTACACGCCCACCCCGATGCTGGCCAGGACGGCGACGGCCACGGCCACGGCTATCCCCGTGCGCAGCCCGCGCCGGCCGCCCGCGCCCTGCGGCGTCGCCGGCTGCCCCGGGTATCCGGGCTGCCCCGGGTATCCGGGATATCCCGGATACCCCGCGTAACCGGGCTGGCCGGGGTGGGCCGTAGGGCCGGGCTGTCCGGGAGGGGCCGACGGACCGTGATGGGCCGCCTGGCCCGGGTATGCCGGATATGCGCCGTCGGCCGGGCCCTGCGCCGGCGGACCCCATGCGGCGGCCGAACCCGCGGCGCGGGTCTGGTCCGTCCACGCCTTGCCGTCCCACCAGCGTTCGGTGGCTGGACCGTCATTCGTCTGCCCCGGGTCGGGATACCACCCGGGAGGAGTCACCTGCGTCATACCCCCACCGTATGAGGCGTCGGTGAAAGCCGGATGAGAGGGCGGCCGCCGCATGCGGATCCGCCCACGACGCCCCGCACCGTTGTGGCGTGTTTTCGACGTCAATTCGATGCGCGACACACGCTGTTGACGCCGTGGAGGCACTTGTGCAGGCCCGCCGGTGCCTCCCGGGCCGTCGGCCGTCACCCGTGGAGCGGGACCTGCGCGGACCACCCTCCACGCGGACCCGCGGCGGGCTACGCTCGACGTCGGTACGTCGTTCGGGCGACATGGGGAGGTAGCGGGATGACGGAGGTCAGGCCGACGGCGGCCGCCTCGGCTCCCCTGTGGGAGCGCGACGAGGAAGTCGCCTCCATCGCGCGGGCGGTGGACAGGCTCTGCGCCGACCGGTCCTCCTCGGGTCACCTGCTGGTGCTCCGGGGCGAGGCCGGCTTCGGCAAGACCGCGTTGCTGGCCGAGACCCGTCGCATCGCCGAGGCCCGCGGCTGCTCGGTGTGGTCGGCCCGCGGCGGCGAGACACTGCGGTCCGTCCCCTTCAACGTGGTACGGCAGTTGTTGCAGCCCGCGCTGCTGTCGCTGCACCCCGAGGAGGCCCGCGAGTACCTCGGCGACTGGTACGACATCGCCGGCCCCGCCCTCGGCATCGCGGAGCCCGGCGAGGGCCACGCCGACCCGCAGGGCGTGTGCGACGGCCTCGTCGCGGCCGTGACCAGGCTGGCCCGCGGGGACTACCCGCTCGTCCTGCTGATCGACGACGCGCACTGGGGCGACCAGGAGAGCCTGCGCTGGCTCGCCGCGTTCGTCGAACGACTCGACGAGCTGTCCGTCCTGGTCGTCGTGGCCCGCAGGCCCGGCGAGGTCAAGGGCGACGCGGCCCGCCACCTCGACGCCGTCGGCGAGGCCGCGGGCCGCTCCGTCACCAGCCTCAGCGCCCTGACCCCGGCCGCGGTCGCGGGCCTCACCCGCGCCACCCTCGGCGAGCACGCCGACGCCGCCTTCTGCCGCGAGGTGTGGGCGGTCACGGACGGCAACCCGTACGAGACCGTCGAACTCCTCGCCAAGGTCCGCGACAGCGACCTGGCGCCCAGCGAGTCCTCGGCCACCGAACTGCGCCCCCTCAACCGCGCGGCCCGGGGCGGCGGGCTCGTCGACCGCCTCGAGAAACTCGGCGTCGACGCCACCAAGTTCGCCATGGCGGCCGCGATCCTCGGCGCCGACATCTCCGTCGCCCAGGCCGCCCGGCTCGCCGGACTCGGCCGCGACGAAGCGGTGCGCTGCGCCGAACTGCTGCGCAACGCCCGCATCCTCACCGAGCCCGACCCCGGCGCCGTCCCCGCGGACGACGGCGACCTGGAGTTCGTCCACCCGCTGATCGCCACCGCCGTCTACGACTCGATCCCCGGCGGCCTGCGCACCGCGATGCACGGCATCGCCGCCCAGGTCGTCACCGACGCCGGCAAGGGGCTCGCGGCCGCCTCCCGGCATCTGCTCCAGGTGCACGCGGAGGGCGACGAGGAACTCGTCGAGCAGCTGCGCGAAGCCGCCCGCGAACACCTGGCCGTCGGCGCCCCCGACGCGGCCCGCCGCTGCCTGGAGCGGGCCCTGCGGGAACCGCCCGTGCCCGACGCCCACGCGAGCGTGCTCTACGAACTGGGCTGCGCCACGCTCCTCACCGCACCCGCCAAGACCATCGAGCACCTGCGCACGGCCCTGTCCCTGCCGGGCCTCGACGGCGACCTGCGCGTCGACGCCGTCTACCGCCTGTCCCAGGCGCTGCTGCACAACGACCAGCTGGAGGAGGCCGTCCGCACGGTCGAGGCGGAGGTCGCCCGGCTCGCCCCCGGTCCGGCGCGGCTGCGGCTCCAGGCCGTGCAGTTCATGTGGGAGGGCGTGAACGCCGGCGAGCCCACCTCGCCGCACGGCTCCGAGAAGCTCGCCGCCCTCGTCGCGACCTGCGCCGGCCGCGACAACGCCGAGCGCGCCCTGCTCATCCTGCGCGGCTTCGACGCCATGACCCACGGCGAGAACGCCGAGGAGGTCGTCGAGTTCTGCGACCGCGCCCTGGTCAACGGCCGCCTCGCCCCCGGTCTCGGCTGGACCGACCAGGAGTGGGGCATCGAACTGCTGATGATGCTGGCCAGCTCCTACGCCTACACCGACCGGCTCGACCGCGCCGACGCCCTCTTCAACGAGGCCCTGCGCGCCTACGTCTCCGCCGGCTGGAGCGGAGGCCACCTCGCGCTCGCCCACGCCTACCTCGGACTGGGACTGCGCCGCCGGGGGCGGCTGAAGGAGGCGGAGGAGTCCCTGAGGGAGTCCCTGCGCATCGCCGAACGCGTCGGCCGCGGCCTGCCGCTGTACTGGTCGGCGACCTGCAACCTCGTCGACACGCTGCTCGTGCGCGGGCATGTCGCCGAGGCG
This sequence comes from Streptomyces hilarionis, assembly GCF_024539675.1. Lineage (GTDB taxonomy): Bacteria > Actinomycetota > Actinomycetes > Streptomycetales > Streptomycetaceae > Streptomyces > Streptomyces hilarionis. Next base: position 115,553 of record NZ_JAHHIT010000039.1, on the reverse strand, counting down.
TGGGAGGTCGCCGAGCAGTACGGCTTCGCCCCGCCCTACCCGTCGACGATCGTGCTGCCCGACCCCCGCTCGGTGCGCGGCCGGCTGCTGCTCGCAGTCGGCCGCGTCAAGGACGGCGTCAACGAACTGGAGCAGGCCGAGAAGGCGGCCGCCGCGCGGGGTCATCTGAACCCGGTGATGGTCCCCTGGGCCGTCGACCTCGCCCGTGCCCTCGCCGTCGAGGACCCGGCCCGCGCGGCCCGGCTCGCCACCGAGGCGCGCCGCCAGGCCGAGCGCTTCGGCACCGACACCGCGATCGGCGAGGCCCTGCGCTGCGCCGCCGCCCTGGAGACCGGCCAGCGCGCGGTCCGGCTCGCCCAGCAGGCGGTCACCTACCTGGATTCCTCGCCCTGCCAGTACGAACACGCGGCCGCCCGCGTCGAGTACGGCATCCTGTCCCGCTCGGTCTCCGAGCTCAGCCGGGGCCTGACACTGGCGCGTTCCTGCGGCGCGGACGCCCTGACCGACAAGGCGCAGCAGGCCCTTCAGGGCCTGGGCGCACCCCAGGTGGGCCTGGTGCCCGGCCAGACCCGGCGGTAGCAACGACAGCGGCGGGCCCGGACCGCCCGGCGGGACCACCCCGGCGGTTCGCACCGACGGGTTCGCCGTCCGCGCGGGACGGGGGCGCCGCCGGCCCGTCGTGGCTCAGTCGGAATCGTCCCGGGCGGGGTCCGGGGCGCCCGCGACGGACTCCTCGGCCAGGACCCGTTGGGCCGTGGCGAACGCCGAGTTCGCCGCCGGGACTCCGCAGTAGACGGCCGTCTGGAGGAGGACGGCCCCGATCTCGTCCGGGGTCAGCCCGTTGCGGCGGGCAGCCCTGACGTGCATGGCCAGTTCCTCGTCGTGGCCGCGGGCCACCAGCGCGGTCAGCGTGATCATGCTGCGCTCGCGGCGGCTCAGCGTCGGGTCGGTCCAGATCTCGCCCCAGGCGTAGCGGGAGATGAAGTCCTGGTAGCGCGCGGTGAACGCGGTCTGCCGCGCCTGCGCCCGGTCCACGTGCGCGTCCCCGAGGACCTCGCGCCGCACCGCCATGCCCCGTCCGGCCGCGCCGTCGAGGTGGGCCCGCAGCGCGCTCAGCACGGCCCCGGGGCACTCGGCGGGCGCGAGATGCGAGGCGCCCGCGAGTTCGACCAGCGTCGCGTCCGGCACCGCGTCCGCGATCTCCCGCAGATGCGCGGGGGGAGTCGCGGGATCCCGGCGCCCGGCGATCAGCAGGGTCCGCACGGCGATCTCCGGGAGGCGCTCGCGCAGATCGAAGGCGGCGAGCGCGTCGCAGCACGCGGCGTACGCCCCCGGGTCGGCGGCGCGATGGTCGGCGATCAGCTCCGGTGCGGTGAACCCGGGGGTGAACCAGCGGTCGTTCGCGGTCCGGGCGAGTTCCGCCAGCCCCTCGCGGCGGACCCGCGCGGCCCGCTCCTGCCAGGGCCCCGGCCCGTTGAAGTGGGCGGAGGAACAGATCACGGCCAGCGACGACACCCGCTCGCGATGGTGCAGCGCCAGATACAGGCCCACCGCGCCGCCCAGGGACACGCCCGCGTAGGCGAACCTCTCCAGGCCGAGGGAGTCGGCCAGGGCCAGTACCAGGCCGGCCAGGTCGCCGACGGTGGCGCCGGGGCCGATCAGGTCGGCGGCCGAACCGCCGTGTCCCGGCAGGTCCCAGCGGATCACCCGGTGGGTGGAGGACAGCTCGGGCGCGATCTTGTCCCACAGCGCGTACGACGTGCCCAGGGATGGCCCGAGCAGCAGCGGGGTCGCACAAGTCGGCCCTTCGACACGGTGGTTGAGCAGCTTGCCGGTCAACGTCGCTCCAGGGCACGGTCGGTGAGGACTCCGGCGGAGCCGGTGTAGCGGGCGGGGTCGGTGAGTTCGTCGAGGTCGGCGTCCGCCGTCTCGGGTTCCTCGGCGAGGAGTTCGGCGAGCGGCCGGTTCTCGGTGTAGGCCCGGCGGGCGAGCCCGGTGAGGAGCTCGCGGGCACGGGCGCGGCCCAGCAGCCCCGACAGCTCGGCGGACAGCCGCTCGGAGACGACGAGTCCGTGGGTCAGGCCGAGGTTCGCGCGCATCGCGTCCGCGTCCACCCGCAGGCCCTCCGTCAGCTCCACCGCGTCCCGGGCCGCCCCGCCGACCAGCCTGAGCAGATCCCTGAGCGGCTCCCACTCGGCGTGCCACGCCCCGGCCGGGCGCTCGTCCTGCGCGACCAGCGAGCCGTACAGCGTGGCGGCCAGCTGCGGGGCCCGCCGCGCGGCCGCGGCGATCAGCGTCGAGCGCACCGGGTTCGCCTTGTGCGGCATCGCCGAGGAGCCGCCCGCGCCGCCTTCGGCGACCTCGGCGATCTCGGTGCGGCCCAGGAGGAGGACGTCCGCCGCCAGCTTGCCCAGCGCCCCCGCCGTGAAGGCCAGGCAGCCGGCGAGGTCGGCGACCGGGGTACGCAGCGCGTGCCACGGCAACACGGGTGCGGCCAGGCCGACTTCGCGGGCGTACGCGGTGGTGAGCGCGGTCGCGTCCCGGACGCCGTAGGACGTGAAGGCGGCCGCCGTGCCGCCGGCTCCGCCGAGCTGGGCGGGCAGCGAGTCCCGTACGGCCGTGATCCGGTCGCGGGCGTCCAGCACGAGGGACCGCCAGCCGGCGGCCTTCAGCCCGAAGGTGGTCGGCACCGCGTGCTGGGTGAGGGTCCGTGCGGCCATCGCCGTGTCGCGGTGCCCGGCGGCGAGCCGCGCCAGCGCCGCCTGGGTGCGCCCGAGGTCGGCCAGCACCGGCTCCAGGGCGCGCGCCGCGACCAGCATCGTCGCCGTGTCCATGATGTCCTGGCTGGTCGCGCCCCGGTGCACGTACGGGCCGTACACCGTGCCGACCGCCTCGGTGAGATCGGCCACCAGCGGGATCACCGGGTTTCCGCCGCCGCGGGCGCGCTCGGCGAGGGAGCACACGTCGAAGTCGCCGCACGCCGCCGCGGTGACCGCCGCGCCGGCCCCCTCCGGCGCCGCGCCCAGCGCCTCCTGGGCGCGGGTCAGCGCGGCCTCCGCGTCTAGCAGCGCCCGCAGGTAGGCGTCGTCGTCCGTCGCACGGGCGGCGGGGGAGCCGGTCCACCCGGGGGCGAGCAGAGCGGACTCGGGCCGGGCAGCTGTCACTGGAACTCCAGGAAGACCGTCTCGCCTTCGCCCTGAAGGCGGATGTCGAAACGGTAGGCCCCCGACCGCTCGCGCGTCGCGATCAGCGTGTCGCGCCGCGCCGGGTCCACCCGCCGCAGCAGCGGGTCGGCGGCGAGCGCCGCGTCGTCGCCGGGCAGGTAGATCCGGGTGAAGAGGTGCACCAGCAGCCCGCGCGCGAACACGCAGACGCTCACGTAGGGGGCGCTCGCGCCGCGCGCGCCCGGCCGCAGCGTCCGCGCGGACCAGTGTCCGTCGGCGTCCGTCTGGACGCGGCCCCAGCCGGTGAACTCCACACCGTTGCGCCCGAGGAACCCGCCGGACGCCGGGTCGCGGCGCATCGACCCGTCGACCCGTGGCAGCTCCCCGTCGGGGTCCGCGCCCCACAGTTCCAGGAAGGCGTCCGGCAGCGGCGCGCCCTCGCCGTCGTACACGTACCCGCGCAGGGTGACGGCGTCCGGGTGGCCGAGCGGGGCGATGTCGCCGCCGCCGGGGAACGGCAGGGCGTGACCGTAGAAGGGGCCGACCGTGTGGGACGGGGTCGGCAGCACGGTCTCCGGGCGGCTCGGGTCGATCTTCGTCATGGCGGCTCAGCGTCCTTCTTCGATCCAGGTGGCCCGCGGCCCGTCGAGCACGATGTCCCAGTGGTAGCCCATCGAGAACTCGGGCACGGACAGGCTGTGGTCGTAGGTGGCGACCAGCCGCTGCCGGGCCGCGTCGTCCGTCACCGACTGGATGATCGGGTCGTAGGGGAAGAGCGGGTCGCTCGGGAAGTACATCTGCGTGACGAGCCGTTGGGTGAAGGCCGTGCCGAACAGCGAGAAGTGGATGTGGGCCGGCCGCCAGGCGTTGAGGTGCTGACGCCACGGGTAGGGGCCCGGCTGGACGGTGGTGAAGCGGTAGAAGCCGCTGTCGTCGGTCAGGGTACGGCCGACGCCGGTGAAGTTCGGGTCCAGCGGCGCGTCGTGCTGCTCGCGCATGTGGGCGTAGCGTCCGGCCGAGTTGGCCTGCCAGATCTCGACCAGCTGACCGCGCACCGGACGGCCGTCACGATCCAGCAGCCGGCCCGAGACGGTGATCCGTTCCCCGATCGGCTCGCCGTCGTGCCGGCGGGTCAGGTCGTTGTCGGTCTCGGTGACGTCCCGTTCGCCGAACGCGGGCGAGGCGAGCTCCACCAGCTCCGGATCGGTGCCGACGTCGATGGTGACCGGCGGCCGCGTCGGATGGCGCAGGACGGACGAGCGGTACGGCGCGTAGTCGCGGCGCGGCTGGTGCTCGACGGGCGCGCCCTCGGCGCGCCGCTTGTCGTAGGCGGCGCGCTCGGCCGCGATCTCCCGGTCGATGTCGGATTGCGTGAGAGTCATGGGGGTTCCCGGGGTTCCTATCGTTCGAGGACGAGGGCGAGGCCCTGGCCCACGCCGATGCACAGGGCGGCGACCCCGACGCCGCCGCCCCGGCGGGCGAGCTGGTGGGCGACGGTGCCGGCGAGGCGGGCGCCCGAGGCGCCGAGCGGGTGGCCGAGGGCGATGGCGCCGCCCTGCGGGTTGAGGACTGCCGGGTCGAACTCGGGCCACTCGGCGACACAGCCGAGGACCTGCGCGGCGAACGCCTCGTTGAGTTCGAGCACCGACAGGTCGCCGAAACCGCGGCCGGCCCTGCCGAGTGCGCGGTGGACGGCTTCGACGGGGGCGAGCCCGAAGTACTGCGGGTCGAGCGCGGACACCCCGGTCGCGGACACCCGGGCGAGGGGCTCGCGACCGGTCGCCCGCAGCCCCTCCTCGTCCACCAGCAGCAGGGCCGCGGCCCCGTCGTTCAGCGGCGACGCGTTGCCCGCCGTCACCGTGCCGCCCCGAGTGCGGAACGACGGCTTCAGCCTGCCCATCGCCTCCAGCGAGGCGTCCGGCCGTACGCACTCGTCCGCGTCGAACACGACCGGGTCGCCCTTGCGGCGGGGGACCGGCACGGGCGTGAGCTCGGCGTCGAACAGCCCCGCCTGCCGGGCCGCGGCTGCCTTGCGGTGGCTCGCGAGGGCGAACGCGTCCTGCTGCTCGCGGCCGATCCCGTGCTTGTCGGCGATCAGTTCCGCCGACTCGCCGAGCGGGATCGTCCACTGCGGAGCCATCCGCGGGTTGACCATCCGCCAGCCCAGGGTGGTCGAGTACAGCTCGGCATGCCCGGCGGGGAAGGCCCGGTCCGACTTCGGCAGCACGAACGGCGCGCGGGTCATCGACTCCACACCGCCCGCGACGGCGACCGAGGCGTCCCCGACCGCGATCGCGCGGGCCGCCTGGATCACGGCCTCCAGGCCGGAGGCGCACAACCGGTTGACGGTGACGCCCGGCACCGAGGTGGGCAGCCCCGCCAGCAGCGCGCCCATCCGGCCGACGTTGCGGTTCTCCTCGCCCGCGCCGTTGGCGTTGCCGAAGTAGACGTCGTCCACGCGCGCGGCGTCCAGGGCGGGGGTGCGGGCCAGGAGTTCGCGGATCACGTGGGCGGCGAGATCGTCCGGACGCACCGGGGCCAGCGCGCCGTCGTAGCGGCCGAACGGGGTGCGGACGGCGTCGACCACGTAGACCGTCCTCGGGCCGGCCCTCACGACGAGGCCTGCGTGCGTACGGCGACCCGGAGGCGCGCGGCCGTCTTCGCCGCGATCTCCTCCACGGCGACGCCCGGCGCGGTCTCCACGAGCGTCAGGCCCTCCCCGGTGACGTCGAGGACGCCGAGGTCGGTGATGATCCGGTCGACGCAGCGCCTTCCGGTCAGCGGCAGCGCGCACTCGGCCACGATCTTGGGGCTGCCGTCCTTGGCCGTGTGGGTCATGACGACGATGACCGTGCGGGCCCCGTGCACCAGGTCCATCGCCCCGCCGATGCCGGTGATCATCTTGCCGGGGACGGCCCAGTTCGCCAGGTCGCCGTGTTCGGAGACCTGCATCGCGCCGAGCACGGCCACGTCGATGTGGCCGCCGCGGATCATGCCGAAGGACAGCGCCGAGTCGAAGAAGGACGCGCCCGGCAGTACCGTCACGGTCTCCTTGCCCGCGTTGATCAGGTCCGGGTCGACCGCGTCCTCGGCGGGGTAGGGGCCGGTTCCCAGGATGCCGTTCTCGCTCTCCAGCACCACCTCGACGTCCGGCGGGAGGTGGTTGGGGATGAGCGTCGGCAGGCCGATGCCGAGGTTGACGTACTGGCCGTCCCTCAGCTCGCGCGCGGCGCGGGCGGCCATCTGCTCGCGGGTCCAGGCCATCAGCTGCTCACCGTCCGCTGCTCGATCTTCTTGTCGGCGGCCTGCTCCGGGGTCAGGGCGACCACGCGCTGCACGAAGACGCCCGGCACGTGCACCGCGTCCGGGTCGATCGCGCCGGGCTCCACGAGCTCCTCGACCTCCGCGATCGTGACGCGTCCGGCCATCGCGGCGAGCGGGTTGAAGTTGCGGGCGGCCTTGTTGAAGACGAGGTTGCCGTGCCGGTCGCCGCGGGCGGCCCGCACCAGCGCGAAGTCGGTGCGGATGCCGTGCTCCAGCACGTACTCCACCCCGTCGAACTCCCTGACCTCCTTCGGCGGCGAGGCCAGCGCGACGCCGCCCGCGCCGTCGTAGCGCCATGGCAGTCCGCCCTCGGCGACCTGGGTGCCCACCCCGGCGGGCGTGTAGAAGGCGGGGATGCCGGCGCCGCCGGACCGCAGCCGTTCGGCCAGCGTGCCCTGCGGGATCAGCTCGACCTCCAGCTCGCCGGCCAGGTACTGCCGGGCGAACTCCTTGTTCGCGCCGATGTAGGAGCCGGTCACGCGGGCGATCCGCCCGGCGGCCAGCAGGACCGCGAGGCCCGACTCCATCGCCCCGCAGTTGTTGGAGACGACCGACAGCCCGGTGACGCCTCGTTCGTACAGGGCTCCGATGAGGACGCCGGGCACGCCGCTCAGGCCGAATCCGCCCACCGCCAGCGACGCGCCGTCCGGCACGTCGGCCACCGCCTCCAGGGCTGTGGCGACCACCTTGTCCATCCGTGAAGCCCCTTCCGCGCACCTGATGCGACGACCTGATAGTCAGCGCACTGAGCATTTCTTCGGGATGGCCCACACGGTGCCACCGGCGACCGAACCAGTCAAGACCCCAGGCGGCACCAGGGAGGAGGTTCACCAGGAGGCGGGACGCACCGGCCGAACGGGCGGTATCGTTCAGTGCACCGTTCAATTCCAGGCACTGAGCCGTCCCGGACGACGACCCCTTCCGGACCACGACCCGATCCGTGCACCGACCCCTTCCGGACACCGACCCCTTTCCAGCGGAGGAGCGCTCATGGCCGCGGTGGACCTCACCAGCCACCCCGGGCACCTGGCCCGGCGTCTCCAGCAGGCGCACTACCTGCTGTGGAACACGATGGTCTCCGAGGAGATCACCTCGCCGCAGTTCGCGGTCCTCAACGCGCTCGTCGCCGAGCCGGGACTCGACCAGCGCACGGTGGGGGAGCGCGTGGGCCTCGACCGCTCCACCGTGGCCGAGGTGATCAGCCGCCTCACCCGCCGGGCCCTCCTCGACAAGGTCCGCGACCCGCAGGACGGACGCCGTTTCCTGCTGCGGCTCACCGAGGACGGGCTGCGCACCCACCGCCGGCTGACGGTGCGCACCGCCCGGATGAACCAGGTCTTCCTGTCCCCGCTGTCGGCCGGGGAGCAGACCCTGTTCCTCGAACTGATCCAGCGCGTCTCGGACGCGGCGGAGGGACTGCGCAACCCGGCCGAACCCCTGGCCGGCCAGGACTGACGGCAGACCGGCAGGAGAGCGGTCCGGCCGGGGAGCGGGTCGGCCCGGGGGAGCGGTCCGGCCAGGGAGCAGGGCCGGCCGGGGGAGCGGGCACGGCCGGGGAAGGGCCGTGACGACGGCGGGCTCGCTCACGGCGCCTTCGCGAACACCACCCACACCTGCCCCTCGGCGAACGCGACCGGGCTGCCGTCCGCCGCGGTGAACCGCGTGCCGTCCCCGGCCTTCGCCCGCTTCCAGTTCACGTCGTAGGCGCGCCCGTCGCGCAGCACCTCCGCCTTCCCCGAGCCGACCGTCTGCGTGTAGGGCGTGTTGTTGCCGAGGAAGTCGTGGAATCCCGAGGCGCGGATCCGCACGTACTGCACGACCACGGTGGCCGGGGCCAGCCGTTGTCCGTCGGTCGCCACGGTGGGCCTGCCGTCCGTCGAGACCAGCCAGCGCGCCCGGCTCGGGGACCAGGTGAAGGTGAAGCCGGCCGCCGGGTACCGCACGGTCCGCGAGGCCTCGGCCCGGCCTCCGGCGGGCGCGGGGCCGAACCGGAAGCCCGTGGTCAGCGCCGCCTTACCCGGCGCGGCGGGCAGCAGGCGGCTCGGGCGCAGATACAGGTTGTGCGGCGCGGCCCGCTCCCCGCCCCGGAAGTAGGCGTCGGACTTCTTCTCGGGCGTGACGGCGTCCAGCGGCGCGCGGTCTATCAGCGGCAGCAGCTTGCCCTGCGCCCCGGAGAACGCCAGCACCGGCCGCGCGAACTGCCGCAGCAGTTCCAGATCGGACTCCCGGGCGCTGCGCACCGGCCCCACGGCCTTCGGCAGCCGGCTCGCGTACACCGCCATCAGCCGGCTCAGCCCGCCCTCGACCTGCTCGGCGTACACGACGTCCGCCGCGTCGAGGCCCGTCTGCGGGCGGGCGTCCGGCGCGTTGTCGATCTTCACGGCGAGGACCGGGCCCACGGCGGCGCTCGTGCCGGTGCCGGTCGGGCTCTGCGAGGCGCTGCGGCCGTCGTCGGGCGGTGAGGACCCGCCGGACGTGCAGCCCGCGGCGGCCAGCGAGACCGCCAGGGCGACGGCCACGGCCGAGACCGCCGTCGCAGCGGTGGACGGATGCCGGGCGCGCTCCGTGCGCGCCCCGCGTCTCGAACGATTCGTGTCCCTCATGGGCACCCCCGTTCCGTCCCTCGATTGTGCGCTCGTCCGTTCGAGTGTGGCCATCGATGGCCCGGCGGCCGTGCGACGGCCGGGCCACGGCCCGGCGGTTCGGGGCGGGGCGCTCGGGTACCCGGGGCGCAGCCACGATCCGGGACCCCGGACCTGCCGGGGTTCACCCGGACGGCGGAAGGAGCGCGGCACGATGAGGGCAGTGACCTGGCAGGGCAAGCGCGACGTGCGGGTGGACACCGTGCCCGATCCGACGATCCAGGAGCCGACGGACGCCGTCATCCGCGTCACGACCAGTGGACTGTGCGGCTCGGACCTGCACCTCTACGAGGTGCTCACCCCGTTCATGACGCCCGGCGACATCATCGGCCACGAGCCGATGGGCATCGTCGAGGAGGTCGGCGCGGGGGTGCCCGATCTGCGGGTCGGCGACCGGGTGGTGGTGCCGTTCCAGATCGCCTGCGGCGCCTGCTGGATGTGCCTGAACGGGCTGCCCACCCAGTGCGAGACCACCCAGGTCACCGCCGAGGGCATGGGCGCCGCGCTGTTCGGCTACACCCGCCTGTACGGCGCCGTGCCCGGGGCGCAGGCCGAGTACCTGAGGGTGCCGCAGGCCCAGTTCGGCCCGATCAAGGTGCCCGAGGGCCCGCCCGACGACCGCTTCGTGTACCTCTCCGACGTCCTTCCCACCGCCTGGCAGGCGGTCGCCTACGCGGACATCCCCGAGGGCGGCAGCGTCGCCGTGCTCGGCCTCGGCCCCATCGGCGACATGGCCTGCCGGGTCGCCCAGGTGCGCGGCGCCGGCCGGGTCTTCGGCGTGGACCTGGTGGGCGACCGGCTGCGCCGGGCCCGCGCGCGGGGCGTCGAGGCGTTCGATCTGCGCAGCTACGACAGCGAGAAGGAACTCGTCGACGCGATCCGCGACGAGACCGACGGCCGCGGTCCCGACGCAGTGATCGACGCCGTCGGCACCGAGGCGCACGGCAGCGCGGCCGCCCGCATGGTCCAGAACGCCTCCGCGCTGCTGCCGCGGAAGATCAGCGGCCCGTTCGCGGAACGGTTCAGCATCGACCGGCTGGCCGCCCTGCACACCGCCATCGACCTCGTGCGCCGCGGCGGCACCCTCTCCCTGGTCGGCGTCTACGGCGGCACGGCCGACCCGCTGCCGATGCTCACGATGTTCGACAAGCAGCTCCAGATCCGCATGGGGCAGGCCAACGTCCGCCGCTGGGCCGACGAGATCCTGCCCTACCTCACCGACGAGGACCCCCTCGGCGTCGACGACTTCGCCACCCACCGCGTGCCGCTCTCGGACGCTCCGCACGCGTACGAGATGTTCCAGCGCAAGCAGGACGGCGCGGTCAAGGTCCTGATGACCCCCTGACCCCCTGACCCCCCGAACCGCGCGGCCGCCGTGGCGCGCCGCCGCGTTGCCGTCGGCGTCCCGTGCAGCGCGCCGGGCGCTCGGCCCCGGCCCACGGGCCGAGCGCCCGGGACCGTTCAGCTCGCGGGCGGTGCCCCCAGGATCTCCGACAGGTCGTAGCGCACCGGCTCCTCCAACTGCGCGTACGTGCAACTGGACGGGGTGCGGTCGGGACGCCAGCGCCGGAAGCGGGCCGTGTGCCGAAAGCGCGCCCCGTTCTCCATGTGGTCGTAGGCCACCTCGGCGACGCGCTCGGGCCGCAGCGGCACCCAGGACAGGTCCTTCTTCCCCGACCAGCGGCTCGGCGCGCCCGGCAGTCGCGCCGTCTCGTGGGCGGCCTCCTGCGACCAGGCGGCCCAGGGATGGTCGGCCGCGTCCGCCAGGCGCAGCGGCTCCAGTTCCTCGACCAGTTCCGCCCGCCGCTTCATGGTGAAAGCGGCCGACACGCCGACGTGCTGCAACACGCCCCGCCCGTCGTACAGGCCCAGCAGCAGCGAGCCCACCACCGGCCCGCTCTTGTGCAGGCGGTAACCGGCCACGACGACGTCGGCGGTGCGTTCGTGCTTCACCTTGAACATGGCGCGCTCGTCCTGGAGATAGCGCAGGGCGAGCGGTTTGGCGATCACCCCGTCCAGGCCCGCGCCCTCGTACTCCTCGAACCACTGCCGGGCCACCTCGACGTCGGTCGTCGCCGGCGCCAGATGCACGGGCGCCGTCACCCCGGCGAGCGCCCGGGCCAGCAGCTCGCGCCGGTCGGTGAGCGGGACGTCGAGCAGCGAGGAGTCGTTCAGCGCCAGGAGGTCGAAGGCCACGAACGAGGCCGGGGTGCGCTCGGCGAGCGTGCGCACCCGGGAGGCCGCCGGATGGATGCGCTCCGTCAGGGCGTCGAAGTCGAGCCGTCCCTCCCGGGCGATCACGATCTCCCCGTCCAGCACGCACCGCGTCGGCACCCGCTCCCGCAACGCCTCCACCAGCTCGGGGAAATACCTGGTCAACGGCTTTCCGGTACGGCTGCCCAGCTCGATCTCGTCCCCGTCGCGGAACACGATCGCCCGGAACCCGTCCCATTTCGCCTCGTACTGCATGCCCGGCGGGATGGCCGCCACCGACTTGGCGAGCATCGGCTTCACGGGCGGCATCACCGGCAGATCCATGCTCCGATTCTGCGCGACGTCCACCGGAATCGCCCGGTGTGCTCCGGAATGCGTGGTGACGCGTTACTGCATCCTGGTATGCCGGTGATGCGAGGTGTCGGCGGTATGTCTACCGTGGCTCGCATGGGCGATGCGGTGGAACTGGAAGTGGCCGGCCGGACGGTGCGGCTGTCCAGTCCGGACAAGGTCTTCTTCCCGGAGCGCGGCTTCACCAAGCTGGACCTCGCCCGCTACTACCAGGCCGTCGCCCCGGGCATCCTGCGCGCGCTGCGCGACCGCCCCACCACGTTGGAGCGCTACCCCGACGGGGTGACCGGCGAGTCCTTCTTCCAGAAGCGGGCGCCGAAGAACATGCCCGACTGGATCCCCACCGCGCACATCACCTTCCCCAGCGGACGCAGCGCCGACGAGATGTGCCCGACGGAGGAGGCGGCCGTCCTGTGGGCGGCCCAGTACGGCACGCTGACCTTCCACCCGTGGCCGGTGCGCCGCGCCGACGTCGACCGCCCCGACGAACTGCGCATCGACCTCGACCCGCAGCCCGGCACCGACTTCGACGACGCGGTCCGCGCGGCCCACGAACTGCGCGCGGTCCTCGACGAGTTCGGCGGACTGCGGGGCTGGCCCAAGACCTCGGGCGGCCGCGGCCTGCACGTCTTCGTGCCGATCGAGCCCCGCTGGACCTTCACCCAGGTCCGGCGCGCCGCCATCGCCGTCGGCCGGGAGATGGAACGCCGGATGCCGGAGCAGGTGACGATCAAGTGGTGGAAGGAGGAGCGCGGCGAACGCATCTTCGTCGACTACAACCAGACCGCCCGCGACCGCACCATCGCCTCCGCCTACTCCGTGCGTCCCCGCCCGCACGCCCCCGTCTCGGCGCCGCTGCGCTGGGACGAGGTGGGCCAGGCGCACCCCCGTGACTTCGACATCGCGACCATGCCGGCCCGGTTCGCCGAACTCGGCGACGTGCACGCCGACATGGACGACCACGCCTTCTCCCTCGACACCCTGCTCGACCTGGCCCGCCGGGACGAACACGAGCACGGCCTGGGCGACCTGCCCTATCCGCCGGAGTACCCGAAGATGCCGGGGGAGCCCAAGCGGGTGCAGCCGAGCCGGGCCCGGCACGAGGACGCCCCGGGCGGATGACGAAGCCCCGGCGCACCCCGGCGGTCCCCCGGGGCGCGGCGGCCGGGGACCGTCGGCGAGAGCGCTCCCACCCGGGCTCTCCCGCGGAGCTATCCTGATCCGCAGCCGGCCAGGAGGAGCCCCGAAGTGAGCGAGACAGCGTCGCGTCCCACGCTGGAGGCCGTGGCCGCCCGGGCCGGGGTCTCCCGGGCGACCGTGTCGCGCGTCGTCAACGGCGGGGACGGCGTACGGGAGCCGCTCGTCGAACGGGTGCGCCAGGCCGTGGACGAACTCGGCTACGTGCCCAACCAGGCCGCGCGCAGCCTCGTCACCAAGCGGCACGACGCGGTCGCCGTCATCATCGCCGAACCGGAGACCCGCGTCTTCGCCGACCCCTTCTTCGCCCTCCAGTTGCGCGGCATCAGCAAGGAACTGACGGCGCACGACAACCAGTTGGTGCTGCTGCTCACCGAGGGCCGCGACGACCACGCCCGGGTGGCCCGCTACCTCGCCGGCGGCCACGTCGACGGGGCGCTGGTCTTCTCGCTGCATCTCGACGACCCGCTGCCCGGCCTGATCCAGGACGTCGGCGTGCCGACCGTGTTCGGCGGCCGTCCCGGCTGGAGCGACGGGACACGGGACGTCGTCTACGTGGACAGCGACAACCGCGGCGGCGCCCGCGAGGCCGTGCGCCTCCTGGCCGGCCTCGGGCGCAGCCGTGTCGCCCACATCAGCGGCCCCCTCGACCAGACCTCGGCGGCGGACCGGCTCGACGGATACCGGCAGGTGGTGGGCGACGGACGACTCCTCGTCGTCGAGAGCGACTTCACTCCCGGCGGCGGCGAGCGCGCCATGCGCGAACTCCTCGACCGCTGCCCCGACGTGGACGCCGTGTTCGCCGCCAACGACCTCATGGCCTCGGGCGTCCTGCGGGTGCTGCGCGAACGCGGGCGGCGCGTGCCCGAGGACGTCGCCGTGGTCGGCTTCGACGACATGCTGCCCGTCGCCGAACAGAGCGACCCGCCGCTGACGACGGTCCGTCAGGACATCGAGGAGATGGGGCGGATCATGGCCCGTCTCCTGCTGCGCCGGCTCGACCGGCGCGGCGGCGGTGAGGAACCGGGCGGCGCGGTCGTCCTGCCCACCACGCTGGTGCGCCGGGCCTCGGCATAGAAGCCGCCCACGCCTGCCGCTCGGGCCGGCCGGGCTCTCACCGCTCCCGGGGCGCGCTCCTGATCACCGCGAAGCGCGCGCCGTACGGGTCGGCGAGCCGCGCGATGCGGCCGACGCCCTCGACGTCGGTGGCGGGCATGCGCACGGTGGCGCCGAGTTCCTCCGCCCTGGCGACCACCGTGTCCACGTCGGCGGCCTCGAAGTAGGGCAGCCAGTGCGCCGGCGATCCCGCCTCGGCAGGGTCGTCGGCCAGCGGGACGATGCCGCCGAACATCGCGTCCTCGTCGGCCCCGGCCGGGTTGACGCAGGTGTACGTGCCGCCGGGGAACGGGACGGCGTAGGTCTCCAGGCCCAGTGTCGCGTGGTAGAAGGCGGCCGCGGCGGCGATGTCCGGCGTGTAGAGCTCGACCCAGCACAGGGAGCCCGGCTCGTTCGCCACGTCGACGCCTCTCGTGCGGCCGGGCTGCCAGAGGCCGAACGGGACTCCCGCCTGGTCGGCCAGGACCGCCATCGTGCCCTCGCCCATGACGTCCATCGGCGCGAGGGCGACTCGGCCGTGCGCCTGTTCGGCCGCCGCGGCCGTGGCCCGGGCGTCCGCCGTCGCGAAGTAGACCGTCCAGGACGGCGGTCCCTGCTCGGGCGTGGTCTGCATGCCGCCGGCCACGGTCCTTCCGTCCAGTTGGAAGAAGCCGTAGCCGCCGGCGTCGGGCCCCGCCGACCGGAAGGTCCAGCCGAAGAGGGCGCCGTAGAACGCGGTGGCGCCGTCGATGTCGGTCGTGCCGACATCGATCCAGTTCGGAGCGCCGTCGACGAAACGGGTGGTGAGCATCTTCGCCCTCCTCGCAGGGGTCCCGTCCAATGCACTGCCGAGTCTTGCACCGACCACTGACAAACGCTGCCGGAGCGCGCCCGCGGACGTCGGCGGTCCCCCTCGCGGGCGGCGGGGCGCGGACGCCGCGGCTGCGCGCGCCGCCGTGCGCCGCGGCGGTCGCCCGGCCATCATCGGGGCGGCGGGGCTTTCGGCGCCGGGGCCCTGGACGCCGGGGCTCTTGTCACCGGTGCCCGTGACACCGACGCCGGCACCGGTGCCCGTGACACCCGGGCCGGGCCCCGCCCGAGCGCGCGTATATCCGGCGTTGATCGAACGTTTTGCGCCGCCGGGCACGATCCTCGCCATGTACACCGACACGATTCCCACACCCGACCTCACCTGGCAGCGGGAGGCGCTGTGCGCACAGACCGGCGCGGACTTCTTCTTCCCCGAACCCGGCAGCTCGGTACGGGAGGCCAAGCGCATCTGCGGCATGTGCGAGATGCGCCCGGCCTGCCTCGACTACGCCCTGGCCAACGACGAACGCTTCGGCGTCTGGGGCGGCCTCTCCGAGAAGGAGCGTCTGGAGATCAGGCGGACGGCCCGCTGAACGGGCGAGCGGTCCCGACCACGAGGGCCGGGGGATCCGTACGACCGCGTCGCGGGGGCGCGGTCGGGGATCCCGGGGCCGGGTGCGACGGGTGCGACGGGTGCGACGGGTGCGACGGGAGGGCGGCGCGGCGGGCGAGCCGGCGCCCTGCAGCCAGGGTGCGCGCGGTGTGCCCCTGAGACCGCCCTGGCCTCCTCCGGCAACCCGTGAGGACGCGAGACGGCCCGCACCGGGCAGCCATTCTCCCGGTGCGAGCCGTCGAGCCGTCGGGCCGTCCCGCCGTGGAGCGGTCAGCCCGCGGCGCGAGCCGCCATGCGGGCCTTGCGGGTGGCCAGCTTCTCGTCGAACTTCAGCGCCTCGGCGTCCAGCCCGCCCATGTACAGGCCGATCTCCTCCTGCGCCTTGCGGCCCTCCGGGCCGAGACCGTCGATCTCCATGACCTTCAGGAAGCGCAGCACCGGCTGGATGACGTCGTCGTGGTGGATGCGCAGGTTGTAGACCTCGCCGATGGCCATCTGCGCGGCGAACCGCTCGAAGCCGGGCATGCCGTGGCCGGGCATGCGGAAGTTGACCAGCACATCGCGCACGGCCTGCATGGTCAGGTCGGGGGCGAGGTCGAACGCGGCCTTCAGGAGGTTGCGGTAGAAGACCATGTGCAGGTTCTCGTCGGTCGCGATGCGCGCCAGCATGCGGTCGCAGACCGGGTCGCCGGACTGGTGGCCGGTGTTGCGGTGCGAGACGCGGGTCGCCAGCTCCTGGAAGGCGACGTAGGCGACCGAGTGGAGCATCGAGTGCCGGTTGTCGGACTCGAAGCCCTCGCTCATGTGGGACATGCGGAACTGCTCCAGCTTGTCCGGGTCCACCGCGCGCGAGGCGAGCAGGTAGTCGCGCATGACGATGCCGTGGCGGCCCTCCTCGGCCGTCCAGCGGTGCACCCAGGTGCCCCAGGCGCCGTCCCGGCCGAAGAGCGAGGCGATCTCGTGGTGGTAGCTGGGCAGGTTGTCCTCGGTGAGCAGGTTCACCACCAGCGCGATCCGGCCGATCTCGGTGACCTTGGACTGCTCCTTGTCCCAGGCCTCGCCGTCCTCGAAGAAGCCGGGGAAGTTGCGGCCGTCGCTCCACGGCACGTACTCGTGGGGCATCCAGTCCTTGGTGACCTTCAGGTGCCGGTTGAGTTCCGTCTCGACCACTTCCTCCAGCGCGTACAGCAGCTTGGCGTCGGTCCAGACGGCGGGGCTGCCGAGGTGAGGGGAGGTGATCGTCACGAGAACTCCAGGGGGACGTGAAGCGGAGCGGAACACTCCGGCGAGCGAGGCCGGAACTTACGGAATCGTAGGCTACGTGTCCGTAGGTTACGAAACCGTAGGTTAAGTGCGACGTAAACCTCGCTGATCAGCAATGTTGCGCTCGACGTCGCGTACGGCCCGACTCGCCCGGGGATCCGCAGGTCCAGGGCCGAAAGGGTGAACGGATCACCCGGTCAGGCGTAAAGGTCCCGCAAACGCACCGAGAGGCACGTCACACATCCCTCCAGCTTCTCGAACTCGCTGATGTCGACCACGACGGGCTCGTGGCCGAGATCGGCGAGCAGGTCCGCCGTCTTCGGCGCGCTCGCCGCCATGAGGAGCCGCGGGCCGCCGAGCAGCACCACGTGCGAGCCCGGCTCCTCGGGCACCGACAGGAAGCGGGGGAACAGCGAGGGCCGGTCCACGTGCGGGATGTGACCGATCACCGTACCGTCCGGCAGCGCCGTGACCGCGGACTTCAGATGCAGCACCTTGCTCACCGGCACGGCCACCACCCGTGCCCCCAGCGGTTCGAAGGCCGCCCGCACCTGCTGGACGCCGGCCGCGTTGGTGCGCCCGCCCCGGCCGACGTAGATGGTGTCGCCGACCTTGAGGACGTCGCCGCCGTCCAGCGTGCCCGGGTCCCAGATCCAGTTCACCGAGCAGCCCAGGCGCGCCACGGCCTCCTCGACCCCGAGCGTCTCGTCGCGCCGCGACTCGGCCCCGGAGCGCGCGATCAGGGCGACGTTCTTGTACATCACCACCGTGTCCTCGACGAACACGGAGTCCGGGCAGTCGTCGGCCGGGTCGACCTCGACGGTCTCCCAGCCGTGCGTGCGCAGCGCCTCGGCGTACGCCTCCCACTGCTCCAGGGCGAGCTCCACGTCGACCTTCTCCCGCTCGACGTGCGTGACCAGGCCTTCGGCGAGGCGTGGGCTGGGGCGGCGGATGAGGGCCTTCTTGCTGGGCACGTCCAGGTCTCCGAATCGGGTGGCACGACCGGCGCTTTCGAGACGGCGCCGGTCAGCCATCATGCAGGGCGGGGCCGCCACGACGAAACCCCGCGGTAACAATGTGCCCCTCCTGAGACCCGCGCGTCCCGCGCGCGGGACGCGCAGGGCTGCGCGCGCAGGTCTACACCGGGCCCGCCACCTCCTCCGCCGTCGTGTCCCGCAGCTCGCCGTCCAGCAGCAGCCACCGGGTGATGCCGATGGACCGAAGGAACGGCAGGTCGTGGCTGGCCACGATCAACGCCCCCTCGTAGGACTCCAGGGCCGTGGTGAGCTGCCGCACGCTGGCCATGTCGAGGTTGTTGGTCGGCTCGTCCAGCATCAGCAGCTGCGGCGCGGGCTCGGCCAGCATCAGCGCCGCCAGGGTCGCCCGGAAGCGCTCCCCGCCCGACAGCGTCGCCGCCTTCTGGTCGGCGCGCGCGCCCCGGAACAGGAAGCGGGCCAGCCGGGCCCGCACCCGGTTGTTGGTGGCTCCCGGTGCGAAGCGGGCCACGTTCTCGGCGACGGTGAGCTCGCCGTCGAGGACGTCGAGACGCTGCGGCAGGAAGCGCAGCGGCACGCGCGCGTGCGCCTCGCCCGACTCCGGCGCCAGTTCCCCGGCGATCGTGCGCAGCAGTGTCGTCTTGCCCGCGCCGTTGCGTCCGACGAGCGCGATCCGCTCGGGACCGCGCAGGTCGAAACCGCCCTCCACGCGCGCGCCGTACGCGAGCCGCAGGTCCATCAGGGTGAGGACCTCGCGCCCCGGCGGCACGGCCGTGTGGGGCAGGTCGACGCGGATCTCGTCGTCGTCGCGCACCGCCTCGGCCGCGTCGTCGAGCCGTTCCTTGGCCTCGGCGAGCTTCTCCTCGTGCATGATGCGGTGCTTGCCCGCGGATTCCTGGGCCGCGCGCTTGCGCGCCCCCATGACGATCTTCGGCTCGCGCTTCTGTTCGTACATCTTCTGCCCGTAGCGCCTGCGCCGGGCCAGTTTGACCTGGGCGTCGGCCAGTTCGCGCTTCTGCTTGCGCAGGTCGGCCTCCGCGACGCGCACCATGCGCTCGGCGGCTTCCTGTTCGGTGGCCAGGGCCTCCTCGTACGCCGAGAAGTTGCCGCCGTACCAGGTGACCTCACCCGAGCGCAGGTCGGCGATCTGGTCGACGAGGTCGAGCAGTTCCCGGTCGTGGCTGACGACGACCAGGACGCCCGGCCAGGCCGCGACGGCCGCGTACAGCCGCCGCCGCGCGTGCAGGTCGAGGTTGTTGGTCGGCTCGTCCAGCAGCAGGACGTCCGGCCGGCCCAGCAGCAGGGCTGCCAGCCGCAGCAGGACCGACTCGCCGCCGGACACCTCGCCGACGGTGCGGTCGAGGTCGATGTGGCCGAGCCCGAGCTCGCCGAGGGTGGCCAGGGCGCGTTCCTCCACGTCCCAGTCGTCGCCGATGGTCTCGAAGTGCTCCTCGGAGGCGTCACCGGCCTCGATGGCGTGCAGGGCGGCGCGCCGGGCGGCGATGCCGAGCGCGACGTCCACCCGCAGGGCGGTGTCGAGGGTGACGTTCTGCGGAAGGTACCCGATCTCGCCCGCGACCCGGATCGTGCCGTCGGCCGGCGTGAGTTCCGCGGCGACGAGTTTCAACAGGGTCGACTTGCCGGAGCCGTTGACGCCGACCAGTCCGGTGCGGCCGGGGCCGAAGGCGACGTCGAGCCCCTCGAAGACGGGGGTGCCGTCGGGCCAGGAGAAGGCGAGGGAGGTACAGGTGATGGAATGATTCAAAGCGGGCCTCGCGGTTGCGTGTGCGGTCAGGGCAACACGTGTCGAGACACCGGAAGGCGGCGACCACCGCCGAGGGCGGGGGAGCACGGAGGGACAGCGGAAGAGTCCCGCTCCGCGGGGACGGCTCGCAGGCCGAGGTCGCACGCGGCGCACACACGGTAGACGTGTGGCGCGGTGTCTCAGGACCTCAGACGAGCAACGTCCTTCTCCAATCGGCGGCAACAGAACCGTTTACACCGTAGGAGGGCTCGGGAGAGCTGTCAAAGGATTAACGGGGGTCGGGGACCACCGGGGGCGAGCAGGGATCAGCGGGCGATCCGGGCGCCGAGGAGCGCAGCTCAGCAGGCGTCGCGCATCAGCTCCGCCAGGTCGTGGTCGAGGTCGAGCTGCCGGTACTCGGTGCCGGCGGGCACCAGCTCGCCCGCGGCCTGGAGGAAGCGGCGGATGTCGGCCGAGTGCACGTGCACCACGGCGGTGCCCTCCGGGGCGTGGAACTCCAGCACCGTGCGGTCGTACCCGTAGGGGCGCACCCGGACGTCGCCGTGGCCCTCGGCGTCGTGCAGCCCGGCGGAGAGGAGTTCGCGGGCGAAGGTCCAGCAGACCTCGACGCCTTCCAGGGTGGCCGGAGCGGGGAACGTCATCCGGACGGCGAAGGGGTCCTGGCGGTCGTAGTGCAAGGTGGCGGGGATGCTCTGCATGCGCGGCGCGGCGGCGACCAGGCGGGCCTCGACGGGCTGCTCGATGACGGTGGACAACGCCTTGCTCCCTCGTGACGGCGGGACGAAATTCCGGGCGGTGCGTCCGGACACTGGAAGAGACGCCGGAACCGGCCGATCCGTGCACACGCATTCCTAGTGACCTCGGTCACCGCCTTCATGCGCGGGAGTGACGCACCACTCCTCCCGTGCCCTGCGGGGCGGCTGAGGCGATCGCGGCGTCTGGACGCCGGTGAAAGCCGTGGGCTAGCTTCGCCCGCCATGAGGCCCTTGGGGAAGACGCGACGCACGATTCGGACGGCACGTACGAGCGCGCGGGCGGCCGCCGCGGCCTGTGGGGCGGTGCTCGCGGTTCTGACCGCGTTCCCGGCCCAGGCGCACACCCGGGCCCCCGCACCGCCGCACTGGGCCCTCAAGGACACCGGGACCGCCGCCGCGCGCTTTCGCGGACTCGCCGCCGTCGACCGCGACACCGCGTGGGTGGCCGGCACCGGCGGCACGGTCCTGCGCACCGTCGACGGCGGCGCGAGCTGGCGTGACGTCTCCCCGCCCGGCGCCGGCGCCCTCCAGTTCCGCGACGTCGAGGCGTTCGACGCACGTCACGCGGTGGTCCTCGCCATCGGCGAGGGCGAGGCGTCGCGCGTCTACCGCACCCAGGACGGCGGGACGACGTGGACGGAGTCCTTCCGCAACACCGACGCCCGCGCGTTCTACGACTGCATGACCTTCTTCGACCGCCGTCACGGTCTCGCCGTGAGCGATCCGGTGGACGGCCGGTTCCGCATCCTGTCGACGAGCGACGGCGGTCGCTCCTGGAAGGTGCTGCCCGGCCGCGGGATGCCGACCGCGCAGGAAGGAGAGGCCGGGTTCGCCGCGAGCGGGCAGTGTCTGGTCGCCTCCGGGCGCACCGACGTCTGGCTGGCGACCGGCGGCGCCGCACGCGCGCGGGTGCTGCACTCCTTCGACCGGGGGCGGACCTGGACGGCCGCCGACGCGCCCCTGCCGGCGGGCGACCCCGCGCGCGGGGTCTTCGCCCTCGGCTTCCGCGACCGCGCCCACGGCCTCGCCGTCGGCGGCGACTACCGCCCGGACCAGCCGTCCCCCCGGGCCGCCGCCACGACCGGGGACGGCGGCCGCACCTGGCGACCCGCCGCCACGCCCCCGCCCGCCTACCGCTCCGGCGTCGCCTGGATCCCGCACAGCCGCTCGGCGGCCCTCGCGGTCGGCCCCACCGGCACCGACCTGACCACCGACGGCGGCCGCACCTGGCGCACCGTCGACACCGGCTCGTACGACACCGTGGACTGCGTCTCCGACGGCGGCTGCTGGGCCGCGGGCGAACAGGGCCGGGTGGCACGCCTGGAGAGGTGAACGGTTTTCCGGGTACTCGCGGGGCGCGAACGCGAAAGGAGTGAGCGTCCATGCCACGCGGTTCCAGCCCCAAGCGGGAGCGCCAGTACGAGCACATCAAGGAGAGCGCGCAGGACCGGGGCGAGAGCGCCGGCCGCGCCGAGGAGATCGCCGCCCGGACCGTCAACAAGGAGCGCGCCCGCTCCGGCGAGTCGAAGACCGCCGGCCGCACCTCCACGCAGGACATGTCGTCCGGCGAGCGGGGCGGCCGGCGGTCCGGGAAGGGCTCCCGGGGGCCCACGTACGACCAGCTGTACGAGGAGGCCAGGCGACGGGGGGTCAAGGGCCGCTCGGACATGAACAAGGGCCAGTTGCGGCGCGCGCTCGACGACAAGGGCTGACAGCACGGGCGACGGCGCGGGAAACACGATCGCGGGCCGGTCCGCGGGAGCCGTACGCTCGTCACCACCATGACGACCGTACGCATTCCCGCGGGCTGGCCCGCGACCGAGGAGGAGGCCCGCGCCGTCCAGGACGAGCTGCGCGCCGACGTGGTGCTCGACCGGCCCGGGCCGCCCGCCGGGACGGGACACGTGACGGGGGTCGACGTCGCCTACGACGACGAGCGCGACCTCGTCGCGGCGGCCGCCGTGGTCCTGGACGCGGCGAGCCTCGACGTCGTCGCCGAGGCGACCGCCGTCGGGCGGATCTCCTTCCCCTACGTCCCCGGACTGCTCGCGTTTCGCGAGATCCCCACGGTGCTCGCCGCGCTGGAGGCCCTGCCCTGCGCGCCCGGTCTGGTCGTCTGCGACGGCTACGGTCGCGCCCACCCCCGCCGCTTCGGGCTCGCGAGCCATCTCGGGGTCCTCACCGGAGCGCCCACGATCGGCGTCGCCAAGAACCCCTTCGTCTTCACCTACGACGACCCCGACGCGCCGCGCGGATCGGCGTCCCCGCTGCTCGCCGGCGACGAGGAGGTGGGGCGCGCGCTGCGCACCCGGGCGGGCGTGAAGCCCGTCTTCGTGTCCGTGGGCCACGGCGTCGACCTGGACGGCGCCTGCGCCCACACCCTCGCCCTCACCCCGCGGTTCCGCCTCCCGGAGACCACCCGCAGGGCGGACTCACTGTGCCGCCGGGCTCTTCAGGAGGCGACGATCCGCCACCGGCCCACCTCGGCGTAGGCGGAGTCGTACACCGCCGAGCCGTCCCCGGCCTCCAGGGCGTAGTGCTTGAGGTTGCCGCCCCAATAGCGCAGGATGCGCCCCAGCTCGCCCACCGGGTCCTGGGCCAACGCGCCCTCGTCGACGGTGACTTCGAGAACGAACTTCATGCTGCTCCCCTTCTCGTCCGATCGCTGCCTTCAGCTGCTTCAATCGTTTCATCGAAGTGCTGGTTGGCACTTTGCGGCGCAGGCGCCGGGCGGTCGGCCGCAAAGCCTCAAACGGGGGACAAGGGGCGGGCGAGAGCGGCGCGCGCGTCCGCCCGCCGTCTGAGTAGGGCGTCTGAGTACGCGGACGGATGCCCGCACGGGCGGGCGATCGGCAGGCTGGGGCGCATGACGACGCACCGTGCTCCGAAGCCCCTCGCCGACCCCTCCCGACCGGTCGAGCGTGCCGTGAACGCCGCGCTGGTCCTCGCGGTCCTCGCCGGACTCGGCTGGATCGTCGGCATGGTCTACACGCTCGTCCAGTGGCCGCTCTGAGGCCGCCGCGCGTCAGCGGCGCGCCGCGACGCGGAACCGGATGCCCGCCCGGGTCAGCCGTCCGGTCAGCGCGTCCCCCATCGCCACCGCGGTGGTGACCTGCCCCGCCGTCGGCGGGAGCGCGTCGCAGGCGAGGGCCAGCGCGGCCTCGGCGAACATCTTCGCCGTCTCGTCGTAGCCGGGGTCGCCGCCCGCGACCTCGGTGTAGACCCGGCGGCCGCCGCCCTCGCCGACGAACCGGACCGAGAACCAGCTGCGCGCCCGCTTCTGCGCGCTCGGCCCCTCGCCCGGCTTGAACCGGTCGGACAGCCAGCGCCGGGCCGGCGGCACCTGGGCCGCCGCTGCCAGCGCGCCGACGGCCGCGACACCGCCCACGGCCATCGGCAGCCGCCGCACCGCCGCGTAGTGCCGGTAGCGGAAGTCGGGTCCGTAGCGTTGCAGGGCCCGGGCCGACCGGAGGACGATCTGCGCGTCCACGGTCGGCAGCGGCAGCGCCCAGGCGCCGACCTCGGGGGCGAACCGGGGCGCGCCCACCGGTGCGGCGGCGCGCCGCCCCACCAGCCGCGGTTCGTGCCGTCCCCGCTCCCGCGCCGCGGCCACCATCTGCCGGCCGCGCGCGAACTGGCCCAGTGCGGAGGCGAACGTGCCGCCCGAGAAGGAGGCGTCGGCGGTCACGAAGCCGTCCACGGTCAGCGGCACGCCCTCGGGCAGCTGCCGGACGGTGAAGTACGCGCCCAGGTCGTGCGGGACCGAGTCGAAGCCGCACGCGTGGATCAGCCGGGCCCCCGTCTCCCGCGCGCGTGCGTCGTGCCGCACGTACATCAGGTCCACGAACTCCGGCTCGCCGGTGAGGTCGAGGTAGTCGGCGCCGGTGTCCGCGCAGGCGGCCACGAGCTCCTCGCCGTAGCGCACGTACGGGCCGACCGTCGTGGCCACCACCCGCGCCTGTTCCGCGAGGGCGCGCAGGGACGCCGGGTCCGAGACGTCGGCCCGCAGCACCCCGACGTCCACGCCGAGCCGCTCGCGCAGCCGTCGCAGTCTCGTCCCGTCGCGTCCGGCGATCGCCCAGCGGACGTTGGCGGGCGCGTGCGCCGCGAGGTACTCCGCGGTGAGCGTCCCGACGAAGCCGGTGGCCCCGAAGAGCACGATGTCGTACGGACGGTCCGACCTTTTCAGCCTGCTCATGACACCCCTTTGCCGTGCAGCCCGCGCCGCTGTCGGTGGCTGAGGCTAGCGTGAGGAGTGCGGAGCCCGACGGCAGGTGTCCCCAATGTGTCCAAGCGCTTGCTCGTTCTGCTCTTGTGTCCGCTCCGTCGCGTTCATAGCATCACTGGTGTTACATCGGTTGTGTCACAGCAAGGGGGCTGGATGACGACGGAACGGACGACCGGGCAGGGCCCGCTGACGGGCGTGCGGGTGGTGGAGCTCGCCGGGATCGGCCCCGGCCCCTTCGCCGGCATGCTCCTGGCGGACCTGGGCGCCGACGTCGTCCGCGTGGACCGCCCCGGCGGAGCCTCCCTCGGCATCGACCCCGCCCGCGACGTCACCAACCGCAACAAGCGCTCCGTGGTCATCGACCTGAAGGCGCCGGACGGCCCCGCGCGCGTCCTGGACCTCGCCTCCCGGGCCGACGTCCTCATCGAGGGCAACCGGCCGGGCGTGGCCGAACGCCTGGGCGTCGGACCCGCCGACTGCCACGCCCGCAACCCCCGACTGGTCTACGGCCGGATGACCGGCTGGGGCCAGCAGGGCCCGCTCGCCGACCGCGCGGGCCACGACGTCTCCTACATCGCCCTCACCGGCGCCCTGAGCATGATCGGCGACCCCGGCCGGCCGCCGCCCGCCCCCGCCAACCTCCTCGGCGACTACGCGGGTGGCTCGCTCTACCTCGTGGTCGGCGTCCTCGCGGCCCTGCACCACGCGCGCGAGAACGGCGTGGGCCAGGTGGTCGACGCGGCCATCGTCGACGGCGTCGCCCACCTCTCCGCGATGATCCACGGCATGCTCGCGGCCGGCGGCTGGCAGGACCGGCGCGGCGCCAACCTCCTCGACGGCGGCTGCCCGTACTACGGGACGTACGAGACCGCCGACGGCGGCCACATGGCGGTCGGCGCGCTGGAGCCGCAGTTCTACGACGCGTTCGTGGACCTGCTGGGCCTCGAGGACTTCCGCGACGCCCGCAGGGACTGGACCCGCTGGGGCGAGCTGCGCGAGGCCGTCGCCGCCCGCTTCAAGGCCCGCACCCGCGCCGAGTGGACGACGGTCTTCGACGGCTCCGACGCGTGCGTGGCGCCCGTCCTGTCGCTGCGCGAGGCGCCCCGTCACCCGCACCTCGCGGCCCGCGGCACCTTCGCCGACCACGGCGGCATCACCCAGCCGGCCCCCGCGCCGCGGTTCTCCGCGACGCCCACGGCCCTGCGCACCGGGCCGGCCCTGCCCGGCGCCCACACCCGCGAGATCGCCCGTGACTGGGACATACCCGAGCTCGTGACGGACCCCGAGCAGCCCTCCCCGAACACCGCGTCCCGGGGCGACTGACCCCGCCCGGTTCGGCCCACCCTCCCGAAAGGCTTGACCTGTGAGCACCGAAGCGTACGTCTACGACGCGATCCGCACCCCGCGCGGCCGCGGCAAGGCCAACGGCGCCCTGCACGGCACGAAGCCCATCGACCTCGTCGTCGGCCTCATCCACGAGCTGCGCGACCGCTTCCCCGGCCTCGACCCGGCCGCGATCGACGACATCGTGCTCGGCGTGGTCGGCCCGGTCGGCGACCAGGGCTCCGACATCGCGCGCATCGCCGCCCTCGCGGCCGGCCTGCCCGACACCGTGGCCGGCGTACAGGAGAACCGCTTCTGCGCCTCCGGTCTGGAAGCGGTCAACCTGGCCGCGATGAAGGTCCGTTCGGGCTGGGAGGACCTGGTCCTCGCGGGCGGCGTGGAGTCGATGTCCCGGGTGCCGATGGCCTCGGACGGCGGAGCCTGGTTCAACGACCCCATGACCAACCTGGCCGTGAACTTCGTGCCGCAGGGCATCGGCGCCGACCTCATCGCGACCATCGAGGGCTTCTCCCGCCGGGACGTCGACGAGTACGCCGCCCTGTCGCAGGAGCGGGCGGCGACGGCCTGGAAGGAGGGCCGTTTCGACCGCTCCGTCGTCCCGGTCAGGGACCGCGCCGGCCTGGTCGTCCTCGACCACGACGAGCACCTCCGCCCCGGCACGACCGCCGACTCGCTGGGCCGGCTGAAGCCCTCCTTCGCCGACATCGGAGAACTGGGCGGGTTCGACGCGGTGGCGCTCCAGAAGTACCACTGGGTGGAGAAGATCGACCACGTCCACCACGCGGGCAACTCCTCCGGCATCGTGGACGGCGCCTCCCTGGTCGCGATCGGCACCAAGGAGGTCGGCGAGCGCCACGGACTCACCCCCCGCGCGCGGATCGTCTCCGCGGCCGTGTCCGGCTCCGAGCCGACGATCATGCTCACCGGCCCCGCGCCCGCCGCCCGCAAGGCCCTCGCGAAGGCCGGCCTGACCATCGACGACATCGACCTGGTCGAGATCAACGAGGCGTTCGCGGCCGTCGTCCTGCGCTTCGTCAAGGACATGGGGCTGTCCCTGGACAAGGTGAACGTCAACGGCGGCGCGATCGCGCTCGGCCACCCCCTCGGCGCCACCGGCGCGATGATCCTCGGCACGCTCGTCGACGAACTGGAGCGCCAGGACAAGCGCTACGGCCTGGCCACCCTCTGCGTCGGCGGGGGCATGGGCATCGCCACGATCGTCGAACGCGTCTGACCACCCCAGCGGCAACCCACGACTTCTCCGGAGACCCCGACATGACACAGAGCACCGCCATCCGCTGGGAACAGGACCGCACCGGCCTCGTCACCCTCGTACTCGACGACCCCGACCAGTCCGCGAACACCATGAACGCGGCCTTCCGCGCCTCGCTCGCCGCGGTCGCCGACCGGCTGGAGGCCGAGCAGGACACCGTCCGGGGCATCGTCTTCACCTCCGCCAAGAAGACCTTCTTCGCCGGCGGCGACCTGCGCGACCTGATCCGTGTCACCCCCGACACCGCCCGCGAGCTCTTCGAGGGCGGCCTGGAGATCAAGCGCAACCTCCGCCGCATCGAGACCCTCGGCAAGCCCGTCGTCGCCGCCCTGAACGGCGCGGCCCTCGGCGGCGGCTTCGAACTCGCCCTCGCCTGCCACCACCGCGTCGCCCTCGACGCCCCCGGCTCGAAGATCGGCTGCCCCGAGGTCACCCTCGGCCTCCTCCCCGGAGGCGGCGGCGTCGTGCGCACCGTGCGCCTGCTGGGCATCACCGACGCCCTGCTCAAGGTCCTCCTCAAGGGCACCCAGTACAGCCCCCGCCAGGCCCTGGAGAACGGCCTGGTCCACGAGGTCGCCGCCACCCCCGAGGAGCTCCTCGCCAAGGCCCGCGCCTACGTCGACGCCCACCCCGAGTCGCGCCAGCCCTGGGACGAGCCGGGCCACCGCATCCCCGGCGGCACCCCGTCGAACCCCCGGTTCGCCGCCAACCTCCCCGCCTTCCCGGCCAGCCTGCGCAAGGAGACCAACGGCGCGCCCTACCCGGCGCCGCGCGCGATCCTCGCCGCCGCCGTCGAGGGCGCCCAGGTCGACTTCGACACCGCGCAGGTCATCGAGGCCCGCTACTTCGTCGAGCTGGCCGCGGGACAGACGTCGAAGAACATGATCCAGGCGTTCTTCTTCGACCTCCAGGCCGTCAACTCCGGCGTCAGCCGCCCCAAGGGCGTCGAGCCCCGCACGGTCCGCAAGGCCGCCGTCCTGGGCGCCGGGATGATGGGCGCGGGCATCGCCTACGCGTGCGCCCGCGCGGGCATCGACGTCGTCCTGAAGGACGTCTCCCTGGAAGCCGCCGTCAAGGGCAAGGGCTACTCCGAGAAGCTCTGTGCCAAGGCCGTCGCCCGGGGCCGCACCACCCAGGAGAAGGCGGACGCGCTCCTGGCCCGCATCACGCCCACCGCGGACCCCGCCGACCTGGCCGGCTGCGACGCCGTCATCGAGGCCGTCTTCGAGGACACCGCCCTCAAGCACAAGGTGTTCCAGGAGATCGAGCACATCGTGGCCCCCGACGCCCTGCTGTGCTCCAACACCTCCACCCTGCCGATCACCGCGCTGGCCGAGGGCGTCGAGCGCCAGGACGACTTCGTCGGCCTGCACTTCTTCTCGCCCGTCGACAAGATGCCCCTCGTCGAGATCATCAGGGGCGGGCGCACCGGCGACGAGGCGCTCGCGCGCGCCTTCGACCTGGTCCGCCAGATCAGGAAGACCCCGATCGTCGTCAACGACTCGCGCGGCTTCTTCACCTCACGGGTGATCGGCCACTTCATCAACGAGGGCGTCGCCATGGTCGGCGAGGGCATCGAGCCCGCCTCCGTGGAGCAGGCGGCCGCGCAGGCCGGCTACCCGGCCAAGGTGCTCTCCCTGATGGACGAGCTGACGCTCACCCTGCCGCAGAAGATCCGCCGGGAGTCGAGGCGGGCCGTCGAGGAGGCCGGCGGCACCTGGACCGCGCACCCCGCCGAGGCCGTCATCGACCGCATGGTCGACGAGTTCGGGCGCACCGGGCGCAGCGGGGGAGCGGGCTTCTACGAGTACGCCGAGGACGGCGCGCGGGCCCGACTGTGGCCGGGGCTGCGCGAGCACTTCACGCGCGAGGGGGCCGCGATCCCGTTCGAGGACATGCAGGAACGCATGCTGTTCTCCGAGGCCCTCGACACCGTCAGGCTGCTGGAGGAGGGCGTCCTGACCTCGGTCGCCGACGCCAACATCGGCTCCCTGTTCGGCATCGGCTTCCCCGGCTGGACCGGCGGCGTGCTGCAGTACGTCAACGGCTACGAGGGCGGGCTCCCCGGCTTCGTGGCACGCGCGCGGGAGCTCGCCGAGCGCTACGGCGACCGCTTCACCCCGCCCGCGCTGCTGGTGGCCAAGGCGGAGAAGGGCGAGACGTTCACCGACGCGCGCTGAGCCGTCGGCCGTCTCACGGGGAGCCGTCCGCAGGCGGCTCCCCGAGCCATTCCCGCAGCTCCTCGGTGAGCGAGCGCTGGAAGGCCGTCAGCAGGGCCTGCACGACCAGCGGCTGCATGTGCGCCGACAGCGAGCGCACCGCCCGGGCGTCGCGCTCGGGCACCTCCTCGCGCAGCAGCCGCGACAGTTCGTGGGCCGCGGCGCGCGCGTGGTCGAGGAGGACGCCGCGCGCAGCGCGGATCGACTCCTGCGACAGCGGCACGTCCAGGAGCCGCACGCCGAGGCGCAGCAGACCCGGATCGACCCCGTACCCGTCCTGTTCGCGGCGTACGACGTTCATTGCGACGAGACGGTCCACGTCCTCCTCGCCCAGCGGGCGGCCCGCCCGGCGCACCAGTTCCTCCCGCGACACCGTCTCCACCGCGTCGGGCGCCCAGGAGGCCACCACGGCCCGGTGCACCGCCAGGTCACGGGCGTCGAGCCCGGGCGGCAGCCGGTCGAGGTACCGCTCGATCGCCGCCAGGGTCAGGCCCTGCTCGCGCAGCTCCTCGATCAGCGCGAGACGGGCGAGGTGCCCCGACCCGTAGTGACCCACCCGGCGCGCACCGATGACCGGCGGCGGCAGCAGCCCCTTGGTGGAGTAGAAGCGCACGGTGCGCACCGTGACCCCCGCCCGGGCCGCCAGCTCGTCGACCGTGAGGGCCGGCTCGTCGGTCTCGATCGTCATGTGCAGCAGTATCGCTGTGACACCGGTGCTGTGAAACCCGGGGCGGCGGAGTGCGGAGCAGCGGTGTGGGTCCTGTGAGAAGCGACGCTGTGTGACATCGCCCACCGCATGCTCACCCTGCGTTCTGGGAAGGTGCTGCCTTGGTCTGTGCCCCTACCCGGGTGCCGCGGGCCACGACCGTACGGACACCCGGGCGTACCAGGCCCGGGCGCACCAGAGAGTGGAACCACCCGTGAGCAAGGACAGCGTGCGCACGGCCGACGTCGCCGCCCCGCCCCGGACGAGCGCGACACCCGCGGACGCGGGCGACGCCGGCTACAGCAAGGACCTCAAGCACCGCCACGTCAACATGATCGCCATCGGCGGCGCCATCGGCACCGGCCTCTTCCTGGGCGCGGGAGGACGCCTGCACAGCGCCGGCCCGGCTCTGGCGCTCGCGTACCTGGTCTGCGGCGTCTTCGCCTTCTTCGTGGTCCGCGCCCTCGGCGAGCTGGTCCTGTACCGGCCGTCCTCGGGCTCCTTCGTGTCGTACGCGCGCGAGTTCCTCGGCGAGAAGGGCGCCTACGTCGCCGGCTGGATGTACTTCCTGAACTGGTCCACGACCGGCATCGCCGACATCACGGCGATCGCGTTGTACACGCACTACTGGAGCATGTTCACGAGCATCCCCCAGTGGGTGCTGGCGCTCGTCGCGCTCGCGGTGGTGCTGGCGGTGAACCTGATCTCGGTGAAGATCTTCGGCGAGATGGAGTTCTGGTTCGCGATCGTCAAGGTCGCCACCCTCGTCGCCTTCATGTGCATCGGCATCTACCTGCTCGCCACCCGGCACGAGGTGGCCGGTCAGACCCCCGGCATGGGCGTGATCACGGACCACGGCGGCCTCCTTCCGCACGGCGCGATGCCCGTGGTCCTCGTCATGCAGGGCGTGATCTTCGCCTACGCGGCGCTCGAACTGGTCGGCGTCGCCGCGGGCGAGACCGCCGAGCCGGAGAAGGTCGTCCCGCGCGCGGTGAACTCCATCATGTGGCGCGTCGGCCTGTTCTACGTGGGCTCCGTCGTCCTGCTCGCCCTCCTGCTCCCCGGCTCGCTCTACTCGGCCGACGAGAGCCCCTTCGTCACCGTCCTGTCGAAGATCGGCGTCTCCGGCGCCGGCGACGTGATGAACCTGGTGGTCCTGACGGCCGCCATGTCGTCGCTGAACTCCGGCCTGTACTCCACCGGGCGCATCCTGCGCTCCATGGCGACGGCGGGCTCGGCGCCGAGGTTCACCGCCCGCATGAACCGCAGCCAGGTCCCCTACGGCGGCATCCTGCTCACCTGCTCGGTGTGCGTCCTCGGCGTCGGCCTGAACTACCTCATGCCCAGCCAGGCCTTCGAGATCGTGCTGAACATCGCCTCTCTCGGCGTCATCAGCACCTGGGTGATCATCATGGTCTGCCACCTCGTCTTCGTCCGCCGCGCGCGGGCCGGACTGGTGCGGCGGCCCTCCTTCCGCCTCCCGGGCAGCCCGGTCACGGAGACCGTCACGATCGTCTTCCTGGTCGCCGTCCTCGGCCTGATGTGGAACGACCCCGAGGTCGGCCGCAAGACGCTGCTGCTGATCCCGGTCGTGGCGGCCGCCCTCGTCGCCGGCTGGTTCGCGGTCCGCGACCGGGTGTCCAGGGCGGCGGACGCGGAGCTCTCCGAGCTCCGGAAGTAGTCCCTGCGGGAACTCGGCGCGTCCGTCCACATGCCGCCGATAGGCTGCGGGCCGGCCGGAGGCGAGTGGTCCCGTGGGGAGCCGCTCGTCGCCGGGCGGCTGGTGGCGCGGTGCGTCGCGGCGACGGTGTACGACCACGGGGGAGGATGACGCACATGGGCGCGCAGATCGACGGGGGCGTCGAAAAAGACGTCGACGTCCTGGTGCTGGGCGGGGCCGGCGTGGACACCATCGTGTACGTGCCGGAGCTGCCGCTCCCGTACGCCGACAGCTACATGATCGACAGCGGCATCCGCGCCCGCGCCGGGCAGACCGGCGACTTCGTCGCCCTCGGCCTCGCCGCGCTCGGCCTGCGCACCCACCACCTGGACTTCCTCGGCGACGACCCCGAGGGCGACCTCGTGCGCGCCCTGCACCGGGACCGGGGCATCGCCCTCACCGGGATCCCGCAGCCCGCGGGCACCAAGCGCGCGGTCAACATGGTGAGCCCGGACGGGCGGCGGCTGTCGCTGTACGACAACAGCCGCAGCCGCCCGGACGACCGCTTCCCCGAGGACACGCTGCGCGCCCTGGCCGAGGCGAGCCGCCACGCGCACGTGTCCATCACCCACCCCTGCGCCGAGGCGCTGCCCGTGCTCCGCGCGGCGGGCGTGGGCATCTCCACCGACCTGCACAACTGGGACGGCGAGAACCCCTACCACGAGGCCTTCGCCTACGCGGCGGACGTCGTGTTCGTCTCCGTCACCGCGTTGCGCGACCCGCACGCGACCATGCGCCGGATCGCCGAGCGCGGCCGAGCCGAGGCGGTCGTCGCCACGGCCGGCGCGCAAGGGGCATATCTGCTGACGGACGGCGAGCTGACCCACGTCCCCGCCGTCGCCCCGGCGGCGCCGGTGGTCGACTCCAACGGCGCGGGCGACGCCTTCGCGTCCGCCTACCTCTTCGGCCGCCTCAGCGGCGAACCACCCCTGCGGTGCGCCGAGTACGGCGCGCTGGCGGGGGCGTACGCCTGCACGGTGCCGGCCACCCGGAGCGCCGCCCTGTCACGCACCGCCCTGCTGGCCGCGGCGGCCTCCCCGGCCGGCACGGCCCCGGCCGCCGACAGCCCGGGAGACGTGGGCTGACCCGTCGGCGGGACGGGAAGCGGGTCCGCCGACGCCCAGTCGCCCCGCGTCAGTTCTGCTTGCGTCTGGCCACCGCCAGGCCGACCACCCCGACCAGGGCGACGACCGCGCCCAGCAGGGTGAGCAGCGGCGCCCCGCCGATCAGTCCGACGGCCAGGACGGCAGCCCCGACGAGCGGCAGCACCCGCCACACGCCCAGACCCTCGTTGTTGTTGCGTGCAGTCGCCATGACCCGCTCCCCGTTCTCTCCGGTCTCCGCCTGAACGGCTTGTTACCCATGACCGCCCGCCGTCAGACAGGAGTTCGCACCGAAACCGCCCGGCCGCGGCCGACGGGGAAGGGGTCAGTGCGCGTGGACGGCGTTCGTCGCGGCGATCCTCTTCCAGGACTTCGGCGCCACGGGCGCGGCCGCGGGCCCGGCGATCGACGCCGTGCGCGCCGCGGGCGCCCCGGGCTTGACCGGCTGGAACAGCCAGGTGTCGAACAGGGCGTCCAGCCGCTTGCCGGAGACCTGCTCGGCGTAGTGCCGGAAGTCGGCGACGGTCGCGTTGCCGTACGCGTGCTGCCGGGGCCAGCCCTTGAGGACGGCGAAGAACGCGTCGTCGCCGATCTCGTTGCGCAGCGCCTGCACGGCCAGCGCGCCGCGGTCGTAGACGGCGACGTCGAACTGGTTCTCCGGGCCCGGGTCGCCGGGCTCGACCGTCCAGAACGCGTCGTCGGCCGGGTGCGAGGCGTACACGTAGTCCGCGAGCTCCTGCGCCGTCCCCTCGTCCTCGTGTTCGGACCACAGCCACTGCGCGTACCGGGCGAAGCCCTCGTTCAGCCAGATGTCCTTCCAGCCCGCCACGGAGACGAAGTCGCCGTACCACTGGTGGGCCAGCTCGTGCACCACCACGGAGGTGTTCGAGCCGCTCGCGAACTGCCGTGGGCTGTAGTAGGGCCGGGTCTGCGTCTCCAGCGCGTACCCGGTGGTGGTGTTCGGCACGTACCCGCCGAGCGCGTCGAAGGGGTACGGGCCGAAGTAGCCGCTCAGCCAGTCGGCGATCTCCCCGGTCCGCCCGACGCTCGCCCGCGCCGCTCCGGCGTTGTCGCCCAGGGCGGTGCTGTAGGCGTTGACGACCGGGATGCCGCTCTCGGTCGTGCCGGTCGTGATGTCGAACCTGCCGACCGCGAGGGTGGCCAGATACGTGGCCTGCGGCTTGTTCGACCGCCAGTTGTAGCGGGTCCAGCCGGCCCGTGAACTCGTGGACTGCAACGTGCCGTTGGAGACGGCCTGGGCGCCGTCCGGCACCTGGACCGACACGTCGTAGGTGGCCTTGTCGAGGGGGTGGTCGTTGCTGGGGAACCACCACCAGGCCGACTCGGGCTCGTTCGCGCCGACCCCGCCGTCCGGGGTGCGGTGCCAACTGGTGAAGCCGTACGCCTGCTTCGACGAGGGGACGCCGCGGTAGCGCACCACGACGGTGATCGCCGCGCCCTTGGGCAGCGCCGTCTTCGGCGTGATCTCCAGCTCGTGCTCGCCCGAGGAGGCGAAGGCCGCCTTCACGCCGTCGACGCGCACCTCGCTGACATCGAGCAGGAAGTCCAGGTCGAAGCGCGACAGTTCCTGTGTGGTCGTCGCGAGGAGGGTCGCCGTCCCTTCCAACTCGTCCGTGGCGGGCTGGTACTTCAGCCGCAGGTCGTAGTGGGAGACGTCGTATCCGCCGTTGCCGTAGGCCGGGTAGTAGGGGTCGCCGATTCCCGGGGCGCCGGGGGAGAAGCCCGCGGCCGACGCCGGGATCGCCAGCAGGACGGACGCGGCGGCGAGTGCGCCGGGCGTGAGGACGGTGCGCTGCACGAAAGCTCCAAGTCGTGGGGGCAGGAGAACTGCCGGGAGCCTATGGACTCCTCGTGACCAGGACCTGCCCATCGCCACCCCTGTCACACGATCGCCATTCGGCCTTCATGCGCGGCCCGTCCGCACGGTCGGGTTTTCGGCCACGGCCCCGCCCGTGCCCCGGCGGCCACCATGTGCCACCTTCTGCACGGGAGTTGACGGGAGTACCGTCCCGCGCATGCCGACACGCATGCGCTTCACGACCTGGAGAACGCTCGCGACCGCCGTCATCACCCTCCTGGTGGCCGCCTTCCTCACCCCGGCAGCGGCCCACGGCGCCCCCCGCGAGAGCCGGCCCGTGTACTCCTACGCGAACGCCGTCCGCGAAGCCGTCTGGGTCGACACCGGGCTCGACGCCGACGGCGACGGCCGAACGGACCGGGTCGCCGCCGACATCGTCCGCCCCCGCGAACCCGCCGCCCGGGGCCGCAAGGTGCCCGTGATCATGGACGCGAGCCCCTACTACTCCTGCTGCGGGCGGGGCAACGAGGGGCAGCTCAAGACGTACGACGCGGCCGGCAACGTCGTCCGGATGCCGCTGTTCTACGACAACTACTTCGTCCCGCGCGGCTATGCCGTCGTCGGCGTCGACCTGGCCGGCACCGGCCGCTCCGACGGCTGCGAGGACGTGGGCGGCCGCTTCGAGGTGCAGTCCGCCAAGGCCGTCGTCGACTGGCTGAACGGCCGTGCCAGGGCGTACACCACGCGCACCGGCGGCACCACCGTCACCGCGGGCTGGACCGACGGGACGACCGGCATGATCGGCAAGAGCTGGGACGGCACCATAGCCAACGCCGTCGCCGCCACCGGCGTGCGCGGCCTGCGCACGATCGTGCCGATCAGCGCCATCTCCTCCTGGTACGACTACTACTTCGCCCAGGGCGCGCCCCTCTACGACTCCGGCCCGGACGCCCTCTCCGACTACGTCACCTCGCCCGACGCGCGCGCCCGGTGCACGACCGTCCGGCGCCGCCTCGTCGACGACGCCCCGCGCACCGGCGACCGGACGCCGCTGTGGACCGAGCGCGACTACGTCAAGGACGCCCGCAAGGTGCGGGCCAGCGTCTTCCTCGTGCACGGCATGCAGGACCTCAACGTCCGCACCAAGCACCTCGGACAGTGGTGGGACGCCCTCGCGAAGAACGGCGTCGAGCGCAAGATCTGGCTCTCCCAGACCGGGCACGTCGACCCCTTCGACTTCCGCCGTGCCCACTGGGTCGACACCCTGCACCGCTGGTTCGACCACGAACTCCTCGGCTACGACAACGGCATCGACCGCGAACCCATGGCCGACGTCGAACGCCACCCCGACCAGTGGGTCACCTCGACGTCCTGGCCGCCGCACGGCACCCGGACCGCGACCCTGCGCCCGACCGCCGGTGCACGGCCCGGCGTCGGCGCCCTCGGCCTGCGCAGGGGCACGGGCAGCGCGACCTTCACCGACGACCCGCGGCTCGACGAGACCGACTGGGCCGCCCGGATCGACACGCCGACCCCGGACAAGGCCGGCTTCGCCACCGGCGCCCTCACCCGCCCCCTGCGGCTGTCCGGCTCCTCCCGGGTCACCGTCACCGCCACGCCCACCACGGCGACGGCCCACCTGAGCGCCGTCCTCGTCGACCTCGGCCCCGACACCGTCCGGGACTACGCGGCGAGCGGAGAGGGCATCACGACCCTGGCCGAACGCACCTGCTGGGGCGAGAGCACCGAGGGCGACAGCGCCTGCTTCAAGGAGACGAAGGCCACGACGGCCGACGTCGGCGCCACCGTCGTCAGCCGGGGCTGGGCCGACCTCGGCACGTACGCCGACCCCGGCAGGGGCGTGCCGCTCACACCCGGGCGGGCGTACACGATCACCCTGGACCTCGCGGCCACCGACCACGTCGTGCCGGCCGGTCACCGCCTCGCGCTGATCGTGGCGGGCACCGACAAGGACCTCATCGACCCGCCCGCCGACACCCCGACGCTCACCGTGGACCTGTCCCGCACCTCGGCCCGGGTCCCGTTCGTGGGCGGGGCGAAGGCGTTCGCCGCCGCGACGGCCGGGGCCCGAGCGCCCGCCACCGCCGCGCACGCGGCCCCGCCCGCGGGCGCGGGCCCGGGCGCGCCGAAGGGCGGGGTCCGGATCCCCTGACCGGTGCACCGACGACAGCCGGGCCGACCGGGGGCCGACCGCCCCCGGTCGGCTCCGGCCACCTCCGGTCGGCTCCGGCCGCCTCCGTACGCAGGACGGGGCAGCAGGCCGGGCCGGCGGACGGTTCAGCAGGTCGGAGCGGCAGAACGGTTCAGCCGCCGGGGGCGGCCAGCGCGGCCGCCTCCTGTGCGCAGCCCCAGGCCACGGTCACCCCGGCGCCGCCGTGCCCGTAGTGGTGGACGACCGTGCGTCCGTCGGGCAGCGTCTGCCGCTCCAGCCGTACCGCCGGCCGGACCGGCCGCAGGCCCACCCGGTGGTCCAGGATCCGCGCCCCGGCCACCTCCGGGCGCAGGGCGGCGCACCGCCGCACGATCGCCTCCGCCCGCGCCGGATCCGGCTCCAGGGAGTGGACGCCGTCCTCGGACGTGCCGCCCAGCAGCAGCCGCCCCGGCTGCGGGAAGAGGTAGGTCAGCTCCCCGGCCGCGGTGGTGGACACGAGCCAGGTGTCCACGCCCGGGTTCTCCACCACGACCAGCTGCCCGCGCACCGGCCGCACCGAGGCGTCGCCGACCAGGTCGCGGGCGCCCAGCCCGGTGCAGTTGACCACGACGGGCGCGTCCACCGCCGCCAGGTCCGACACGGCGCGCTCCTCGACCGTGCCGCCGGCCCGCAGCAACCGCGCCCGCAGCCACGGCAGGTACGCCGCCATGTCGATCAGCGGCAGCCGCGTCCACACCGCGTCACGCGCCGGGTGCTCCGCGGCGGTGGCCCGGCGCAGCACGGGCAGCCGGCCCGCCGCCCAGCCCTCGACGCCCGCCGGGTCCACCTCGCCCATGGCCCCCTCGACGAGCCGCACGCCGGTCTCCCCGGGCCGCTCGGCCAGCCTGCGGTACTCCTCCAGGGAACGCAGCGCCCACGCGCGTGCCGACGCCTTCGGCTCGATGTGGTAGGGCCACCACAGCGCGCCCGCGACGGCGGACGTGGTCCGCTCCGCGGGCTCCCGCGTCCACACCCGTACCCGCAGGCCGCGCTCGGCCAGGACGACGGCCGTGGTCAGGCCGATGACCCCGCTCCCGACGACGACGATCCCGCCGCCCCGCTGAATGTCCACGCGGGGGACGGTAACCGACGCCGGGCCACGGCGTCGCGGGGAGTGCGCCGCCGGGAAACCCCGGACGCCGGGGGCGGCCCACGCCCACTAGGATCTACCGTCTGATGACTGCCACCCTCGTCGCCAAGAACCTCGCCGCCGGACACGGCGACCGCTCCCTCTTCTCCGGGCTCGACCTCGTCGTCGCCCCCGGGGACGTGATCGGGCTGGTCGGAGCCAACGGCGCGGGCAAGTCCACCCTCCTGTCGCTGCTGGCCGGCCTCACCGCGCCCGAGCAGGGCGAGCTGCGGCTCTCCCCGCCCACCGCGACCGTCGGCCATCTGCCC
The DNA here is from genome assembly GCF_024539675.1 of Streptomyces hilarionis. Lineage (GTDB taxonomy): Bacteria > Actinomycetota > Actinomycetes > Streptomycetales > Streptomycetaceae > Streptomyces > Streptomyces hilarionis. The sequence goes on along the minus strand of NZ_JAHHIT010000039.1, from coordinate 77,343 downwards.
CAGGAGCCCGAACGCCGGCCCGGCGAGAGCGTGCGGGAGTTCCTCGCGCGCCGCACCGGCGTCGCCGAGGCGCAGCGCGAGATGGACGAGGCCACCCAGGCCCTGGTCGACGGCGCGCCGGGGGCCGACGACGCCTATGCGACGAGCCTGGAGCGCTGGCTCGGCCTCGGCGGCGCCGACCTCGACGAGCGCGCCGAGGAAGTCGCCGCGTCGCTCGGCCTGGGCGTCGGCCTCGACCAGCCGATGACCTCGCTGTCCGGCGGACAGGCCGCCCGCGCGGGCCTCGCCTCCCTGCTGCTGTCGCGCTACGACGTCTTCCTCCTCGACGAGCCGACCAACGACCTCGACCTCGACGGCCTGGAGCGCCTCGAACGCTTCGTGACCGGCCTGCGGGCGGGCACGGTCGTCGTCAGCCACGACCGCGAGTTCCTCACCCGCACGGTCACCAAGGTCCTCGAACTCGACCTCGCCCAGCAGCAGATCAACCTCTACGGCGGCGGCTACGACGCCTACCTGGAGGAGCGTGACGTGGCGCGCAGGCACGCCCGCGAGGACTACGAGGAGTACGCGGACAAGAGGACCGCCCTGCACGAGCGAGCCCAGACCCAGCGCTCCTGGATGGACAAGGGCGTCAAGAACGCGCGCCGCAAGGCGGCCAACGACAACGACAAGATCGGCCGCAAGTTCCGCAGCGAGGCCAGCGAGAAGCAGGCCGCGAAGGCCCGGCAGACGCAGCGCATGATCGAGCGCCTGGAGGTGGTCGACGAGCCGCGCAAGGAGTGGGAGCTGCGCATGGAGATCGCGGCCGCCCCGCGCTCCGGCGCGGTCGTGGCCGGCCTGCGCGACGCCGAGGTGCGGCGCGGCGACTTCCGTCTCGGACCGGTGACCCTGCAGATCGACTGGGCCGACCGGGTCGCGGTGACCGGCGCGAACGGCGCGGGCAAGTCCACCCTGCTCGGCGCGCTCCTCGGGCGGATCCCGCTGGACGCCGGACACGCGGCCATGGGCTCGGGCGTCCTGGTGGGCGAGGTCGACCAGGCGCGGGCGCTGTTCCACGGTACGGAGCCGCTGCTGGAGGCGTTCCGGGCCGCCGTCCCCGACACCGAGCCGGTCGAGGTGCGCACCCTGCTCGCCAAGTTCGGCCTGAAGTCGGACCATGTCATGCGCCCCGCGGGCACCCTGTCGCCCGGCGAGCGCACCCGGGCCGCTCTCGCCCTGCTCCAGGGGCGGGGCGTCAACCTGCTCGTCCTCGACGAGCCGACCAACCACCTCGACCTGCCGGCCATCGAACAGCTGGAGTCCGCCCTCGACGCCTACGAGGGCACGTTGCTGCTGGTCACGCACGACCGGCGCATGCTGGACGCCGTCCACGTCACCCGCCGGCTCGAGGTCGCCGACGGCAAGGTGACGGAGCGCTAGACCGTGCGCCCCGGGTCGTCGCCGGGGACGAGCCGGGTCGCCAGTCCGGGGTAGTCCAGGACGTATCCGTCCGGGTCGAAGACGATGTCGCTGCGGAAGGTCCCCGACGCGAAGCGGACCACCGCGCCGCCCCGCGCGTGCGCGCCCACATGCGTGTACGTCTGCCAGGACGGCCGCACGGTCAGCGCCGGCACCGACACCCACGCCGTCAGCAGCCGTCGTTCGCCGGGCGACCGGTGCAGCCCGTGCCGCAGCACCGGCATGGTGTTGGTGAGCGGGCACAGGCCGAGATCACAGTCGAGGGCCTCGCCGAAGCCGGGCAGGCGCTCGCCGTCGGCCGTCCAGCCGCCCCGCCCGTCGTGCCGCAGATCGAGCGAGCGGGTGCGCTCGGCCGTCTCGACGGTGACGTGCAGGCGGCGCGTTACGAAGCCGTCGGCGGTGTCGAGTGCGTAGGACACCCAGTAGGGCTGCGGCGTGGCGCCGACCGCCCGCCCCCGGGCCCGCAGCGCGCCGTCGTCCGCCTCGGTCCACGCGGTCTCGTACCCGCCGCTCGCCGACACGCTCCAACTGAGGACCCGCGAAGCATCCATACGGTCACTGTACGAGCGGCCCGGGCCACGGCGCGTGCGCCGCCGGCCCGGGCCGTCCCGTCACCGCGTGCTTCAGCCCCGGCCCTTCTTCGGGTCGAGCAGGCCCGCCTTGCGCAGGGCGTCGGCCATCGCGCTGTTCGCGGGCGGCGCCGCGGCCTGCCGCGAGCCGCCCCCGCGCTGTCCGCCGCCCTGTTGCCCGCCGCCCTGCTGCTGCCGCTGGCGCTGCTGGGGCGGACGTCCCCCGCCGCCCCGCTGCTGCCGTCCGCCGCCGGAGGGCCGGCCCTGCTCGCCGGGCGCGGCCGCCTCGTCGTCCAGCCGGAGCGTCAGGGAGATCCGCTTGCGCGGGATGTCCACGTCGAGGACCTTCACCTTGACGATGTCACCCGGCTTGACGACCTCCCGCGGGTCCTTGACGAACGTCTTCGACAGGGCGGAGACGTGCGCCAGTCCGTCCTGGTGGACGCCGACGTCGATGAACGCCCCGAAGGCCGCCACGTTGGTGACGACGCCCTCCAGGACCATCCCCGGGGCGAGGTCGGAGAGCTTCTCCACGCCCTCCTTGAACACGGCCGTCCTGAACGCGGGCCGCGGGTCGCGCCCGGGCTTCTCCAGCTCCTTGAGGATGTCGGTCACGGTCGGCAGACCGAACGTCTCGTCCACGAAGTCCGTCGGCCGCAGCGAGCGCAGCACCGCCGTGTTGCCCACCAGCGAGGCCACCTCCTGCCCGGAGGTCTTCACCATGCGCCGCACCACCGGATAGGCCTCCGGGTGCACGCTGGAGGCGTCGAGCGGGTCGGAGCCGCCGCGGATGCGCAGGAAGCCCGCGCACTGCTCGTAGGCCTTGGGGCCGAGCCGCGGCACCTTCTTCAGCTCCGTGCGGGACGTGAACGGCCCGTTGGCGTCCCGGTGCGCCACGATGTTCTCCGCCAGGCCCGAGGTGATGCCGGAGACCCGGGCGAGCAGCGGCGCGGACGCCGTGTTGACGTCGACGCCGACGCCGTTCACGCAGTCCTCCACCACCGCGTCCAGCGAACGCGACAGCTTCACCTCGGACAGGTCGTGCTGGTACTGGCCGACACCGATCGACTTCGGGTCGATCTTCACCAGCTCGGCCAGCGGGTCCTGGAGCCGGCGGGCGATCGAGACGGCCCCCCGCAGCGAGACGTCCATGTCCGGGAGCTCCTGCGAGGCGAACGCGGAGGCCGAGTACACGGAGGCGCCCGCCTCGGACACCATCACCTTGGTGAGGTTCAGCTCCGGGTGCCTGGCGATGAGGTCGGCGGCGAGCCGGTCGGTCTCGCGGGACGCGGTGCCGTTGCCGATGGCGATCAGGTCGACGGCGTGCTCCGCGGACAGCCGCGCCAGCTTGGCGATCGCCTCGTCCCACCGGTTCGCCGGGACGTGCGGGTGGATCACGTCCGTCGCGACGACCTTGCCGGTCGCGTCGACGACGGCGACCTTCACGCCCGTGCGGAAGCCGGGGTCCAGGCCCAGCGTCGCACGCGTGCCGGCCGGCGCGGCGAGCAGCAGGTCGCGCAGGTTGGCGGCGAAGACGTTCACGGCCTCGTCCTCGGCCGCCGTGCGCAGGCGCAGCCGCAGGTCGATGCCGAGGTGCACCAGGATGCGGGTGCGCCAGGCCCAGCGGACCGTGTCGGTCAGCCACTTGTCGGCCGGGCGGCCGCGGTCGGCGATGCCGAACCGGCCCGCGACCATGCCCTCGTAGGAGGAGGGACCGGGCTGCTCGGAAGGCTCCTCCGGCTCCAGGACGAGGTCGAGGACCTCCTCCTTCTCGCCGCGCAGCATGGCCAGGATCCGGTGCGAGGGCAGCGCGGTGAAGGGCTCGGCGAAGTCGAAGTAGTCGGCGAACTTCGCGCCCGCCTCCTCCTTGCCCTCCCGGACCTTCGCCGCCAGCCGGCCGCGGCCCCACATGCGCTCGCGCAGCTCGCCGATCAGGTCGGCGTCCTCCGAGAACCGCTCGGTCAGGATCGCCCGCGCGCCGTCCAGGGCCGCCTGGGCGTCGGCGACGCCCTTGTCGGCGTCGACGAAGGCGGCGGCCGCCGTGAGCGGGTCGACCGAGGGATCGCCGAGCAGCCCCTGCGCCAGCGGTTCGAGGCCCGCCTCCCGCGCGATCTGCGCCTTGGTGCGCCGCTTGGGCTTGTACGGCAGGTAGACGTCCTCCAGGCGCGCCTTGGTCTCGGCGCCCCGGATCTGCGCCTCCAGCGCGTCGGTGAGCTTGCCCTGCTCGCGCACCGATTCCAGGATCGCCGTGCGCCGGTCCTCCAGCTCCCGCAGATAGCGCAGCCGCTCCTCGAGGGCGCGCAGCTGCGCGTCGTCGAGCATCTCGGTCGCTTCCTTGCGGTAGCGGGCGATGAAGGGCACCGTCGAGCCGCCGTCGAGCAGCTCCACGGCGGCCTTGACCTGCCGTTCCCGTACGCCGAGTTCTTCGGCGATCCTGCCTTCGATGGATCCCGCTTGGATGGACCCGGGTGTCGTCACGATCCCGTACCGCCTTCTCCACTGAGGTTGCGCGGCAATTGTGGCAGGTGGCGCCGACACCCGGGGATCAGGGCGCGGCCGCCGTGCCGGGGTCCGCCCGCTCGGCGGCCTGTCGCCCGCCCGGCCCGGTCACCCCGACGCGGACCAGGCGAACCGCGGCTCCCTGCGCTCCAGGAACGCGGCGACGCCCTCCGCCGTGTCGCCGTTGCCGCGGGCCTGCGCGCTCCAGTGGGCGTCGCGGTCCGTGCGCCCGTCGGCGAACTCCTTGGCGGCGGCCTGCGTGAGCTGGGAGCGGGAGACCAGGATCCGGGTGAACTCCTCGACCCGGTCGTCGAGTTCGTCGGCGGGCAGCACCTCGTCGATCAGTCCGGTGCGCAGCGCCCGTTCGGCACCGATCAACTCGCCGGAGAACAGCAGGTACTTGGCGGTGGCGGGGCCCACCAGGGACACCAGTCGCCGGGTGGCGGAGGACGGGTAGACGATCCCGAGCTTCGCCGGCGTCACCCCGAACAGGGCGCCCTCCTCGGCGAACCGCAGGTCGCACGCGGCGGCGAGCTGGGCGCCGCCGCCCACGCAGTGCCCCCGCACGGCCGCCAGCGTCGGCTTGGGGAACGCGGCGAGGGCGTCCTCGGCGCGCACGGCGAGCGTCTGGGCCTCCTGCGGCGAGTCCTGGAGCGTGGAGATGTCGGCCCCGGCGCAGAAGGTGCCGCCGGCGCCGGTCAGCACCAGCGCCCGCACGCCGGGGTCCGCGGCCAGGGCGTCCAGCAGCGGGGGCAGCGCCGCCCACATCGCGGCGGTCATGGCGTTGCGCTTCGCGGGATGGTGCAGGACGACGGTGGCGACCTGGTCGGTGACGCCGTGCAGCAGTTCGGGCTCCATGTCCGGGATGCTAACCACCCGGCCTCCGGCGCCGGCGGGCGGTCCGCGCGAGGCCGCCGGCGCGCGGGGCGGGCGGGGCGGCGAAGCGGCCGGACGGGACGAGCGGCGCCGTCGAACCCGTACAACCCGAAGAGTGCGCGAAGACGGCGCAGAGGCGACAGAAACGGTCCTGCGCCCGACGCCGTCCTTCTCATGGGGTCGGAAACGCTCATTAACCGCTGACTTCTGTTCAGTGCTGTGGTGACAAGCGTCTCGTTCCCACACTCGACGTGTGGCGACAATCGAGCGCGAGGGCGGCGACCGGACGATGGACGATCACGGGCGCGGGCCCGACCCACGCCCAGCGGGCGGACCGGCCGCACCTTCCGAACTTCCCGAGGAGCCCGAAGCGCGATCACTGCCCTACGAAGGCGTGTGGCGGTTCGGCGCGGCAGCCGTCGACGCCTCGGTCCCGCAGGCGCGGCACGCCGTGCGCGACCTGCTGTACCGCCAGGGCGTGCCGATCACCGACGACGTGGCCCAGGGGCTGCTGCTGATCGTCTCCGAGCTGGTCACCAACGCCGTCCGGCACGCGGCCGTGCTGTCGCCCACGCTGGCGGTGGAGATCGCCGTCGGGGCCGAGTGGGTGCGGGTCTCCGTCGAGGACAGCCACCCCTACCGCCCGACCGCCCTGGAGACCGACCACGGCCGCACGGGCGGCCGCGGACTGCTCCTGGTGCGGGAGATCACCAGGGAGGCGGGCGGGGTGTGCGACGTCGAGCACACCGCGAGCGGCGGCAAGGTGATCTGGGCCGCCCTGCCGCTCAAGCCGGTGCGGCTGCCCTGAGCGTCACCAGCCGGCCGACGGGCCCGTCAGCTCGCGGACCGCGGGCCGCGCGGCGTCCAGCACGGTCATGAACCAGGACGAGAACGGCGCCTCGGCGTGGCGCTCGGCCAGCTCGGCGGCCGTGACGTAGGCCGTGTCGCCGACCTCCTGCGCGTCCGGCCGCAGCGGCGCCTGCACCAGCCCGACGAAGAGGTGGTTGTACTCCTGCTCCACCAGGCCGGAGTCCGGGTCGGGGTGGTTGTAGCGGACGGTGCCGGCCTCGGCGAGCAGCGAGGGGGAGACGCCCAGCTCCTCGAACGTGCGGCGCGCGGCCGCGGCGAAGGGGGCCTCGCCGGGGTAGGGGTGACCGCAGCAGGTGTTCGACCACACGCCGGGGGAGTGGTACTTGCCGAGCGCCCGCTGTTGCAGCAGCAGCCTGCCGCGTTCGTCGAAGAGGAAGACCGAGAAAGCGCGGTGCAGCTGTCCCGGCGGCTGATGGGCTGCGAGCTTCTCCGCGGTGCCGATCGTGACGCCGTCCTCGTCGACCAGCTCCAGCAAGATCGCGTCAGCGGTGCCGTTCGACGAGTTGTGTGTCGCGGTCGCAGGTGTGATCGGCATACCCATCCTTAAGCATCGGTCCTCGCGTCCCCAGTCTGCCGTACGCGTCCGGCACTCCCGGCACTTCGCGCGAACGCGCGCATGTCCCGCGCGCGGCAGGGGACCCGGTAGCTGATCTTGCCCGGCCGCGGGCGCGGGGAACCGCCCGGAACGCCAGTGCGGATACCCCGGGTGGGAGACAGCGCACGCTCAGTGACAGAGCCGGGCCTCGTGCTCCGCGTGCCCGACGGGCTCCAGCTGGAAGGTGCAGTGCTCCACGTCGAAGTGGTCGCCCAGGCAGCCCTGGAGCTCGTGCAGCATCTTCTCGTGGCCGATCGCGTTCAGCGCGTCCGAGGTCACCACCACGTGCGCCGACAGCACCGGCATCCCCGACGTGATCGTCCAGGCGTGCAGGTCGTGGACGTCCTGCACCCCGTCGAGGGCCAGGATGTGGGACCGCACCTCGGCCATGTCGACGTCCTTGGGGGCCGACTCCAGCAGCACGTCGAGCGTCTCGCGCAGCAGCTTCACGGTCCGCGGCACGATCATCAGGCCGATGACGAGCGAGGCGACCGGGTCCGCCGTCTGCCAGCCGGTGGTCAGGATCACCACGGCCGAGACGATCACCGCCACCGAGCCGAGCGCGTCGGCGGCCACCTCCAGGAACGCCCCGCGCACGTTCAGGCTCTCCGCCTGGCCGCGCATCAGCAGGGTGAGGGAGACCATGTTGGCGACCAGGCCGACCGCGCCGAACCAGACCATCAGGCCGGCCTCGGTGGGGGCCGGCGTGAGGAACCGCTGGACCGCCTCGAACAGGACGTAACCGCCCACCCCGAGCAGCAGCAGGCAGTTGGCGAGGGCGGCCAGGATCTCCGCGCGGGCCAGTCCGAAGGTGCGGTGGGTGCTCGGCGGCCGGTTGGCGAAGTGGATGGCGAGCAGCGCCATGCCCAGGCCCAGCGCGTCCGTCGCCATGTGCGCGGCGTCCGCGATCAGCGCGAGGGAGTCGGCGAGGACCCCGCCGACGATCTCGACGACCATGACGCCGAGCGTGATCGACAGCGCGACCCGCAGTCTGCCGCGGTACGCCGCCGCGGCCGTGCCGGTGGTCGGCGCGTGCGCGTGGGTGTGGCCGTGGTCGTGCCCAGCCCCCATGGAAGCCGCCCCTTCGTGATCGGTCGTGTCCGCCCGGGACCACAGTCAACTACGGGTGGGGGGTATCCGGCAACGCGGCACCGAATACCGTTGTCATGTGCCCTGACCTGCGGAAACGATGCCCAGGTCAGGGCGTTCCCGGAGGGCTCGGCGCGGGGGTCCGGGCGCCCGCCCGCTCAGGCGCGGTGCAGCTGCCAGCCGCGCCAGGCCGACTCGACCATCTCGCGCACGCCCCGCCGGGCCGTCCAGCCCAGTTCCCGGGCCGCCAGCTCCGCCGAGGCCACCGCGCGCGGCGCGTCCCCGGGCCTGCGGCCCTCGACCACCGCGGGCCGGGCGTCGCCGGTGACCTCGCCGATGAGCGTGACCAGCTCGCGCACGGAGACGCCCTCGCCGCGGCCGATGTTCACCGTGAGATCGCCCACCGCGTCCGGCGCGGACAGCCGCCGGGCCGCCGCGAGGTGCGCCTCCGCCAGGTCGGCGACATGGATGTAGTCGCGGACGCAGGTGCCGTCGGCGGTGTCGTAGTCCGCGCCGAAGATCCGCGGGGCCTCGCCCCGGGTGAGCCGGTCGAACACCATCGGCACGACGTTGAAGACGCCGGTGTCGGCGAGCTCGGGCGCCATGGCCCCGGCCACGTTGAAGTAGCGCAGGCACGTCGTCGCGATGCCGTGCGCGTGTCCGGCCGCCCGCACCAGCCATTCGCCCGCGAGCTTGGTCTCGCCGTAGGGGTTCACCGGCGAGCACGGGGTGTCCTCCGTGATGAGGTCCACGTCCGGGTTGCCGTAGACGGCGGCGGAGGAGGAGAACAGGAACCGCCGGACACCGGCCGCGGCGACCACGTCGAGCAGGGCGGCCAGACCGCCGACGTTGTCCCGGTAGTAGCGGGTGGGCTGCGCCACGGACTCGCCGACCTGCTTGTGCGCGGCCAGGTGCACCACGCCCGTCACACAGTGCTCGGCGAGCACCCGCTCGACCAGGGCGGTGTCGAGGGCCGAGCCCCGCACGAGCGTGACGTCCGCCCCGAGCCGCACGGCCGAGCCCGTGGAGAGATCGTCCACCACGACCACGCGCTCGCCGGCCTCGGTCATGGACCGTGCGGTGTGCGCCCCAATGTATCCGGCTCCGCCGGTGATCAGCCACGTCATGCCTGAGACCCTATGCCGACGCGTGAGCACCCCGCCGGGGTGGGGTTTGTCGGCGATGTCGGCTCTGCGCGGCACGGGTTTGTCGGCCGGGCCGCCGATCACCGATGATGATCTCGGCAAAGGCAGGTTCAAGCCGGGGCCGGACCGGGTTCGCGCCCGGGCCGCCGGATCGGGGCCGATCGGGCCCGAACGGGCGGTGAACACGGCCCCGTCGGCATCCGATAGCCTCAGCCGACATGCCGCCCGCCTGGCGCGGCCACCGGTGAGACCGCCGGTGCGGCCAAGGGGCGCCCCCCATTCTGTACATGACCGGCGTGCGCGCCGGACCAGGGAGTGAGTTCGGTTGTCGACCGCCATCCTCACCGGCTCGCCGGTCCCCGGATCGTCGATCGAGGGCGATCTGCGGTCCCTCGGCTTCGACGTCCGGACCGCCGCCGACGCCGGTGACGCCGAGGCCCTCCTCGCCGCCGTCCCGGGCGACCGGCGCGTCGCCGTCGTGGACGCCCGCTTCGTGGGTCACGAGCACGCGCTGCGTCTCGGCCTGACCGACCCCCGCTTCCCGCTCGCCGCGATCCCGGGCGCGCTGACCGCGCAGCCGGCCGGCCGGCAGGCCCTGACCCGCGCGATGGCCCGGGAGAACTCCGCCTCCGGCGGCGGCGCCGGAGGCGGCGCCCTCGCGCGGACCACGTCGAGCGTGGAGGACGTCGACAGCCTCGCCGACCGCATCGTCGCCTCCCTCGACGCCGACGGCGTCGACGTGCACCGCCCGGAGCTCGGCAGTCTGGTCGCCGAGGTCCCCGCCGATCCGCAGGCCCGCAACGAGGCACGGCAGGCCGTCGCCGCCGTGGACGACGAGGCCGTCCGGCTGAAGTCGGCCGTCAAGGCCCGCGACGGCTTCTTCACCACCCACTTCATCAGCCCGTACTCGCGCTACATCGCGCGCTGGTGCGCCCGCCGCGGCCTCACGCCCAACCAGGTCACCACCGCGTCGCTGATCACCGCGCTCATGGCGGCGGCCTGCGCGGCCACCGGCACGCGCACCGGGTTCGTCGCGGCCGGCGTCCTGCTCATCGCGTCCTTCGTGCTGGACTGCACCGACGGCCAGCTCGCCCGCTACTCCCTCCAGTACTCCACGCTCGGCGCGTGGCTCGACGCCACCTTCGACCGGGCTAAGGAGTACGCCTACTACGCCGGCCTCGCGCTCGGCGCCGCCCGCGGCGGCGACGACGTGTGGGCGCTCGCGCTGGGCGCGATGATCCTTCAGACCTGCCGGCACGTCGTGGACTTCTCCTTCAACGAGGCCAACCACGACGCCACCGCCAACACCAGCCCCACCGCCGCCCTCTCCGACAAGCTCGACAGCGTCGGCTGGACGGTCTGGGTGCGGCGGATGATAGTGCTGCCCATCGGCGAACGATGGGCCATGATCGCCGTGCTCACCGCCGTGACGACCCCGCGCGTCACCTTCGTCGTGCTGCTGATCGGCTGCGCCTTCGCGGCGACCTACACCACCGCCGGACGCGTGCTGCGCTCGCTGACCCGCAAGGCCCGGCGCACCGACCGGGCGGCGCAGGCGCTGGCCGACCTCGCGGACACCGGCCCGCTGGCCGAGCCGCTGATCCGCTTCGCGCCGGGCAGGCCCCGCCGCACCGCCCCCCTCTCCGCCGCCGCCGGCGCCGTGCTGATGACGGCCGGCGCCTGGGTGTGGGGACCGAGCTGGTGGCTCGTCCTGGCGGCGGTGGTCTACGTCGCCCTGTCCGCCGAGGCGCTCTCGCACCCCCTCAAGGGCTCCCTCGACTGGCTGATCCCGCCGTTCTTCCGGGCCGCCGAATACTGCACGGTCCTCGTCCTGGCGGCCGGCAGCGGGGGCGGTGCGGCGCTTCCGGCGGCATTCGGCCTGGTGGCCGCCGTCGCCTACCATCACTACGACACGGTGTACCGCATCCGCGGCAACGCCGGAGCGCCGCCGGCCTGGCTGGTGCGCGCCGTCGGGGGGCAGGAAGGGCGGACGCTGCTCGTGGCCGTGCTGGCCGCGCTGCTCACCGCCTCGCAGTTCGAGGTCGCGCTCACGGTGCTCGCCGTGGCCGTCGCCCTGGTGGTGCTCGTGGAGAGCATCCGCTTCTGGGTGTCCGCAGGGGCCCCCGCCGTACACGACGAAGGAGAACCCGCATGATCGGCCTCGTGCTGGCGGCCGGCGCCGGACGGCGTCTGCGTCCCTACACCGACAGCCTGCCCAAGGCGCTGGTGCCGGTGGGACCTGCGGGCATAGAGGGCGAGCCCACGGTGCTGGACCTGACGCTCGGCAACTTCGCCGAGATCGGTCTGACCGAGGTCGCGGTGATCGTCGGCTACCGCAAGGAGGCCGTGTACGAGCGCAAGGCGGCGCTGGAGGCCAAGTACGGCCTCAAGCTGACCCTCATCGACAACGACAAGGCCGAGGAGTGGAACAACGCCTACTCCCTGTGGTGCGGCCGTGACGCCCTCAAGGACGGCGTGATCCTCGCCAACGGCGACACCGTGCACCCCGTCTCCGTGGAGAAGACCCTGCTCGCCGCGCGCGGCGAGGGCCGGCGGATCATCCTCGCGCTGGACACCGTCAAGTCCCTCGCCGACGAGGAGATGAAGGTCGTCGTCGACCCCGAGAAGGGCATGACGAGGATCACCAAGCTGATGGACCCGGCCGAGGCCACCGGCGAGTACATCGGCGTCACCCTCATCGAGGGCGACGCGGCCCCCGAGCTGGCCGACGCGCTCAAGACCGTGTGGGAGACCGACCCGCAGCAGTTCTACGAGCACGGCTACCAGGAGCTGGTGAACCGCGGCTTCCGGATCGACGTGGCGCCGATCGGCGACGTCGCGTGGGTCGAGATCGACAACCACGACGACCTCGCCCGCGGACGGGAGATCGCGTGCCAGTACTGACCCGGCTGATCCCCTCGCCCGTCGTCGTCGACATCCGCCCGGGCGCCCTCGACGACCTGGTCGGGGTCCTCGCCGACGAGCGGATCTCGCACTCCGGCAAGCTCGCGATCGCCGTCAGCGGCGGCTCGGGCGCCCGGCTGCGCGAGCGCCTCACCCCGGCCCTGCCGGGCGCCACCTGGTACGAGGTGGGCGGCGGCACCCTGGACGACGCCGTCCGGCTGGCCGGCGACATAAAGGCCGGCCACTACGACGCCGTCGTGGGCCTGGGCGGCGGCAAGATCATCGACTGCGCGAAGTTCGCCGCGGCACGGGTGGGCCTCCCGCTCGTCGCCGTGCCGACCAACCTCGCGCACGACGGCCTGTGCTCCCCGGTCGCCACCCTCGACAACGACGCGGGACGCGGCTCCTACGGCGTCCCGAACCCCATCGCCGTCGTCATCGACCTGGACGTCATCCGCGAGGCCCCGGTGCGGTTCGTGCGCGCCGGCATCGGCGACGCGGTGTCGAACATCTCGGCCATCGCGGACTGGGAACTGGCCAACCGCGTCAAGGGCGAGAAGATCGACGGGCTGGCCGCCGCGATCGCCCGCCAGGCCGGCGAGGCGGTGCTCAGGCACCCGGGCGGCATCCAGGACACCGACTTCCTCCAGGTCCTGGCCGAGGCGCTGGTGCTCAGCGGCATCGCGATGTCGGTGTCGGGCGACTCCCGCCCGTCCTCCGGCGCCTGCCACGAGATCAACCACGCCTTCGACCTGCTCTTCCCCCGGCGGGCGGCCGCCCACGGCGAGCAGTGCGGCCTCGGCGCGGCCTTCGCGATGTACCTGCGCGGCGCCCACGAGGAGTCGGCCTACATGGCGCAGGTGCTGCGCCGCCACGGACTGCCGGTCCTGCCCGAGGACATCGGCTTCACGGCGGACGAGTTCGTCCGGGCCGTGGAGTTCGCCCCGGAGACCCGGCCCGGCCGCTACACGATCCTCGAACACCTCGACCTCAAGACCGAACAGATCAAGGACGTCTACGCCGACTATGTCAAGGCCATCGGTAGCTGAACTCAGACCGGTCGTCCACCCTCCGGGGGTGAAGGACCGGCGCAGCGGTGAGCACTGGATGGGGCGCCTCTACATGCGCGAGGTGTCCCTGCGGGTCGACCGCTACCTGGTGAACACCAGGGTCACGCCCAACCAGCTCACGTATCTGATGACCGTCTTCGGCGTCCTCGCGGCCCCGGCACTGCTGGTGCCGGGGATCTGGGGCGCCGTCCTCGGCGTGGTGTGCGTGCAGATGTACCTGCTGCTCGACTGCGTCGACGGCGAGATCGCGCGCTGGAAGAAGCAGTACTCGCTCGGCGGCGTCTACCTGGACCGGGTCGGGGCGTATCTCACCGACGCGGCGGTCCTCGTCGGGTTCGGGCTGCGCGCCGCCGACCTGTGGGGCAGCGGGCGGATCGACTGGCTGTGGGCCTTCCTCGGCACACTGGCCGCGCTGGGCGCGATCCTGATCAAGGCCGAGACCGACCTCGTCGGCGTCGCCCGTCACCAGGGCGGCCTGCCGCCGGTCAAGGAGACGGCGTCCGAGCCGCGCTCCTCCGGCATGGCGCTGGCCCGCCGGGCCGCCTCGGCGCTCAAGTTCCACCGGCTGATCCTCGGCATCGAGGCGTCCCTGCTGATTCTGGTGCTGGCCGTCCTCGACCAGGTGCACGGCGACCTGTTCTACTCCCGGCTCGGCGTCGCCGTGCTCGCGGGCATCGCGCTGTTGCAGACCGTGCTGCACCTGGTGTCCATCCTCGCGTCGAGCAGGCTGAAGTGAGCGCCGCACTCAAGGTCGGCGCGGTCGTCATCACCATGGGCGACCGCCCCGACGAGCTGCGCGCCCTGCTCGACTCCATAGCCGAGCAGGAGGGCGACCGCGTCGAGGTGGTGGTCGTCGGCAACGGCGCCCCCGTCCCGGACGTCCCCGAGGGCGTCCGCACCGTCGAACTGCCCGAGAACCTCGGCATCCCCGGCGGCCGCAACGTGGGCATCGAGGCCTTCGGCCCCGGCGGCCGCGACGTCGACGTCCTGCTGTTCCTCGACGACGACGGCCTCCTCGCCCACAAGGACACGGCCGAACTGTGCCGCCGGGCCTTCGAGGCCGACCCGGGGCTGGGCATCGTCAGCTTCCGGATCGCCGACCCGGACACCGGCGTCACCCAGCGCCGCCACGTGCCCCGGCTGCGCGCCTCCGACCCGATGCGCTCCTCCCGGGTCACCACCTTCCTCGGCGGCGCCAACGCCGTGCGCACGAAGGTCTTCGCGCAGGTCGGCGGGCTCCCGGACGAGTTCTTCTACGCCCACGAGGAGACCGACCTCGCATGGCGGGCCCTCGACGCGGGCTGGATGATCGACTACCGGTCCGACATGGTGCTCCACCACCCGACGACCGCGCCCTCGCGGCACGCGGTGTACCACCGCATGGTGGCCCGCAACCGCGTCTGGCTGGCCCGCCGCAACCTTCCGGCCCCCCTGGTCCCCGTCTACCTCGGGGTCTGGCTGCTGCTCACGCTCGCCCGCCGCCCCTCGGGGGCCGCGCTCAAGGCGTGGTTCGGCGGCTTCCGGGAGGGCTGGACCACGTCGTGCGGACCTCGTCGGCCCATGAAGTGGCGCACGGTGTGGCGGCTCACCCGACTGGGCCGGCCTCCGGTCATCTGACAAGCTCGTCCCCGAGGACACTCCGGGCCCCACCGCGGGCCTTCCGGCCCATGCCGGCCCGGTCCAGGCCGCGCATCCCGAAGACGAAAGTTCCTACTTGTGAGTGAGACAACGCATGACGTCGGAGTCGCCGTGAGCGCGCCTCCGTCGCCCGACGAGGGCCTCACGGCGGCGCAGTTGGCCGCCAAGTACGGGCTGGCCGTGAGCGGCGCCCGCCCCCCGCTGCCGGCGTACGTCCGCCAGCTCTGGGGCCGCCGGCACTTCATCCTGGCGTTCTCCCGGGCGAAGCTGGCCGCGCAGTACAGCCAGGCCAAGCTCGGCCAGGTGTGGCAGGTGGCCACGCCGCTGCTGAACGCGGCCGTCTACTTCATGATCTTCGGCCTGCTCCTCGGCGCGGGCAGGGGGATGCCCAAGGACGTCTACATCCCGTTCCTGGTCACCGGCGTCTTCGTGTTCACCTTCACGCAGACCTCGGTGATGAGCGGCGTGCGCGCGATCTCCGGCAACCTCGGCCTGGTCCGCGCCCTGCACTTCCCGCGCGCCTCGCTGCCCATCTCCTTCGCCCTGCAACAGCTCCAGCAGCTGCTGTACTCCATGCTCGTGCTCTTCCTCGTGGTGATCGGCATGGGCAGCTACCCGGACCTGTCGTGGGCGCTGATCGTCCCGGTGCTCGCCCTGCAATTCTGCTTCAACACCGGGCTGGCGCTGATCTTCGCCCGCGCCGGCGCGAAGACCCCGGACCTCGCGCAGCTGATGCCGTTCGTGATGCGGACGTGGATGTACGCGTCCGGCGTGATGTTCTCCATCCCGGTCTTCCTCGCGGACAAGCCGCAGTGGGCGGCGAACATCCTTCAGTGGAACCCGGCCGCCATCTACATGGACCTGATGCGCTTCGCGCTCATCGAGGAGTACGACGCCGCGAACCTCCCCGACCACGTCTGGGCGGTCGCGGGCGGCTGGGCGGCGCTGGTCGCCGTCGGCGGCTTCGTGTACTTCTGGAAGGCCGAGGAGAGGTACGGCCGTGGTTGAGTCGCTCCCGGCGCAGCGCACGGGCGGGCGGGTGCCGACCGTCATCGCCGACGAGGTCCACATCGTCTACCGCGTCAACGGCGTCAAGTCCTCCCGGGGCAGCGCCACCGCCGCGCTGAGCCGGATCGTGCGGCGGGGCTCCGACGACGACACGCAGCGCGGGGTGCGCAAGGTGCACGCGGTGCGGGGCGTCTCCTTCGTCGCCCACCGCGGCGAGGCCATCGGCCTGATCGGCTCCAACGGCTCGGGCAAGTCCACGCTGCTGCGCGCCATCGCGGGGCTGCTGCCGCCCGAGCGCGGCAAGGTCTACACCGACGGCCAGCCCTCCCTCCTCGGCGTCAACGCGGCCCTGATGAACGACCTGACCGGCGAGCGCAACGTGACGCTCGGCGGCCTGGCCATGGGCATGTCCCGCGAGCAGATCAAGCAGCGCTACCAGGAGATCGTCGACTTCTCCGGCATCAACGAGAAGGGCGACTTCATCACGCTGCCGATGCGCACCTACTCCTCCGGCATGCAGGCCCGGCTGCGGTTCTCCATCGCCGCGGCCAAGGACCACGACGTCCTGATGATCGACGAGGCCCTCGCCACCGGCGACGCCAAGTTCCGCAGGCGGTCCGAGGCGCGGGTGCGCGAGCTGCGCGAGCACGCCGGCACGGTGTTCCTCGTCAGCCACAGCAACCAGTCCATCCGTGACACCTGCGACCGCGTCCTGTGGCTGGAACGGGGCGAACTGCGCCTGGACGGTCCGACCGAAGAGGTCCTCAGGGCGTACGAGAAGTTCACCGGCAAGTAGCGCGTTTCGGCCAGGGCCCCGTCGGAACCGTCCGACGGGGCCCCGCGTCTGCAAAGGAAGCGTCAACTCGGGCTGTCCCCAGGAATCTTGACGCCAATCGGTGTGTTGTTGTGATGTCCGGGACACCCCCGAGATCCCCACCGCGTTGTACAACGTAAGCTGGACCGGTCCCGAAACGCGGCAAGTGGGGCGATAATGCGCAGCGCCCCCGGCCGGGGCGGCCGCGCGGACCGCCGGGCGGCGTGTCCGAAATAGTGCCTATTGGGTCGGCAGTGTAGAACGGGAGATGTGACGGCAATGGCTACGGAAACTCCCCAGCTCGACGCGGGCCGCGCCGTCCCGGCCACGGGCGGGCGACGGTGACGGCCGCCGCGGCGCCCCGCACCGGCGACCCCGAACGGAGCACCCTCGGCAAGGCGGCGCACGAGAACTTCCCCGTCGCCCCGTTCTTCCTGCCCAGGGCCTGGCGCGAGGACCTCGTGGCCGTGTACGGCTTCGCCCGGCTCGTGGACGACATCGGCGACGGCGACCTGGCCCCGGGCGGCGCGGACGCCCGCCTGCTCGGCGTGTCGGCCACCGAGGCCGAGGACCGCCTCGTGCTGCTGGACGCCTTCGAGGCCGACCTGCGCCGCGTCTTCGGCGACGCCGACGGCCCGCCCCGGCACCCCCTGCTGCGCCGCCTCCTGCCGACCGTGCGCCGCCGCTCGCTCACCCCGGAGCCCTTCCTCGGCCTGATCGCCGCCAACCGCCAGGACCAGCTCGTCGCCCGCTACGAGACCTACGACGACCTGCTGGCCTACTGCGAACTGTCCGCCAACCCCGTCGGCCGTCTCGTCCTCGCCGTCACCGGCGCCGCGACCCCCGAGCGGATCCGGCGCTCCGACGCGATCTGCACCTCACTTCAGATCGTCGAACACCTGCAGGACGTGGCCGAGGACCTCGGCCGCGACCGCGTCTACCTGCCTGCCGCGGACATGAAGCGCTTCCACGTCCGGGAGGCGGACCTCGCCCAGCCGACCGCGGGCGCCTCGGTGCGCGCGCTGGTCGCGTTCGAGGCGCAACGCGCGAGCGATCTCCTGAATGAAGGCGCCCCCCTGGTGGGTAGCGTCCACGGCAGGCTGAGGCTGCTGCTCGCGGGGTTCGTGGCGGGGGGAAGGGCGGCGATCCGAGCGATCGCCGCCGCCGAATACGACGTACTTCCCGGCCCGCCCAAGCCCGGCAAGCTCCGGCTGCTGCGCGAGGCGGGCGTGACTCTGCGAGGAGAGGGGTGATCCGGACCGTGGAGTCGTCACCGCACGCGTCCGCACCGGTACTCGCCGCCTACAGCTACTGCGAGGCCGTCACCGGGCAGCAGGCCCGGAACTTCGCGTACGGCATCAGGCTGCTGCCCACACCGAAACGCCGCGCGATGTCCGCGCTGTACGCGTTCTCGCGCCGCGTCGACGACATCGGCGACGGCGCGCTGGACGACGACGTCAAGGCCGCCAGGCTGGAGGACACCCGGGCGCTGCTGACCCGGGTCCGGTCCGGCGAGGTCGACGAGGACGACACCGATCCCGTGGCCGTCGCCCTCGCGCACACCGCCCGGGCCTTCCCGGTTCCGCTGGGCGGCCTGGACGAGCTGATCGACGGCGTCCTCATGGACGTGCGCGGCGAGACCTACGAGACGTGGGACGACCTGAAGACGTACTGCCGCTGCGTGGCGGGCGCCATCGGGCGCCTCTCGCTCGGCGTGTTCGGCACCGAGCCGGGGGCGCGCGGCGCCGAGCGCGCGCCGGAGTACGCGGACACCCTGGGCCTCGCGCTCCAGCTCACCAACATCCTGCGGGACGTCCGCGAGGACGCGGAGGGCGGCCGCACCTATCTGCCCGCCGACGACCTCGCCAAGTTCGGCTGCTCGGCCGGGTTCGACGGTCCGAAGCCGCCGGAGGGCTCCGACTTCGCGGGCCTCGTCCACTTCGAGGTGCGCCGGGCCCGCACCCTCTTCGCCGAGGGCTACCGGCTGCTGCCCCTGCTCGACCGGCGCAGCGGCGCCTGCGTCGCCGCCATGGCCGGCATCTACCGCCGGCTGCTGGACCGCATCGAGCGCGACCCCGAGGCCGTGCTGCGCGGCCGCGTCTCGCTGCCCGGCCGGGAGAAGGCCTACGTCGCCGTCCGCGGACTGTCGGGCCTGGACGCCCGGCACGTGTCGCGGCGGACCGTCAGGAGGCACCCCTGATGGACGCGGCGGGCGACGGGCACGGACGGGGCGGCGCCGCCGGGGAAAAGCGGCGCGCAACCCTCCGATGCGGCGCGGCGTCCCTGACTGCGACGGCCCGCGGTGCACAGTTCAAGCACCATGGCGGGCCCGCACGGGAGGGTGCACGATGAACGACGAGCAGCAGGCGGACGCCGGGCAGACGCCCCCTTCCCCGGGGCGCACCGCCGTCGTCGTCGGGGGCGGGCTCGCCGGCGTCACCGCCGCGCTCGCGCTCGCCGATTCGGGTGTGCGCGTCACCCTGCTCGAAGGCCGGCCCCGGCTCGGCGGCCTGGCCTTCTCCTTCCGGCGCGGCGAGCTGACCGTCGACAACGGACAGCACGTCTACCTGCGCTGCTGCACCGCCTACCGCTGGTTCCTCGACCGCATCGGGGGCAGTGCGCTGGCGCCCCTGCAACGTCGTCTCGACGTGCCCGTCGTCGACGTCGCCAAGCCCGAGGGCCGACGGCTCGGCAGGCTGCGGCGCGACGCGCTGCCCGTGCCCCTGCACCTCGGGCGCAGCCTCGCCGCCTACCCCCATCTCTCCCTCGCCGAGCGCCTCGCGGTCGGCCGTGCCGCGCTCGCCCTCAACGCGCTCGACCTCGCCGATCCCGCCCTGGACGCCCAGGACTTCGGCGGCTGGCTGACCGCGCACGGCCAGTCGCCGCGCGCCGTCGAGGCGCTGTGGGACCTGGTCGGCGTCGCCACCCTCAACGCGGTCGCCGGCGACTGTTCGCTCGCTCTCGCCGCGATGGTGTTCAAGACCGGTCTGCTCTCCGCTCCGGGCGCCGCCGACATCGGCTGGGCGCACGTCCCGCTGGGCGACCTGCACGACGGGCTCGCCCGCAGGGCGCTCGACTCGGCGGGCGTGCGCACCGAGGTCCGGGCCCGCGTCACCTCCCTGGCCCGCGCCGGGGACGGGGCGTGGAGCGTGCGGACCGCGGGCGAGACGCTCCACGCGGACACGGTCGTCCTCGCCGTCCCCCAGCGCGAGGCGCACGACCTGCTGCCCGAGGGCGCGCTCCACGACGCCGGACGGCTGCTGGAGATCGGCACCGCGCCGATCCTCAACGTCCACGTCGTCTACGACCGCAAGGTGCTCGACGCGCCCTTCCTCGCGGCGCTCGGCACCCCCGTGCAGTGGGTCTTCGACCGCACCCACGCCTCGGGGCTGGGCGAGGGCCAGTACCTCGCCCTGTCCCAGTCCGCCGCACAGGACGACATCGACGAGCCCGTCTCCGCCCTGCGCGAGCGCTACCTGCCCGAACTGCGCAGGCTGCTGCCGGGCGCGCGCCGCGCCGAGGTGCGGGACTTCTTCGTCACCCGGGAGCGCACGGCGACGTTCGCCCCGGACCCCGGCGTCGGGCGCCTGCGCCCCGGCGCCCGCACCGAAGCCCCCGGCCTGTACCTGGCCGGAGCGTGGACCGCCACCGGGTGGCCCGCGACCATGGAGAGTGCGGTCCGCAGCGGCGTGAACGCGGCCGACGCCGCGCTGAGCGCCCTCGGCCGGCCCCGACCCCGCCGTCGCTTCGCATCCGAGGAGACGGCCTACTGCATCGTCGCGGGGGACACCCCCCGCGCCTCCGGCCGCGCGCCGGAGGGAACCGGCGTTCCCCTGCGAGGGGGCGCCCGGTGACGTTCGATCAGCACGGCCCGGCACACCGCCGCACCCCCTCCGGCACCGCGACAAGAGGAGAAAATGTGCCCACTGTGCCCCAGGCCTCACCGGCCGCTCGGCGGACCGCGGTGGACGTGACCGCGCTCCTGGAGCGCGGCCGCACCCTGGCCACACCGGTGCTGCGGGCGGCCGTCGACCGACTCGCCCCGCCCATGGACACGGTCGCCGCCTACCACTTCGGCTGGATCGACGCCCAGGGCAACCCCACCGACGGCGACGGCGGCAAGGCCGTGCGTCCGGCACTCGCCGTGCTCTCCGCCGAGGTCGCGGGGGCCGGCCCCGAGGTCGGCGTTCCCGGCGCGGTCGCCGTGGAACTGGTCCACAACTTCTCCCTCCTGCACGACGACCTGATGGACGGCGACGAGCAGCGCCGCCACCGCGACACCGTCTGGAAGGTGCACGGCCCGGCCCAGGCCATCCTGGTCGGCGACGCGCTGTTCGCCCTCGCCAACGAGGTCCTCCTCGAACTCGGCACGGTGGCGGCCGGCCGCGCCACCCGCCGCCTGACGACGGCCAGCCGCGCCCTCATCGACGGCCAGGCCCAGGACATCTCCTACGAGCACCGCGACCGCGTCAGCGTCGAGGAGTGCCTGGAGATGGAGGGCAACAAGACCGGCGCGCTGCTCGCCTGCGCCTCCTCGATCGGCGCGGTGCTCGGCGGCGCGGACGACCCCACCGCCGACGCGCTGGAGAGGTACGGCTACCACCTCGGCCTCGCCTTCCAGGCCGTCGACGACCTGCTCGGCATCTGGGGCGACCCGGAGGCCACCGGCAAGCAGACCTGGAGCGACCTGCGCCAGCGCAAGAAGTCCCTGCCGGTGGTGGCCGCCCTCGCGGCCGGCGGCGCGGCCTCCGAGCGGCTCGGCGAGATGCTCGCCGCCGACGCCAAGAGCAACGACTTCGAGAACTTCTCCGAGGAGGAGTTCGCGGCGCGCGCGGCCCTCATCGAGGAGGCGGGCGGCCGTGACTGGACCGCCGGCGAGGCGCGCCGTCAGCACACCGTCGCGGTCGAGGCCCTGAACGCCGTCGACATGCCCGAGCAGGTGCGGGACCGGTTCACGGCCCTCGCGGACTTCGTCGTCGTACGAAAGAGATGATCACTATCGGTCGAATAGCCCTCGCGTAGTCGCCGGCCGGTGTGCGAGGAAGAGGACACCGGCCGACGGCGGACCCACAGCAGACGCAACGCCATGCACACTGCACGAAGGGGAAGCCATGACAGCGACGACCGACGGAAGCACCGGGGCCCTGCCGCCCCGCGCTGCCGCGGCCAGCGAAACCGACATCACCGTCCCCGTGGCGGCCGGGGTACAAGAAGCCGCCGCACGCGCGATGCAGCGCGCCACCGACTTCCTGCTCGCCCGGCAGGACGCCGAGGGCTGGTGGAAGGGCGACCTGGAGACGAACGTCACCATGGACGCCGAGGATCTGCTGCTCCGCCAGTTCCTGGGCATCCGCGACGAGCCCACCACCCGCGCCGCCGCCCTCTTCGTGCGCGGCGAGCAGCGCGAGGACGGCACCTGGGCCACCTTCTACGGCGGCCCGCCCGACCTGTCGGCCACCGTCGAGGCGTACGTCGCGCTGCGGCTGGCCGGCGACGCCCCCGACGCCCCGCACATGGCCCGCGCCTCCGCCTGGGTCCGCGACCAGGGAGGCATCGCCGCCGCCCGGGTCTTCACCCGGATCTGGCTGGCCCTGTTCGGCTGGTGGAAGTGGGAGGACCTGCCCGAACTCCCGCCCGAGCTCTTGTTCTTCCCTAAATGGTTCCCGCTGAGCATCTACAACTTCGGCTGCTGGGCCCGGCAGACGATCGTGCCCCTGACCGTCGTCTCGGCGAAGCGCCCGGTGCGTCCGGCGCCGTTCGCGCTCGACGAGCTGCACACCGACCCCGCGAACCCCAACCCGCCCAAGCCCCTCGCCCCCGTCGGCAGTTGGGACGGACTCTTCCAGCGCCTCGACAAGGTGGTGCGCGGCTACCGGACGGTGGCGGTGCGCAGGCTGCGCCGGGCGGCCCTGAACTCGGCCGCCCGCTGGATCATCGAGCGCCAGGAGAATGACGGCTGCTGGGGCGGGATCCAGCCGCCCGCCGTGTACTCGGTGATCGCCCTGCACCTGCTCGGCTACGACCTCGAACACCCGGTCATGCGGGCCGGACTCGAGTCCCTCGACCGCTACACCGTGTGGCGCGAGGACGGCGCCCGGATGATCGAAGCCTGCCAGTCGCCGGTGTGGGACACCTGCCTTGCCACCATCGCCCTCGCCGACGCCGGACTGCCCGCCGACCACCCCCAACTGGTCAAGGCCGCCGACTGGATGCTGGGCGAACAGGTGGTGCGTCCCGGTGACTGGTCGGTGCGCAGACCCCAACTCCCGCCCGGCGGATGGGCGTTCGAGTTCCACAACGACAACTACCCCGACATCGACGACACCGCCGAGGTCGTCCTCGCGCTGCGCCGGGTCCGCCACCACGACCCCGAGCGCATGGACCGGGCCATCGCGCGCGGAGTGCGCTGGAACCTCGGGATGCAGTCCCGCAACGGCGCCTGGGGCGCCTTCGACGTGGACAACACCAGCCCGTTCCCCAACCGGCTGCCGTTCTGCGACTTCGGCGAGGTCATCGACCCGCCGTCCGCGGACGTCACCGCGCACGTGGTCGAGATGCTGGCGATCGAGGGCCTCTCGCACGACCCGCGCACCCGGCGCGGCATCGAGTGGCTGCTCGCGGAACAGGAGCCGGACGGCTCCTGGTTCGGGCGCTGGGGCGTCAACTACGTCTACGGCACAGGGTCGGTGGTGCCCGCCCTCACCGCCGCGGGCCTGTCCGTCCAGCACCCGGCGATCCGGGCGGCGGTCGGCTGGCTGGAGCGGGTGCAGAACGACGACGGCGGCTGGGGCGAGGATCTGCGCTCCTACCAGGACCCCGCGCGCTGGAGCGCCCGCGGGGCGTCGACGGCCTCCCAGACGGCCTGGGCGCTGATGGCCCTGCTGGCGGCGGGGGAGAAGGACTCCAAGGCCGTCGAACGGGGCGTGGCATGGCTGGCCCGGACCCAGCGCGAGGACGGCTCCTGGGACGAGCCCTACTTCACCGGCACCGGCTTCCCCTGGGACTTCTCGATCAACTACCACCTCTACCGCCAGGTCTTCCCGCTGACCGCGCTCGGCCGCTACGTGAACGGGGAACCGTTCAGCAAGCAGCCCGCCCCGCACGCGGCGTCCGCCGAGGGCAAGGGGAGCTGATGAGCGCACGGCCCGTCCCGGCGCCGCTGCTGATCGCCTGCGCGCTCGGCATCGAGCACCTCGCCCTGCGCATGGGCGACCGCGGCGGCGCCGACGGGCCGGTCACCGTCCTGCGGACGGGCATGGGCCCCAGGGCGGCCGAGCGCTCCGTCACGCGCGTCCTGTCCGATCCCGTGCTGGGCGGGGCGGCCGTGCTGGCGACGGGCTTCTGTGCCGGGCTCGCCCCCGGCATGCACCCCGGCGACCTGGTCGTCGCCGAGGAGACCCGCGACCCGGGCGGCAGCGTCCCCTGCGTGGGCACCGAGCTGCTCGTCAAGGAACTGGTGCGCACCCTGCCCGGGCGGACCGTCCACACCGGCCCGCTCACCGGTTCCGACCACGTGGTCCGCGGTCACGAGCGGGCCGATCTGCTCGCGACCGGCGCGATCGCGGTCGACATGGAGTCGGCGGCCACGCTTCTGAGCGCCGTGCGCGCCGAGCCGCGCCCGGTTGCGGCCGTCCGGGTGGTCGTGGACGCTCCAGAACATGAACTCGTCCGGATCGGCACGGTACGCGGTGGAATATCGGCTTTCCGCGTTCTTCGCTCCGTCCTGCCTGCTTTTTTCGAATGGCACCGTAATGTTCTGCTCCCCCGGAGGTGAGCCACATGGCCATGCCGCTGCGCCAGTCCATCAAGGTCGCTACATACCTGGCTGAACAGAAGCTTCGCAAGCGGGACAAGTTCCCGCTGATCGTCGAGCTGGAGCCGCTCTTCGCCTGCAACCTCAAGTGCGAGGGCTGCGGCAAGATCCAGCACCCGGCGGGGGTGCTCAAGCAGCGCATGCCGGTCGCCCAGGCCGTGGGCGCGGTGCTGGAGTCCGGCGCGCCCATGGTGTCCATCGCCGGCGGCGAGCCCCTGATGCACCCTCAGATCGACGAGATCGTGCGGCAGTTGGTGGCCAAGCGGAAGTACGTCTTCCTCTGCACCAACGCGATGCTGCTGCGCAAGAAGCTGGACAAGTTCACCCCGTCCCCCTACTTCGCCTTCGCCGTGCACATCGACGGACTGCGCGAGCGCCACGACGAGTCCGTGGCCAAGGAGGGCGTGTTCGACGAGGCCGTGGCGGCCATCAAGGAGGCCAAGCGGCGCGGCTTCCGGGTGACGACCAACTCGACCTTCTTCAACACCGACACCCCGCAGACGGTCGTCGAGGTGCTCAACTACCTCAACGACGACCTCCAGGTCGACGAGATGATGATCTCGCCCGCCTACGCCTACGAGAAGGCCCCCGACCAGGAGCACTTCCTGGGCGTCGAGCAGACCCGCGAGCTGTTCAAGAAGGCCTTCTCGGGCGGCAACCGGCGCCGCTGGCGGCTCAACCACTCGCCCCTGTTCCTGGACTTCCTGGAGGGCAAGGCCGACTTCCCGTGCACGGCGTGGGCCATCCCGAACTACTCGCTCTTCGGCTGGCAGCGCCCCTGCTACCTGATGAGCGACGGGTACGTGCCGACCTACCGCGAGCTGATCGAGGACACCGACTGGGACAAGTACGGCCGCGGCAAGGACCCGCGCTGCGCCAACTGCATGGCGCACTGCGGCTACGAGCCCACGGCGGTCCTGGCCACCATGGGATCGCTCAAGGAGTCCCTGCGCGCGCTGCGCGAGACCGTCAACGGGAACCGGGAGTGAGGGCATGACCACCGTCTCCCTGGGCGTCCCCGGGATGCCGGTCCGGCCGGTCGCGTCGCGACGCGAGTCGCGGCGGATCCAGGTCGGCCCGGTGGCGGTCGGGGGCGGGGCCCCGGTGTCGGTGCAGTCGATGACGACGACGCGTACGTCGGACATCGGTGCGACGTTGCAGCAGATCGCGGAGCTGACGGCGTCGGGCTGTCAGATCGTGCGGGTGGCGTGTCCGACGCAGGACGACGCGGACGCGCTGTCGACGATCGCGCGCAAGTCGCAGATCCCGGTGATCGCGGACATCCACTTCCAGCCGAAGTACGTGTTCGCCGCGATCGAGGCGGGGTGTGCGGCGGTGCGGGTGAACCCGGGCAACATCAAGCAGTTCGACGACAAGGTCCGGGAGATCGCCAAGGCGGCGAAGGAGCACGGCACGCCGATCCGGATCGGGGTCAACGCCGGTTCGCTGGACCGCCGGCTGCTCCAGAAGTACGGCAGGGCGACCCCGGAGGCGCTGGTGGAGTCGGCGCTGTGGGAGGCGTCCCTGTTCGAGGAGCACGACTTCCGCGACATCAAGATCTCGGTCAAGCACAACGACCCGGTCGTCATGATCGAGGCCTACCGGCAGCTCGCCGCGCAGTGCGACTACCCGCTGCACCTCGGTGTGACCGAGGCCGGTCCCGCGTTCCAGGGCACGATCAAGTCGGCCGTCGCCTTCGGCGCGCTGCTCTCCCAGGGCATCGGCGACACCATCCGCGTCTCCCTGTCGGCCCCTCCGGTCGAGGAGGTCAAGGTCGGCAACCAGATCCTGGAGTCGCTGAACCTCAGGCAGCGCGGTCTGGAGATCGTCTCCTGCCCGTCCTGCGGCCGTGCGCAGGTGGACGTGTACAAGCTGGCCGAAGAGGTCACCGCCGGCCTGACCGGCATGGAGGTGCCCCTGCGGGTCGCGGTCATGGGCTGTGTCGTCAACGGTCCCGGCGAGGCCCGCGAGGCCGACCTCGGGGTCGCCTCCGGCAACGGAAAGGGCCAGATCTTCGTCAAGGGCGAGGTCATCAAGACCGTCCCCGAGTCGAAGATCGTGGAGACCCTCATCGAGGAAGCCACGAAGCTGGCCGAACGGATGGAACGGGAAGGCGTCGCTTCCGGCGTCCCCGCCGGCACGGGAAAACCGGCCGTGACGGTGAGTTGAGGCAAGGCACGGACCGAGAGGGGGCCCGACGTGACGATCCTGGAGAACATCCGGCAACCACGCGACCTGAAGGCGTTGTCCGAGGCGGAACTCGGTGAACTGTCCGAGGAGATCAGGGAGTTCCTGGTGCACGCGGTCGCCAGGACCGGCGGACACCTCGGGCCCAACCTGGGCGTGGTGGAGCTGACCATCGCCCTGCACCGGGTGTTCGAGTCGCCCGCCGACCGCATCCTGTGGGACACCGGCCACCAGAGCTACGTCCACAAGCTGCTGACCGGACGTCAGGACTTCTCCAAGCTGCGCGGCAAGGGCGGACTGTCCGGCTACCCCTCCCGTGAGGAGTCCGAGCACGACGTCATCGAGAACAGCCACGCCTCCACCGCGCTCGGCTGGGCCGACGGCCTCGCCAAGGCCCGCCAGGTGCAGGGCGGGAGAGGGCACGTGGTCGCGGTGATCGGCGACGGCGCGCTCACCGGCGGCATGGCCTGGGAGGCGCTCAACAACATCGCGGCGGCCAAGGACCGGCCGCTGATCATCGTCGTCAACGACAACGAGCGCTCGTACGCGCCGACCATCGGCGGACTCGCCAACCACCTGGCCACCCTGCGCACGACCGACGGCTACGAGAAGGTGCTGGCCTGGGGCAAGGAGGTGCTGCTGCGCACCCCGGTGGTCGGCGCCACGGTCTACGAGTCGCTGCACGGCGCGAAGAAGGGCTTCAAGGACGCCTTCGCCCCGCAGGGCATGTTCGAGGACCTCGGCCTGAAGTACGTCGGCCCGATCGACGGCCACGACCTCGGCGCCGTCGAGTCCGCGCTGCGGCGGGCCAAGCGCTTCCACGGCCCCGTGCTGGTGCACTGCCTGACCGAGAAGGGACGCGGCTACGAGCCGGCCCTCGCCCACGAGGAGGACCGCTTCCACACCGTCGGCGCGATGGACCCGCTGACCTGCGTCCCGCTCGCGCCGGCCGGGGGGCCGTCGTGGACGTCCGTCTTCGGCGACGAGATCGTGGCGATCGGCGAGGAGCGCGACGACGTCGTGGCGATCACGGCGGCGATGCTCCACCCGGTGGGCCTCGGCGGATTCGCCGAACGCTTCCCCGACCGCGTCTGGGACGTCGGCATAGCCGAGCAGCACGCGACCGTCAGCGCCGCGGGCCTGGCGACGGGCGGCCTGCACCCGGTCGTCGCCGTCTACGCCACGTTCCTCAACCGGGCCTTCGACCAGCTGCTGATGGACGTGGCCCTGCACCGCTGCGGAGTCACGTTCGTCCTGGACCGGGCCGGGGTGACCGGCGTCGACGGGGCGTCCCACAACGGCATGTGGGACATGTCCGTGCTCCAGGTCGTGCCGGCACTGCGCATCGCGGCGCCCCGCGACGCCGGTCAACTGCGCGCACAGCTAAGGGAGGCGGTGGCGGTGGACGACGCGCCGACGCTGGTCCGCTTCCCCAAGGAGTCGGTCGGCCCGGACGTGCCGGCCGTCGACCGGGTGGGCGGCATGGACGTGCTGCGCCGCGACGAGCGGACCGACGTGCTGCTGGTGGCCGTCGGCGTGATGGCGCCGGTGTGCCTCCAGGCAGCCGAACTGCTCGCGGCCCGTGGCGTCGGCTGCACCGTGGTGGACCCCCGGTGGGTCAAGCCCGTCGACGCGGCGCTGCCCGGCCTCGCCGCCGGACACCGGCTGGTGGCCGTCGTCGAGGACAACAGCCGAGCCGCCGGCGTCGGATCGGCGGTGGCGCTGGCCCTCGGCGACGCCGACGTCGACGTGCCGGTGCGCAGGTTCGGGATCCCGGAGCAGTTCCTCGCGCACGCCAAGCGCGGTGAGGTGCTCGCCGACATCGGGCTCACGCCCGTCGAGATCGCCGGCCGGATCGGCGCGAGCCTGGCGGTCGGGGACGCGCGGTCCGCGGCCGGCGCGGCAGCCTCTCCGCTCGGGGAGCCAGTCAAGGAGACAGCGGAATGACCACGGAGTTCGACCTCGGCGCCCTGCTGGCCGAGCGCGGAGCCGAGCGCTACGAGCTGCACGGCAAGTACCTCAACCACCAACTGCCGCGCATGCTGCACACCATCGGCTTCGACAAGGTCTACGAGCGCGGCGAGGGCGCGTACTTCTGGGACGCGGACGGCAACGACTACCTCGACATGCTCGCCGGATTCGGGGTGATGGGCCTGGGCCGCCACCACCCCGTCGTCCGCAGAGCGCTCCACGACGTCCTGGACGCCCAGCTCGCCGACCTCACCCGCTTCGACTGCCAGCCCCTGCCCGGTCTGCTGGCCGAGAAGCTGCTCGCCCACAGCCCGCACCTGGACCGCGTGTTCTTCGGCAACAGCGGCACCGAGGCGGTGGAGACCGCGCTGAAGTTCGCCCGGTACGCGACGGGCCGGCCGAGGGTCCTGTACTGCGACCACGCCTTCCACGGGCTCACCACGGGCTCGCTGTCGGTGAACGGCGAGTCGGGCTTCCGGGACGGGTTCGCTCCCCTGCTGCCCGACACGCCCGTCCCGCTCGGCGATCTCGACGCGCTGGCCGCGGAGCTGGCGAAGGGGGACGTCGCCGCCCTGATCGTCGAGCCGATCCAGGGCAAGGGGGTGCACGAGGCGCCGCCCGGTTATCTGCGCGCCGCCCAGGACCTGCTGCACCGGCACAAGGCGCTGCTCGTCGTGGACGAGGTGCAGACCGGACTCGGCCGGACCGGCGACTTCTACGCCTACCAGCACGAGGACGGCGTCGAGCCGGACCTGGTGTGCGTGGCCAAGGCGCTGTCCGGCGGCTACGTCCCGGTGGGCGCGACGCTCGGCCGGGACTGGATCTTCAAGAAGGTCTACTCGTCGATGGACCGGGTGCTGGTGCACTCGGCGAGCTTCGGCTCCAACGCCCAGGCCATGGCGGCCGGCCTCGCCGTGCTGGCCGTCATGGAGAACGAGCAGGTCGTGGCGAACGCGCGGCTGACGGGAGACCTGCTGAAGTCCCGGCTCGCGGCGCTGACCGACCGCTACGAGCTGCTGGCCGACGTCCGCGGCCGGGGGCTGATGATCGGCATCGAGTTCGGCAGGCCCCGGTCGCTGAAGCTGCGCAGCCGCTGGACCATGCTCCAGGCGGCGCGCAAGGGGCTGTTCGCGCAGATGGTGGTGGTGCCGCTGCTTCAGCGGCACCGGATCCTCACGCAGGTCTCGGGCGATCACCTGGAGGTGATCAAGCTGATCCCGCCGCTGATCATCGGCGAGGCCGAGGTGGACCGGTTCGTCGAGGCCTTCACGGCCGTCATGGACGAGGCGCACAGCGGCGGCGGACTGATGTGGGACTTCAGCAAGACGCTGGTGAAGCAGGCGGTGGCCCACCGCTGACCGCGGGAACGGCCGGGTCCCCGCCCGTCTGGCCGTTTTGCCTCTGAGGCAAGGAATTTGCCGCAGAGGCAAATCCGGCGTGCAATGGAGTCATGAACCCGCCCGAGCCGGAGCCCCCGGCGCAGCAGGCCGAGGCTCTTCCCGCCGTCGCCCCCCAGCTGCGCGCCCTGCGCCGCCGGGCCGCCCTCACCCTGGAGGCCGCGGCCCGCGCCGCCGGACTGTCGCCCGCCCACCTGTCCCGTCTGGAGACCGGACAGCGCCAGCCGTCGCTGCCGATGCTGCTCACGCTCGCGCGGGTCTATGGTACGACCGTCTCGGACCTGCTCGGGGAGACGGCCGCCGACCGCGACGCCGTGGTCCGCGCCGCCTACATGGAGCCGACCCGTGCGGGCGGCTGGACGTACTGGCAGGCCGGCGCCTCCGGCCGCGGGATGCAGGCGCTGCGCGTCCAGGTTCCGCACGGCTCCCAGGGCGACATCGTGCGCGTGCACCCGGGGGAGGAGTGGCTGCACGTCCTCAAAGGCCGGCTGCGGCTGCGGCTCGGCGACGCCACGGACCTGCTCGGCCCGGGGGACAGCGCGCACTTCGACTCGCTCACCCCGCACCGCATCGCCGCCCAGGACCCCGACGGCGTCGAACTCCTCTTCGTCCACACCCTGTTGCAGAGCCCCACCGCCACGCTGTGCCTGGGGCCGAACCCGTCCGAGAGCGGAGTGACGTCATGAGCGACTACGAGGAGAAGTTCCCCCGCACCCTGTGGATCCGGCTGATCATCTACATCGCCGTGGGGCACCTCTTCGCGGCGTTCCTGTGGCTGCTGTTCGAGGTGGGGACCAGCCAATAGACCGGCAGGGCGTCGCCGTCCGGCGGCCGCCCGTCAGTCGAGCAGCCGCTCCCGCAGCCGCTCACGCGTCTCGGCGGACAGCCCGAGACCCTGCTCCAGATAGGCGTCGACCCCGCCCCAGGTCTCCTCCACGGTCTCGAACGCCGCCGCCAGGTACTCCGCGCGGGCGTCGAACAGAGGGCTCAGCAACTCCATGATCTCGGGGGAGTAGGCCTCGCCCGAGGCGGAGCTGCGGCGCACCTTGTACCGGCGGTGCCGCGCGTTGGACTCCAGGTAGTCGCCGAGGATGGCGTCCCGCTCCACGCCCACGGCCAGCAGCGTCACCGCGACGGACAGGCCCGCGCGGTCCTTGCCCGCCGCGCAGTGCATCAGGGCCGGGAGGCTGTCGTCGGCGAGCGAGTGCAGCACGCGCGCGTGCTCGGCCGTCCGCTCCCTGACGATCGTGCGGTAGGAGGCGATCATCCGGCCCGCGGCCTTGCCGTCGCCGAGGATCCCGCGCAGCTGGTCGACATGGCCGTCGCGGACCATCTTCCAGAACTCGGCGCCGTCCGCCGGGTCCGACAGCGGCAGGTTGACGTTGCGCACTCCGGGCAGCGCGACGTCCGGGCCCTCCAGCTTCTGGTCCGCCGCGTTGCGGAAGTCGAAGATCGTGTGCAGGTTGAGGCCGGACAGGAACGCGGCGTCCTCGTCGGTCGCGTGCGCGAGGTGGCCGCTGCGGAACAGCACGCCGTGGCGCACGCGCCGGCCGTCCACGGTCGGCAGACCGCCCACGTCCCGGAAATTGCGCACGCCGACCAGCTCGGGCTCGGTCGACGGGATCTGCTGCGTCACGGGGGCTCCCTCCCTGTCGGTCACCGTCGGCGCGGCTCAGGTGGCCGACGGGACACCATCGTCGACCATACGACATGGGTTCCCGGGGCAACGGATCGTCCTCGGGGCGTCGGCCCAGGTGAGAGTCCTGTCGCCAGGGAGTTGCCCGACGGGCCGACCGCACTCGATGATGTTGGCGTTTGATCGCACCTGTTCGAATCAGTGGGGGTTTGATGCCCGAGATCGCCGACAACGGCCGTACGTGGCTCCTTTCGGGGCCGACGAGCAGCTATGCCCTCCACCTCACCGAGGCCGCCGAGCTGATCCATCTGCACTGGGGCCCGCGCATCGCGCTCGCGGACGCCGAGGCCCTCGCCGCCCACGCGCTGCCGGAGCGCGGAGCGTCCTTCGAGGCCCCGCTCGACGGGCGCGAGGAGTATCCGGTCGAGGGCGGCCCCCGCTTCGTGCGGCCCGCCCTGTCCGTGCGCACGGACGAGCGGCGCGGCACCGAGTGGGCCTTCGACGGGCACGAGAGCGACGACGGCGAGCTCCGGCTGCGGTTCCGGGACGCCGGGCTCGCGCTCACCCTCCACTACCGGATGCGCGACGACGTCGTCGAGCGGTGGACCACCCTGCGCAACGACGGCGACCAGCCGCTGGAACTGCTCCGCGCCGACTCGGCCACCTGGACCCTGCCGCTGCGCGACGCGTGGCGGCTGTCGCAGCTGCACGGCCGCTGGGCCGCCGAGTCGCGGCTGACGCAGGCCCCGCTCACCTACGGGGAGAAGGTCATCGGCAGCCGTCGCGGTCACACCGGACACCAGCACCTGCCCTGGGTCGCCCTCGACACCGACGCCACCGAGGAGCACGGCGAGGTCTACGGCTGCGCGCTGGGCTGGTCCGGCTCCTGGCGCATCGCCGTGGCCCAACTCCCCGACGCACGCGTGCAGATCACCGGCGGCGCGGGGTACGACGACTCGGGCCTGCTGCTCCTCGCGACGGGCGAGTCCTTCACCACGCCCGTCTTCGCCGGCCTGTGGAGCGACGCCGGTTTCGGCGGTGCGAGCCGCGCCTGGCACGCCTACCAGCGCGCCCACGTCGTCCCGGACGCCGAGCAGGACCGGCCGGTGCTGTTCAACTCCTGGGAGGCCACCTACTTCGACATCTCCGAGGAGCAGCAGGCGACCCTAGCCCGGCGGGCCGCGGCGATCGGCGTCGAGCTCTTCGTCGTCGACGACGGCTGGTTCGGGGCGCGCACCGGCGACCACGCCGGACTGGGCGACTGGCATCCCAACCCCGACCGGTTCCCCCACGGGCTCAAGCCCCTCGCGGACCACGTCCACGGCCTCGGCATGCGGTTCGGCATCTGGGTCGAGCCGGAGATGGTCAACCCCGACAGCGACCTGTACCGGGCGCATCCCGACTGGGTGCAGTTCCAACCGGGACGAAAGCGGACGGAGTTCCGCAACCAGCTCATGCTGAACCTCGCGCGCGAGGACGTCCAGGAGTACCTCTGGGAGCAGCTCCACGGCCTGCTCTCCAGCGCGCCGATCGACTACGTCAAGTGGGACTTCAACCGCTGCTTCACCGACGCCGGCTGGCCGGACGACGCCTACCCGCAACGCCTGTGGGTCGACCACGTACGCGCCCTGTACCGGCTGCTGGACCGGCTGCGGGCGGCCCACCCGGGCGTCGCCTTCGAGTCCTGCTCGGGCGGCGGCGGGCGCATCGACCTCGGCATCATGAGCCGCACCGACCAGGTGTGGACCTCCGACAACACCGACCCGCTCGACCGCCTCGACATCCAGCACGGCTTCAGCCAGATCCACCCCGCGCGGGTCATGGCCGCATGGGTCACCGACAGCCCCAACACCCAGCTCAACGGCCGGGTCAGCTCGCTGCGCTTCCGGTTCGTCAGCGCCATGGCGGGGGTGCTCGGCGTCGGCGGCGACCTCTCCGAGTGGAGCGAGGAGGAACTCGCCGAGGCGCGTCGGTGGGTGGATCTCTACAAGGACATCCGGCCGCTCGTCCAGCACGGCGACCTCTACCGGCTGCGCCCCCCGGCGGGCGGGCTGAGCGCCGTGCAGTACGTGCGCGGCGACGAGAGCGTCGTGCTCGCCTGGCTTCAGGCCCAGCGGTTCGGTGAGCCCGTGCCCGCCCTGCGGCTGCGCGGACTCGACCCGACGGCGTCGTACGAATGCCGTGAAACGGGCGAAGTGCACCGAGGTGCGGTGCTGCTGCACCACGGACTCCGGCCCGCGCTGCGCGGCGACCTCGATGCGACGGTTATCCGTCTGCGTCGCATCTGAGGTATCTGCCCGAATTGGATTCTTCGTTCTAACTCGCCAGGAAATAAAGGGACCTGGAGAGTCGTCACGTGAGCAGCGTCATATCCGTGACCGTACGTCGCCCGTCATGTGCACGTAATGCGCCTGCTTTTCCAGGGCGCTTGGGGCTGCTCACGTCATGTGTTTCACACAGGGTGACGGGGGATTCCCGGTGGGGATCAAGAGAAACACGTGAACCGTGCAACCTCTGCTTGTCTCCGTGCGTCCGGGTCGCTTACGTTCCACCCCAATCCGGACGGACGCCGAATCCTGCCACCGCCCGGATCCCGCACACTCACCCGTGCATGGCAGGAGCGGGGGACCCACAGGCACCACCGCCTGTTCCGGTTCCCGGAACAGGCTCGGGGTCAAGTCGCGTCTCGGCGCGGCCGGGCATCTCCAGCCCGCACCCGACAGCTCACCTCGCAGGCGCCGGAGAGGAATTCGTCATGCCCGCGAAGGGTAAGCACCGCCGTCCCAAGGCCCAGCGCCTCACCCGTTCCATCGCCGTCGCCGGAACGGGCGGCGCCGCACTCGCCCTCCCGCTGATGGGCGCCTCCGGCGCTCACGCGGCCACCCCCGAGTCGGTTTCGCAGACTTCCGCCCAGTCGGTCGCGCAGACGGTCTCGCACAAGACCGCCCAGACCGCCGGGACGACCCACAAGACCGCCACCGCGAAGACGTACACGGTGCGCTCCGGCGACTATCTCTCGAAGATCGCGGACGAGCAGAACGTCAGCGGCGGCTGGCACCGGCTCTACCAGGACAACCGCGCGGCCGTCGGCGACGACCCCTCGATGATCCACCCCGGCCTCAAGCTGTCGATCAACAAGAAGGCCGCGTCCGGCGCCCACAAGCCGTCCGCGTCGCCTTCCGGCGCCTCGTCCTCCAGGTCCTCGTCCGCCACGGGTTCGTCGAAGGCCTCCCAGTCGTCCGCGTCGAAGACGTCGGCCTCGTCGTCCTCGAAGGCGACCCAGGCCGCCGACACCGGCGCCGGCGGTTTCGCCCTGCCCGTGTCCGGGGCCGTCATCGGCACCCCGTACCACCAGTCGGGCAGCATGTGGTCCAGCGGTTACCACACCGGCGTGGACTTCGTCGTCCCGACCGGCACCACCCTGAAGGCCGTGGGCGCGGGCACCGTCGTCTCCGCCGGCTGGGGCGGCGCGTACGGCAACCAGGTCGTCATCAGGCTCGCCGACGGCTACTACGCCCAGTACGCCCACCTCTCCCAGCTCTCCGTCTCGGCCGGTCAGACCGTGACCGCGGGCCAGCAGGTCGGCCTGTCCGGGGCGACCGGCAACGTGACCGGTCCGCACCTGCACTTCGAGATCCGCACCACGCCGGACTACGGCTCCGACGTGGACCCGATCGCCTACCTCCGCGCGCACGGCGTCACCGTCGGCTGACCCCCCGACCGCCTCCGCCTGACACGCCGCCGAAGGCCGGGCTCCCGATCGAAAGAGGGGAGCCCGGCCTTCGCGTTCGCTTATTCCCTGATTGGCCAACTCTTTAGGAGTGGCTTATCTCACCGTCCGTCAACCCCTGCCTACGGTCGCGTAAGTCACATTCGAAGGTGAATCATGAACTGCTGTGGCAGACGATTCGAAGAATGACAACAGATCAGTGATCGGGTCGTACGTGGCGGTGGGGGACAGCTTCACCGAGGGCGTCGGCGACCCCGGCCCGGACGGGGCCTTCGTCGGCTGGGCGGACCGCTTCGCGGTGCTCCTCGCGGACCGGCGGCCCGAAGGCGACTTCGACTACACCAACCTGGCGGTCCGCGGAAAGCTGCTGGACCAGATCATGGAGGACCAGCTCCCCAGGGCCGTGGAACTCGCCCCGGACCTGGTCTCCTTCTGCGCGGGCGGCAACGACATCCTGCGTCCCGGCACCGACCCGGACGAGGTCGCCGAGCGCTTCGAGCGTGCGATCTCGGCCCTGAGCGCCGCGGCCGGCACCGTCATGGTGACCACCGGCTTCGACACCCGTGGCGTTCCCGTGCTCAAGCACCTGCGCGGCAAGATCGCCACGTACAACGGACACGTGCGCGCCGTCGCCGACCGGTACGGCTGTCCCGTGCTCGACCTGTGGTCCCTGAAGTCGGTGCAGGACCGCAGGGCGTGGGACGGCGACCGCCTCCACCTCTCGCCGGAGGGACACACGCGCGTGGCGCTGCGCGCCGGCCAGGTCCTCGGCCTGGAGGTGCCGGCCGACCCGGAGCAGCCCTGGCCGCTGCTCCCGCCGCGCGGCCCGCTCGAGGTGCGGCGCGACGACGTCCACTGGGCGCGCGAGTACCTGGTCCCGTGGATCGGCCGCCGGCTGCGCGGGGAGTCCTCCGGCGACCACGTGGTCGCCAAGGGCACGCTGTCGCCGGACGACATCAGGATGCGGATCTCCGCCGTCGCCTGACGCGCGCCCGTCGAGCGGTCTCGGGGCGGCGCGTTCGCGGCGGGCGGGTGCGGCCGGCCGTCCACGTCGGACGGCCGGCCGCTCCACCAGTGAGGTGATCGGACGGGAGTGGCGTCCCCGCGCGCGGGGGCACGGGTGCTGGGATGACCGCACACCCCCGCACCCGCACCCGCCGCTGCCGTCCGACACCCCCGAGGACCGGTCCCGCATGCCCCTTTCCCGTAGGTCCGTCGCCGCGGCCGTCGTCTTCCTGTCGGTCTTCGTCCCGGCGCTCGGCGCCGCGCCGGCGCTCGCGCTGCCCGCCCGTCCGGCGGCCGCACACCCTCCCGCGCCGCCCGCTGCCGCTCCCGCCACCGTGACGGTGACCGGGGAGGGCAGTGCGAGCGCGCCGCCCGATCTCGCGGTGGTCGGCGCCGGCGTCGAGGCCTCCGCCAAGACCTCGCAGTCCGCCCTGGACGCGCGGAACCGGGCGGCCGCCGCGCTGCTGGCCGCCGTCCGCGCCCAGGGGGTCGCCGAGCAGGACATCCGCACGCGGAGCGTCACCCTCGTCCCCCTGCACGCCTACGCCGACGGCGTCCCCCGGCTGACGGGCTACCAGGCGGCGCAGTCCTTCACGGTGACGGTGCGCGAGGTGGCGAAGACCGGCGCGGTCCTCCAGGCGGTCACCGACGCCGCCGGGGACGCGGCCCGCGTCGACTCCGTCGACTTCGACGTCTCCGACCCCGCTCCACTCCAGGCCCGCGCCCGTGCGGCCGCGCACGCCGACGCCCACGCCAAGGCCGAGCAGTACGCCCGCCTCAGCGGTCGCCGCCTGGGCGCGCTGGTCTCCCTCAGCGAGGACGCCTCCACCTCCCCGCGTCCCGTCCAGCCGGCCGGGGACACCCCCGGCGCCGGGATCGCCGCCGTGCCCGTGGCGCCCGGCGAGATCCGGGCCGCGGCGACGGTGACGGCCGTCTACGAACTCGACTGATCGCCGGACCGGCGCGCCGGGGCGTCCCGCGTCCCCGGTGCGTCCCGCGTCCCCGGGGCGAGGCCCAGTTCCCGGTCGAGCGCCTCGTCGGCCCACTCCTGCGCCCGGGCGCGGGGCACCGCGCCGTCGTAGGACGTCAGCTGGACGGCGAGGCCGTCCAGCAGGGCCGTCAGGCGCAGGGCGGCGCCGGCCGGGTCCGGGCAGGGGAACTCGCCCGCCGCCACGCCCTCCGCGATCACCTCGACCAGCGCGGCCTTCCACTCCTGGTCCAGGCCCCGGGCCACCTCGCGCAGCGCGGGTTCGCGCAGGGACGCCGCCCAGCCCTCGATCCACAGCCGCCAGCCCTTGGCCTGGCCCGTGGGCGCGTACCAGCGCACGGCGGCGCGCAGCCGGCGCAGCGCCGTCGTCCGGCGGCCGACCAGCTTGCGCAGGTGCGCCAGATCGTCCTGGGCGGCACGGGCGAACGCCTCGGCGACCAGCCGCTCCTTCGTCGAGAAGTGGTAGAGCACCAGCGCGTTGCTCACCCCGAGCGACGCGGCGACGTCGGCGATCCTGACCGCCGCCACGCCCCGCGCCTCGATCTGCTCGATGGCCGCCCGCAGCAGCTCCTCGCGCCGCTCGGCCACACCCAACCGGACCCTCGCCACCCGGTCACCCTATGCCGTGGCGTCCGGCGCCGGGCGGGCAGCCCGGGCGCGATCGCCACCCCGGGAGCGCGGGCGGCGTCATCCCCGCGCTCCCGGAACCCGGACGGGGTCCCGGAACCCGGAACACGGGGGAGGGAGCACCGCCACGGACCCGCGGGCCGCGGTCACGGACCGGGAGGTCGTCTCAGTCCCGGCGGTGCGTGCCGAAGCGGTCCGTGATCACCGGCAGGCGTTGCCGGGCGATGGCGTGCGCGGCGGCCCGTGGCGTCGTCCCGTCCGCCTCCGCGCGCGTGAGCACCCGTTCCACCAGGGAGCGCATGGAGCGGCGGGTGTGGGCGAAGGCCTCCTCCGCGTCCGCGCCGATGTCGCCGAAGAGCGTCCACCACCACCAGGCGTTGGTGCCGGAGTTGACGACGACGTCCGGCAGGACGCTCACCCCGCGCGCGTGCAGCAGCGCCTCCGCCTCCGCGACGACGGGCATGTTGGCCGCCTCGGCGATCCACCGGGCGCGGATCCGCCCCTGCTCCTCGACGCCGATCGCGTACGACACGGCGGCCGGGACGAGCACCTCCGCCTCCGTCGACAGCCAGGCGTCGTCCGGCAGCTCGCGGTCCCCGGGACGCAGGGCCCCGCGGTCGACGGCGCCGTGGGCGTCCCGTGCGGCGAGCAGCGACTCGACGTCGAGGCCCGCCGGGTTGGCGACGGTGCCCTTGACGTCGGCCACGGCCACCACGGTGAGTCCCGCGCGCGTGAGGAAGCGGGCGGTGGCCCCGCCCATGGTGCCGAAGCCCTGGAGCGCGACGCGGGTCCCCGCATGGGCCACCTTCGCCCGGTCCAGGGCGGTCAGGACGGACTCGGCGACCCCGCAGCCGCCGACCAGCTCGTCCAGACCGATGCCGTCGACCTCGACGGCGAACGCGGCCGCGAGCCGGGCCCGGGCGGCGTCCTCGTCGTCGAGCAGCGGGTGCACCGCCTGGACGCAGGACACCAGCCCCACCTCCGCGACCGCCCGGTCCACCAGCTCCTGGGTCAGCCCCAGGTCCTCGCCGGTGGTCCAGCAGCTCTCCACGTAGGGCCGCATCGCCCGCAGATAGCGCACGAGCAGCCCGTACGCCTGCGGGTCCCGGGGGTCGCAGTCGATGCCGCCCTTGGCGCCGCCCAGCGGGACGTAGCGGGCCTCGGGGTCGTAGTGGAGGGCCTCCTTCAGGCTCATGCCGCGGGCCAGCCCGGTGACCTCCTCCAGGGTGCAGCCCGGCCGCATGCGCAGGCCGCCGCTGCACACGCCGCGCACGAGCCGGTCGACGACCAGGAAGCCCTGGCGGCCGGTGAGGTGGTCGGTCCAGGTGAGGGACAGGAAGGGGGAGGTCACACGGGCTCCTCGGCGCACGTCGCGCACGGACCGGCCGGATCGGGACGGTTACTGAACAGTGGGTCAGTATCGGGAGCGCGAGCGAGGCCTGTCAACGCGTGGCCGCGGGGGGCGACCATAATGGAATGCCTCAGCGACCCCACCTGGAGGTACCGTGTCCGGTTTCCGTTCCCTGAGCTCCGGGCTCCGCGCTCTGCAGCCCGAGGCCTTCGGTGCGGATCCCCGCGGCGAGCGCCTCGCGCGCATCCGCAGATCGCCGCACTACAAGGACGGGGTCTTCGTGAACCCCGGCGGTCCGGCGCGGACCCGTCCCTCGGGCTCGGCCCTCGACTTCGCCAAGGTCTTCTTCGACAAGGAGCAGCGCCCCCGCCGCTCCCCGGCGGGCACCGTGCCCGTGCACGCCACCACCCTCGCCGACCTCGCCAAGCCGCCCGCCACCGGGCTGAGGCTGACGTGGATGGGGCACTCCAGCGTGCTGGCGGAGATCGACGGGCAGCGCGTCCTGTTCGACCCCGTCTGGGGGGAGCGCTGTTCCCCGTTCCCCTTCGCCGGCCCCAGGCGCCTCCATCCCGCGCCGCTGCCGCTGGCCGCGCTGGGCCCGGTCGACGTCGTCGTCATCTCGCACGACCACTACGACCACCTGGACCTGCCCACGATCAAGGCGCTGGCCGGCACGGACACGCTGTTCGCCGTGCCGCTCGGCGTCGGCGCCCATCTGGAGCACTGGGGCGTGTCCGCGGACCGGCTGCGCGAGCTGGACTGGCACGAGGAGACGAAGGTCGGCGGCCTGACCCTGACGGCCACGCCGGCCCGCCACTTCTGCGGCCGCGGCCTGCGCAACACCCAGCACACCCTGTGGGCCTCCTGGGTCGTCGCGGGCGAGGAGCACCGGATCTACCACAGCGGCGACACCGGCTACTTCGACGGCTTCCGCGAGATCGGAGCCGCCCACGGCCCGTTCGACGCGACGATGATCCAGATCGGCGCGTACTCCGACTTCTGGCCCGACATCCACATGACACCGGACGAGGGCATGCGGGCCCACCTCGATCTCGAGGGCGGTCCCGGCGGGGTGATGCTGCCCATCCACTGGGCCACCTTCAACCTGGCCACCCACGCGTGGACCGACCCGGGGGAGGGCACGCTGGCCGCCGGCCGGGCGGCGGGGGCGACGGTCGCCCTGCCGCGCCCGGGGGAGCCCTTCGAGCCCGGCGGCGAGAGCGTTCCGGGCGAACCGTGGTGGCGCGGCGCGGCGCTCGCCCCGGTCGGCGGGTGGCAGTCGCCGGACGGCACGACGGTCAAGGCCAAAGCCGATACGGAAAGTGACGGTGCGCAGGGCGCCGCCGAGGGCGGGGAAGCCTCGGAGGCGGTCCCGGCGGGCTGACCCGGGACAGGCGGCCGTTCGGGCCGGAAGCCGTGCGGGCCGGGGAGCGAGGAGCTCCCCGGCCCGCACGGTCGTTTTCCGACCGCTCCTGACCAGCTCTGATCGCGTTCGTTCCTCGTTACGTCCGTGGGTGTGCGGGGTTATCGGTCTGCCGTGCGAAGCCTCATACCAGAGCGGGACGCTGTGTGCGGGACTTTGTCAACTGCCCACCGCACATGATGGGTTGCCGACTACTGTGAGTCGCCGTCGCACAACACCGCGCCGTATTCCCCGGCTCTGGCGACCGACGGCTCTTCCGACCGACGACCCGGCTCGACGGACAGTACGAGGACACCGATGTCTCACCTCCGCGCACCCGCCGCACGCGCAGACCGCCGTGAGGGCGGGCGGCACGGGCGGCCGGCCCCCCGCACCGCACCGGCGCCGGCCGAGACACCCATACGGCCCCAGCTGCTGCGGCTCGCCGTGCTGCCCCCGACCGCGGTCGCCCTCAGCGCCTGCGCGGTCGTCCTGTTCACCGTGCGCTCCTCCGGCGTCCGGCTCGGCCCCACCCTGTGGGCGGTCCTCGCGGGCGGGGTCGCGGTGACCGGGGTCGGCCTCGTGATCGCCGCCGTGGCGGCGGACCGCGCCGCCCGCTCCGTCAGCGACCGCGTCGCGGCGCTGCGCCGCAGCAGCGCGCGCGGCGAGGCCGAACTGCTCGGCGTCGTCGAGACGCTGCGCCGCGGCGAGGCCCCGCCGACGCGCAGGTCGCGCGGTGGCCCGCCCGCCGACGCCGACGACTTCGAACTGCTCGCCGCCGACCTGTCCCGCGCCCACGACGGGGCCGTCACCGCCGTCGTGCAGGCCGCGCAGCTCTCCAGCCAGACCGGCAGCGAACAGAAGCTGGAGGTGTTCGTCAACCTGGCGCGCCGCCTTCAGTCCCTGGTGCACCGGGAGATCTCGATCCTCGACGAGCTGGAGAACGAGATCGAGGACCCCGACCTGCTCAAGGGGCTCTTCCACGTCGACCATCTCGCCACCCGCATCCGCCGCCACGCGGAGAACCTCGCCGTGCTCGGAGGGGCCGTGTCACGGCGGCAGTGGAGCAACCCGGTCTCCATGACCGAGGTGCTGCGCTCCGCGATCGCGGAGGTCGAGCAGTACTCGCGGGTCAAGCTCGTGCCGCCCGTCGACGGCGAACTGCGCGGCCACGCCGTCGCCGACGTCATCCACCTGCTCGCCGAACTCGTCGAGAACGCCACCGTGTTCTCCGCCCCGCACACCCAGGTGCTGCTGCGGGCCAACCTCGTCACCTCGGGCCTGGCCGTCGAGGTCGAGGACCGGGGCCTCGGCATGCCCGCCGAGGAGACGGGCCGGATGAACGCGCTGCTCGCCGACCCCGACCAGGTCAACGTGGGCCGTCTGCTCGCCGACGGCCGGATCGGGCTGTTCGTGGTCTCCCAGCTGGCCCGGCGGCACGGCATCCGGGTCCGGTTGCAGAACAACATCTACGGCGGCGTCCAGGCCGTTCTCGTCGTCCCGCAGGCGCTGCTGGGCTCCGCGCCCGGCCTCCCCGCAGGCGTGTCCCGGGGGCCGGACACCGACGGCGCCGGTCTGCCCCTGGCGCCCGCCCCGGGTCCCCTCGCCGCCGCCCCCGGCCGGCCCACGCTGCCGCCGGCCCCGCGCCACCCGGCGTCCGGGGCGGGGGCGCCCGCGACGCTCGGCGGCGGCCGCGGTCCCGACCCCGCGCGCCGGCCCCGCGCGAGGCACGCCGGGGCGGACCGTCACCCCGCCCCGGCGCACCGGTCCCCGGGCGACCCGACCGCCCCGGTCGGTCCACGGCGGGCGGGGGACACCGACGGCGCGGGCCGGCCCTCGGACACCGCGAGCGTGCGGGCGACCCCGACGCCGACCCCGACGCCGACCCCGACGCAGGCGCGGGCGCAGGACGGCAGCGACGGCGCCGGTCGCTCGTTCGCCGTCGGGCAGGTGCCGCCGCCCGCGTCGTCCGGCCACACCGGTGGGCACCCCACGCCGTCCGGCCCGTCCACCGCGTCCGGCCCGTTCGGCGGGTCCCCCGGGGCCGGGGACGCCGCCGACGCCCGCCCGTCGTCCGTCCCCTCATCCGTGCCGTCGTCCCTCCCCTCGCCGGGCTCTGCGGCGGGCCCTGCGGAGGTCCGCCCGGACGTGCCCCCGCGGCGCAACGGCGCCTCCGCCGGAGCGCCGGCTCTTCCCTCGCGGACACACGGCCGCCAGGGTCCCGCCGAGCCCGGCGCACAGCCGTCGGGCGCGCAGGGCGCGAACAGCGGGCCGCCGGCGCCGCTGCCCGTCCGCGGCGCGCGCGAGGCCCGGCCCAACCCGGCCGAGGCGACCCCCGGCATCCGGCACGGCGACCGGCCGGTCGTCGAGGAGCACGCGGGCCTCGCGCCCACACCGCGCGTCGGCCCGGTGCGCGGCACCATGGGCAAGCCCCGGCTGCCCCGCCGCCGGGCGCAGGAGCACATCGTGCCCCAGCTGCGCGGCGGTCCCGTCCCGCGCCCGGACTGCGAGCAGCCCGCCGGTCACGACCCCGGCCTGATGGCGGCCTTCCAGCGGGGCTTCGGCCTGGCCGAGGCCCAGCAGAGCCTGGAGGCGGACGCCGGGCAGGCGTCACCGCACCCGGCGCCCGACGACCGGGACCCGCTGGGCCCCGTGCGACCGCCGTCCCCGTCGTTCCCGTCCCCGTCCTCGCCGTCGTCCTCGTGGTCCCCGGAGCCGGCGTCCTCCCTCCCGTCCGACCTCCCGGACCCGTCGGGTGCGGCGGGCACGGCGGGACGGGCCCCGCACGCGGGGGCGGCCGTCCCGGGGCACGGCCTGCCCGGCGGGCACGAGGCCCCCGCCCGCGTCCCGGAGGGAGTCCGGCTCCTGCCGCCCCTGTCGCCCTCCGCCGACGACGGGCCGTCGCACCCGGCCGGGATATCCGTCCCGCGCCCCGCGCACGCGGTCGCGCCGCCCGAGGCGTACGGCGCCCGCGGCGGACCGGGCCGGACCGGCCCCGACCGCACCACCGCCCGGCACGACGGGAGCACACCGGCCGGATGACCACCGCGAGCGTCACCCCCACCCCCAGCGCTCCCGCAGACCTTCGTACCCCAAGGAGTCGATCCACCATGGCGAGCGATGCGCCGACCGGCCATGTTTCCGATCTCGACTGGCTGATGAGCGGCCTCGTGCAGCGCGTCCCGCACACCACGAGCGCGGTGCTGCTCTCCTGCGACGGGCTCGTGAAGTCGGTCCACGGCCTCGACCCCGACAGCGCCGACCACATGGCCGCGCTGGCCTCCGGCCTGTACTCCCTCGGCCGCAGCGCCGGCGTCCGCTTCGGCGACGGCGGCGACGTGCGGCAGGTCGTCGTCGAACTCGACTCGACGCTGCTGTTCGTCACCACCGCGGGGTCCGGCACGTGTCTCGCGGTGCTCGCCGGGCGCGAGGCCGACGCCGCCGTACTCGGCTACGAGATGTCGATGCTGGTCAAGAGCGTCCGGCCCTATCTGATGACGGCACCCCGGCAGCACGCGGAACCGTCGGTGAT
This sequence comes from Streptomyces hilarionis, assembly GCF_024539675.1. Classification (GTDB taxonomy): domain Bacteria; phylum Actinomycetota; class Actinomycetes; order Streptomycetales; family Streptomycetaceae; genus Streptomyces; species Streptomyces hilarionis. Next base: position 33,169 of record NZ_JAHHIT010000039.1, on the reverse strand, counting down.
GGGACCTTGAACGTGGCGGCGGCCGGCGACGGGCCCTGGCTCGACGACGCGGCCGGACGACTGGTGCGCCCGTTCACGGTCAGCAACGGCCGGACCAGGCCCAGCGTCGCCCTCGATCTCATGTCGCAGGTGAGGGCCACAGGGGCGACCCCCCTCGGCTATCTCGGCCCCGAGCACGCGCAGGCGCTCGACCTGACCCGCGCGCCCGTGTCGGTCGCCGAGATCGCGGCCCATCTGAGGCTGCCGGCGGCGGTCACCAAGGTGCTGCTGTCCGACCTCCTCGACTGCGGGGCGCTCACCACCAAGCCCCCCGAGTACCACCACACACCCACCGACCGGGCCCTACTGGAGGCAGTGCTCGATGGACTACGACGACAGCTCTGACCGCGACGCATACGACAGGTACGGCGACAGCCGCGCCTACGGAGGACCCGACGACGCCGGACCCGACCCGTTCCCCACCGCCCTGAAGATCCTGGTCGCGGGCGGGTTCGGGGTCGGCAAGACGACCTTCGTCGGCGCCGTGAGCGAGATCGCGCCGCTCAGCACGGAGGAGCTGCTCACCACCGTCAGCGCCGCCACCGACAACCTCGACGGCATCGAGAACAAGGTCGAGACGACCGTGGCCATGGACTTCGGCCGCATCACCCTCGACCCCCGGCACGTCCTCTACCTGTTCGGCACCCCCGGCCAGGAGCGGTTCTGGTTCATGTGGGACGAGCTGTCCGAGGGCGCCCTCGGCGCGGTCATCCTCGCGGACACCCGCCGGCTGGAGGAGTGCTTCGCCGCCGTCGACTTCTTCGAGGAGCGCGGACTCGCCTTCATCATCGCCGTCAACGAGTTCGACGGCTCCCACCGCTACGACCCCGAGGAGGTGCGCGCCGCCATCGACCTGGACCCGTCCGTCCCCGTCGTGCGCTGCGACGCGCGGATCTCCGCCTCCGGCGTCCAGACCCTGCTCACCCTCGTCAAGCACCTCATCGCCCACGCGCCGGCCGCACCCCAGCCGAGCCGCGGCGCCCACATGTGACGCCCGCACCCACGCCCCCGGAGCCGCAAATGACGTACGTCCACAGCGACGGAGCCCGGCCATGAGCTACGACCCGCCGCGTCCGGCCGGTCGTCTGCTGCTCACGCCGGAGGACAGGGAGGCTCCCGCGCGGGCGCGCCGGCTGCGCCGGCTCGGCCTCGGGGAATGGCCGGAGGCCGCCCTGGACGCCTTCGCCGAGCGGCTCGCCGAGGTGACCGGGGCGCCGTACGCCATGGTCAACTTCCTCGACGAGGAGCGGCAGTTCTTCGCCGGGCTGCACACCCCGCAGGGCGGCCGGACCGCCCGGGGCGGCAAGCCCGAGCTGGGCCGGCGACTGGCCCGCGAATACGGCTACTGCCCGCACGTCGTGGTGCGGCGCAAGGCGCTGGTCCTGGAGGACGTGGCCGACTACCCGCGCTTCGCGGGCAACCCCGTCGTCGACGAATACGGCATCCGCAGCTACCTGGGCGCCCCGCTCATCGACTCGACCGGCATGGCGCTGGGCACGGTCTGCGTCGCCGATCTGCGGCCCCGTCCCTGGGGCAGGGCCGGTCTGGACACCATCAAGGCGACGGCCGCCGATCTCGCCGGACATTTGCAGCGCCGCGAGCGCGAGGGTGCCCCCTGAGCGGGGGAGACCGCACCCGCTCCGCGGGCGGTCCTGCGCGGCGGGATCAGAGGGCCTGCCACATGTTGTCGAAGCCCGCGTCCTCGATGGACCGCCGCTGCCGCACGGCCTCCAGTTCCGCCAGCGCGTCGCCGGTCGACGCGAGCACCGTGACGACCGCCTCGTCCAGCGGCCCCGGGAACCCCTCGGCGGGCTCCTCGCGCAGGCCGACGGCGGCGGTCAGCGTGGCGAGGACCGGCTCGTCCGACGCCCAGCGCGCGGCGGCGCGCCGCCGCGCCGGGGAGTCGACGGGCGCCGGCGCGGACCGGGCGGCGAGCAGCCGGCCGCGCGTGCGCGCGACGAGTCCGTCCGCCGCCAGCCGGGCGGCGTAGGCGGCCGCCAGATCGCGGCCCCTCCGCCACAGCCAGTCCTCCAGCGACTCGTACGGCTCCGTGCGCACGAACGAGGACTCGGCCGCGGCCAGGAGAGCGTCCTGCGGCACCGTCGGCGGTCCGGGCACGACGAGGTCGCCGTCGAGGACGAAGGACCCCGCCCTCACCAGATCGACGGCCTCCGCGCCCGCGAGGGCGAGCGACAGGTCCCCCTGCCCGACGTCGCGCACGGGCGGCACGTCCAGGGCGAGGATCATCAGATCCCGTGCTGTCGTCATCATCGGGCACTCCCCATCGTTCGGTCGCAAGGAGGTCGCTCCCCGGGGCCGGTCAGCCGGTCGGCCCGGTGCGGGTTGCGGTCAAGGGTGACACGGCCCACCGTGGTGTGCGAGAAGCCCGTCCCCGGGGCGAAGCCACTCGTGTGAAGCACAGCTGTGGCGGCGCTTAAGAAAAGCTCGATGGACCCGGCCGGGTCGAGTACGGCAGATTGCTCGGCGAATCCACACGTGTTCCCGGATGCGGGGCCCTTCGGCCTGCTCGCGGCCGGGCCCTCACCACAGGAGCCGTTGCGTTGAAGGCGCTGGTCAAGGAGAAGGCGGAGCCCGGACTGTGGCTCGCGGACGTCCCGGAGCCCGCCGTCGGCCCCGGGGACGTGCTGATCAGGGTGCTGCGCACCGGCATCTGCGGCACCGACCTGCACATCCGGTCCTGGGACGGCTGGGCGCGGCAGACGATCACCACGCCGCTCGTGCTCGGCCACGAGTTCGTCGGGGAGGTCGTCGGCACCGGCCGCGACGTCGCGGACATCGCCGTGGGGGACCGGGTCAGCGGCGAGGGGCACCTGGTGTGCGGCAAGTGCCGCAACTGTCTCGCCGGACGCCGCCACCTGTGCCGGGCCACCGTCGGCCTCGGCGTCGGACGGGACGGCGCGTTCGCGGAGTACGTCGCCCTGCCCGCGGCCAACGTGTGGGTGCACCGCGTGCCGGTGGACCTCGACGTGGCGGCGATCTTCGACCCGTTCGGCAACGCCGTGCACACCGCCCTGTCCTTCCCGCTGGTCGGCGAGGACGTCCTGATCACCGGCGCCGGACCGATCGGGCTGATGGCCGCGGCCGTGGCCCGCCACGCCGGGGCCCGCAACGTCATGGTCACCGACGTCAGCGCGGAGCGGCTGGAGCTGGCCCGCAAGATCGGCGCGACGCTCGCGCTCGACGTGTCGCAGGCCTCCATCGCCGACGGGCAGCGGGAACTCGGGCTGCGCGAGGGCTTCGACATCGGCCTGGAGATGTCCGGCAGGCCGGAGGCGATGCGGGACATGATCGCCAACATGACGCACGGCGGCCGGATCGCCATGCTGGGGCTGCCCGCCGAGGAGTTCCCGGTCGACTGGGCCCGGATCGTCACGTCGATGATCACGATCAAGGGCATCTACGGCCGCGAGATGTTCGAGACCTGGTACGCGATGTCGGTGCTGCTGGAGGGCGGCCTCGACCTCGCCCCCGTGATCACCGGCCGGTACGGCTACCGCGACTTCGAGGCGGCCTTCGCCGACGCGGCGAGCGGCCGCGGCGGCAAGGTCATCCTCGACTGGACCGCGTGAGGCGTCCGCGCCTCCCCCGTCCACCGCGCGTCCCGCCTTTCCCGCGTTCTCTGCGTTTCCTAGGAGCCTCCTGATGTTCGACTCCGTGCGCGACGACCTGCGCGCCACCCTCGACGAGATCCGCGCCGCCGGCCTGCACAAGCCCGAGCGCGTGATCGGCAGCCCCCAGTCGGCCACCGTCGCCGTCACCGCCGGCGGCCGGCCGGGCGAGGTCCTCAACTTCTGCGCCAACAACTACCTCGGCCTCGCCGACCACCCCGAGGTCGTCGCGGCGGCCCACGAGGCCCTCGACCGCTGGGGCTACGGCATGGCGTCCGTGCGTTTCATCTGCGGGACGCAGGAGGTGCACAAGGAGCTGGAGGCGCGGCTGTCGGCCTTCCTCGGCCAGGAGGACACGATCCTGTACTCCTCCTGCTTCGACGCCAACGGAGGCGTCTTCGAGACGCTCCTCGGCCCCGAGGACGCGGTCATCTCCGACGCCCTCAACCACGCCTCCATCATCGACGGCATCCGGCTGTCCAAGGCCCGCCGCTTCCGCTACGCCAACCGCGACATGGCCGACCTGGAGCGGCAGTTGAAGGACGCGTCCGACGCGCGCCGGCGGCTGGTCGTCACCGACGGCGTGTTCTCCATGGACGGCTACGTGGCACCCCTGGCCGAGATCTGCGACCTCGCCGAACGCTACGACGCGATGGTCATGGTCGACGACTCGCACGCGGTCGGCTTCGTCGGCCCCGGCGGCCGCGGCACGCCCGAGCTGCACGGGGTGATGGACCGGGTCGACATCATCACCGGCACCCTGGGCAAGGCCCTCGGTGGCGCGTCCGGCGGCTATGTCGCCGCGCGCGCGGAGATCGTCGCCCTGCTGCGCCAGCGCTCGCGCCCGTACCTGTTCTCCAACACCCTCGCCCCGGTGATCGCGGCCGCCTCGCTCAAGGTCCTCGACCTGCTGGAGTCCGCCGACGACCTGCGCGTACGGCTGGCCGAGAACACCGCCCTGTTCCGCCGCCGCATGACGGACGCGGGCTTCGACGTCCTGCCCGGCGACCACGCCATCGCCCCCGTGATGATCGGCGACGCGGCGAAGGCGGGCCGGATGGCGGAACTGCTCCTGGAGCGGGGGGTGTACGTGATCGGGTTCTCGTACCCGGTGGTCCCGCAGGGACAGGCCCGCATCCGCGTCCAGCTGTCCGCCGCGCACTCCACGGACGACGTGAACCGTGCCGTGGACGCCTTCGTCGCGGCCCGCGCGGAGCTGGGGGAGGCCGAGCCCGCGGCGGTCTGAACCGCGCGCGGTCCGAGCAGCCCGGACATATTGCGATAATCGGTCCCATGATCGAAGCGCGGCGGCTCCACATCCTGCGTGCGGTGGCCGACCACCGCACCGTGACGGCGGCTGCCGCCGCGCTGTACCTCACGCCGTCCGCGGTCTCCCAGCAGCTGACGGCCCTGGAACAGGAGACGGGCCACCGGCTCGTCGAACGCGGCGCCAGGGGGGTACGGCTCACCCCGGCCGGGGAGATCCTGCTGGCGCACACCCACGCCGTCCTCGCGCAGCTCGAGAGGGCCGAGGCCGAGCTGGCCGCCTACAGCTCCGGTGCGGCCGGCACGGTCACCGTGGCGGCCTTCGCCACCGGCATCGCCCTGGTCGTGGCGCCCGCGGTGGCCCGCCTCGCCCACACCGCCCCGGGCATAAGGATCCGCGTCCAGGACGCCGAGGGCGACGCCAGCCTGCCGATGGTGCTCGACCGGCAGGTCGACGTCGCCGTGGCGGTCGAGTACCGCGGCGCCCCGGCCGCCGACGACCCGCGCCTCGCGCACGTTCCCCTCTACGCCGAGCCCTTCGACGCCGTGGTGCCCGTCGCGCACCGGCTCGCCGACGCCCCCGAGGTGCCCTTGGCCGAGCTGGCCAAGGACACCTGGATCGGCCCCTACCCCGGCAACCCCTGCCACGACGTGGTCGTCCTGGCGTGTGAGAGCGCCGGGTTCCAGCCCCGCCTCGAACACTCCTCGGACGACTTCCGCGCGGTCGTCGCCCTCGCCTCGGCGGACGCGGGCGTGGCGCTCGTGCCGCGTTCCGCGCTGCGCGGCATGGACCTCACGGGCGTGGTGGTGCGACCCGTCGACGGCGTGGCGCCGACCCGGCGCGTCTTCGCCGCCGTGCGCCGGGGCGCCGAGGAGCACCCGCTGATCCGGCCGGTGCTCGAGGCGCTCGGCGAGGCCGCCCGGGTGTGAGGCTCCGGCCACCGCGCCTGTGAGGTCCCGGTAACCGGGCCGTCTCATATCCGGGATAGCGTCTCGCATATGAGACATTCATCGGAGCCGGCCGAGTCGCCGGCCGAGTCGCCGGACGACGTCGACGCGCGCCTGGCCGCGCGCCTCGCCGACCTGAGGGTCGAACACGGCTGGTCCCTGGGGGAGTTGGCGCAGCGCACCGGGATCAGCAAGTCCACCCTGTCGCGTGCCGAGCGGGCGGAGATCAGCCCGACGGCCTCCCTCCTGAACCGCCTGTGCCACGCGTACGGGCGGACGATGTCCCGCCTGCTCGGCGAGGTCGAGGCGGAGCCCGTGCCGCTCGTGCGCGCCGGCGAACAGTCCGTCTGGCAGGACCGGGCCTCCGGGTTCGTCCGCCGCTCGGTGTCGCCCCCGCACCCCGCGCTGCGCGGCGAACTGGTCGAGGGGCGCCTGGCCGTGGGCGCCGACATCGCCTACGACCGGCCGCCCGTGGCGGGCCTGGAGCAGCACGTGTGGGTGCTGGAGGGCGCCCTCGACGTGACGGCCGAGAACGTCGAGCGGCGCCTCGAAGCCGGTGACTGCCTGCGGCTGCGGGTGTGGGGGCCGACCCGGTTCCGGTGCGCGGGCGACGTCCGGGCACGGTACGTGCTGGCGGTGGTCCTGCCGTGACGACGATCCGCCTGGACGCGCCCCGACTGCTGGCGCACGCGGAGGAGTTGGCCGACCTGCTGCTCGACACGGTGCACGGGGGCGCCTCGGTCGGCTTCCTCGCGCCGCTCGACCGGGCCGAGGCCGTCGCCTGGTGGCGCGGCACCGCCGCCGAGGTGGCCGCGGGACGGCGCGCCGTCTGGGCGGCCCTGGACGGCCGCCGGGTCGTGGGAACCGTCGCCCTGGCCTTCCCCGACAAGCCCAACAGCCGCCATCGCGCCGAACTCGTCAAGCTGATGGTCCACCGGGACGCCCGGGGGCAGGGCCTCGGACGCGCCCTGCTCACGACGGCCGAGCGGGCCGCCGCGGCCGGCGGCGTCACCCTGCTCCACCTGGACACCGAGACCGACAGCCCGGCCGAACACCTCTACCGCACCGCCGGCTGGACCCGTGCGGGAGTGATCCCCGACTACGCGGCCGACCCGGCCGGGACGCTCCGCCCGACCACCCTGTACTACCGGCGCCTCACCGCCGGGTGACTGTCGGTGGCAGCCGCTACCGTGCGAGGCATGCCGGACGCCGAAGACGCACGCCGTATCGCCCTGTCCCTGCCGGACACCACGGAGAAGACCGCCTGGAGCATGCCCACCTTCCGGGTCGCGGGGAAGATGTTCGCCACCCTGCCCGAGGACGAGACCTCCCTGGCCGTGCGCTGCCCCAAGGAGGAACGCGACGAACTGGCGCTCGCCGAGCCCGGCAAGTTCTGGATCGCCGACCACGAGGCCCAGTTCGCCTGGGTGCGGGCCCGGCTGTCCGCCCTGGAGGACGAGGACGAACTGCGCGACATCCTGGCCGACTCCTGGCGGCAGGCGGCCCCGCCGCACCTGCTGGAGACGTATCCGGACCTGGGGCGGCCCCCGGGGGAGTGAGGCGGTCCCGGCAGCCGCGACCCGGGAGAAACGGGTGCGCGACCATCGACCCGAGTGCGGTATTGTTTCCATGCGCGTTCGGCCAGGGGAAACCCCAGGTCAGCGGGTATCGGGACGTGGCGCAGCTTGGTAGCGCACTTGACTGGGGGTCAAGGGGTCGCAGGTTCAAATCCTGTCGTCCCGACCAGCTTCATCGCAGGTCGGAGGGCCGTTTCCACAGCAATGGGGAAACGGCCTTCGTCATGTCCGCGATGACTCGCCGTCCCTGTCCCGGCGCGTGCGCGCGGTCACCGTGCGTGCGTCGGGCAGCCGGGTGCGCGCCCCGCTCCGGCCGACGATCGCAGGGCCCCACGGACGACGACCGCCCACGGCCCGCGGCGCTCAGCGCAGCCTGCGCAGCTCGCTCAGCTCTCCCACCTTCGTCAGCCGTGCCACGGCGACGTAGACCAGGCCGAGGGCGAGCACACCGGCGGCGAGGGCGGCGGCGTTCGGCAGGGTGCCGTCCCCGAACCGGGCGGCACAGGCCCGGTCGGCCGCCCACCCCGCGGCGGCTGCCAGGCCCGCCGCGGTCAGCAGCCTGGCGTACGTGCGCCGCAGCGCGCCGTCGTCCAGCCGTCCCCCGGTGCGTCGGCGCAGCACCCGGGCGGTGAGAGCGAGGCCCGCCAGGTAGGACACGGAGTAGGCCCCGGCCATGCCGGTCACCGATCAGCGGTCGGGCAGCAGCAGGTGACACGCGGTGGCCAGGGCGATGTTCACCGCAGCGATCCAGACCGCCATGAAGAACGGGGTGCGGGTGTCCTCGAAGGCGTAGAAACCGCGCAGCAGGAGGTACTGGGCGGAGAACGGGATCAGGCCGAGTCCGAAGGCCTGGAGCATGTGGCCGAGCGGCTGCGCCGAGGCCGCGTCGGCCGCGCCGTGCGCGAAGAGCAGGACGGCGATGCGCGGGCCGAGGGCCAGGAACAGGAACGCGGCCGGGACGATGACGACTCCGCTCACCCGCAGGCCGCGCGACAGGTCCGCCCGCACGTCGGCTGTCCGCCCCTGCGCGACGGCGCGGCTCATCCTGGGCAGCAGCGCGGTCACCAGGGACACGGTGACCACCGACTGCGGCAGCATCCAGATGGTCTGCGCGTAGGTGTACGCCGTGTAGCCCGCGCCGGCGTCCGGCAGTTGCTGGTCGACCGCGTTGGCGTAGTTGGTGACCACCGTGAGCGAGACGAGATTGGTCAGCACCAGCAGCAGGGTCCACTTGGCCGCGTGGACGCCGGACCCGAGGCCCGAGCCGCGCCAGTCGAACCGCGGCCGCAGCCGGAACCCGGCGGCCCGTGCGAACGGGACCAGCGCGAGGGCCTGCACCGCGATCCCGGCCGTCGTGCCGACGCCCAGCAGCCGGACCTGGGCGTCGGTGATGTCCTCCACCCGCTCCGGCACGGTCATCAGACTCAGGTACGCGCCGAACATGCCCAGCAGGACGACGTTGTTGAGGACCGGCGTCCACATCATCGCGCCGAACCGCTCACGGGCGTTCAGCACCTGGCCGTAGATGTTGAACAGGCCGTAGAAGAAGATCTGCGGCAGCAGGAACCGGGCGAAGACCACGGTGAGCCGGTACGCCTCGTGGGTCTGCGGGGTGTCGCGCATGTACAGCGAGACGATCAGCGGGGCCGCCCACACCGCGAGCGCGGTCCCGACGGCGAGGACCGACACCACGAGGGTCACCAGCCGCTGCTCGTACGCCCGGCCGCCGTCCGGGTGCGTCGCCCTGGCCCGCACCAGCTGCGGCACCAGCACGGCGTTGAGCGCGCCGCCGATCAGCAGCGTGTACAGACTCGTGGGCACGGTGTTGGCCGTGTTGTACGTGCTGGCCAGCAGGCCGGTGCCGAGGGCGGCGGCCTGGAGCACCTGGCGGATCAGGCCGGTCGCGCGGGACGCGACCGTGCCCAGCGCCATCAGCGCCGAGGACCGGGCGGCCCCGCCCTTGCCCGCCGTGCGGGTGCGTTCCTCGGTCTGCGGTCGTGTCGTGGCCCCCATCCGGTCAACCTATGCCATCGGCTTCGGATCTTCGAACTCCGTTGCGCACAGCGCCGGTTGGCCGGGGCGGGGTCGGTCCTGCGAGGGTCGTCACCTGCGGCGGGCGCGGCCCTCGCGGGGCCGGCGGGCGGGGTCCTCCCGCGGCGGGCCGACGAACAGCTTCTCCAGCGTGGCCGGCGGGGCCACGAGGCCGGGACCCCCGGCAGCCGCCCACTCCAGGATCTCCTCGGTGCGGTCGTCGTCCAGGGCGAAGCCGACCCAGGCGGCCCGGCCGCCGGCCCGGCGTCCGTCGGCCGAGGGCTGCACGACCACCACGTTCGCCTGCTCGCACACGCCGAGACAGTCCGTCGTGCGGACCTGGAAACCGCCCCCCGACGCCGCCGCGGCCGCGCGCAGCCGCTCCAACTGCCAGGCGTGGTCGAAGCCGGGGTGCTTGCGGGCGACGCCGCAGCAGCAGCCCCGGCACACGACCAGCGTGCAGGGCCTGCGGGCGGCCGCGCCGATCGCCGCCCGCACGCCCGCCGTGCGCTGCGACGGCAGCGCGCCGCGTCCGCCCCGCCGAGCGGTCTGCCGCTCGCCCACGCCGCTCAGGAGGCCGAGAGGCCCACGTGGGCCAGGGCCTGGCGCAGCAGGAAGCCGTGCCCGCCGGGCATCTCGCTCTGCACCGCGAGCGACGCGGCCTCCTGCGGGCTGAACCACACCAGGTCCAGCGCGTCCTGGCGGGGCCGGCAGTCGCCGGTCACCGGCACGATGTAGGCCAGCGACACCGCGTGCTGGCGGGGGTCGTGGTACGGCGTGATGCCCTGGGTGGGGAAGTACTCGGCCACCGTGAACGGCTGGAGCGAGGTCGGCACGCGGGGCAGGGCCACCGGTCCGAGGTCCTTCTCCAGGTGGCGCAGCAGGGCGTCCCGGACGCGCTCGTGGTGCAGGACCCGGCCGGAGACGAGGGTCCGGTTGACGTTGCCGTCGGGTCCGATCCGCAACAGCAGGCCGACGCTGGTGACTTCGCCGCTGTCGTCGACGCGCACGGGCACGGCCTCGACGTAGAGGATCGGCATACGGGCGCGCGCCATCTCGAGCTCGTCGGCGCTCAGCCAACCCGGAGTGGTTTCGGTCAAGTCAGACATTGCTTGATCATACTTTCAGTGTCCGTCGGGAAGCCGGTAGACCCGGCGGGCGTTGTCGGCTGCGGTCCAGCGGGCCAGGCGCAGCGCGTCGGGCAGGCTCAGCTCGTCGGCGTCCACCCGGTCCTGGAGCAGTTCGCCCAGTCCTCTGCGGAACGCCAGCGCGCCGAGGCCGTAGAACTCGGCCAGACCGTAGGCGTCGGAGCTGTACAGCAGTTTGCGGAACGGTGTGATCTCCAGCGCCTCCTCCAGGACCGCCCGCGCTCGCACGGGACCGACGTGGTGCAGGGTGAGCCCCACGTCCAGATACACCTGCTCGAACACCGCGGCCAGGAAACCGGCCTGTCGCTGGTAGGGCCAGCAGTGCAGGAGCAGCACCGGGATCGTGCCCGCCGTGAGGTGCAGCCAGTCCGTGAGATGTGTGGGATCCACCCGGTGCAGGCGGATGTCGGAGTCGCCGAAGCCGGTGTGCAGTTGCAGGGGGAGTCCCAGGTCGACGGCCGTCCACAGCAGGTGCCGCACGAGCACCGGCTCGTCCAGCCGTCCGCCGCGCGCCAGCCAGCCCCGTGCGGCCCGGGCGACCTCCTCGTCCGAGGGGCGCGCCGGGTCGAGCGCGAAGCCCGTGCGGTAGGCGGCCACCGACTTGACGGCGACGACCCCCGGCCGCCGGACCGCGTCCAGCGCGGCCGCCCGGAACGCGTCGGCGTAGCCGCCCGCGTCGACGCCCCGTGCGGCCACCGCCTCGGCGACCGACTCCAGCCGGACGACCTCGTGGGCGACGGCCGTGCCCGCGGCCTCGGCCAGCCCGGCCACCGTGGTGACGCGGTGCGGCGCGAACCCGGTGTCGACGCAGAACACGCCGGTGCGGGCGGCCGTCAGGAACCGCCGGTTCACCTCCCCGGGGCCGAGCTCGGCGCGCCGGTCCAGGTAGACGTCGGCCGGGGCGTGCCGCTCCAGGTCCAGCAGCGGCGCGCAGTGCCGGCGCACGGCCACGCCCACCGGGGTGTCGAACATCGACAGGCCGGGCATACGGCCGCCCTCGGTGAGCAGAGCCTCGAAGCCGGGCCGGTCCAGGGGGTCGACGACGACGCCGTGGCAGTGGTGGTCCACCAGTTCCAGACCGGCCAGCTCCTCGTGGACCGCTCCGCCGGCCATGTCAGTACACCCAGCGGTAGGCCGCCGCCACCCGCTCGTCGTCCAGGCCGTCGACGGCGTCGATCTCGCCCTGCCGTACCGCGCTCACGGCGTCGGCGAGCACCGGGCCGAGCGCGGCCCGCAGCACCTCGTCGGCGCGGAAGGCGGCGACCGCCTCGGAGAGCGAGGCCGGCAGCCGTCGCACGCCCCGGGCGGCGGCCTCCCCTGCGGCCAGCCGCACCGGGTCCCCGTGCGTCTCCTCCGGCAGGACGGCCCCCGACGCGACCCCCGCCAGCCCGGCGGCGAGCACACAGCCGAGGGCCAGATAGGGGTTGGCTGCCAGGTCGACGGGCTTGACCTCCAGGTTCGCCTGCTCCACGCGCCGGCCCGCCGTGCCCCGCACCAGACGCAGCGCGCACTCGCGGGTCTCCAGTCCCCAGGCGGTGAACACCCCGGCCCACTGGGAGGGTTTGAGGCGCAGATAGCTGGCCGGGCTGGGCGCGGTCACCGCGGTGAGGGCCGGCAGCCGGGCGAGGACGCCCGCCGTGAAGGCCTCCGCGTCGGCGGTCATGCCGTGCCGGCGCCCGCCGCCCGTGTGCAGGTTCACGCCCTCGCGCCAGGCGGACAGATGGACGTGCCCGCCGTTGCCGACGCCCCGCGCGAGGACCGCGGGGGAGAACGAGACCCGCAGGCCGTGCCGCCGGGCCACCGCGCGGATCGTGTGGCGGACGAGCACGCTGCGGTCGGCCGCCGCCACCGGGTCGAGAGCGCCTACCGAGATCTCGAACTGGCCGGGCGCGTACTCCGGATGGATCTGGTCGACGTCGACGTCCTGCGCCGCGCACGCGGCCAGCAGCTCGGCGGTGTAGGCGCTCAGCTCGATCTGCCGGGTCGCGCCGTACGCCGGGCCCGTGGCAGCGGGGACGAACTCCCCGGCGGGCGCGGAGTCCAGGCCGACCGCCCATTCGATCTCGAACGCCGCCCGGAAGCGCAGCCCGTGCTCGCGGGCCGCGTCCGCGACGACACGCCGCAGGAAGGTGCGGGAGCAGCCGGGATGGCGTCCGCCGTCCTGGGGGACGCGGTCGACCGGCGCCCAGGCCCAGCCCGGCTGGGCCGCCAGGGCCACCAGCCGGTCCAGGTCGGGATACAGGCGCAGGTCGCCGTCCGGCGAGCCGAGCACGTCCGTGGCGACGATGTCGTCGTGCGCGAGGAACGTGTCGAACACCGGCGACATGCCGACCCCCCACGCCGCCGCCGAGGCCAGGGCGGCCGTGGGGACCGCCTTCACCCTGCCGATGCCCGCGGTGTCGACGTAGGCCAGGACGATGCCGTGGACGCCTCTCCCGCTCAGCTCCCCCGACAGCGCGCCCGCCCGCTCGACGTCACCGGGACGCCCGCCCGGGACCGGATCGGCGAGGGTCGTCATACGTCCTCCACTGCGGTGCGATCGAAGGGCCCCGGGGCCCGGCCGGACCGGACCGGGAGCGCGTGCCGGACGTCCGTCAGGGTTTCACGGCGACCGCGCCGTACTGCGGCACCACCGCGAGGGAGTCGGCCTCCCCGCGCCAGCGCGAACACGACACCAGACCCGGTTCGAGCAGCTCCAGGCCGTCGAAGAACGTGGCGATCTCCGCGCCGCTGCGGGCGGTGATCGGCGGCTTGGCGTTCTCGTTCCAGAACTTCATGGCCGGGATCTGGCCCTCGCCGCCCACCTCGCCGTCGTGGGTGGGGTGCGTCAGGACCAGGAAGCTCCCCGAGGGGACGTCGGCCATGACCCGGCGGACGATGTCCCGGGCCGCCTCCAGGTCCAGGACGAAGTTCAGGATGCCCAGCATCATCACCGCGACGGGCCGTGTGAAGTCGAGGGTGCCCGCGGCCCGTTCGAGGATGGCGGCCGGATCGTGCACGTCGGCGTCGATGTAGTCGGTGACGCCCTCCGCGGTGCCGGTCAGCAGGGTGCGGGCGTGCGCCAGGACGATCGGGTCGTTGTCGACGTAGACGATCCGGGCGTCGGGCGCGACGCGCTGCGCGATCTCGTGGGTGTTGTCGGCCGTCGGCAGCCCGGTGCCGATGTCGAGGAACTGCCGCACCCCGCGCTCCCCGGCGAGGTGGCGGACCGCCTGCCCGAGGAACCAGCGGTCCGCGCGGGCGATCTCCCGGATGAGCGGGAACATCCCGGCGACGTGCTCGCCGACCCCGCGGTCGACCTCGTAGTTGTCCTTGCCGCCGATCCAGTAGTTCCACACCCGCGCGTTGTGCGCGACGCTGGTGTCCAGCCGTGCCGCCCCGCTCACGTGACCGCCCCTTCCCGCGTCCCGGCCCGTGTCGCGGGCCCCAGGCCGTCATTGTGCCGCCGGATGATCACCGGTGTCCCCGGTAGGGTGAAAAACCGCCGATCCCGTACAGGAAGCACGACATGCCCTACACCCGCGTCCCCGGTCCGACCGCCCCCGAGGCGTCGGCCGACGCCCTCGACATACGCCTGGTCGTCACCGACATGGACGGCACCCTGCTCGACGACGCCAAGCGGATCCCGGCGGGGCTGTGGGAGGTGCTGGAGCGGCTGCGCGAGCGCGGAGTGCTGTTCAGCCCGGCGAGCGGACGCCAGTACGCGTCCCTGGCACGGGAGTTCGCCGATGTGGCCGAGGGGATGGTGTTCATCGCGGAGAACGGCGCCTACGTGGTGCGCGACGGCGAGGAGCTGAGCTCCGACCCGCTGGACCCGGCCGTGGTCGCGCGGGTCGTGGCGGCGGCGCGGCGGCTCACGGCCGAGGGCGTCGACATGGGCGTCGTCGTCTGCGGGAAGCGGTCGGCGTACGTCGAACGCTCCGACGAGCCCTTCCTGGCCGAGGTGGCCAGGTACTACGTCCGCCACCAGGTCGTCGAGGACGCCGCAGCCGTCGACGACGAGATCGTCAAGGTCGCCCTGTTCGACTTCGGCTCGGCCGAGGAGCGCACCGCCCCGGCGCTGGCGGCCTTCGCCGGGACCCATCAGGTCGTGGTCTCCGGCGAGCACTGGGTCGACGTCATGAACCGCACCGCCCACAAGGGCGCCGCCCTGCGCAGGCTCCAGCGGGAGCTGGGCATCACCCCGGCGCAGACCATGGTCTTCGGCGACTACCTCAACGACCTGGAGATGCTGGACGCCGCCGAGTGGTCCTTCGCCATGACGGGCGCCCACCCGGAGGTCGTCCGCCGGGCCCGTCACCTCGCCCCCTCCAACAACGACAACGGCGTGCTGCGCACCGTCGTCCGCCTGCTCGGCCTGCCGGTGGCCGGGATCTGACCCGATCGGGCCGCCGACCGCCCCCGCGCCCCGCCCGTCCGGCCTAGGCTTCAGGCAGGGCAGGGCAGGGCAGGGCAGGAGAGGGGAGCGCCATGCGGGAAGCGGCCGTCGTCGCCCGTCTGACCAGGGAGATCACCCCGGGGTTCGGCCCCGGTGAACCGCCCGGGAGTCTGGCGGACTTCTACCAGGACCTGCACCGCCACCCCGAGCTGTCCTTCGAGGAACACCGCACCGCGGCGAAGCTCGCCGGGCGGCTGCGTGCGGCGGGATTCGACGTGACCGACGGCGTGGCCCGGACCGGTGTGGTCGGGGTCCTGCGCAACGGCGAGGGACCGGTGGTGTGGCTGCGCGGCGACATGGACGCGCTGCCGGTGACCGAGGCGACGGGCCTGCCCTACGCCTCGCGGACCGACGGGGTGATGCACGCCTGCGGCCACGACCTGCACGTGACCTGGCTGGCGGCCGCCGCCGAGGCGCTCGCCGCGGCCCGCGAGACGTGGTCCGGGACGCTCGTGGTGGTCGGCCAGCCCGCCGAGGAGGCCGGGGGCGGCGCGGCCGCGATGGTCGCGGACGGGATCCACGACCGTTTCCCCCGTCCCGACGCGCTGTTCGGTCAGCACGCGGCGCCGGGACTCGTCGGGTTCTACCCCCACACGCCCGGGCTGACCCTGTCCGCCTCGGACGACGTCGACGTCGTCGTGCACGGGGTGGGCGGGCACGGTTCGCGGCCCGAGTCGACCGTGGACCCGGTCGTGACGGCCGCGTACGTCGTCACGCGGTTGCAGAGCGTCGTGGCGCGCGAGGTCGCGGCGAACGAGGCCGTGGTGGTCACCGTGGGGCGGTTCCACGCCGGAACGACGTCGAACATCATCCCCGCGGAGGCGCGGCTCGGCGTCAACGTCCGCACCCGGGACGCCCGGGTCCGCACGCGCGTCCTCGACGCCGTCCGGCGGGTGGTGGAGGGGGAGTGCGCCGCCGCCGGCTGCCCGCGCCCCCCGGAGGTGACGGTGAGGCCGGGCTGCCCCACCACCGTCAACGACGCACAGCTGGACCGGGAGATCGCCGCCGTGCACGGCGAACTCTTCGGCGCGGGCACGGTGTTCGACTTCGGTCAGGCGCTGGGCAGCGAGGACTTCTCCCTCCTCGCCCCGCAGGGCGTGCCCTACGACTACTGGTACGTCACCTCGACCCCGGCGCCCGTCTGGGAGACGGCGCCGGGAGAGGAGCTGATGGAGAAGGCGGCCGCGGTGCCGGGGAACCACAGCCCGTTGTTCGCGCCGGACCTGTCGGTGCTGGGACCGGGCGTGCGCACTCTGGTGTCGGCGGCGCTGTCCCGGCTCGCCCGCTGAGGCGAGCCCCCGGGACCACGCGACCGGGGCACCAGGTCACCACTGCACCAGGTCACCGGTGCAGTACGCCACCGCGGCACTGCGCGACCGAGGCGCTACGGCCTCAGCGGGTCGTGGCCGATGGTCATCAGACGGTGACGTCGGAGCGTCTCCTGCGCCTCGGGTCCGCGCGCGGCGTCCGCCTGCTCGGCGACGGTGTCCACGACCCCGTACATGCACCGCACGTCGTCCTCGGTCAGGTCGGTGCGCCGCTTCTGAAGGATCGCGAGGACGTCCTGTCCGGTGGGGCCGCCCGCCTGCTCGGGCAGCGGCTCCGCGCTCTCGTCGGCGTCGCGCACCCGCAGCCAGGCGGCCAGCTCCTGCGAGGTCATGTTCACGGCGCGGTGGAAGTCCTCCCACAGCGCGTCCATCTCCAGGGCGTCGATCATGCAGGCCTCCCTCCCGCTCGGTGTCCGCGCGTCACTTCTCCTGCGGCCAGTTCTCCGCCTCGAACATCCAGCGCTGCTTCTCCAGCTCGGCGGTGATGGCGATCAGCAGGTCCTGCGTGACCGGGTCGGCCTCGTCGGTCGCCGTGACGCGCTCGCGCAGCCGCGCGATGGCCGCGCCCAGGGCCTCGGCGATCACCGTGACGACGTCCTCGTCGCGCAGCCAGCCGTCCTTCGGGGAGGGCAGGCTGAAGGCCGAGGCGATCGTCTCCGGGCGGCCGTCCGGCGGCAGGCCCAGCGCGGCGGCGCGCTCGGCGACCGTGTCGGCGAAGCCGCGGGCCGTGGCGACGACCTCGTCCAGCTGGAGGTGGATCGAGCGGAAGCGCGGGCCCACGATGTTCCAGTGCGCCTGCTTCCCGATCAGGGAGAGGCCCAGAAGGTCCACGAGGGTGGTCTGCAACGCGTCGAAGGTGACCTGGCGGGCGGGTTCGGGCAGCGGGCTCTTCACGACAGTCATACGGGAGTCCTCCTCTTCGCGTCTTTCCTGGCGGCTCGGAGCAGTTCCGCGCGTTCGTCCTCGCCCACACAGGCGGCAGCGCGCAACCACTCCATGAGGCCGCGAGTGCCCCGGGCGAACCCCTGCAAACAGGCGTTTCGCCCGTCGTGCCCGAGTCGGTCCCCGTGGCGCCCCGGGCCGTGTTCAGGACGTCCGGGGCCGGTCCCGGGGCGGCAGGGCGGCGTCGAGGAACCGCGTCACGTCCGCGAACACCTCGGCCCGGTTCGTCTCCTGGAACACCTCGTGCCGGGCGCCCGGGTAGATCCGCTCGGTGTGCGTGCCCGCGGTCAGCCGCTCCACGCCGACGCGACTGCCGGCCGGCGGGACCAGCCGGTCGTCGTCGCCGTGCAGCCACAGCACGGGCAGCGGGCGGACGTCGCCCCCCTCGGCGACGGTCTCCAGGGTCCGGGCGAAGGCCTCCAGGGTCGGCCGTTTCATCGGCCCGTGCCAGACGAGCGGATCCGCCGCGTAGGCCGCGCCGACCGCCGGGTCGCGGGAGAGGGCGGCGGGACCGACCGCGACGTCGGGGATCTCCCGCCGCGCGAGCAGCCGGCCGGGCAGCTCCCAGAGGCCGATCACCGGGCCGGACAGTACGAGGGCGGTGAGCCCGTCGCCGTGGCGCTGGGCGTACCGGGCCGCGATCAGACCGCCCATCGAGTGCCCGATCATCACCGTCGGGAGTCCGGGGTGTGCGGAGCGGGCCAGTTCCGCCGCGCGGTGGACGTCGTCGACGACGTCCTCGAAGTCCTCGATCACCACGCGCTCGCCCGCCGATCTGCCGTGCCCGGTGTGGTCGGGCGCGAAGACGGCGGCGCCGTGCCCGGCGAGGACGTCGGCGAGTTCCGCGTAGCGGCCGCCGTGCTCGCCGTAGCCGTGCACCAGCAGCGCCGTGTACCGCGGCCGCGGACCGGACCGTTCCCGCACGGCGATCGCGCCGCGGGTCCCGGCGAGGACGTGTCGGGGCATCGCGCCTCCAGCTGTGTCTGCCCGCCGCGGCCGGTGGCGGTGCGGCGGTGTGCGGTGTGGCGGTGAAGTCCGCGGGGATCTTCCCAGGGGGTCGGGCCGCAGTCTATAGTCGAAAACTAGCAGTGCTAATCAAGGAGTCCGCTCGTGCGTCCCGTCCACTTCGCGGCCGCCCGCCGCACCCCCGTCGGAAGACTGCGCGGAGCCCTGTCCTCCGTCCGGCCCGACGACCTCGCCGCCACCGTCATCCGGGGTCTGGTCGCCGACGTGCCCGCGCTCGACCCGGCCCGCATCGACGACGTCTACTGGGGCGCGGCCAACCAGGCGGGGGAGGACAACCGCAACGTCGCCCGGATGGCCGCGCTCCTCGCCGGCCTGCCCGAGACCGTGCCCGGCGCCACGGTGAACCGGCTGTGCGCCTCCGGTCTGGAGGCCGTGACGACCGCGGCCCGCACCATCGCCGCGGGGGAGGCCGACATCGTGCTCGCGGGCGGCTCCGAGTCGATGAGCCGCGCCCCCTTCGTGCTGGCCCGCCCCGACGAGGCGCTCCCGCACCGCGTGGAGACCGTCGACACCCGGCTCGGCTGGCGGCTGGTCAACCCCGCGATGAAGGACCTGCACGGCCTGCTCGCGATGGGCGAGACGGCCGAGGAGGTCGCCGCCCGGCACGGCATCACGCGCGAACGCCAGGACGCCTTCGCGCTGCGCAGCCACCGGCTGGCCGCGCTGGCCCGCAAGAACGGCCACTTCGACGACGAACTGCTGCCCGTGCGCAGGCCCGACGGCGTCGTCGTGGACGCCGACGAGGGCATCCGCGAGGACACCTCCCCCGAGAAGCTCGCGGGTCTCAGGCCCGTCTTCCGGGAGGGCGGCACCGTCACCGCGGGCAACGCCTCCCCGATGAACGACGGCGCCGCGGGGCTGCTCCTCGTCAGCGAGGAGGCGCTCAACGAGCTGGGGCTGGAATCCCTCGGCCGCTACGTGGCCGGCGCCTCCGCCGGTGTGCACCCCGACGTGATGGGCATCGGACCCGTCCCCGCCACCCGCAAGGCGCTGGCCCGCGCCGAGTGGAGCGTCGACGACGTCCAGGAGGCCGAGTTCAACGAGGCGTTCGCCGCGCAGGTGCTGGCCTGCGTCGACCAGCTCGGCATCGACCCCGACCGGATCAACCCCAGCGGCGGCGCGATCGCCCTGGGCCACCCGCTCGGCTGCTCGGGCGCCCGCATCCTCACCACCCTGCTGCACCGCATGCGCCGCACCGGCGCGGAACGCGGCCTGGCCACGATGTGCGTCGGCGTCGGCCAGGGCAGCGCCGTCCTGGTGGAACGCCACTGACGGGACGGCCCCGCGAGGCCATCAGGCGAGACGGGCCTGAACGCGGGGAACGGATGTGCGTAGCATCTACCTCCGCATGAACATGATGACGTTGTGGCACATCACCGGCTGGGGCTTCGCCGCGCTCGCCCTCGCGGCCCTGCTGGTCGGCTTCTCCAAGACGGCCGTCAGCGGCGCCAACACGGTCAGCCTCGCCGTCTTCGCGGCGGTCCTGCCCGCCAGGGCCTCCACGGGCGTCCTGCTGCCGCTCCTGATCGCGGGCGACGTCCTGGCCGTCCTCACCTACCGGCGGCACGCCCACTGGCCCACGCTGTGGCGGCTCTTCCCGGCCGTCGCGGCCGGCGTGGTCCTCGGCACGCTGTTCCTGGTGTGGGCCGACGACGGCGTCGTGCGCACGTCCATCGGAGCGATCCTGCTGCTGATGGCGGGCATCACGGTGTGGCGGCGCCGCACGGCCGCGGCGCCGGACGAGCCCGACGCCGTGGCCACCCGTGCGGGCCGCCTCAAGGCCCGCTCCTACGGCGTCCTCGGGGGCTTCACCACGATGGTCGCCAACGCGGGCGGTCCGGTGATGTCGCTGTACCTGC
Source organism: Streptomyces hilarionis (assembly GCF_024539675.1). Taxonomy (GTDB): domain Bacteria; phylum Actinomycetota; class Actinomycetes; order Streptomycetales; family Streptomycetaceae; genus Streptomyces; species Streptomyces hilarionis. The sequence goes on along the minus strand of NZ_JAHHIT010000039.1, from coordinate 12,938 downwards.
TGTCCGCGGGCTTCCGCAAACTCGGCTTCCTCGGCACCTCCGCCTTCTTCTTCCTGATCGTCAACCTCGCCAAGGTGCCGTTCAGCGCGGGTCTCGGCCTGATCGACGGCCGCTCGCTGCTGCTGGACCTCGCACTCGTCGCCTTCGTCGTCCCCGGCGCCCTGCTGGGCAAGTGGGCGGTGCACCGCATCGACCAACGGCTGTTCGAACAGCTGGTGATCGCGGCCACGGTCGTGGGCGGACTCCAGCTGGTCCTGCGGTAGGGAGCAGGCCTCAGGAAGCCGCGGCGGCGGTCGCCACCGGCCGCGACCGCCGGCGTGTGGGTCAGGACAGGGCCGCCCGGGCGCTACTCCCGGTCCGGGTGGCGGCGCAGCAGGTAGGTGTCCATGATCCAGCCCTTGCGTTCGCGGGCCTCGGCGCGCAGCCGCTCGATACGGGGCCCGGCCTCGGCGATCGGACCCGCGACGAGGATCTCGTCCGGGGTGCCGATGTAGGCGCCCCAGTAGATGTCGACGTCGTCCTGCGCGTACTGCCGGAAGGCCTGGTGGGCGTCCAGCATGACCACGACGTCGTCGACCCCCTCGGGAAAGCCCTCGGCGAGCCGCCGGCCGGTCGTGATCTGCACCGGCCGTGCGACCCGGTTCAGCCCCGTGCGGTGCCGGGCGAGAAGCGCCGAGACACTGCTGATCCCGGGCACCACGTCGTAGGCGAAGTCCACCGAGCCCCTGGCCAGGACCTCCTGGAGGACGGCCAGCGTGCTGTCGTACAGCGCGGGGTCGCCCCACACCAGGAACGCGCCCCGCTCGTCGTCGCCGAGCTCGTCGGCGATCAGCCGCTCGTAGATGTCGGCGCGGGCGCTGCGCCAGTCGCCGACGGCGGGGGAGTAGGCCGCGCCCCCGGCCCGGCGGTCGCGCTCCGGGTCCCGCGCCTCGACCACCCGGTAGCCGCCCTCGGGCAGATGCGTGTCCAGCATGTCGTGACGCAGCCGCGTCAGGTCGCTCTTCACCTCGCCCTTGTCCAGGACGAAGAACACGTCCGTGTCGCGCAGCGCCCGTACCGCCTGGAGGGTCAGCTGGTCGGGGTCGCCCGCGCCGATGCCGATGACATGAATCCTTCGCACGCGACGAGTCTGCCGTACCCCGCTCCCGACGGACGTGCCGGGTCAGCGAAGCCGCGGCGCCACGGCTTCCGCGTCCACGGCCGCGCCGGTGCGCTCCACCGTCTCCGCCAGCTCCCGCGCCCAGCGCGCCAGCCCGGCGAGATCCACTCCGTGGGGCCGGTCCTCGCCGCTGCCCTCGGCCCACTCCGCCACCGCCGCCGCGCCGCGCCGCAGCAGCCGCGCCCCGCCCGCCGGGTTGCCCCGGGCCGCGTGCGTGAGACCCACCGCGAGCTGGGCGAGGCCGCGCCACAGGGCGCGCTCGCCCTCGGGCCCCGACTTCCAGGCGTCCTCGAAGACCTCGTGCGCGTGGAACGGCTTCCCGGCGTCCAGCAGGGCCTGTGCCTCGACGACCGTGTCCCCCGGGGTGCGCACGACGCCCTCGGGCTGGCGCTCCACCCCGTCCGCGCCGTACGGCAGGGGCCGCCCGAGCCCGTCGCGCGGCCGCGCGTTGCGCGCCCGTCCCTCGCCGTCCCGGTCGCGTCCGTCGGCGCTCCGGCCGCCGCCCATGCCTCCTGTGCCGTCCCTGGGGTCCATAGGACGATTGTCCCGCGCCCGGGCCGCTTTCGGCGCAGCGCCCGGCGTGGGGTAAAGTGCTGTTCGCGCGATCAACACGGCGAACACCGTGGAGAGCGCATCGGGACGTGGCGCAGCTTGGTAGCGCACTTGACTGGGGGTCAAGGGGTCGCAGGTTCAAATCCTGTCGTCCCGACCAGCTTCACAGCAGGTCGGAAGCCGCTTTCTCACATCGGGAAGGCGGCTTCGGTGCGTCCGGGGCCGGCCCGCGGCCCCGCCCGTGCTCCCGCCGCCCGCGCCAGGGCCCTTGCCCTGAAGCGCACTTCAAGCGCGAGACTCCCGTCCGAGCCGGTGGACACCCGGCCGAACGGGAGGAGCCGTCATGAAGTACCGCACCCTGGGGACCGACCCGGGCACCCGCCGCGAGGTCAGCGTCCTGGCGCTCGGGACGATGCTGTTCGGGTCGGCGACCGACGAGAAGACGTCCTTCGCCCTGCTCGACCGGTACGTGGAGGCCGGAGGGAACTTCCTCGACACGTCCGACAACTACGCCTTCTGGGCCGACGGCGGTCAGGGCGGCCAGAGCGAGGAACTGCTCGGCCGCTGGCGGCGCAGCCGGGGCGTCGGCGACGAGGTCGTCATCGCCACCAAGCTCGGCGCCCGGCCCCTCGCGCCCGGCACCGGTTATGTCGACAACCCCGAGGGCCTGTCCGCGAAGGCGATCCGCGAAGCCGCCGAACGCAGCCGCGACCGGCTCGGCGTCGAGCGCCTCGACCTGCTCTACGCGCACATCGACGACCACACCGTTCCCCAGCGGGAGACCGTCGAGGCCTTCGCCGAGCTCGTCGCCGAGGGCACGGTCGCACTCCTCGGGGCGAGCAACCAGGCCGTCTGGCGCGTCGAACGGGCCCGCGCCCTGGCCGCCGCGGCCGGCCTGCCCGGCTACGAGGTGCTCCAGTACCAGCACAGCCTGCTGCGCCCGCGCACCGACATCCCCGGCGGCCTCTTCCCGGACGGGAGCCTCGGCCACGCCGGCCCCGAGCTGCGCGGCTATCTGCGGGCCGAGCCCGGCCTGACCCTGGTCGCCTACTCGCCGCTGCTCAAGGGCGCGTACACCCGTCCCGACCGGCCGCTGCCGCAGGACTACGACCACCCGGGCACCCCGCCCCGGCTCGCCGTGCTGCGCGAGGTCGCCAGGGAGACCGGCGCGAGCGTCAACCAGGTCGTGCTGGCCTGGCAGTTGGGCGGGGAGCTGCCGATCGTGCCGCTGGCCGGGGCGTCGTCGCCCGCGCAGCTGGAGGAGAACCTGGCCGCCGTCGGCCTGGAGCTGACCGGCGAGCAGCGCTCCCGGCTGGACGCCGCGCACTGAGTCCGCTGGGTGACCGGGCGGTAACCGGGGAGGCTACGCTGGGATCATGCCGTCCCCCCGTCGTACCGCCCGACAGTCCGAGCTGCTGGAACGACTTGTCGCGCTGCTCACGGCGGAGGGGTTCTCCGAGTTCACCCTGGACGACCTCGCCGAGCGCCTGCGCTGCTCGAAGACGACCCTCTACCAGTTGGCCCGCAGCAAGCAGGGGCTGGTGGTGGAGGCCGTCAAGCACTACTTCCGCGGGGCGACCGAGGCCGTCGAGAAGCGGGTGGGGCAGACCGTGGACCCCTCGGACCGGGTCCGGCTCTACCTGAGCGCCGTCGCGGAACAGCTGCGCCCGCTCTCGCGCCGGTTCCTTCAGGACGTGGCCGACTTCCCGCCCGCCCGCGAGGTGTACGAGGCCAACACCCGGATGGCCGCGGAGCGGGTGCGCCGGCTGATCGCCGAGGGCGTCTCGGACGGCGCCTTCCGCGAGGTGCACGCGGCGTTCGTCGGCGAGGTCGCCGCCGCGACCATGCGCCAGATCCAGCAGGGCGAGCTGACCGCGCGCACCGGGCTCACCGACGCGGAGGCGTACGAGCAGCTCGCCTCGCTGATCGTGCACGCCGTCTCGTCCTGAGGCCCGGCGGCCCGTCCGCCTCCTTGTCTCCCGGCTCACCTGCGGTGCGGGGTGCCGCCGAGCGCCGTCGTGGAGTACCGTGGATGATACTTTCGTACACACGCCAGTATCATTCTCGGTACTGTCGGCACTTCTACGTGGAGGTCACCATGCCTGCCACTCGCGCCCTGCCGACCGAGGAGGCCGTCGAGCTCATCCAGCTCACGCGCACCCTCGCCGCAAAGGAACTCGCACCCCGGGTCGCCGACGCGGAGGCGGACGGGTCGTTCCCGCGGGACGTGTTCCGCACCCTCGGGCGCAGCGGCCTGCTCGGGCTGCCCTTCGCCGAGGAGTTCGGCGGGGCGGACCAGCCCTACGAGGTCTACCTCCAGGTGCTGGAGGAGGTGGCCGCCGTCTGGTCGAGCGTCGCCGTGGGCATCTCCGTGCACGCCCTGTCCTGCTTCCCGCTGGCCCGCTTCGGCACCGACGAGCAGCGGCGCAGGTGGCTGCCGGACATGCTCGGCGGTGAACTCCTCGGCGCGTACTGCCTGTCCGAGCCGCACGCCGGCTCCGACCCGGCCGCCATGCGCACCCGCGCGGTCCGCGACGGCGACTCCTACGTCCTGAACGGCTCCAAGGCCTGGACGACCCACGGCGGTTACGCCGACTTCTACACCGTGATGGCCCGCACGTCCGAGGACCGCACCCACGGCATCTCCTGCTTCCTCGTCCCCGCGGACGCCCCCGGCCTCAGCGCCGACCCGCCGGAGCGCAAGATGGGCCTGACGGGCTCGGCGACCGCGACCATGCGGCTCGACGACGTCCGGGTGCCCGTGGAACGCCGGATCGGGGAGGAGGGCCAGGGGCTGAAGATCGCCCTCGCCTCCCTCGACTGCGGACGGCTCGGCATCTCGGCCGTCGCCACCGGGCTCGCCCAGGGCGCCCTGGACCACGCGGTGCGCTACGCCCGCGAGCGGGAGACCTTCGGCAAGCCGATCATCGAGCACCAGGGCCTGGCGTTCGTGCTCGCCGACATGAGCGCCGCGATCGAGTCGGCGCGGGCAGCCGCGCTGTCCGCCGCCCGCCTGAAGGACATCGGCGTGCCCTTCACACGGGAGGCGTCCATCGCCAAACTCGTGGCCACGGACAATGCCATGAAGGTGACCACGGACGCCGTGCAGGTCCTCGGGGGGTACGGGTACACCCGTGACTTCCCGGTGGAACGCTTCATGCGCGAGGCCAAGGTCATGCAGATCTTCGAAGGAACCAACCAGATCCAGCGCATGATCATCTCCCGTGCGCTGGACCGCGACGAGGGCGGTGTGCTCACCGTCCTCGGCAAGGAGTGATGATGCAGCTCGAGAACACCGCCGCCCTCGTCACCGGCGGTGCGTCCGGCCTCGGCGCGGCCACCGCCAAGGCTCTCGCCGGGCGCGGCGCCCGGGTCTTCGCCCTCGACCTCAAGGACGGCGTCGACAAGGCGCCCGAGGTCGACGGCGTCACCTACGTCCCCGCCGACGTCACCGACCCCGAGCAGGTGCGTGCCGCCGTCGAGACGGCGGCCGGGTCCGGCGTCCCGCTGCGGACGGTGGTCAACTGCGCCGGCATCGGCCCGTCGGCGCGGATCCTCGGCAAGAAGGGCGTGCACGACCTGGGCCTGTACGCCAAGGTGATCCAGATCAACCTGATCGGCACCTTCAACGTGCTCGCCCTCGCCTCCGAGGCCATCGCCGGGACCGAGGCCGACGCGGACGGCCAGCGGGGCGTCATCGTCAACACCGCCTCCATCGCCGCGTACGACGGCCAGATCGGCCAGGCGGCCTACGCGTCCTCCAAGGGCGGGGTGGTCGGGCTGACCCTGCCCGCCGCGCGCGACCTCTCCCAGTACGGCATCCGGGTGTGCACCATCGCCCCGGGCATCGTGGAGACGCCGATGCTGGCCACCGTGTCGGAGGAGTTCCGGGCCGGACTCGCGGCCGGCGTGCCCTTCCCGCGCCGCCTCGCCCGCCCCGAGGAGTACGCGCAGCTCGCGCTGTCGATCGTCGACCACGACTACCTCAACGGCGAGACCATCAGGATGGACGGCGCCCTGCGGATGGCCCCCAGGTAGTCCCCCGGTCGGTCCCCCTCCCCCCCCTCGGGCGCAGGGGGAGGGGGCGCCCTAGGGCCGGACCAGCAGCTGGAAGTCGAAGGCGTACCGGGACGCGCGGTAGACGTGCGTCCCGTACTCCACCGGCCGGCCGGTGTCGTCGTACGCCGTGCGCTGCATCGTCAGCAGTGCCGCCCCCTCCTTCTCCGCGAGCAGGGCGGCCTCCTCGGCCGTGGCCGAGCGGGCCCCCACGGTCTGGCGGGCGCTGTGCAGCGTGACGCCCGCCGAGCGCAGCAGCCGGTACAGGCCGGTCGTCTCCAGGCGTTCGGTGTCGAGGTCCAGCAGGGCCGGCGGCAGGTAGTTGCACAGGAACGCCACCGGCTGTCCGTGCGTGGCGCGCAGCCGTTCCAGCAGGGTGACCTCGCTGCCCTGCGCGAGACCCAGCGCGGCCGCGACGTCCGCGGTCGCCGGCACCCGTTCGTTGCGGAGCACGGCGGTCGTGGGTCCCTGACCGGCCGCCTCCAGGTCGTCGTAGAGGCTGCTCAGCTCCAGCGGCCGCTTCACCTGGCTGTGCACCACCTGCGTGCCGACTCCGCGACGGCGCACCAGCAGGCCCTTGTCGACGAGCGACTGGATCGCCTGGCGGACGGTCGGCCGGGACAGGCCGAGGCGCGTGGAGAGGTCGATCTCGTTGCCCAGGAGGTTGCCGGGGGCGAGGGCCCCGTGCTCGATCGCGGCCTCCAGCTGCTGGGCCAGCTGGTAGTAGAGCGGGACCGGGCTGGTGCGGTCCAGCGCGAAGTGCAGCGCGTCGAGCGCGGAGCCGGACACCGCACGGGCGCGCTCGCCGGTCTTCGCCATCGGGGGCGCCTCCTCGGTTCGGTGGGGTGGGGAGCGAGGGGTACGCCCCGGCGCAGGGGGTAGGGATCGATCTTGATGCGCCCCCTCGTGATCGAACGCCGTGGCCGGCCCGGCCGGGCCCCGCGCCGTGCTCCGCACGGTGGTCGCGGGGTCTGGCGTCTCCCAGGTGTAGATCCGCGGGAGCTCCGGTGTCAATACTTTGTTCTAACATTCGGACCTGATCGTGAAATGATGTCTTAACAAAGTATTGACAGGGGGCCCGGCACGGGATTGGATCCCGTCCCAGCAGCGCACGGGCCGAGTCCGGGACACCTGAACAGTCGCGGACCCGGCCCCATGGCCCCAATCTGAGGAGAAACGGGCCCCCGGATCCTCGCGATCGTCCTCCCCCCCCTTCCCCGTCGTTTTCCCCGTCGCACAGTGAGGTGCAAGGAAAGATGGACAGCTCTTCTCCCTCCCGCTCGCGCAGAATCGCCCCGGTCGTGGCCATGGCCGCGGCGGTGGCCCTGACCCTTGCGGGCTGCTCCAGCAGCTCCGGCGGAAAGAAGTCCGAGGAGAGCGCGGACGGCGCTTCCGCGGGCAAGGCGAGCACCCCGCAGATGACGGTCGCCCTGGTGACCCACCAGTCGCCCGGCGACACCTTCTGGGACATCGTCCGCAAGGGGGCCCAGGCCGCCGCGGCCAAGGACAACGTCAAGCTGGTGTACTCCGCCGACCCGAGCGCGGGCGGGCAGGCCAACCTGATCCAGAACGCCATCGACCAGAAGGTCGACGGCATCGCGGTCACCCTCGCCAAGCCCGACGCCCTCAAGGCCGTCATCGCCAAGGCGACGGCCGCGAAGATACCCGTGGTGGGCCTCAACTCCGGTGTGAGCGAGTGGAAGAAGCTCGGCCTGCTGGAGTTCTTCGGCCAGGACGAGACGGTCGCGGGCGAGGCCCTCGGCAACAAGCTGAACACCCTGGGCTCCAAGAAGGTCGTCTGCGTCATCCAGGAGCAGGGCAACATCGGTCTGACCCAGCGCTGTGACGGCGTGAAGAAGACGTTCTCCGGCTCCGTCGAGAACCTCTACGTCAACGGCACCGACATGCCGTCCGTGAAGTCGACCATCACCGCCAAGCTCAGCCAGGACAAGGCGATCGACCACGTCGTCACGCTCGGCGCCCCCATCGCGCTGACCGCCGCGCAGTCGGTCTCCGACGCCGGCAGCAAGGCCAAGATCGCCACCTTCGACCTCAACAAGGACCTGACGGGCGCCATCAGCAAGGGCAGCGTCGAGCTGGCGGTCGACCAGCAGCCCTACCTTCAGGGCTACTTGGCGATCGACTCGCTGTGGCTCTACAAGAACAACGGCAACTACATGGGCGGCGGGGAGCAGCCGGTCCTGACCGGGCCCGCCTTCGTGGACAAGTCCAACGTCGACGCGGTGGCCGCGTACGCCGCGAAGGGCACCCGGTGATGAGCATGACTCGGCACGCCGAGCCGGCGGTGGGGACACCGCCGGCCCCCGGCCCGAAGGAGAGTGACGGCCGGACCGCGCAACGCTCCCTGGTACTGCGCCTGTTGGCCCGCCCCGAGGTCGGGGTCTTCCTCGGCGCGGTCGCGGTGTACGTCTTCTTCCTGATCTCCGCGCCGCCCGTGCGCGAGGGCAGCGCGATGGCGAACATCCTCTACCAGTCGTCGACCATCGGGATCATGGCGCTCCCGGTCGCGCTGCTGATGATCGGCGGCGAGTTCGACCTGTCGGCCGGCGTCGCGGTGATCACCTCGGCGCTCACCGCGAGCATGCTCAGCTACCAGCTCACCATGAACGCCTGGGTGGGCGTCGTCGTGGCGCTCCTGGTCTCCCTGGGCATCGGGTTCTTCAACGGGTGGATGGTCGTCAGGACCGGACTGCCCAGCTTCCTGATCACGCTGGGGACCTTCCTGATCCTCCAGGGCGTGAACCTGGCCGTCACCAAGCTGGTCACCGGCAACGTGGCCACCGACGACATCAGCAACATGGACGGCTTCGACCAGGCGAAGAAGATCTTCGCCTCGTCCTTCGAGGTCGGCGGCGTCCAGGTCAAGATCACGATCGTCTACTGGCTGGTGTTCGCGGCCCTGGCCACCTGGGTGCTGCTGCGCACCAGGTACGGCAACTGGATCTTCGCGGTCGGCGGCAACAAGGAGTCCGCCCGGGCGGTCGGCGTGCCGGTGACGTTCACGAAGATCTCGCTGTTCATGCTGGTCGGCCTCGGCGCCTGGTTCGTCGGCATGCACCAGCTGTTCACCTTCAACACCGTGCAGTCCGGCGAGGGCGTCGGCCAGGAGCTGATCTACATCTCCGCGGCCGTCATCGGCGGCTGTCTGCTGACCGGCGGCGCCGGCTCGGCGATCGGCCCGGTCTTCGGCGCGTTCATGTTCGGCATGGTGCAGCAGGGCATCGTCTACGCGGGCTGGAACCCCGACTGGTTCAAGGCCTTCCTCGGCGTGATGCTCCTCGGCGCCGTCCTGATCAATCTGTGGGTCAGCCGCACGGCGACCCGGAGGTGACCCCCATGACATCCAGCAACCACCACGGCGCCCACGGGGCCGTCATCGCGGACGCCGTCGCCGAGGGCACGGACGGGGCGATCGTCGAACTGCGGGGCGCGGGCAAGTCCTACGGCAACATCCGCGCCCTGCACGGCGTCAGCCTGACCGTGCACCCGGGCCAGGTGACCTGCGTCCTCGGCGACAACGGTGCCGGCAAGTCCACCCTCATCAAGATCGTCTCCGGGCTGCACCAGCACACCGAGGGGGAGTTCCTCGTCGACGGCGCCCCCGTGCGCTTCAGCACCCCGCGCGAGGCCCTCGACCGCGGCATCGCCACCGTCTACCAGGACCTGGCCACCGTCCCGCTGATGCCGGTGTGGAGGAACTTCTTCCTCGGCTCGGAGATGACCAAGGGCTCCTGGCTGCTGCGCCGGCTCGACATCGAGCGGATGAAGAAGACCGCCGACGAGGAACTGCGCAACATGGGCATCGTCCTGGACGACCTGGAGCAGCCCATCGGCACCCTCTCCGGCGGCCAGCGCCAGTGCGTCGCGATCGCCCGCGCCGTCTACTTCGGCGCCCGCGTCCTCATCCTCGACGAGCCCACCGCCGCCCTCGGCGTCAAGCAGTCGGGCGTCGTGCTGAAGTACATCGCCGCCGCCCGGGACCGCGGCCTCGGCGTCATCTTCATCACCCACAACCCCCACCACGCCTACATGGTCGGCGACCACTTCAGCGTCCTGCGCCTGGGCACCATGGAGCTCACCGCCTCCCGCGACCAGGTCAGCCTCGAGGAACTCACCAACCACATGGCGGGCGGCGCCGAACTCGCGGCCCTCAAGCACGAGTTGTCCCAGGTGCGCGGGGTCGACGTCGACCGGCTCCCGGAGGAGAAGGACCTCACCGCACCGGTGGCCGCCCCCGGCGAGGCGAAGACCTGAGACGGTGGGCGCGCCGCGACCGGTCGCCCGCCCGGCGGGCCGGACGCCCCCGTGTGCGCCCGCGTGCCGGCGTGCCGGACGCGCCGCCGCGCGGAGGCCGGGGCGGCGCCGTGCGCACCCGCAAGTCCCCGCGCCCTTGCGGGGCATGAGCGGGCGCCGCGGAGACGCCGAGGGAGGGCGCGTGGCGCCGTCGCCGACAGGCGGCGGCGCGCCCCCGCTCGTATGGTGGGGGTGATGGGCCGCATGCGGCCCGTGCCCCTCCGGTGCGGCTGTGGCCTGCGGCGCGAGAACCTCCTCACGCGGGAGCAAGCCCATGACACACCCGTACACGCGACTGCGCAGCGGCGTCCTCGTCGCCGCCGCGGTGGGGGCGCTGGTGGCGCCCGCCGCGGCCGGCGCCACGCCGTCGCCCTCCTCGGCCGCCGCCGCGACCGCCGCCCGGCAACCCTCTCCGAGCCCGTCCGACGACGGTGTCGTCGCCCTCACCCCCGCCGTGCGGCAGCAGGTGGACGACGCCGTCCAGCGGGTCATGAAGCAGGCGAACGTGCCCGGGGTCAGCGTCGGCATCTGGACGCCCGACAAGGGGCAGTACGTGAAGTCCTTCGGCGTCCGCGACAAGAGCACCGGCCAGGCCATGGCCCCCGACCTGTTCATGCGGATCGGCAGCGAGACCAAGACGTTCACCGTCACCGCGGTCCTGCAACTGGTCGACGAGGGCAAGGTGGGCCTGGACGACACCATCGACAAGTACATCGACGGCGTGCCGAACGGCGACCGGATCACCCTGCGTCAGCTGGCCGACATGCGCAGCGGACTGTTCAACTACTCCGCCGACGAGGACTTCTTCAAGGCGCTGACCTCCGACCCGAAGCGGCCCTTCACCCCGCAGGAACTGCTCGGCTACTCCTTCAAGCACCCCGTGCTCTTCGCGCCGGGCCAGGAGTTCTACTACTGCAACACCAACCTGATCCTGCTCGGCCTGGTCGTCGAGAAGATGAGCGGTCAGCACCTCAACGAATACGTCCACCAGCACATCCTGGACCCGGCCGGACTCGACGACACCCTCTTCCCGGTCGGCAACGAGTTCCCCACGCCGCACTCCCAGGGCTACACCAACCAGACCGCCACCGGGCAGGTCGAGGACTCGGCCGACTGGAACCCCTCCTGGGGCTGGGCCGCCGGCGCGATGATCTCCACCCTGGACGACCTGCGGATCTGGGCGCGCACCGTCGCCACGGGCGTGCTGCCCGACGGCAACCGCATGATCAGCCCCGCCACCCAGAAGCAGCGCCTGATCACACCGGCGACCTCCATCCCCGGAGCCGGGTACGGCCTGGGCATCTTCAACGTGCAGGGCTGGATCGGCCACAACGGCTCACTGCCCGGCTACGAGTCGCTGACCATCTACCTGCCCTCCGCACAGGCCACGCTCGTCGTCGTGCTGAACACCGACATCAACTACAAGAACCAGGAGCCCAGCACCCTGTTCGGCGACGCGATCACGTCCATCGTCTCCCCGGACCACGTCTTCGACCTGCCGGCGGAACCCACGGCGAGGTGAGGACGTTCGACCAGGTGCAGGGGTGAGCCGATTCGTGCACGGGGAGGGCGAGATGCGGGAGAGGAAGCAGGACCGCGCCGCGGAGGACGGCGCCGAGCGGGAGCGGCGTCGGGTCCGGTTCGGCGCCCTGCCCGAGCGGGTGCTGCCGCGGGACATGGTGGAGGAGCGGCCGGCCATACCGAGAGATCCCGCCCGGGACGCCTACGACCCGGACGAGTTCGCGGTCCGCTACGGCCTGTGAGCCGGCGCGGGCCCGCCGGCTCAGAAGGCCCTCACCTCGGCGATCGTCACCGGCCGGTGCTCGTGCAGGGACAGCGTGCACGCCTCGGCGATCCAGCCCGCCTCCAGAGCGTCCTCGATCGTGCAGGGCGAGGGGCGCGCACCCGCCACGACCTCGGTGAACGCGGTCAGTTCGGCGCGGTAGGCGGCGGTGAAGCGGTCCATGAAGAAGTCGTGCGGGACACCGGCCGGGAAGGTGACGCCGGGCTCCACCGAGCGCAGCGGCAGCTTGTCCTCCAGACCCACGGCGATCGAGTCCGTGAAGCCGTGGAGCTCCATGCGGACGTCGTAACCGCGCGCGTTGTGACGGGAGTTGGACACCACCGCGATCGTGCCGTCGTCGAGGGTGAGGATCGCGCCGGTGGTGTCGGCGTCGCCCGCCTCCCTGATGTAGTCGGCGCCCCGGTTGCCGCCGACCGCGTACACCTCGCTCACCTCACGGCCCGTCACCCAGCGGATGATGTCGAAGTCGTGCACGGAGCAGTCCCGGAAGATGCCGCCGGACCCGGCGACGTACGCGGCCGGCGGCGGCGCCGGGTCCAAGGTGGTGGAGCGCACGGTGTGCAGCCTGCCCAGCTCCCCCGTGGCCACGGCGGCGCGCGCGGCGACGAAGCCCGCGTCGAAACGGCGGTTGTAGCCGATCTGGATGGGCACGGCGCTGCCCTGGACGGCCCGGAGCACCGCCACGCCCTCGGTCGTCGTCCGGGCGACGGGCTTCTCGCAGAAGACGGGGACGCCCGCCTCGACGGCGGCGAGGATCAGCCCCGGGTGGGCGTCGGTCGCCGCCGCGATCACGACGCCGTCCACCCCGGCCGCCAGCACGGCCTCGGGGGAGTCCGCGACGTCGGCGCCGAACCGCTCCGCGGCGGTCTTGGCGGCCTCCGCGAAGGGGTCGGCCACGACGAGCGACTCGACGGCGTCGAGTCCGAAGAGGGTCTCGGCGTGGAAGGCGCCGATGCGGCCGAGGCCGAGGATTCCGATGCGCATGGGACGTGCAGCTCCTTGAGGGTCTTGCGGACTTGCGGAAGGGGTCTCACGGGAGGCAGGGGCGGGAGG